>JAEUKK010000160.1 GCA_016792625.1 Deltaproteobacteria bacterium | reverse complement strand
CCGCCGCCCACGCCGCGGGGGTGGTGCACCGCGACGTCAAGCCCCAAAACCTGCTGCTCAACGCTGAAGGTGACGTCCAGCTCGCTGACTTCGGCATCGCGCTGCTCGCTGGCGACGCGGCCCTGCGCCTGACCCGGGCCGGGGTGGCCATGGGCTCGCTGGCCTACATGGCCCCCGAGCAGCGCCTAGACGCGGCTGGCGTGGGGCCGGCGGCCGACATCTACGCGGCCGGCGCCACCCTCTACGCCCTGGCCACCAACGAGAACCCGATCGACCTCTTCTTGGCCGGGCCCGGCGCGCCCCGCTGGCTGGCCGTGCCGCCCGCGCTGCGCCCGAGCCTGCTGCGGGCGACCCGCCTCGACCCCGCCGAGCGCCACCCCTCGGCGGCGGCCTTGGGCGCCGAGCTGGCCGCGCTCGGCCCGGTGCGGGCGGTCGAAGGGCCAGGCGCCTGGCTGTCGGGTCTGGGGGCCGGCCTCGCGCAGACCGACGTCAGCGGCGATGGGCCCGCCGAGCTGACGCCCCCGGCCTGGGCGCGCACCGCGGGGGCAGAGGAGGGGCGCTGGCGCGGGGCGGCGACCCGGACGGACGTGGAGCAGCCGATCCCCGACGGGGGATCCGGTGCCTTGCCCACCACCGCCGCAGCGGCCTCGACCGCGGGCGGAGGGCTGCGCTGGCTCGACCCGGGCCAAGCGCCGGGCTGGGCGGTGGCCGACCCCGAGACCACCTCGACCGCCCCCTGGTCGGCGCCCACCGACGGCGGGTTTGCTCCGGCGAGGGGAGGGGAGGAGCGGCCGGCGGACATCGGGAGCAGCGCACCCGCGGACATCGGGAGCAGCGCGCCAGAGGTCCATCCCGAGGCGGAGCTGCGCCGCCCACCGCTCGGCCTGCGGCTCGGCGTCGGCGCCCTCGGCCTGGCCGGGCTGGTCGGCCTCGCCCTGCTGCTGCGCGGCGATGGGGAGGAGGAGGGCGCGCCGAAAACGACCAGCCCGGCGGTGATCGCGCCGACTTCGGAGGAGCCCCTGCCCGCCCCCGCGGCGGTGCCCGTACCCGCGCCCGCGCCCGCGCCCGCACCCGAGGTCAGCCCTGCGCCCGCGCCGGCGGAGGCCCCCCGGCCGGCGGCCCGCCCGGCCGTGCGCGCGGCGGTGGACGCCCGTGCGCCAGCGGGTGAGGGAGAACCCCGAGCGGAGACGTCCGGGGGTGGGCCGATGGGGAGCTGGCTGCTGAGCTTTGGCGGGCGCCAAGCCGAGCTGCGCCTGCGGCGGGGCGGCCCCGGCCTGCGCGGCGAGCTCACCGTGCGGCAGGGCCAGCGCGCCGTCCGCAACGTGGTCGAGGGCGAGTACAGCGCCGAGACGCGCAGCCTGCGCCTGCGCGACACCGAGGCCGTGCCCGACGCGGGCCGCTACGAGCTGCAGCTGAGCGCCGACGGGCTGCGCATCGAGGGGCGTTTTGTGCGCGAGGACACCGGCGACATCACCCGCCTGCGCGGCTGGAGGCCCGAGTGAGCGCGGCCCTCACCTTGGCCGGCGCGGGCCTGCTGTTCGCCTTCGGCCTGCCTGGGGCCGCCGCGGCCGAAGCGCCGGCGCGCACCACCCCCGAGCTGCGGGCCCACACGAGCGGCTGGGTGCAGAGCGCGCGCGGGCCTGCAGCGCGGGGCGGGGGCTTCGGGCTCGGGCTCGGGGTGCGCCCGCTGCCCGCCTTCACCGCCGAGCTTGACCTGCAGACCGTTGTTTTGGGGTTCGGCGCGGGGCCCAGCGCCCCGCCGGCGCTGCGGGTGGGCCCGGCCCTGCGGCTCGGGCGGCGGTCGGGCCCGGCGCTGGGCCTCGGCTACAGCCTCGCGGTGGCCCCCGGGCTGTCTAGCCGCGCACATGTGGGCATGGGCTGGGTGCAGCCCCTGCGCCCGCCGCCCGCCGCGGGGGGCTGGGTGCCGGGTCTTGAGCTTGAGGCGCGGCTCTGGGCCAGCGACGCGGGGGCCGAGGCGGCCAGCCTCGGGCTCGGGCTGCGGTGGGCCAAGGTCGAGGCCGTGCCGGCGCCACCTCCTGCGGCGCCGCCCGTCGACCCCCCACCTGCTGCGATCGGCCCCGCGGCGCCCCTCCTCCCCCTTCTGCCCGAGGGCGCCCGCCTCTGGCTGCCCCACCCGGTCTGCGCGTGGCTGCTCCCCGCCGAGGCCGAGGCCGTGCTGGCCGCGCTGCCGCCAGAGGCCCGCCTGATCGTCGTCGCTGAGGGCATGTTGCCCGCCGAGGGTGCGGTCGGCGCGGCGGGGGCCCTGCGCTTGGTGCCCGCCCCGCGCCAAGGCGGGCTGCTGGTGGTGGCCGAGCCGGGTGATGTGGTCGAGATCGACGGGCAAACCTACGCGCCCGCATCGGATGGAGTCGTGGAGATCACCGCGCCTGAGGGTTTTGTCACCGTGCGGGTGCGCGGTGGCGGCCGGGAGGAGGAGCTCGCTGTGGCCGTGGCCGACGGCGAGGTGACCTGGGCGCGGCCCGCCGCCCCGGCCCCGCTGCGGGTGCGCTTCGCCCGGGGCAGCGCCGCGCTCACCCCGGCCGCGGCGGCCCCGCTGAGCCCCCTGGTCGCGGCGGCGGGCGGCTGGCGCTTCACCCTGCAGGGCAGCGCCTCTCCCGATGGTGATCCGGCCGCCAACGCTGCCTTGGCCGCGGCCCGCTGCGGCGCGGTGGCCCGGGCCCTGGTCGCGGCGGGCCTGCCGCCGGGCGCGCTCAGCGAGGCGGCGCCCGTGGTGGTCAGCCCGACGCTGAGCGCCGAAGAGGCCCGCGCCTGCGTCATCTTGCCCACCCCGCCGGTGTCGCCATGAGCGCGGGGCGGGCTGGAGCTTGGGTCGGGTGCCTCCTCGCCCTGCTGGTGATCGGCGCGCAGGGGCCCTCTGCGGTGGGGGCGCCGGCGCCGGCGGGCCCGGGCGCGCTGGTGGTGGTCGCCGCCGGCGAAGACCTCGCCGCCGTGGCTGGCCGCGCGGGGGTCATGCCTGCGGCGCTGGCTGCCGAGAACGGCCTGCAGGTCGATGCTCCGCTCGCGGCGGGCACCCTGCTGCGCCTGCCTCTGCGGGCGGGCGAGGTGCCCGGTCCCGGCCTGGTGCTCGCCTTGGTCGGCCAGGCCACCGTGCGGGTCGGCGCGGCGCCGCCCATCCCGGTCAGCGAGGGCGGGGCTGTGCCCCTGGGCGCCCTGCTGTGCACCGCGGCCGAGAGCTACCTCACCGTGCGCATGGCCTGGGACGCGGCGGGCGGCGGCCATGACGACGTGAACCTGCTGCCCGGCACCTGCGCGACGCTGGCGGCGGCCCATGTGCAGCGCGGCCAGCGGATCAGCGTGCTGCGGCTGCAACAGGGCTCGGTCACCGTGCCCGCCCAGCGGCCCGGCGAGCGCGGCGGGGCGGTCACCGTCGAGACCGCGGCGGGGGCCAGCGCGGCCGAGGCCGGGGGCTTCCGGGTGCACGTCGAGCCCGAGGCGGCGCGCACCGAGGCGCTTGGCACCCCCATGGTCGTCTATGGCGCGGGCGTGGCCCAGCCGCTCGCCGCGGGGGAGGGCAGCCGCACCCGGGCCGGTGAGGCGCCGGGGCGCCCCGTCCCCCTGCTGGTGCCCGGTCAGCTGCTGCGGCCGGCGGCGGGGGCCGAGCTGCGGCGGCCCGAGCTGGTCTGGGCGCCGGTCGAGCGCGCGCTCTCCTACCAGGTCGAGCTGGCCACCTCGGCCGACTTTCGCAGCCTCGCCCTGGTGGTCCACCGCGACGAGGCGCGCTTCGCGCCAACGGTGCTGGCCCTGCCCTACCGGGTGCCCGGCCTGTGGTGGCGGGTGTCTCCGGTTGACCGCACCGGCTTCATCGGCCTGCCCTCGGACGGCCGGCCGCTGCGGCCCCCCGCCGGGGTCGGGCCATGATGCGCATGCTCCAAAACAGCCTGCTGCACGCTGGGTTCGTGGGCCTCGCCCTGCTTGGGCTCGGCGCGCCCCGGCCGGCCGAGGCCGCGCCGCCCCTGCCCCAGGTCGACGTCACCGGGCCCCGGCCGGCGGCGGACGGCGCCCGCTTCCTCAGCGTCGAGGACCCGACGGTGCGGCCCGGCGCCGAGGCCCGGGCCTTCGCCCGCCTGACCCGCGACCCCCTTCGCTGGGAGACCCCCCAAGGTGAAGAGCTGGCCCTGCTCTCCACCGTGGCGGGCGGGCACTTCAGCCTCGGCCTGGCCCGCGGCCCGGCCCGCGTGGCCCTGTCCCTGCCCGTGCACGCGGCCTTGGCTGGGGATCGGCGGGCAACCGGCGGGGTGATCGGCGATCCGGGCCTCGATCTCAAGCTGCGGGCGGTGGAGGGGGCGCACGGCGGCCTCGCGGCGGTCGGCCGGCTGACCGCGCCGCTCGGGGCGGTCGACCAAGCCGCGGGCAGCCCCGGCTGGACAGCCGAGGCGGGCCTCTGCGGGCGGGTCGCGGCCGGGCCGGCGGGGGTGGGGGTCCAGCTCGGCTGGCGCGGCTTGCCCGCGGCGACCCCCGCTGGGGATGACGTACTGCAGACCACCTACGGCGACCGGCTGCGCCTGGGCCTCGCGCTCGGGCTGGGGCAAGGCGGCCCGGATGACCCCGCGGTGGCGGTCGAGCTGCTCGGCGAGCGCGAGCTGGCCGAGATCGGCGCCGACTGGCGCAGCAGCCCCGCCGAGCTGGGCCTGAGCGGCCAGTGGAGCCCCCGCCCGGGCGGGCCCCGCCTGCTCGCCGCCGGCGCGGTGGGGATCTCGGCGGGGGTCGGCGCGCCGCTCTTCCGCCTGCAGGTGGGCGTGGGCGCGCGGCAGCCGCCCGAGACCTGATCGCGGTCAGGGCCTTGTCGCGGCGGCGGCGGGGTGTAGCGCAGCGCGGCCCTCCTCCCCCGGAGCCCCCGTGCCCCAGACCCGCCCCTCCTTCGCCCGCCGCCTGCTGCCCCGGCTGGTGCTCGGCGCCCTCTCCGCCGTCGCCCTCGTCGGCGTCGGCGCCATCGCCGACGGCTGGGCCGCTTTTGGCTCCCGCCCCCGCGGCGCGCGCCAAGAGCGGGTCGAGCGCAGCCCGCAGTGGGGCCCCAGCGGCTTTGAGAACCCCCAGCCGGTCAAGGGCGAGTTCATCCGCAACATCCGGGGCGTGCTCTGGCCCAGCGCCTTTGTCGAGCCCGACAGCGCCCTGCCGGTCGACACCGGCCTCGGCGCGCGGCTGGCCCTGCCGCCCGCCAGCGGCCTGCGCGTGAGCTGGCTCGGCCACAGCACCCTGCTCATCGAGATTGACGGCCAGCGCTACCTCACCGACCCGGTGTGGAGCGACCGCACGAGCCCGGTGCAGTGGGCCGGCCCCAAGCGCTTCTACGCCCCGCCGCTGGCGATCGAGGCGGTGGGCCCGCTCGACGGCGTGCTCATCTCGCACGACCACTACGACCACCTCGACATCGCGTCGATCCAGGCCCTGGCAGCGCAGGGGGCGCACTTTTACCTGCCCTTGGGCGTGGGCGCGCACCTCGAGGGCTGGGGCGTGCCGCTCGACCACATCCACGAGCTCGACTGGTGGGACGAGGTCGAGCGCCCCGGGCCCGCCGGCGCGCTGCGGCTGGCCCTCACCCCGGCCCGCCACGCCTCGGGGCGCCTCAACCCGCAGTCCAACCACACGCTGTGGGGCGGCTGGGCGCTGGTCGGGCCAACCCACCGCGCCTTCTTCTCGGGGGACACGGGCCTCTTCCCGGCGCTCGACGAGATTGGCGCCAAGTACGGCCCCTTCGACGTCACGATGATGGAGTCGGGGGCCTACAACCAGGCCTGGCCCGACTGGCATATGGGCCCCGAGCAGGCGGTGCGGGCGCACCAGATGGTGCGCGGCGACGTCATGATCCCCATCCACTGGGGGCTGTTCAACCTCGCCGCCCACGCCTGGACCGAGCCCGCCGAGCGCGTGCGCCTCGAGGCCGAGCGCCGCGGCGTGCGCCTCTCGGTGCCCAAGCCGGGCGGCAGCGTCGAGCCGGCGGCCTTGGGCGCGCTCGAGGTCTGGTGGCCGGCCGTCCCCATCCACACCGCGGCAGAAGATCCGATCATCTCGCGCGGCGTCGACCCTGAGCCGGCGCGCTGAGGCTCAGGGGGCGCTGACCACCCGGGCCGGGCCGGTGGCCGCGCCGGTGGCGTCGACCTCGATGACCGCGGCGGCGCGCAGGGGCCCCGGGGTGCCGGCCGGCGCGGTGGCTGAGGCATAGGGGGGCAGGGCCTGGTTCGACGCGGTGCCCCCCGCGCTGTCGGTGAGGGTCACCACCACGGCGATGGCGGTTGGCCCGGTCAGCCCCCCGGGGTAGAGCGCCGACCAGGGCAGGAGCGCCTCGAGGCCGCCGCCCGAGGCCACCCCGGTGGGCCCCGCGGCGACGGCGGGCGCCCCTTGGGCGAGGCGGGCGAAGTCGAGGTTGATCAGGCTGTCTTGCCACCACAGATCGGCGGGATCACCGTCTGGCGGGGCAAAGAGGCGCGCGCCCGCCGCCCCGCTGCTGCTGCCCAGGCGCAGCTCGGTGCCGTCGACGCTACCCACCGCCGCGTCAAAGCCGAGGCCCTCCAGCTCGATGATCGGCGCGCCGCGGCCCAGCGCGCTGTCGAGGCCGGCGCTGCGGTCGCTGAGCAGCAGCCCGGCGCCCGCCCCGGTGCCCGCCCCGAAGTCGCGGTCGATCCAGACCACCACCGCGTTGGCGCGGTCGTCGACCACGCCGTCGAGGCCGATCCACAGGCCGGTGGCGTCGGCGGCGAGGCGCAGCCCGTCGAGCTGGTTGTAGCCGAGGCCGAAGTTGGTCTCGTGCACCTGCAGGCTGACCGGGGCGCCGAGGTCCTCGAGCCAGCCATCGGCCAGCCGCCCCGGGTCGGGCGCGGGCGTGGGCGCGCCGGTGAGCGCCTCGTGCAGGGCGGCCCAGATGGCGGTGTTGTCGACGGCGCGGTCGGCGAGCGCAGGCGCCGCGAGCCCCCAGGCCCAGGCCCCGACCTCGGCGTTGGTGTGGTCGAGGTGGCGCCAGCTCGTCAGCGGGATCTCGCCGGCGGCGCTGTCTTCGAGGATCTTCAGCCCGCCGCACTCGTGGTCGGCGGTCACCACCAGCGCGTAGCTGCGGCCGCTCGCCTCCAGGCGCGCGTGCAGGGCGGCCACGGTGGCGTCGAGGGCCGCCGCCTCGGGCACGGCCAGCTCGTCGAGGTTCAGGTGGCTCGCGTGATCGATGCGCGCCCCTTCCACCACGAGCAGAGCACCGTCTGGGTCGCTGATCAGGCGGTCGAGGGCCGTGGTGGCCATGGCCTCGAGCCGCGGCCCGGCGCCGGCGTCGTCCACCGCAAAGGGCATGGCGCCGGCGGCGAAGAGGCCGACCAGCGGGCGCTCGTCGACCACGGCCGCGCTGAGCCCCGCCGCGTCGATCACCACCTGGGCGAGCAGCGGGTCAACCCGGGCGAGCAGGTCGGTGGCGCCGCCGCCGAGCAGCACATTGGGCAGGCGGGCGGCGAGCTGCTCGGCGATGGCCGCGGTGTCGCCGCGGCTGTCGACGTGGACCAGAAAAGCCGAGGGGGTCGCGCCGGTCAGCGTGTCGGTGCTGACCACCCCGGTCGCCATGCCGAGGCCGCGCGCCACGTCGACGATGCCGACCAGCTCTTCACCCTCGGGGCCGAGGCCCAGCGCGCCGTTGGTGGTCTTGACCCCCGCGCCGAGCGTGGTCGCCGCCGCTGCGGAGTCGGTCGTGCCGGTGCGCGAGGCGGTGCGCACGCGCGCGAAGGCGGGCGCGCTGTGCACGAAGGCCCCGTCGCGGCGGCCGGTCTGGTAGAGGCCGGCGGCGTCGACGTGCTCGAGGCCCATGCCGTCGCCGATCACCAGCACGACCACGGGGCCGAGCGGGGGCTCGACCACCCCGCCGCTGTCGGCGCCGCTGTCGTCGTCGGCCCCATCGCCGCCATCCGCGCCGCCGTCAGTCGCGCCGTCGTCGGTCGCCCCATCGGCCGCGCCGCCGTCAGCCGCGCCCCCACCCTCAGGCGCGGGTTCGGCGGACTTGGGCGGCGCCCCGCAGCCGAGCAGCAGGGCGAAGGTGAGGGGAGCGCGGCGGTGCGTCATCGGCCCAGGTTATCGCGTGGCGGGCCGGTGACGGCAGGCTCACTCGATGATGGCTTCGCCGGTGAGGATGTAGTCGTAGCCGCTGTAGTCGCCCTCAGTCTCGTAGGCCAGCAGGCTGCCATCCCAGCTGGCGGCGGCGTACTCGTAGGCCACGATCTCGCCGCGGTCTTCGTAGAAGGCCACGATGGTCGCGCCGCGGCCGTCGTAGATCACGCCGCGGTAGGTCTCAGTGGCCACCGGCACGCTGCCGCAGATCTCGTCGGTGTCGACCGCGAGCACGTAGGTCTCGGCGCAGTCGCCGCAGGCGTCGATCATCCACGACCAGTCGGCCTCGCGGGTGACCTCGGTGCCCAGCTCGCCGAAGCTCTCTTCGCAGTAGCCAGGGAACTCGATGGTGCGGACGCCGTCCCAGGTGCGGGGGTAGGCGTCGGGGGTGCCGTCATCACCACCGCCGTCAGCGCCATCTGCGCCGCCGTCGGCGCCGTCACCGCCATCGGCCCCGTCAGCGCCATCCGCGCCGCCGTCGGCCCCATCGGCGCCGTCTGCACCACCATCGACCCCATCGGCCCCATCGGCGCCATCTGCACCGTCGGACCCATCGGCCCCGTCGCTCGCGCCGCCCGTGTCGTCGTCGCCGCCGATGTCGAGGCCGCCGTCATCGGCGGAGATGCCGCCCTCGACCTTGGGGGTGACGGGCTCACAAGCGGCGAGCACCAGCAGGAGGGAGAGGGACAGTTGGGTACGCATGGTGGGGCGCTCCGAGGTGAGGAGGGGGCCGCCGGGGGGCGCGGGCGCGGGCCTGGGCCCGCGGTCGCCGGCAGCATGATGGGAGGGGCAGGGATCGATCAGGGCTGCGGGAACCCGAGCTCGGCGACGAGGGCAGGGGCCTTCTCGACGTCTTCCAGCATCCACAGCAGGTAACGGACGTCTACATGGATGCTGCGGGTGACCGCCGGCGCGAATAGCCAGTCGGCGCTCATGCTCTCGTAGTTGCCATCGAAGAGGAAGCCGACCAGCTCACCGTTCTTGTTGAGCGTGGCCGAGCCCGAGTTCCCCCCCGTGGTGTCGAGCGAGCTGAGGAAATTGACGGGCAGCACACCATCATCAGCGAAACGGCTCTTCGACGCCCCCGGCGCCGCCTCGAGCAGGCGGGCGGGCGCGTCAAAGGGCCAGGCGCCCGCCTTGGCCACCACACCGGGCACGGTGGTGCGGGGCAGGTGCCAGACGCCGTCGCGGGGGGAGTAGCCCTCGACCTCGCCGAAGGTGATGCGCAGCGTGTTGTTCGCGTCGGGGTAGAGCTCGCGGCCCGCGGCGAGGCGGGTGGCCTCCATGATCAGCGGGTCGATGCGCAGCGAGGCGCCCTGCCGCAGCTCGTCGGCGGCGCGGATGGGCGCGAGCCGCTGCTCAAGCGCGCGGGCCAGCACGACGTAGGGGTCGGTCGAGGCGGCCAGCGCGCCCGCCTCGGCCTCAAGCAGGGCCCGGCGCGCCGCGGCGTCGGCGAGCGTCGGCGTGGTGAACAGCGCGTTGAGCGTGCCCTCGACCCCGCCAAAGCTGGCCACAAAGGCGTCGACCGCCGGGGCCGACGAGCCGCCCTCGAGCTTGACCACCCGCGGCAGCAGCTCGGCCATGAACGCGCGGTCGGCGGGCAGCCACAGCGTCTTGTCGAGGCGGTCGCTGCGCAGGCGCAGGCGCTCCTCGTCGCGGGCGCGGTAGCCCGGCGCGCGGTCACCCTCGGGCTTCTTGCGCTCCTCGGCGAGGCGCACGGCCTGGTGGGCCACCTCGAGCAGGTCCGAGCTGCGCAGCAGCCAGCTGAGCAGGTACTCGGCCTCCCAATCGGCGCGGGCCTCGGCCTCGAGGCGGTCACGCTCGGCGAAGGCCGGCCCGTAGCGTTTGGCCCGCGCCTTGTCGGCGGCCACCCAGGCCCGCACCTCGGCCTCGATCTTCTTCTTGTCGCCGACCACATCGCTGGTGCGCATGTTGTCGAGCATGCCCTGGGCGTTCTTTTGGCCGTTGCCCAGGCTGTCGATGCTGCCATTGAGGCGCCCGGCGGCGGCCTCGCTGGCCTTGGCCTCGGCCCGCAGCAGGGCGATGAGCGTGTCAAAGAGCGCGATCTTGGCCGGGTAGACCTGGTCGCGGGCGTGCTGGAGCGCGCTGGCGCTCGCGTAGCGGCTGGTGCCGCCTGGGTAGCCGGCGACCAGCACCGGATCACCGTCACGCACGGGATCTTTGGCGACCTTGAGGTGGTGGGGCGGGCGGTAGGGCACGTTGTCGGCGCTGTGGGCCGCCGGCTTGCCATCTTTGCCGACATAGACGCGCAGCAGGGCAAAGTCGCCGGCGTGCCGCGGCCACATCCAGTTGTCGACCTCGCCGCCGTAGCTGCCCACGCTCTCGGGCGGGGCGTAGGCCAGGCGCACGTCGCGGAAGATCTGGCTGCGGATCAAGCGGTAGCTACCGCCGCCGTCAAAAGCCACCACCCGGCAGCGGTGGGTGGGCTTGTCGTGGCCCGCCGGGGGCGCCTCGCAGGCCTTGAGCAGGGCCGCCTCGTTGCGGCGCGTGATCTTGGTGCGGTCGAGGTCTTTGGTGCCCTTCTTGATGCCCGCGCCCATCTTGGCGGTCACGTCGGTGATCTGGTCGACGATGTAGACCTCGACCCCGGGGCCGCCCCAGAGCTCTTGGTCACGCGACCGGGCGACGTAGCCGTCGCGCGCGAGGTTGCGCGTCTCGTCGCTGTTGTAGCCGAGCAGCTCGCTCACGCAGTGGTGGTTGGTGCCCACGAGGCCGTCGGCGCTCAGAAAGCTCGCCGAGCAGTAGCCGTTGAGCGAGATGATCGCGTTGAGCGGCGCTTTGCTCGGGTCGGCGAGGTTCGCTGGATCGAGCGTGATGCCCGCGGCGCGCAGCTCGGGCGCGAGGCGGGGGAGCTGCTCGGGCAGCCACATGCCCTCGCCGGCGACGGCGGTGGAGAGGGGCAGGGCGGCGGCGAGGCCGAGGGCGGCGCGGCGCAGGGGCGCGGCGGCGCGGCGGGAGATCGATGGGCGCAACATTCCTCCAAACGGGCGCACGCTACCCCAGGCCGGGCCGCGGCGGGCGCCGGCCTGTGCTGTTCTTGTCAACGCCGGCCCCCGTGGCGGGCGGCGGTCGGGCGCGGCAGGATGGCCGCGGCGCGCGGGCCCCGCCGGGCCTCGCCGGGGAGGAGCGTATGGAGCGAGGCGAGGGCGTGGCAGCGGTGGTGTGGTGTGTGGGCGCGGGGCTGGTGCTGAGCCTCGCCGCGGCCTGCGGCGACAAAGAGCAGCAGTCGGCGAGCGGCGATGACGGCGGCTTTTACGACGGCGGCGCCGGCGACGGCGGTGAGGGCGCCGACGGCGCAGATGGCGCGGATGGCGCGGATGGCACCGCAGACGGCGGTGAGGGCGCCGACGGTGGGGATGGCGCCAGCGACGGTGGTCTCGACGAGGGGGGCACCACGGGCGGCGGCACGGGCAGCGTGGACGGCGACGATGACGGGTCGAGCGATGACGGCTGGGATGGCGGGTCGGACGGCGAGGTCACCCCGACCCCGGTCTGGGAGCCCGACTTGGGGGTGAGCTGCGAAGGTGGGCTCGACTTCCAGCTGCACGTCATTGACATGGGCGCGAGGCCCTGCGTCGACGACTGCGAGGCCGGCACGATCTGGCTCGGCGGCGCCATCGTCAACCCCTGCGACGAGCCGCTGACCGTCAGCCTCGACGGCGGCATGGTCATCTCGGGCGGCTCGGTTGAGGGCCCGGATGGCTCGGGCATGGGCTGGGCGGGCGGCAGCGACGGCTCGGTCACCACGATCGAGATCGCGCCGGGCGACTACATCCAGGGCACCGAGTCGCTGGGCGCTCTCTCTGCGGGCGACTGGGCCTTCTCGATCTCCTTTGGCGACGCCGAGCGCCACAGCCTCGAGGCCGAGCGCACCCTGCGCTGAGCTTGCCGCGAGGCTGCTACCAAAAGGCAGGGCCGCGCGCGGCTGCGCACGGCCCAAGGTGGGTCGGCCCGGGGCCGACCGCGCGGCGGCCTACTCGCCCTTGCAGGTGCTCACGAGCTGGGCGGCGAGCAGGGCCTGCAGCTCGCTGCAGTGCTCGGTGGTCAACATCGGCGCCTTGTTCGGGAACACACACTTGTCGGGCTCGGCGTTGCGCTGCACGACCTCTTCGCCGCGGTTGTAGACGAGGTTGGTCGCGCCCTGGCGGTCGGGCGAGCGGGACAGGTCGCCGGGGAAGGCGTCGATCGGGTCGTCTTCGCTGTCCCACACGTCAAAGTGGCGGAAGTTGACCGGGCCGTTGGGGCCGGGCACGGCCCACTTGGTGATGCCGCGGAACTTCTTCTCCTTCTCGAAGTCGACGCCGACCTTCTGGGGGGCCAGGGTCTGGCCTTTGAACGGCCCTTCGAGCAGGTTGAACTGGTCGCCGCGCACATCCGCCACGAGCTTGGTGCTGTCGTCTTTGCCGGGCACGATCGTCCAGACTTGGCAGATCTTGGACTCCCAAGCGCGGTCCAAGATCTCTTGGAACTTGGCCTGGAACATCACCGTGCCGCCCTCGGTGCAGGCCTGCTCGTACTTGACGCGGCAGCCGTCTTTGTAGGCCTGGACGGCCATCTTGAAGTCTTGCTGCACGCCCTCGCCCTTCTCGTAGGCCTTGGCGAGGTAGTAGCAGCCCATGCCGCTCTCGTTGCGGCAGGCGGTGTCGTAGTAGCCCGAAGACTTCGCGAGGTCTTTGGTGACGCCCTTGCCCTCGGCGTACATGCCGCCGAGCTTGACGCAGCCGTCGCCATCGCCGCTGGTGCAGCCCTTGTCGAGCAGCTCGGCGGCCTTCTTGAGGTCCTTGGGCACACCCTCGCCGCTCATGTACCCGGCGGCGAGCTTGCTGCAGCTGGCGCCGTGGCCGCTGGCGCAGGCCTTGTCGAAGAGCTTGCCGGCGGTGGTGAGGTCTTGGTTGACGCCCTTGCCCAGCTGGTAGAGCTTGGCCAAGTGGAAGCAGGCGCGGCCGATGCCCGCCTTGCAGGCCTGGTCGTAGTACTCGCCGGCCTTGGTCAGGTTCATGTCGACGCCGTTGCCCGACTCATAGAGCTGGCCCAACACATCGCACGAGTCGGCGTCTTTGGCCTCGCAGGCGCGGTTGATGAAGCCAACGCCCACCTGCACATCCTTGGCCACGCCCTTGCCCTTGATGTACAGGCGGCCCAGACGGGCGCAGGCGTCGTTGTTCCCGGCGTTGCAGGCCTTGTCGTAGATGCTGACCGCCTGCTCGGCGCCGGCCGCGCTCTCGACCTTGCCGTCTTCGTAGAGGCGGGCCAAGCCAAAGCAGCCCTCGATGTCGCCGACATCGCAGGTCTTCTTGTAGTAACCCTCGGCCTTCTCGTAGCTGCGCTCGACAAGCCGGCCATCTTCGTAGGCTTTGGCCAGCTGGTAGCAGGCGGCGGTGAACTTGTCTTGTTCGCAGAACTTGGTGAAGGTCGCAATGGCCTTGGCCGGGTCTTTGGCCGCGCCCGACTGGGCCTCGACCACCGCGGCCTGCAAACAAGCGTGGGGCACGCTGCCCTTACACGCGTTTTTGAAGTTGCTCAGCGCCTTGACGGTGTCGACCTTGGTGCCCAGGCCGCCGAGGTAGATCTCGCCGGCGAGGTGGCAGCCGTAGGGGTCTTCGGCCTTGCAGGCCTCTTCAGCCCGCTTGAGCGCGCTCGTGTAATCTTTGCTCGTGCCTTGGCCGCGCATCATCAGCTCGGCCATGCCCGCGCAGGCCGGCGCATAGGCCTTGGTGGTGCAGGTCTTCTCGTAGAGCGAGAAGGCGCGGCGGGCGTCTTTGGCCTGGAAGTTGTTGTTGTCGTCGCGGGTGAGGCTGATCGCCACCAGCGTGCAGGCCTGGGGATCGCCGCTGTTGCACTTCGGGCTGTAGAAGTCGGCCGCCTTCTGCAGATCGCCGCCGCTCGGGCCGAACCAGCTCGCGTAGCTGCAGGCCGTCGAGGACTTGAGCTGGCAGGCCTTGTCGTAGAGCGCCTTCTGGGCGGCGTTCTCGAGCGAGACCCCCGTGTAGGCGAAGTCTTGGCGCAGCGCGTTCATGTGGGCGACGCGGCCCTCGTAGCCATCGGGCCAAGCCGCGTGCACGGCGGCCGGCAGGGTGGCCAAGCCGAGGATCACGGCCAGGCCGCCCAGCGCAGCGCGGAGGGAGAGGCGGGCGCGCAGCGGCGCGACCGGTTGGGGAGACCCTGGGGGGGTGGACATCGGCAGATCCTCCGGGGGGCGTCGAGGGGGCGGCGCCGCGAGGCTGAAGGGCGGGCAGAGCAGGCGCGGAACGCTACCACAGGTGCGGCGCCGTGCCGCAGCGACCCGGATCGCCGGCCTCGGAGCCCGAGGATGGTGCGCAGCACGTCAACCTGGGCCCGAAGATCGCGGCGGCGCCGGGCCGCGGCGGGCACGCCCCGGGGCGGCGGGCGGCGGCGGATCGGGCGGCGCGGGCGCCAAGGCGAAGAGCTGGACATTGGCGACCGCCACGATCTCTTCGGGCTGCGAGGCGCTGACGATGCTGCGCAGCAGGCGAAAGTAGTCGAGGTGCGCGGCGCGGATGCGCTCAAAGTCGGCCGTACTCACCGAGAACACGTTGTAGGAGAACTGTCCGGGTTTGCCCGCGAGCGCGTAGTCGGCGCCGACCCGGGCCCAGTGGGCCTTGAGCGCCCGGCCGACCTCGGGGCGCGGGCGGGTGTCGACCATGACCTCGTGGGCCTCCCAGCGGCCGGCCCGCCAGCGAATCCGCCCCGCGTCGCTGAGAAGGGCGATGCAGCGGTCCTCTTCGCCGGGCGGCAGGTCGAGTCGGGCGCTCAGCCAGCCCACTTGGTGCCCGGGCAGGGCGCGGTACTCGGTGAGCTCGAGCCCGTGCACCACGGCCTGCAGCCAAGGCGCCTCGGCGGCGGCGCGGCGGTGCAGGTCGAGGCGGGCGTGCAGCGGCCCGGCGATCGGCAGGGTGGCCGGGTCGGCGAGCACGGCGATCAGGTCGACCGCGCGCAGGCTGGCCGCCTGCACCAGCCGCAAAAAGTCGGGCAGCTTCGGCTCGGTGAGGCCGGCGAGCCAGCGGCTCAGGCTGAAGCGCGAGGCGCCCGCCCGCCGGGCCAGATCGGTGAGGCTGACGTTGCCGCGCAGATCTTCGAGCAGGGCGGCCACGCCGGCGGTGGTGGTCGGGTCGTGCCCGTCCAGCCAGGCGGGCCGGCGCCCATAAAAGCGGGTGAGCGCGGCGGGCAGATCGACGCCGGCGGCGGCGCAGGCGCGCAGGGCCTCGGCGGCGGTGGGCCAGCGGCGGCCCTGCTCCCAGGCCCAGGCCACATTGCTGCGGTAGCCGAGGCGCTTGGACCAGGCGGCTTGGCTGCGGCGGCCGCGGGCGGCGACCAGCAGCTCGCGGGCGAGCGCGGTGAAGGGCAGCTCATCTTCGGCGGGCGCGGCCTCGGTCTGCCCCGCCGGCGCGGCGCGCGCCTCGGCCTGTTCCCCGTCGAGGATCATCTCAGGCGGGCCATCTTCAGCGCGGGTGGCCCCCGCGGGGCGCGGGGCGGCGGGCAGGCGGGCGCGGGGCATGGGGGCTCCTGGCGGGCGCTGGCCTATTGCGGGGCTGCACGCTGGCGTGCGCACGAGCCGAGGCCCGGGGCCCCGCGGCGGTGGACGGCGGGCCGTCGGTCGGACAGGCTGGGGGCGGCGGGGCGCGGCCCAGCGGGGAGGATCAGGATGGGCGTGGGTGCGGCGGGGGGCGGTGCGGCGGGGTGCGGTGCGGCGGGCGGGCTGGCGGCCTGGGCCGCGGGCTGGTGGGCGGCGACGGGGGCGCGGGGCGCCCTGCTCGTGGGCGTGGCGGGCCTGCTCGGCGGCTGCGTCGACAGCGACAAGGTCGGCGGCCAAGACGGCGAAGAGGGCGATGACGGCGCGGCGGACGGGGCCGACGGCGGCAGTGACGGCTCGATGGACGGCGGCGACGGCAGCGACGGGTCGGACGGTAGCGACGGGTCGGACGGCAGCGACGGGTCGGACGGCGGCGTGGTTGACCCGCCCGACCGCGAGGGGCGGGGCACCCGCGGCTGCGCCTGGGCCGAGAGCGAGACGCCGAGCGAGGTGATGAGCACGGCGAGCTGGCAGGGCGAGCTCAGCCCGGCGGCGACCGACTGCGCCGACTGCCTCTACGACTTCACCGTGACCTGGACCATCTTCGAGCGCACCGGCAGCGGCGGCTGCGACAGCCGGCCCGACACCGAGGCGCAGGTCTACGCGGTGGCCGCCGACTGGGAGGGCCTGGGCCCGACCGTGCTGCGCCAAAACGACGCGGGTGTGCTCGAACCGGTGGCCCCAGCCAGCGAGACGACCAGCAGCCTGCGCTGGGTGGTGGGCGCCGAGAACGTGCCCTTCGACGGCCCAGACGGCCGGGTGCTCTACGCCACCGACCTCGAGGAGGTCGACCTGGGCTTCACCGACTGAGCCGATCACCACCGGGGAGGATGTGGGCGGGGGGCTGGCCGCCCCCCGCAACGCCCCCGGCGGGCGGCGCGCGGGTTTGAAGAGGCGCCCACCGGCCCGCACGAAACCCGCCCCCGCCCGGGCCCTTGGTCGCGGCGCGCGGCCATGTGATGGGACCGCGCCCACCGCTGGAGGCCCCGTGGCGCGCTCCCCCCTCTTGACCGTCGCCCTGGGCGCGGGCCTCTGCGCCTTGGGCTGCGGCGGGCTCAGCCTGCTCGTCTCGCTGCCCGGCATCGTCCACGCGCTCTCTGCGGCGGGCAGCTACGGCGCGCTGCCACCTTTTGAACAAGGGCAGCTCGTGGGCCGGGTCATCGGCGGGCCGCTGTGCGGTGCGCTGGCCGGGGCGCTGCTCGGGGCGGCGGGCGGGGCGATCCTGCACCGGCTGAACGGGGGAAGGCGGGCTGACCCTGACCCCCGCCTCGCGCGCGCCAGGCGGGCCGGAGCGCGCCGCGCAGCGGCGGCCGCGCCCCGCGGCCGAGGCGCGTCGCGCCGAGCGCGCAGGAGCGCCGCCGACGGCCGCAGGCCGGCGGGGCGCCCGGCTCTCCCGGGTCTCTCGCGTCGTGCGCGCGGTGTCGCACGGGCCACACCCCAAACGCCGACCGCCCGACGGCCCCCGCTGAGGGGCCCGCCGGGCGGTGGGGTCGGTCGGTGGAGGGTGGTCGACAGACCTGGTGGTCTGTCGCGCGCCCCCTGACCTCAGCCGTCGGTGCGCACGTACTCGTACTCGACCGGCTGGCGGTTGATGCCGCGCTTGGGCGCGGCGATCCAGCTCGCCATCTGGCCGGGGGTATGGACCGGCTTCATCAGGCTCTGGACGTAGGCCCGGTCGGCATCGGTGGGCAGCCACTCAGCGCGCTTGGCCTCAAACTCCATGGGGGAGATGAGCTCGCCCGCGGGGTTGAAGGTGTGGCCGGCGTACAGACCCTGGCGGCGGTGGAAGCGCCGGTCGGGCAGGGTGATGCGGCCGTCAAAGTCCATGCGCTCGAGGGTCGCGTTCCACTTCTTGACCACGCGCTCGCAGTCGGCGATGTACTCTTCGCGCAGCTCTTCGTTCATGGCGTTGCGCAGGGCGATCTCGCGGGCGACCAGGCGCCCGTCTTCGATGTGCATCACGTTTTTGAACTGGTTGAGCGCGCTGTGCTCGGTGTGCTTGCCCGCCTCTTGCCAGCGGCCCTTGATGCCCGCGGCGAAGTAGTCGGCCGCGTTGGTGCTGACCTCGGCGCCGAACAGATCGAGGGAGTAGGTGTACCAGTGGTTCACCCACTTCTGCACGGTCTGGAAGTCGATGCCGCCGAGCTCGCGCGGGTCGCCGTTCTTGCTCTGGCGGGTCAGCTCGACCGTGCGCTCGAGCACACGCTCGATGCCCGTTTCGCCCACGAACATGTGGTGGGCCTCTTCGGTGAGCATGAAGCGGCAGGTGCGGCTGAGCGGGTCAAAGGCGCTCTCGGCCAGCGAGCCGAGCTGGTACTTGCCGTCACGGTCGGTGAAGGTCGTAAACGCGAAGAAGGTCAGCCAGTCGGTGCAGGGCTGGTTGAACGCGTCGAGGATGCGCGGGCTGTCGGCGTTGCCGCTGCGGCGCTGCAGCAGGGCGTCGGCCTCTTCGCGGCCATCGCGGCCGAAGTGCGCGTGCAGCAGATAGACCATCGCCCAGAGGTGGCGGCCCTCTTCGACGTTGACCTGGAAGAGGTTGCGGCAGTCATAGAGGCTGGGCGCGGTCGAGGCGAGGTAGGCCTGCTGCTCGACGCTGGCCGGCTCGGTGTCGGCCTGCACCACAATGATGCGCTTGAGCGCGTTGCGGTGCTCGCCGGGCACCTCTTGCCACACGGGCTTGCCCGCGTGATCGCCCCCGGGGATGACCCGGTTCTCTTCGGGCGAGGCCAGGAAGATACCCCAACGATAATCGGGCATGCGCACGTGCCCGAACTGCGACCAGCCCCCCGGGTCGGTCGAGATGGCCGTGCGCAGGTAGACCTCGTCGGTCTTGAACACCTGCGGGCCGACCGCCTGCCACCAGTCAAGGAAGGCGGGCTGCCACTTCTCAAGGGCCTTCTGCAGGCGCTTGTCGCTGGACAGGTCGACGTTGTTCGGGATGCGCTCGTCGTAGTTGATGGACATCTCAGGTCCTCCGGTAGTCGAAGACGGGTCGCTCGGGGTGGCCGTACAAGCTGAGCGCGCCGCGGTCGCCGACCGCGTTGGGGCGCTGGAAGATCCAGTTCTGCCAGGCGGTCAGCCGCCCGTAGATCTTGGTCTCGGTGGTCTCGCCGCCGCCGAAGCGCAGGTTCTGCTCCATGCCGGTCAGCGCGTCGGGGCTGAGGCTGCTGCGCTCTTCGATCGCGATGCGAACCTCGTCGTCGTAGTCGATCTCGTCGAGGCTGGCGGTGACCAGGCCAAGCTCCATCGCCTGCTCGGCGTCGATGGTCGCGCCGATCTGGGCCCGCAGGGCCTCGACGTGGGCGGGCTCGCCGGGGAAGCGCGCGGCCACCCGGGTCTGGTCATTGGCCATCGTGAAGGCGCCGAAGTTGAGCGCGCTGAGCTGCAGGGCGTTCTCGCCGTCGTCATCTTGGAACATATAGGCGCGGTCGCTGGCGAAGATGACCTCGGTGAGGCTGCCCACGAAGCAGTGGCCCGCCTCGACCAGGGTGAACACCGACTTGGCCATGTTGTCGAGCTTGCGCAGCACCCGCGCCTGCAGGCGGCGCAGCTCGGCGAAGTAGAAGTCGTCGCCGGCGGCGATGCCCGCGTCGACCCAGGCGTCGGCGGCCAGCACCGCGGCCGGGTCACCCTCGCTGCGAATGACGATGAGGCCGACCTCGAGGTGGTTGAGGCGCAGGCGCAGCAGGGCGTCTTCGAGCTCGCGGAAGAAGCGCATCGCCCAGGTCTGGGCGTCGCGGCTGGGCGCGGCGGTGGGCCCGAACAGGCGCAGGTTGGCGACCCGGCCGTCAATCTCGACGTGCACGCTGGGGTACTGCCAGCCCGACTTGGTCGCCGTGCGCTGCAGGGGCGGCAGGGCGAGGGGGGCGCCGGCGCGCTGGGCCTGCTTGTCGGCGGTGGCCCGGGCGAAGGCCGCCACGCCGCTCTGCCACTGGCTGCGGGGGAAGCTCTGGTCGATCAAGCGCATACGCTTGGCGTCTTTGGCGCGAAAACCCTCGGCCTTGGTGCAGAAGACGTCGGCCACGTCACGGCGCACCTTACGCTTGTCGGTCAGGCGGGTCAGGCCGCCGGTGCCGGGGAGCACGCCGAGCAGCGGCACCTCGGGCAGGCTGACCGCGGCGTTGCCGTCGTCGATGAGCAAGATCTGGTCGCAGGCCAGCGCCAGCTCGTAGCCGCCGCCCGAGGCCGTGCCGTTGAGGGCGGCGATGAACACCTGCCCGGCGGCGCTGCTCTCTTCAAGCATGCCGCGGGTCTCGTTGGTGTACTTGCAGAAGTTGACCTTGAACGCGTGGGGCGCCATGCCGAGCATGCGGATGTTGGCGCCGGCGCAGAAGACCTTGTCGTAGGCGCCGCTGACGACGACCGCGCGCACCTGGGGGTGTTCCCAGCGCAGGCGGTTGATCGCGTCGTTGAGCTCAATGTCGACGCTGAGGTCATAGCTGTTGAGCTTGAGCTCGTACTTGCCCGGCCACATGGGCTGGTCATCTTTGATGTGCATGGTCAGGCGGGCGATGTCGCCGTCGACGCTGAGGTCCCAGTGCTTGTAGCGGCTGGGGTGGGTCTCGAAGTCGACCGGCGGGTAGTCGTACTCGGCCATGGGGTGCTCCAACGGGTCGGGATCGGGTCAGGATCGGGGTGTGATCGGGATCAGGTTGGGGGCCGCGGTCGCGCCGCCTCGGGCTCTTGTTCGCAGTATACTGCGCTCCGTCAGCGAAGCAAGCGTAAATATCGGCATTATAGTGCGTGTCGTCGCGTCACTTGCCGGGCGCCCAGGGCGGGGTCCGCTTCGGTCCCCCTGTACGAGAACGCCGCCAGGGTGGGCCTGGCGGCGGTGGGGGCGGTGGGCCTGAGGCCCGCCGCGGTTTTGGCGGGTCGGCGGCGCGGGCTCAGCCGTCGGTGCGCACGTAGGCGAAGTCGACGCCCTGGCGGTTGATCCCGCGGCGGGGCGGCGCGATCCAGTTGGCCATCTCGCCCGGGCCGTAGACCGGCTTCATCAGCGATCGCACGTAGGCCCGGTCGGCCTCGGTGGGCAGCCACTGGTCGTGCAGCGCGGCGAAGCTGGCCGCGTCGATCAGCGCGCCCTCGGGGGTGAAGTGCGCGCCGGCGTAGATGCCCTGGCGGCGGAAGAAGCGGGTGCTCGGCAGGCGCAGGCGCACCGCGCTGCCCTCTTCTTCGAGCGCGCGGTTCCAGACGGCGCAGACCCGCTCGAGGTCCTTGGCGTAGTCCTGGCGCAGGGTCTCGTTCATCGCCGCGCGCAGGGGCACGCTGGTCTCGACGAGGCGCCCATCGACGACCTGCATCAGGCTGCGGTGGCCCTCTTTGGCCTGGTGGTCGGTGTAGTCCAGCGCCTCGCGCCAGCGGCCCTTCAAGCCCGCGGCGAACCAGTCGCCGGCGTTGGTGCTCAGCTCGCTGCCGAAGAGGTCGAGGCAGTAGGCGAACCAGTAGTTGATCCACTTCTGGATGGTCAACAGATCGATGCCGCCCTGGGCCCGAGCGTCACCGTTTGGGTCCTTGGCTTCGAGCTGGGCCGCCCGGCGGATCACGCGCTCCATGCCCGTCTCGCCCACAAAGAGGTGGTGGGCCTCTTCGGTGAGCATGAAGCGGCAGCTGCGGCTCAGCGGGTCAAAGGCGCTCTCGGCCAGCGAGCCGAGCTGGTACTTGCCGTCGCGGTCAGTAAAACAGGTGAAGGCGAAGAAGGTCAGCCAGTCGTCGCAGGGCTGGTTGAAGGCGTCGAGGATGCGCGGGCTGTCGGCGTCGCCGCTGCGCCGCTGCAGCAGGGCGTCGGCCTCGTCGCGGCCGTCGCGGCCAAAATAGGCCTGCAGCAAATAGACCATGGCCCAGAGGTGGCGGGCCTCTTCGACGTTGACCTGAAAGAGGTTGCGGCAGTCATAGAGGCTGGGCGCGGTGGCGGCCAGCCAGCGCTGCTGCTCGACGCTGGCCGGCTCGGTGTCAGCCTGCACCACGATGATGCGCTTGAGCGCGTTGCGGTGCTCGCCGGGCACCTCTTGCCAGACCGGCTTGCCGGCCTCGTCACCGGCGGGGATCACCCGGCCCTCTTCGCGGTCGGCCAAGAAGATGCCCCAGCGGTACTCGGGCATCTTCACATAGCCAAACTGCGCCCAGCCGCCGGCGTCGGTCGAGACGGCGGTGCGCAGGTACACGTCGTTCTTGGCGAAGACCTGCGGGCCGACGCCGCCCCACCAGTCGAGGAAGGCGGGCTGCCAGGTCTCGAGCGCCCGCTGCAGCCGCTTGTCGCTGCTCAGGTTGACGTTGTTGGGGATGCGCTCGTTATAGTCGACGTGGCTCATGGGCGGTGCTCCTGGCGCGGGTCGGGGGCCAGGGCGCGCGGCGGGGCGGGCGCTGGCCGGCCGAGCTTCCTCCGCGGCGGGGGCCCGCGGGCGCCGACCGGCGGGCGGATCGGCGAAGCGCTGCGCAAGATCAGGGTCGACCACCTTCCCGCATGCAGGATAGTGCACATCCACGGGGAGGTGTGCATGAGCGAGGGCGCAGAGGGGGCGGCAGAGGCCGCGCTGCTCGCCGAGGTCGGCGCGCGGGTGCGGGCGCGGCGGGCGGCGGCGGGCCTGACCCAGGCGGCGTTGGCCCAGCGGGCGGGCGTCTCGGTGCGCTTTTTGGTCGCCTTAGAGGCGGGCCAGGGCAACATCAGCCTCGGCCGGCTCTGGGGGCTCTGCGCGGCCCTGCGCACGCCGCTCGAGGCCCTGCTCGCCGGCTTAGGCCCGGGCGGCCGCGAGAAGATCGCCCTGGTCGGCCTTCGCGGCGCGGGCAAGAGCAGCCTCGGCCGTGCGCTGGCCAAGGCGCGGGGCTGGCCCTTCGTCGAGCTCGACCGCCGGGTCGAAGAGGCGGCGGGCATGCGCCTGGGCGCCCTGTTTGAGCTGCGGGGCGAGGCCCACTACCGGGCCCTCGAGGCTCAGGCCCTCGCCGCCCTGCTCGACGAGAATGGTCCGATGGTCATCGCGACCGGGGGCAGCATCGTGACCGCGCCCGAGACCTGGGCCCGCCTGCGTCAAGGCGCGCGCACGGTCTGGCTCAAGGCGAGCCCGGCCAGCCACCTCGGCCGGGTGCAGGCGCAGGGCGACATGCGGCCGATGCAGGGCCGCCCCGAGGCCGTGGCCGAGCTGAGCGCCCTGTGGTCCGAGCGCGCGCCGCTCTACGCCCAGGCCGATCTGACCGTCGACACCGACGCCCGCGGCGAGGCTGGCGCGCTCGAGGCCCTTTTGGGGTGGGCGGCGGGCTGAGGGGCCTGCCCCTCCGCTGCGCTCCGGGTCGGCCCCCGTCGGGGGTCGGGGGCTGGTCCGCCGCGGCCAAGGTCCGCGTCGGGCCCCCTCCGCCGGGCGGTGCCCGGCCGGCTGCGCCGCCCTCTGGGGTCCTCAGGCGGGGGCGCCGCGCCCACCTCTGGCGGCGCAGCCCTCCGCCCAGAGATAGGTGTGGCCTGACGGGAGCGCCCCCATGACCCAAGCCCAGGCCCTGCTGCTCTCGCTGCTCATCGAGGTGCCGGTGGCCCTCGCCCTCTGCGCCTGGTGGGGCCCCGGGGCCCACCGCGGCCTGCGCCGGGTCGCGCTGACCGGCCTCGCCGCCACACTGCTCACCCACCCCTTCGCCTGGGCGCTGCTGCCCGCCCTGCACGGCCACCTGCCGCGCTATGCCCGGTGGCTGCTGGTCGAGGGCGGGGTGGCGGTGATCGAGGGCCTGCTCTTCTGGCGCCTCGGTGGGCTCCACCCTTATCGAGGGCAGCTGATCGGGTGGGCGGCCAACGCCCTGTCCTTTGGGGTCGGCTTGTTCATCTTCTGGGCCCAGGCGCAGGGCTGAGCCCCGAGCGCGGGGTCGGCTGCCGATCAACCCGCCGCTTGTGACGCCGCAGCTCCCTCCCGTGCGCGCCCCGCAAATGCCAGCAGCAGCACCGGCACCTCAATCCAGGCGTGCACCGCGGCGATGACCCCATACCAGCGCCGGGCCAGACCATAGTCGACCCAGTATCCGACGGCGGCGATGAGGCTCAGCACCCCGACCGCCAGCGCAAACACCCAAGCCGGCGGGCGGCTCAGCCCGACCGGCGCAGGCCAGCCCGCCCCGCCGGGCGCGACCCGCGGCAAAATACCGATGACCACGCTGTAGTGCACGAGCTGGGCGAAGGTCACCGCGGCGAACAGGGCCGGCGCCTGGGCCGCCCCATGCCAGGCCTTGGGCAGGTAGACCCCAAGGTGGGCGCGCAGCGGGCCGGCGCTGGGCAAGCCCCAAGACGTGGCCGCAGAGGCGAAGCTCGGCGCGGCGGCCTCGAGCGCAGACACGGGCAGCCCCGAGGCGATGAGCAACGGCAGCCCCACGAAGGCGACCGCACCGAGCAGCGCGCCACGGCGTCGGGCGGCCGGCGGCAGGGCCTCGGCGAGGAAGGCCGCGGGCGTCCAATTGTGCAGCACGGCCAGCGCGACCATGGACAGCAGGGGCTCGATTAGCAGGCCCACACACAGCGCCAACAGGCCCAGGCCCAGGCCCACCGTCGCCCCCAGCGACCGCGCCCGCAGCGCCGGCGCGCACATGATGGCCAGCGCGGCGATCAGCCCGAGCTCGACCTGGGCCGCCGCCGGGCCGCCCCAGAGCCCGAGCGCGTGCGCGGCGCGCAGCCCGACCACCCCGGCCAGCGCGAGGCCGACCCCCACCGCCAGCCGGCGCAGCGGGCCGTCGCCAAAGCGCGCCTCGACATAGCGCAGCTCAAAAAGCACGTGGGCGCCGCCAAAGAGTGCGAGCGAGGCCGTGTAGCTCAGCAGCGGCGCCGCGGCGGCGCAGAGCGCGAGCAGGCCGAGCAGCCCGAGGGTCAGCCCGGTCGGGGGCAGCGGGTCGGCGGCGGGCCTGGCCCACTCTCGCCCGGCGGCGCGGCCGCCTGGACCCGCCGGCCCCGCCACGCTCAGCCGCGCCGGCGCAGGCCAAAGGCCAGGGCGGCGCCCAAGAGCAGGCTCAGGCCGCTGATCGGCGCGCCGAGGCCGCTGTGGGCGCAGCCGGTGTCGGAGCTAGGGGCGGGGGCCGGCGCGGCCGCGGGAGGTGGCGCGTTCGGCGCGGGCGCCGGAGCTGGCGCGCCCGGCGCCGGTGCGGGAGCCGGAGCGGGCGCAGGGGCCGGCGCGGGCGCCGGCACAGGGTCGGGTGCCGGGACCGGCTGGTCAATGGCGATGTCGGCCCGGGCCGGGGCCCCGTGCAGGCCGATGAGGACGCAGAGCGCCGCGGCGCGGGAGATCGAGGACTTCGGGGACAGCGGGGACATCGTAAACAGCGTGGACATCGGTGCCTCAGCGTGGGGTCGGGGTGGTCGCGCGCTCAGCTGCGGCGGCGCAGGCCGAAGGTGAGGGCGGCCCCGAGCAGCAGGCTCAGGCCGGTGACCGGCGTGGCCATGTGGGCGCAGCCCTTGTCCTCTTCTTCGGCGCTGTCGCCGCCATCCTCACCGCCGTCGCCGCCGTCGCCGGTCGAGTCGTCGCTGTAGCCGTCGGCCGCGTCGGCCCAGGCGGTTGCGGGCGCGGCGCTGAGGGCGGCGAGGCTGAGGGCAAAGGTGAGCAGGGGCGCGGCGCGGCGGGCGGTCATGGGCGGCTCCGGGGTGGGCGGGACGCGAGAGCGTAGCACGCCGGCCCGCTCTGGGGGTGCGCGGCGCAGACCAGAGGCTGGGCCTGCCCCTCCGCTGCGCTCCGGGTCGGCCCCCGCCGGGGTTCGGGGGCGGTTCCGCCGCGGCCAAGGTCCGCGGCGGGCCCCCTCCGCCGGGCGGGGCCCGGCCGGCTGCGCCGCCCTCCGGCAGCCTCAGGCGGGGGGTGGCTCAGCGCAGCAGCTCGATGAGCGCCGCGCTCTCCAGCGCAGGGAGCGCCTCGAGCAGGGCCGCGCGGGTCGGTTCGTCTTCCCACAGCGCCTCATAGAAGCGGGCCCAGCCGTCGTGGGCAGACCAGCCCGCCCAGAGCGCGCCGGCGGTGGCCTTGTGGTCTTTGTACCCGGCGGAGAGGTCGGGCAGGCCCGCGAGCCACGTGCGCACGCTGGCGACGCGTGCGGGCGCCACCACGTGCAAGGCGGCGCAGGCCACCCGCTCAAGGCTCTGCTGGTCGGGCAGGGCGGGGTCGGGGCCGAGGTCCACACGCCAGTGGACCGCGGTCACCACCACGCCATCGGGGAGGTGCACCCCATCCGTATCGGCTCCAGCGAGCGCAGGGATGTCGGTCACCTTCGCGTTGCGCAACAGCTGCACCAGCCAAGCCCGGTCGTGGCGCGGTGGGCTCCCCGCGGGCCGGTCGTCATCGGTGCAGACCACGAGGCCGCGCAGAGCCTCAGGGCGGGTCTTTCGGCCATTCAGCCGTGCGTGCAGGAGCGCCCGCAGCGGCTCTTGCCCCGCTTGGTGCTGTTCCTGGAAGGGGATGACCTGCACGACGCCATCGCTGGGGCTGAGGTAGGTATAGGTCCCTTTGGTTTGGCGGAGCAGCTGGTGCGTTCCGGGCGGCAGGCCCGCCAAGCGGGCGGCAGGGACGGCGACGGAGGGGAGACAGCCGCGCACGTGCCGCAGATACCCCGACCAAAATGCCCGGTCGTCGTAGCCCTCGACGAGCACGATGGTGAGGCCGGTCATCGAAGCTCCTCGGCGAGCGCGCCGCGCAGCAGGCGCAGCTCAGGGCCGGGGATGGTGTGTGCGCGCAGCTCACCGGCCTGCAACGCGAGCCGGGTGACCGCGACCGCGTCCAGCGCGTCGCCCGCTTGGTCGACAAGCGCGTCGATCAGCTCGAGGCTGTGCGTCGACAGGATCACCTGCACGCCGCGGCGTTGGGCTTCGAGCGCCGCGCGGGCCGCGGCCCAGATGGCGCCCGGGTGCAGGTGCACCTCAGGCTCCTCAATCAGCACCACCTCGTCAGGGCGCGCGGCGAGCTCCAGCGCGATCCGCACCAGCGCGCGCACGCCGTCACCCGCGACGTCGACGGGCACCGAGCCCCAGGGGTAGCGCAGGTGCACGTTGCCGACCCGCGCGTCGTCACCTTCGGGCATGAAGTAGAGGTCGCGCAGGTCCGCGCCGACCACCGGGCGCAGCAGCTCGACGGCGGCTTGGTCACGCCCGGTCCGCACGGCCTCGCCGAGGGTGCGCCAAAGCGGGTGGCCGCGGGTGGCCGCAGGGTGCACGAGGCGCAGCCGCTCGCCGGGCGTCGGGGGCTGCGCGGATGCCCCATATGCATTGTCGTCGGCGAAGAGGACCCGGCCGACCCCGCGCCAGGGGGCAGCGGGGGCCGCAGGATCGGCCTGTCCGGCGGTGACGACCTCTGTCAGCAACGAGACAGACGAGAGGCGGGCGTTGCCGGGGGTGCCGGGCGGGACCTCAGCCGGCTCGAGGGCAGCGGCGTGTGGGGCGTAGGTCAGCCGCGTCGTGCGCTGCACACCGGAGCTGAGGGTCACCCGCAGCTGCGCGGCCTCGGCGCCCATCCGCACGAGGTACCCCGCGCCGCACCAGCCGCCCCGGGACTGCACCACGCGCCCGAGCAGCTCTGCTGGCTGGTCGGAGGCCCCGATGGCCAGCGCCTCAAGCACCGCGCTCTTGCCGGCGCCGTTGCGCCCGACCAGCACGCTCAAGGGCGCGAGCGCCGACAGCGCGCCGCTCCGTACCCCCCGTAGGTCTTGCACTTTGATCGCCGTGATCATCCACCCCTCCCTTCTTCCCGCGCGGCTAACCCAGCGGGGGGGCGCTCGGGCGGGCCGCAGCGCGCGACCGTCCGCGCGTGGTGGCGGCGCAGCGAAACGGCGCGTCGAGCCATCCCGACAGGGCGGAGGAGCAGCTGATCCGGCGCGTCGAGTCATCCCGACAGGGCGGAGGAGCAGCTGATCCGGCGGGTCGGGCCATTTCGACCGGGCGGAGGAGCAGCTGATCTGCCGCGTCCGGCCATCCTGACAGGCCGGAGGAGCAGCTGATCGAGCGTGTTGGCCCGGTCCGACGGGGCGGAGGAGCAGCGGATCCACGGCGTCGGCGTGGCGCCACAGGCCGGAGGAGCAGCTGATCGAGCGCCTCGGCCTCGCCCCACAGGCAGGCGGAGCCCCGGCGCCCAGCTTCGTCCAGCCGCCGCCCGCGTTAGCCTGCGAGCCGAGGTGCCGCCCATGCTCCCCCCGCAGAACGCTGAAGCCCCGCTCCCCCGCGTCCGCCGGGTCGTGGTGCGCGGGCTGTTCGGGCTCTACGACCACGACATCCCGCTGACCGACAAGCCGCGCGTCACGATCATCCATGGGCCCAACGGTGTGGGCAAGACCAGCGTGCTGCGGTTGGTCGACGCGGCGCTTTGGGGCGATGCCGCGCGGGTCAATGGGGTCAAAGCCACCGCGGTCGAGGTGTCCTTCGACGATGGGGGCGCCCGTCTCGCGTGGCCGGGGAACGAAGGTGTGTGGGCCCAGGCCGGTGTGCTGACCTCGCGGGCGGATGAAGCCCGAGACCGCCCCCTTGGGCCCTCACGCCTCATCGGCGTTCGGCGCATCGAGCCCGTTCGGGGGGCGAATCGTGCGGGGCGGAGCGTCTCCCGCCCGTCGGTAGACTGGGTGAGCCAGCGTATCCTGACAGACTATGCCGGGCATCTGTCCGCCTATGGTGCCCTCGCTCAGCGCCTCGACCAGAGCCTGCTCGAACGGCTCCTCGCGCTGCCCCCGAGCGGCGCCACCCCTGCCAAACTCGCAGCGCTGCTCGAGGCCGTACACGCAACCCAAGACCGCCTCATCGCGCTCGGCCTGATTGAGGGGGTCGGCGCACCGCGGGTCGAGGCCACCGCCTTGGCGCAGCTCGAGCCCGGCCGCGCCGACGCGCTGGCTCTGAGTCTCAGCGACGCCCAAGCCAAGCTCGCGGTCTGGGCGCCCTTCGCCGACAGGCTCGAGGTGCTGCTGCGGCAGGTCGGCGGCAAGCTGGTCCACAAGACGCTGCGCTTTTACCGTGATCAGGGGCTCGTCGTGACCGGCGCGGATGGCTTCGCTATCCCCCTCAGCGCCTTGTCCTCTGGTGAGCAGCACGAGCTCGTCATGACCCACGCGCTGCTCTTTGACGTGGCGCCCAACGCGCTGGTGCTCATCGACGAGCCCGAGCTGTCGCTGCATGTGCTCTGGCAGCGGCGCTTCATTGACGACCTCATCGAGATCAGCGATCTGGTCGGCTTCGACGCGCTGGTGGCCACGCACTCGCCCTTCATCATCGGCGCCCATGACGACCTGCTGGTCGACCTCGACGCGCGCCTCGACCCGCCGGGTGACGCGGCGGGCGCGGCCCGGTGAGGGGGCCTCTGCGCGGCCCTGGCGCGGCCATCGACGAACACACTGTGCAGGCCGAGCTGCGCTTGCTGCACACTGCTGGGTTGGGGTGCGCCCTGTTGGTCGAGGGCCCGAGCGACGCGCGCTTCTGGCAGGGCCACCTGCGGACGGGCGCCGCGCCCGTGATCTGTGGTGGGCGCCACACACTGGTCGCGGTGATGACCGGTGCCGCCGCCAAGGGGCAGGGGTGGGTCTGGGGCGCGGCCGACGCCGACTGCGACCGGCTGGAGGGCGCGCTGCGTGTGGTGCCCCAGCTCGCCTACACCGACGCGCACGACCTCGAGACCACCCTCGCGATGGTCGGCGGGCTGCGCCGCCTGCTGCTGGTGCATGGTGATGCGGCCAAGGTCACCGCGTGGGCGGCGAAGGGGCAGGCGCCGGAAGAGGCGCTGCTGCAGGCCGCGGCCGACCTCGGGCGGCTGCGCTGGCTGGCCCGGCGGGCGCCGGTGTCTCCGCCCATGGGCTGGCTGGTCGCGTCGCGCTTCTTTGACCCGGCCACCCTCTCGCTGCGCTGGGGTGATGTGCTGAGCGCGGCCGCGCAGAAGGGGCTGGGCGCCTCGCCCGCAGACGTCCAGGCGGCCCTCGACGCGCTGCCGCCCGCTGACCCCTGGCAGCTCGCGCAGGGGCACGACCTTGTGCACCTCATCAGCGCGGCGCTGGGTGGCGCGCTCGGGGGCGCGGGGTCTGGTCGGGCCCGGGGTGATGTTGAGCGGGCGCTGTGTCTTGGGGTCGGGAGAGAGGCGCTCGCGCAGACGGCGATGGGGGCTGCGCTGCGCGCAGCGGGTGGGGGGCCGTTGGTGTAGGCGGGCCCACGGGCTCAGGTGCCCGCCGGAAGCGTAGACCGCCCCCTCCGTGGCGCGCCCAGGGCCTCGTCGATCCAGCCCCGGGCCCAGGCGGCTGGCAGGCCGCCGGCGATGACCGTACCGGCCCGAGAGCTGTGTTCGACGACGCTCAGGGGTATGTGGCGGGGTAGCCCAAGAGGTGCCACGGGGGCGGCTGTGGAACCGTCACCAATCCCTGCGCGAGCAGCTCAGGCTCTGCAGCCAGAAAGCCCGCCCAGACCTTGGCTCGGAATGCGTCCTTGTCCTCGAATTTGCAGTTCGCATGTGCGATGTACGCCGCGCCTACCTTGAAGAATGCCGGAGGCGACGCGGGCACCACTCGAAGGTCTGTCCGAATCGCCAGAACATAGACCCATCGATACCACCGATAGCCATTTTCTGGGCCGCCTGGTGCGTGGTGCTCGGCGCTGGTGACGATGCCGAGGTGCGTGCACTTGCTATGCTGTGTGAGCACCACGATCGCGCCGTCCGGGGGGTGCGAGTGTTTGGGTGTCGCCACCGCGAGGAAGTGCCCAACCCCGCCAGTCGTGGTCACGGTTGTCGGCTGCTGGGGGTCGACCCACCTGCCGGGGTGTGGCCCGTGCGGGGCGAAGGCGCCGTTTTGGTATTGTGGCGCATCGCCCCCTCTGCCTAAGTAGACCAGGGCATCACCGGCGATGGGGCCTCGGATCGACTTGTAGTGGGTGATGCTCTCTGGGCCGGTCAGCTGGATCTGCATGGTAGGTTCGTCCTCAGATGATGGATTGGACGCTTGGCTGCGGTGCGTCCATGTGCCGCACCCGCATCGGCCTCAGACTGCGAAGTCAAGCGCACGTAGCTTGGTCGCCAGGGCTCGGGCTTGTGTGAACGGCCCTAAGTGAAGCGCGTAGCCGCGGACGCTCGCCGGCGCCTCGCTGGGGTCGAGCCCGTGCGGCGACCAAGTCGCGATCCACTTGTTGAGCTGGATCGCGCGATCAATCTCCCATTTGCACCAAGCGGCGCGCCCAACGTATCGACGGCCGATTGCGATAAAGACGTTGCAGCGCTTGATTTGATCGTCGATTTTGCCAAGCAGAAAATCGAGGGGTAGGTCATCATCCTCGAACTTGTGGTCGTGGACCGAGAGGTCCTGGAAGTTGAACTCTGCGCGCAGTTTGTGGCGCAGCGTCCAATAGTGGTCGTTGTACCGGTGCCGATGCGTGATGAAGATCCGGGGCTGCGTCATGGCTGCTCCATCTATTTGGTGGTCCGGTTTCGCTTCGCCTTCTTCTTGCCCTCGACACCCGCCATCAACGGCGCCTGCTGCGCGGCGAACAGCTCGAACAGCCACTCGACCCGCTCGCGGTCCGAGCCGAAGGCCCGGTCGGGTCGGTACAGCTTGTCGACCGCCTTGTCGAGGGCCTGATGCGCCTTGACCAAGCCCGGCGGCATCGTGTCGGGGTCGTAGAGGTCGGCCAGGGTCGCGTTGCCGTTCGGGGGCGGGTGGTTGGGCAACTCGGCCAGCTTGATCTCGACGTTGCGGGGGGCGGGCCCGCTTGCCTCGTCTGCGCCGGCACCGCCCTCTTCGACCTTGAGATCGTGCAGCACGATGTGCTGAACGTCAAAGGCGACGATGTAGCGTGGCGTCTCACTGGCGCGCCCATCGGTGATCAGGCCCTGATTGGAGGCGAAGGCGTGGGCCTCGACCCGCGACAAGCTCCGCTCGGCGGTATTGTGGTCGGCCACCATCACCCCGGGCCAAGTGAGGTCGATCTTTCCGACCGGCCCGCTCGGCTTCTTGACCGGCGCCTCGAAGGCGGCGACGTGCGTGCGCTTGAGGCCGAAGATCGCAAAGAAGTCGTTCCAGAACTCTGTGGCGTCGGTTTGTTCTCGCGTGGACCGCGCGAAGTCGCGCGCGAACACGGTCGGGTTGTGCTTGATCTCGGACCACGTGAGCCGCTGCGCCATCGCTGCCCTCCTGCTGGGGCGATACTACAGGGCGCGGCAAGCCGGCGACGGGCAGGGCGGCGCGGTCGTTGTTGTCAGCGGGGGCCGGCAGGGCCGCGGTGGCGCGCCGCCGTCAGCGGGCGGGATCGGGGCCCGCGGCAGGGTAGCGACGATCACGAAGTAGCTTCCACTCCGTCAGCTTCGCAGCCAGGCGCTCGGGCTTGCGCACTGTCGCGCCCGCCTTTCCCTCGGGGAAAATCTGTGATCCGTCCTCGTAGGCCCAGAGGCCCACTCCGCCCCCGGCGGACGCGCGGCCGATGTACACGGTGACGGTGTCGGCGAAGGTGCAAGGCGCAGACCAGCCCGACCAGCCGGCCAAGTTCCATGGCGTCACGTGGCACGGGTCGGCTTCGGCCGGCCAACCGGCCGCGGTGTTTATGGCAATCTTGAGCTGCTCGTCGCTGAGGTCCGTGGGTGTGTGGGCAACATGGCTCCTGTGCTGCGTGTTCAGCTGCGGGTTGTGTCGTTTGATCAGCGCAGCCTCCTGCGCGGATGGCGCGGGCGCGCGTCGCGCACCGTGCAGATCCAGGTCGGGCCACCAATGGATCTCGATCACCTCGACCCGGACGGGCGCGTCTCCCGTGTTTTTGTCGCCGTTGCCGATTCGCCAGCCGGCGATGTGGCCCTCGGCGCCGGTCAGGGCCCCGCCGAGCAGCCGGCCGATGCGGCTGCGCAGATTGGTCGACTTGCCGATGTACAGTCGCGCTCGATCTACTTGATCAGGCCAGCCGGACGCTTGACGGCGCCTACCCGCGCCGGGGCCACTCTCGATGCCATCAACCTGGTTGCGCTTGACTGTACACGGGCTCTTCGGCGCCGCCGGTCTCATAGATTGCGTAGAGGCCGGCGCCAGCCGAGATCTGGGCCCGGTTGGACGATGGCCGCACGAGGTCAACCAACCGCACCCCGTCGGCGGAGTGCCCCAAGCCTTCAAGCGTGCGGACCGCCGGACGGTCCGTGGCGTGGTCATAGTTGCCGCCAAGCTGTTTCTCCACTGCGCCTCCAACGCCCGCGGCTTACTGCGCCTCGGGCCAGTCGAGGCTACACCGAGCGCAGCACTCCGTCCGGCGCCGGCCTGCGCGGCGCTGTTCTCGTCGGCGAAGGGGTGGAGTTGGGCGGCGCGGCCCGTGGGCGGGGCGGGTGCGTCTGCGCGCGGGGCGGACGGAGGCCGGCCCGGCGCAGCTCCTCCAGCGCGTCGGCCCGGTCCGACACGGCGGATCAGCAGCTCCTCCAGTGCGTTGGCCCCGCCCGACACGGCGGATCAGCAGCTCCTTCAGCCCGTGGGGCGCGCTGGACTGGGCGGATCAGCAGCTCCTTCAGCCCGTCGGGGCCGACGGACACCTCCGATCAGCACCTCCTTCGTCTCGTCGGGCGCGCCGGACAGGCTGGATCAGCAGCTCCTTCAGCCTGTCGGGTGCGCCCAACACCGCGGATCAGCTCCTCCCTCAACCCGTCCGACACGCGGAGGCCCGCGGATCACCACCGCCTCCGCCCCGCCCGCGCCCCGTGGCAAAGCGGATCAGCAGCTTGCCCGCGCGCCCCGATCTCCGGCGCACCCCCGATCAGACCCCGCGCCAGGGCGCGCGCCACGCCCTAAACCGTCGCACGACGCCCAAGAGCCCGTGCCGGAGCAGCACCTCACCGCCCGCCTTGCACCCCTGTGGTCCACTGGTTGCGGAGGTCCCGATGCCCGCCTACGCCCACCGGTCCCGCGCCGCGCTGCTCGCGCTGGCTACTCCTCTCGTCGCCGCCGCGCGCGAGCTCTTTACCGACGCCACCGTGCTCGACGCCGCCCGCGCGGTCGAAGAGGCCGCGGTGGCGCTGGACGTAGAGGTCGGCGGCCGCCGCGCGGCCACGGCCCGGCTCTCGGCAGAGGCCGCGTCGGTCAGCGAGGCCGAGCTGAGCCTCGACCGGCGGGTCGGCGGGCTGCACCGGGCGCTCGAAGGGCTGGCCGCGCTGGGCCTCGGGGTCGCCGAGGACCTGGCGGAGCGGCTCTTCCCCGCCGGGCTCGCCACGGTCACCGGCCCGCACGGCCGCGCCCAGGTGCCCGAGTACCAGCGGCTGGCCGACGCGCTGCAAGACGCCCTCGATCTGCCGGGGGCCGAGCGCCTCGCACCCATGCTCGAAGAGCTGCGCGACGACCTGCGGGCCTGGTGCGCGGCGACCCTGGCCAAGGATGGCACGCACCGGGTCGGGGCGAGCCGGGCGGCGGGGGCCAAAGAGGCCGCCGTGGCGCTCAAGCAGGCGCTGATGCACCTCGACCGCTGCGTCGAGCTGGTCGCGGGTGGGCCGGCGGGCGAGCTGTACCAGCGGTGGGCGCTGGTGGTGCGGGGGATCGCGTAGCCGGGCGCCGCTGATCTGGGCCCGACCATAGACGAGCGGCTGGGCCTGCCCCTCCGCTGCGCTCCGGGTCGGCCCCCGCCGGGGTTCGGGGGCGGTTCCGCCGCGGCCAAGGTCCGCGGCGGGCCCCCTCCGCCGGGCGGGGCCCGGCCGGCTGCGCCGCCCTCCGGCGGCCTCAGGCGGGGGGCGTTGACGGTGCGCCGAACGTGGCAAAGGGGGCCGGCAGTGAGATTCGCCGTCGAGGTTTGAATACTCCGATCTGTTTGAGTACTCCCATCTGTATGGGCAGCAATTGCCTCACCAGCGTCCACACCATGCGGTCCCATCGCTTTAGCTTCTTGTGGTTCAAGCTCCCCGTCCAGGCCACAGCGAGCCATGCGCACGCGCGTTGCTCGGGCGCGGGGTCGGCGAGCCAGCGCGCGAGCCAGGCATGACCCACTTGCTTATCCGTCCGCAGCCAGCGCGCGAGCTGGGGTTCTTCCGTGCCGACGAGCGCAACAAGCGCCTCACCAATGGTGTGTTGGGCCTCGCGGTCGTCGGCGAGGGCCTCGAGGGCCTCGGTGGGGATGGCCTGGGCCCGCGCCGCCGCCGCCCAGGCGCCGACCGCGAGGTCACGCTGCCAGGGGCTCAGCTTTTGGGTGAAGGTCACCCGGGCGAGGTGGCCGGTGAGGGCCGCGCGGCGGCTGGCGGGCAGGCCGCGCGCGTGCACGAGCACCGCAGAGAGGGTGCTGGGGATCTTCGCGTCATAGACGCCGGGGCGCCTCGCCTTGCGGTCGAGGGCGTCGAGCCAGCGCGCGGCGAGGTCATCCCGCGGGTCGACGTCGAGCACCATCGACACCGCGAAGGCGACGGTCTGCTGGCGCTGGGGCAGGTAGGGCTCAGCTTCGAGGGCCGCCGCGACCGCCGGCTCTTGCAGCGCGGCGCGGGCGGCGAGGAACTCGGCGATCGTCTGGTGGTGAAAGCGCCAGCGCCCGTCTTCAACCATGAGCAAGGCCGAGTCTTCGCTGAGCTGGGTGAGCCGGCGGCGGGCCGCGGCCTCGCGTTCCGGCCCGGGGGCGCTCAAGGTGTCGGCGTCCATCAGGCGCGCCAACAGCTCGGCTTTGTGCAGGCCCACCGCGCCGGCCTCGACGAGGCCCCAGCCGAGCGGGGCGAGGGTGCGGTAGGCCTCGGCCCGCGAGAGGCGGGCGCCGCTGGTGCTGCGCATCGCCTGCCAGTTGACCACCAGCATCTCGACAAGCGCGTGGTAGAGGGAGGGGATGTGGGCGGGCGGCTCACGCTGCAGCTCCATCAAGACGGTGTAGAAGGTCACGAGCAGCGGGCTGTGGGCCAGCGTCTTGAACGCGGGGCTGGTTCTGGCGTGCTGCGCGCGGCCCTCGACCTCAGGGGGCAGCGGGCCATCTGCCGGCAGATCATGCCATGCGGCCAGCGTCACCCACATGAGGCGGCGGGCCTCGCCTGGCCGGATATCCCCGAGGCGGACCAGCGTCCACGCGCGGCGGTGGTCGACGAGCAGCTGCTCGAGCACGAGCTCGCGCCCGCTGACGACAATGTGCAGGTCGGGGTAGGCGCGCGTCAGCGCCTGCGCCTCGTCGAGCAGTCGTCGGCGATCCGTGAGGTGCGCGACCTCGTCGAGCCCGTCGAGCAGCAGCGTCGCGCCCGACAAGAGCCCCGCCAGCTTCACCGCCTGGACTCCCGCCATCGCGCTCATCGTGTCGCGGACCCACGCGTCGAGGGGGGTAGAGCGGCGCCGGTTCGCCTCAGACCAGGCAGAGAGGGGGAGAAAGAGCCCGCGCGCGGGGGCGGCGCCCGCGCTGTCGCCCCCCTCGAGGCCCAGCGCGCGCGCCTTGAGCAGGGTCGACTTGCCCGAGCCCGGCTCGCCGACGATGAGCTGCAGCGCGCCGCCCTGGTCCGCGATCCGAAGCGTCGTTCGTCTGAGGTATACCCGATCCAGCCTAAGGCCCTGCACCGCGGTCTGGTGGGGCACGAGGCCGCTCAAGCGCACCGTCCCCAGGGTTTTGTGCTGGTGGGCGTCGATGCGCGCCCAGACGGTCTCTGGGTCAAGCGCGGTGGGTCGGGGCTCCAACCGCGCCGAGACGGTGATCGACGAGAGCAGGTCGGGCGTGCGCGCGCGCAGCCAGCGCAGCTGCTCGCCATCTTCGATGAGCAGCAGCACCAGGGGGCAGAAGCGCTTGAGCACGTCGCGGCTGCCGTTCAGCGCCGAGAGCAGGTCTTCGGTCTCTTCGCCGGGCCAGATGGCGTGCATTCGTGCGTGTGGCAGCGCCGCGCCCAAGGCTGCAGCGATGCGCTGCTCAATGTCGGCGAGGAGCGCCATGAGCAGGGCGGGCGGGGCCGGCGCCGGGACCTCCACGACGGCGGTCACCATGAGGCCCTCGTTGTGGTCGAGCGCCGTGCAGAGGCGGTCGGCCAGGGGGTCGAGGTCGTAGTCGGTGGCGGCCGCGCTCATGGCTGCCGGGCCCCGGGGTCGGTCGGAGCGGTCCGTCGCGCGAGCTCTTCGAGCAGCGGGATGAGCAGCTCGTTGGGGCGGCACCAGGTCGCGCCGTTGAGGCGTGTGATGAGCAGGTTGTTCATCAACAGGTCGGCGTGGACCTCGCCGGTGGGCACCACCCCCGTCCTGAGGGCCTCGGTTAGGGTCCTCGCGGTCGCCGCGTTGAGGGTGGCCTCAAGGGGGTGGCGGCTCTGGCGCACCGCTTCTTCGATATCAGCGTCGGTGACCTCGGCGGCGTGGCGCATCGCGACGACACGGTAGGTCTCGTTGACCAGCTCCAAGAAGGTCCGCGGCAGGCCGCTCGACCAGCGGGCGAGCGCGCAGAGCGCCTCGTCGCCAAAAGGGCAGGGCCCGAGCTGCGCGCCGTCCCACCGGCGCCGGAACAGCTCAACCATCGCCTGAGCGCCCACGGGGTCGATGGTGCCGTCACGGGCCACCACATGCATCACGGGCAGCAGGTAGGACCGCATGGCCCCCGGGACCAGCTGCGCCCCGAACCGCTGGTCGACGGTCAGCGCCGTGGGGCCGGTCAGCACGAGGGCGCAGGGCAGCACGGTGAGCAGGTCCACGTCGCTCAGCGCCTCAAAGACCGCCTCGGCGGTCGGTCGCTTGTCGAGGCCGTCGAGCAGCAGGGCGACGGGCCGGCCCGCGGCCGTGGACAGGGCCTGGACCTCGGTGGCGAGGTCGTCGATGAGCAGCCGCAGCTCAGGCGGCGCTGGCGCGTGCGCCGCGGCGACGCGGCCGGCTTCACCGATCTGGTCAAGCGCCTCGCGGGCGCGCTTTGTGGTGGCCGCCGCCGCTTCAAGGGCGGGATCGTCCGGCGCGGCGGCCCGCAGTCCCAGCTCGACCAGGGTGAGCATCACCCCCGCCTTGGGCAGCGCGGTCACCAGCTTCGAGAACCAGCCGCGCAGACCAAACGCTCCGACGCTCGCCGGCTCGGCGAGGTTGACCGGCTCGCCCCACTCGATCCGCATGGCCCGCACCGCCGCGAGCAGCCGGGGCAGCCAAGCCGCCGTGGTGCACTGCTTGGGCAGCTCGGCGCCGATGTCGATCACCACCGGCACGAAGGCGTCGCTGGGCGCCCCCGTCGGCGGCACCACGCTCAAGGCCGAGGCGATCGACCGGAGCGTCTGCGACTTGCCCACACCGCGGGGCCCGGCGAGCAGCAGCCGCACCGAGCCAGGGTCGGCCGCGGATTGGAGCGCGAAGAGGATCCGGTCCCGCTGGTCATCGACACGGTGGACCGCGAGCGTCCTTATCTCATCGACGGTCAGGTCGCGGAAGGGGTGGAAGGCCTTGGTGAAGCGCTTGATTGCGTCGCGGTCGTACATCGAGGTCCTCTCTTGCGGCCCGGCTAACCGTGCGATGCGGGGGGCGCGGCGCAGACGCGCGCGGGGGGCCCAGGTGCGCTGGCTGCAGCGGAGCCGATGATCGAGCGCGTGGGGCCTGCCCCACAGGCCGGAGGAGCAGCTGATCGAGGGCGTCCGGCCCGCCCGACGGGGCGGAGGAGCAGCTGATCCGGCGCGTCCGGTCATCCCGACAGGGCGGAGGAGCAGGTGATCCAGCGCGTCCGGCCGGTCGGACAGGCCGGAGGAGCAGGTGATCCGGCGCGTCGGGCCGGTCGGACAGGGCGGAGGAGCAGCTGATCCAGGGCGCCGGCCTCGCCCCACAGGCCGGAGGAGCCCGTCCGCCCCGCCGTTCACCCCAGATCAGCACCTCCGCCGCCCCATCCCCACACGCGCACACCCACCCACAGCCCGCCGCCCAAGGCGATCCCCCCGCCGACCAACAGCGTGGCCGACGTCCCCACCGCCTCGGCCGAAAGGACGGCGAGCACCGCGCCGGCCACAAAACCCAGCTCTCGCCACAGGCGGTGGGCGCCGATGGCCGAGGCCCGCCGCGCGGGCGCCGCGAGGTCGCTGACTGCGGCGAGCAGCGCGGGGCTGAGGGCGGCGGCGCCGAGGCCGAGCAGGGCGGCGGCGGCGGCGTGGGCCCAGGGGGCGTCTGCCGCGGCCACCCCGACGATGGCCAGCGCCTGCGCCACCATACCCCCCAGGATAAGGGGGCGACGGCCCACCCGGTCCGACAGCGCGCCGCCGAGCAGCTGACCCAGCCCGGCCGTAACGGGGTAAACGACCAAGAGGGCGCCGACGGTCGCGCGGTCGAGGCCGTCGGACAGAACCGCCCGCGACAGCAGGCCCCAGGCCATGCCGTCGATGGACTTGTGGACGAAGCCAGCGAGGTCGAGCGCGCCGAGCGCAGGCTGGCGCCCGCTCGTGTCGGCGGAGCGCTGGCCGGCGCCCTGTCGGTCGAGCGGGCCCTCGGCGGCGGCGGGCGCCGGCGCGGCGATGGGGCCGGGCTGGCGCGAGAGGGTCGCCACGAGCACAGCGCCCAGCAGCACATAGCCGACGCCCACGGCCAGCGGCGTGTTGGGGCGCAGGCATTGCCCGGCGACCATGCCGCGGATGACGTGGGCCGAGAGGGCCATGGCCCCCGCGCCGGCGGCCCCGTGGAGCCCCGCCGCCCAGCCGCGCCGCGCCGGGCCAGCGAGGTCGATCATCCAGATCAGGGTGGCGGACCCGATGAGGCCGTGACTCAGGCCCAGCATCACGTTGGCCGCGTGGAACCAGCCCCAGCTCGACACTCCCATGAGCAGGAAGGGCAGGGGCGCGACCATCACCCCCCCGCGATGAGCACCGGGCGCCGCCCCCATCGGTCAGCCCCCCGACCGGCGGCGTAGGCGCTGAGCGCGGTGCACAGGCCCAGGACCGCCAGGAACCCGAGCGCGGGCGTGTTGACCTGCTGACCGATGTGGAGCGCGCGCAGGCCGCCGAGCAAGGGGCGGTCCATCCCGACCAGCGCGCCCGCCAGGGCGCTGAGGAGCACGAGCAGGCCGAGCTGCATCGCGCGCGCGCGCAGGTCGACGGCGCTCACGGGCACCGCGCGGCGGCCGTGGAGCGGCGCGGGGCGTGACCGCCCCGGTCGGGGTGAGAGCCCGGGGCCCGTCGCTGCCGCGCTGCTGGGGAGGCCCCGGCGGGCCGAGGTGCCGCCGCGGGGCCCGGCGGGGGCAGGGCAGGGGAGCGGGTGGGCAAGGGGGCCTCTCGGGGGTGGAGCTGTGCGTGGGACGGGTGTTTAGTGGTAGAGGGTGGGCGCGTCAAGCGCAGCGGCCCTCGGCGGGGAAGGGGTGGAGCTGACCGGCTCCTCCCCGCCGGGCGCGCGACGGTCACCGAGCGCCGCTGATATAGGCCCGACCAAAGACGAGCGGCTGGGCCTGCCCCTCCGCTGCGCTCCGGGTCGGCCCCCGCCGGGGTTCGGGGGCCGGTCCGCCGCGGCCAAGGTCCGCGGCGGGCCCCCTCCGCCGGGCGGGGCCCGGCCGGCTGCGCCGCCCTCTGGGTGCCTCAGGCGGGGTGCTTTGGGTCACTCGGGGTCTCTTCGGCCGGCGCCGGCCGCTGCAGGATGAGGTCACGCTGGGGGTCTGTGCCCAACCAGAAGGTGTGGGCGCCGACCTCGACGAAGCCCGCGCGGGCGTAGAAGTGGCGGGCGCGGGGGTTGTGCTCCCAGACGCCGAGCCAGACCACGCCCGCGCCCCGCGCCGCGGCGGCGGTCAGCCCGGCGGTGAGCAGAGCGGGGCCGGCGCCGCGGCCGTGCAGCGAGGGCAGGGCATAGAGCCGACAGAGCTCGGCCGGGCGCGCGCCGCGCACACAGGCCGGCGCGGCGGCCCCGAGGCGCAGCTGGGCATAGGCGACCAGGGCCTCGCCCTCGGTGACCACCAGGGTCAGCAGCGCGGGGTCGGCCAGCTCGGCGGCCTGTTGGGCGGGCCCATAGGCGCGGGCGCAGTGCAGATCGAGGTCTGCGCGGGTGTTGGCGGCGCCGAAGGTGGCGCGGAAGGTCTCTTCGGCCAGGGCGGCGAGGGCGGGGGCCTCATCGGGGCGGGCGGGGCGCGGGGGACGCATGGGGCCTCGGCGGCGGAGCGGGGGCAGCGGGCGGTGGGCGCGGGCGGCCGCCGTGGTTGTCTGACGAGATAGCCCGCGGGCGGGCCGCCTCGCGGCGCCAGGCCGGCGGGCGGGCGGCGCAGCCGGTCGCGCAGCGACCAAGCCGCGCAGCGGCGCGCCCAGCCCGAGGGCCGCCGGCGGCGCAGCCGCCGGGGCGCCCTGCTGCTGGGGATCGACCGGCGCTGCGCGCCCCCGGGCCGCCCCGTCGACGTCACCGACCCGCCCCCAGGCCGCCCCCCGCCGTGGCTACACACCCCGCGGAGGTGAGGATGCGGCGCGTCGACACAGCACAGGGGTTCAACCGTGGGTCGGCCTGGGGTGTCGCGGCGGGGGCCCTCGCCGTCTGGGCGGGCTGCGCCGAGCCCAAGACCGGCGGCGGCGGCGCGGCCGACACCATGGACAGCGGCGCCCGCGTGGTGCCCCAAGAGCCGGGCACCTTTCGCGTGGCCATGGTCGCCGACACCCACGTCATCGGGCCCGAGTATGTCTGTTGTTCCGAGAGCGAGGGCATCGACAACGAGAGCATCATGAAGACCCCCGAGCGCCTCGCCGCGGTGGTCGCGGCGATCAACGCGGTCGAGCCGCCGCCCGAGCTGGTTTTTGTGCTCGGCGACGTGGTGCACGACACCCTCGTGCTCGACACGGTCGAAGAGTATGGGTCTGTCGAGACCGGCTACAGCCGGGCGCGGCAGCTGCTCGACGGGCTCAACATGCCCGTGCATCTGGTCTGGGGCAACCACGACTACGAGGTGCACTGCGACACCCGGCCCACCGACAAGCCGCGCGAGCTGGCCCACGCGGTGTTCGAGGACGTGATGGAGGGCGCGCCGACCGGCGTGGTGCGCCACAAGGGCTGGCGCTTTCTGCTCGCCAACAGCCAGCTCGGCCCGACCTGGGACCCGGCCAGCCCCATGTGCGACACCGATCTGGCCTCGTATGGGCGTGAGCAGCTCGCCTGGCTGGACGGCGAGCTGGCCGCCGGCGAGCCGAGCGTGGTCATGGCCCATTACATGATGTTGGTGACCAAGGCCGGCGAAGACCCCACCGGCCCCACGCCCGACCTGCGCGCGGTGCTGAGTCGGCACGAGGCCATGCGTCTGTTCCTCGCCGGGCATACCCACCGCTGGATCGACCTGCGCGAGACCGAGCAGTTCCCCCACATGGTGCTCGGGGCGACCCGCTACGACGCCGACAACTTCTTGCTCTTTGACTTTGACGAGGGTGGTGAGGGCTACACCATCCCCGACTACGACAAGGCGAGCTGGAACGGGGTCTGCGCCCAGACCTGGGCCTATGACGGGCAGCCGGCGGCGGTCACCGGCGCCGTCGAGGAGGGGGACTGCGGGGCGGGGCGGTAGGGGAGAGAGGGTCGGGGCGCCCCGGCCTTAGGGGGCGTCTGGCTGCAGCTGTGCGCCCAAGCCGATGAGGGCGGCGCGGGTGTCCTGCTCAAGCCGGCGGAAGGCGGGCAGCGCGCGCAGGGGCAGCCATGCCCGGTTGGGAACAGGCTCCGATCAAGGGAGCCGTTCCCATAGCCCCCCGCGCTGTTGGGGCGGTGGCTGAAGGTAGGCCAGAACCGGGTGGAGCGGCGCCCCACCTTGGGGTGCCCGCCAGGTCTGCGGTAGGCCCTGCAGGCGGAGGGCGCGCGTCCGTGCCGCGCCGCGCAGCCGCTGCTCGGCCTCGGCGATGACCAAGCTGTCTTGGGGGACCCGCTGTGCGACCGCGGGGGCGTGGGTGTTGATGATCACCTGCCGCATCGGGTTGTCGGGGCCGGTGGGTCTGTGGACGTCGACCGCGATGTCTTGCAGCAGGCCGAGGATCACCTCGATCCGGTCAGGGTGGATGCCGTTCTCTGGCTCTTCGAGGCAGATGAGGGGCAGGCTGGCCGGGCTGGCCTCAAGGATGGCGAGGGCCAAGAACCGCAGCGTGCCGTCGGACAGCGCGCTCGCCCGATGCTCGGCCCCGCGCAGGTCGGTCAGGACGATGGTGTGCAGCTCTCTGCGCTCGTCGACGTCGACCCGCAGCGACGCCACGTCTTCGTAGAGGCCGGCGAGGCGGTTCGCCAGGGCGGCGTAGACATCGTCGGCGCCGCCCGGCGCCGCCCGCTCGGCCGCCCGGGCTTGGGCGAGCAGCGCCGAGGGCAGGTGCGCGCCGTCGGCCCCCACTTGGGCGGGGGCATGGAAGGGGTCGGGGGCACGCAGCGCGGTCGGCTCGAGCTGCAGCTGGGTCCAGCCCATCATCTCTTGGCGCGCGAGCACCAAGGTCGGGTGGTCGGCGGCGTAGGCGGCGGTCGACAGCACGGTGCGTGGCATCGCCGCAGCGAGGGCCTTGCGCGGGCTGCCGCCGCCGCCGCTGTCGGCCCGGGTCCACACGAGGCGCTGCTCACCCTCACCCTCGGTCTCAATATATGGGACGGTCCGCCGGCCGAGGATGACCGAGTCACGCCAAGCGGGCGCGTGGGGGAAGCCGAGCGCGTCTTTCGCGTCGGACTTGTTGATGTGCACCAGCGACTCTTCCACCAGCTCTAAGGGCCCGAGCGCTGAGCCCGCGGCGCGGGGCCGCAGGCGGACCGTGTAGCGCAAGAAGGTCATGGTCGCCTTGGCCTCGGCGCCCAGCTCGTCCTGCCCCGATGCGGGCACGACCATCTCTGCGATGAAGGTCATCTCGTCTGCGTTGCGCTGCCCGTCGTGGCTGAACAAGCCGCGCACATCACCCAGGCGGCCGTCGGCGCCCCGGACGCTCGCCGCCGCCTCGGCCAAGCTCAGCTTGGCCAGGGCCGACAAGAAGCGGATCGCGTCGAAGAGGTTGGACTTGCCGACGCCGTTGGCCCCGAGCACGCAGGTGAAGGGGCCGAAGCGGACGTCGACGGCGAGCAGGTTCTTGAAGCCGCGCACTTGAAGTCGGGTCAACATCGCGGCGCTCCTGGTGGGTCTGTGCGGCGTGCTCCACCGGGCGGGGCTAACCGACCCGCGCCGGCGCGTGCGCGGCGTCGGTCGGGGCCTTGGGGTGGTGCGGGCGGGCGGCGCTGCTGTGCCCTCGCTCTTCACAAGGCGGTGACCGAGCAGCTCCGGCGGGCCGTCGCTGCCGGCAAGACGGCGCCGGAGCACCTCCTTCAGGCCCTTGCTGCCGGCAAGGCAGCGCCGGAGCAGCTCCGGCGGGCCCTCGCTGCCGGCAAGGCGGCGCCGGAGCAGCTCCGGCGGGCCCTCGCTGCCGGCAAGGCGGCGCCGGAGCAGCTCCGTCAGGCCCTCGCTGCCGGCAAGGCGGCGCCGGAGCAGCTTTGGCGGGACCTCGCGGTCCGCAAGGCGGTGCCGGAGCAGCTCCCGCAGGCCGTCGCTGTCCACAAGGCGGCGACGGAGCAGCTCCCGCAGGCCGTCGCTGTCCGCGAGGCGGCGACGGAGCACCCCGCCTTGCCCACCCCGCCCGCGCCTTGCGGTCTGGCCCCGGCGCGGGTCGGGCCCCGTCGGCGCGGCGGCGGTGGGAGGGCGCGGCGCGTGCCGGTGTGGACGGCTCCGCGCGCCGCGACCGCTCTGGGCCCCCTCGCTGAGAGCCTGCGCCGGGTGCGGATCGGTGATGGTCGGGCTCCATTTTGTGCTGCAGTCTTCGGCGGAGGTCCCCATGCCCGCCTACGCCCACCGCTCCCGCGCCGCGCTGCTGGCGCTCACCACCCCGCTCGTCGCCGCCGCGCGCGAGCTGTTCACTGACCCGACCGTGCTCGAAGCCGCCGCCGCGGCAGATGAGGCCGCGGTCGCCCTCGATCTTGAGGTCGGGGGCCGTCGCGGTGCGACCGCCCGGCTCAGCGCCGAGGCCAGCGCCGTGCTTGAGGCCGAGCAGAGCCTCGACCGCCGCGTCGCGGGCCTGCACCGCGCGCTCGACGGCCTCGCTGCCCTGGGCATCGGCGCCGCCGAGGACCTGACCGAGGCCCTGTTCCCCGCCGGGCTCGCCGCGGTGGTGCGCCCCGGCGGCCGCAGCCAGGTGCCCGAGTACCAGCGCCTCGCCGACGCCATCCACGGCGCGCTGGACACGCCAGGGGCGGCGCACTTCGGGCCCGCCCTCGCCGAGCTGCGCGACGACCTGCGGGCCTGGTGCGCGGCGACCCTCGCCAAGGACGCGACCCACCGCGCGGGCAGCACGCGCGCCGCGGGGGCGGCGGCGGCGGCCGAGGCGCTGAAGTCCGCCCTGATCCGCCTCGACCGCACGGTCGAGCTCGCCGCCGGCGGGCCGCGGTCGGCGCTCTATGAGCGCTGGGCGCTGGTGGTCCGCGGCATCGCTTGAGCGATCAGCGGCGGCACAGCGCAGGAAGGGCGCGGCGAGGGCGCTGGGGCCCCTCACCGCGCCCGGACGGGTCTGTCTGGCTCAGCCCTGCCGGCGGCGCCGCAGCGCGAGGCCCAGGGTCAGCAGGGCGGCGGCCGCGGTGAACGGGGTGGCCGGGGCGCCACCAGCGGCCGCGCAGCCGCCTTGGCCCTTGCCGCTCTCGACCGTCGCCGGGTCGGCGTCCTCGTTGCCCAGGTCGTCGGTCGCGCCGTCGTCGGCCGTGCCGTCATCAGCGGTGCCGTCGTCAGCGGCGCCGTCGTCAGCGGCGCCGTCGTCAGCGGCGCCGTCGTCGGTCGCGCCGTCGTCGGTCGCGCCGTCGTCGGCCGTGCCGCCGTCGCGGGCGTCGACGCCGTCACAGTCCTGGTCGATGCCGTCCTCGGGCAGGTCCTCGGCGCTGGGGTTGCGGTCGGGGTTCAGGTCATCGCAGTCGGTGGCCGGCACGCTGAGCCAAGCCTCACCAGGGTCGCGGCAGTCGGCGTCGGTCGAGCTGACCGTCGTGCCCTCGGGCGCGCGGAAGCCGTCGCTGTCGGCGTCGGCGAAGCAGGTCTCGAGGCCGTCGCAGTTCTGATCGCGCTCGTCGCCGGCGACCTCAGAGACCCCGGCGCGCACCTCGGCGACGCCGTCGTCGCAGTCGGTGGCGGGCAGGGCTGCGGCGGCCTCGCCCGGGTCGGCGCAGTCCAGGTCGATCGAGGTGAGTTCGCGCAGGTCGGTGCCCCGCTGACCATCGCCGTCGCTGTCGGCATAGCAGCGCTCGGCGCCGTTGCAGTCTTGGTCCACCCCATCGCCGACCACCTCGGGGGCGCCGACGAAGCGGGTCGCGTCGCCGTCGTCGCAGTCGGTGGCCGGGTCGAAGGCGGTCGCCTCGCCCGGGCCGCCGCAGTCGAGGTCGGGGCTGGCCACGGTGAGGCCGCTCGACGGGCGGGCGCCGTCGTCGTCGGCGTCGGCGTAGCAGAGCTCGGCGCCGTCGCAGTCCTGGTCGATCGCGTCGCCGGGCAGCTCAGTCGCGCCGGGCCGAATGGCCGCGACGGCGTCGTCGCAGTCCTCCGCGGCGGTGGACGCGCCCTCGCCGAGGTCGGCGCAGTCGAGGTCGGCGCTGGCCACGGTCAGGGTGGCCGAGCGGGCGCCGTCGCGGTCACCATCGGCGTAGCAGAGCTCGGCGCCGTCGCAGTTCTGGTCGACGAGGTCGCCGGGCAGCTCGGTCGCGCCGGGCCGCCGCGCCGCGTCGCTGTCGTCGCAGTCGAGGGCGATGGCCGCGGCCGCTTCGCCAGGGTCGGCGCAGTCGAGGTCGGCGCTGGCCACGGTCAAGGTGGCCGAGCGGGCGCCGTCGCGGTCGCCGTCGGCGTAGCAGAGCTCGGCGCCGTCGCAGCTCTGGTCTACCCCATCGCCCGGCAGCTCGGGGGCCCCCGGGTAGGTGGTGGCGGCGGCGTCATCACAGTCGACGACGGCGCTGGCCACGGCCTCGCCGAGGTCGGCGCAGTCGAGGTCGGCGCTGGCCACGGTGGCCCCGCCGGGGCCCCGCGCGCCGTCGCGGTCACCATCGGCGTAGCAGAGCTCGGCGCCGTCGCAGTTCTGGTCGACGAGGTCGCCGGGCAGCTCGGTGGCGCCGGGCCGGATGGCCGGGTCGCTGTCGTCACAATCGGTGGCGGGCAGGGCGGCGGTGGCCTCGCCGGCGTCGGCGCAGTCGGCGTCGGTCGAGGGAATGGTGCGCAGGTCGGCGCCGCGCAGCCCGTCGCCGTCGGCGTCGGTGTAGCAGCCCTCAAAACCGTCACAGTCTTGGTCGATGCCGTCGCCCACGACCTCGGGGGCGCCCAAGTAAACGCTGGCCCGGCTGTCGTCGCAGTCGGTGGCGGCGGCGCTGGCCGCGGCCTCGCCCACGTCGCTGCAGTCGGCGTCGGCGCTCAGCGTGGTCGCCCCGCTCGCGGGCCGCTGGCCGTCGCGGTCGACGTCGGTGTAGCAGAGCTCGCGGCCGTCGCAGTTCTGGTCGACGAGGTCGCCGGCGAGCTCAGTGGCGCTGCTGCGGATGGTGGCGTCGCTGTCGTCGCAGTCGCCCGTCGGGTCGGTCGCCCGCGCCTCACCCGGGTCGAGGCAGTCGAGGTCGACGCTGACCATCGTGCCGCCCGCGGTGGGGCGCTGGCCGTCGTCGTCGGCGTCGATGTAGCAGAGATCGCCGGCGACGCAGTCTTGGTCGATGCCGTCGTCGGCGACCTCGGCCCGCAGAGGCGAGCGCGCGCTGTTGCTGTCATCACAGTCGCCGGTGGGCGCGGCCGCGGTGGCCTCGCCGGCGTCGGCGCAGTCGCCGTCGGCCGAGAGCACGGTGCTGGTGGCGTCGGGGCGCACCCCGTCGGTGTCAGCGTCACGGGCGCAGAGCTCGGCGCCGTCGCAGTCGCTGTCGACGCCGTCCATCGGGGTGTCGGGGGCGCCGGGGAAGATGGTCGCGGCGCTGTCGTTGCAGTCGCCGGCCACTGCGGCGGTGCCAGCCCCCGCGGCGCAGACGAGGGTGGCCGACCCGGCGCCATAGCCGTCGCCGTCGCCGTCGACATAGGCGCTGACCGCGGCCGCGCCGACCAAGGGGTCGGCGGGGTCACAGTCGAGGTAGTCGTAGACGCCATCCCCGTCGTTGTCGCCGTAGCCCCGAAACACCGAGTACGAATAGGGGGTGCTGCGAACGATCAGCTCGTCGGCGCCGTCACCGTCGAGGTCGGCCGCCGCGAGAGCCGATCCGAAGGTGTTAATCACAGCGGGGGTCGTGAAGGTCGTGGGGGTGGTTTCGAGGAGGCCTGCCTCGGTGTGAAAGATCGCGAGCGTGTAGTCTGTCGTGGACCATTCCCTCGAAGCGAATGCAAGATCGAGGACGTCATCGCCATTAAAGTCGCCCGCAGTGGTAGTGGCGTCCAGTGCCGAACTCCTGTAGGAGACCGACTGTGCGAAGGTTAGGCCACGTGGGCCGCCAAGGTATAGGTCCACCCTGCCCCAACCGCAAGAAGATGAACATAGGGTTATGATGTCGTCATATCCGTCGCCGTTGATATCGCCGAGTGCGGTGGGTAAACGGACATCCGAGAGAGCCGTGTCCGCGGCTGTAATCGCGGCGGTGCCGGTGCGGCCGTGAAAGATGCTGAGCGTAGTGTTGGCGAGAATCCCTAGGTCATCGAAGCCGTCGCCGTTCACGTCGCCCAGGGTGATGAGGCCGGGCGTGACCGTGGAGGAAGCGCCAATGGTAACCCCGGACGATGAGATGTCTGCGGTCAGGGTGCCGGTCCGAGACGCTCCGCCGAGGAAGATCCGCAGCGTGACGGTGGGCCACGAGGTAGTCGTGAGCGCCGCGATGTCGTCGAACCCATCGTTGTTGAAGTCAAGCGCGGTCGGCAGCGATACTCCGTCGAGAGAGAGGGTCGGTGTGTTGTAGAAGATGTTTGGGATGGTCCATCTCGTGGTTCCCCCGACCAAGCCTGTGAAGCTGCTGGTGGCGGTGGAGCCGCTAACCGTGAACCTCCAGCCCCATAGTTCGCCCACTCCGTCGCCATTAAAGTCGGCGCTGCCGCCGCGTACGAGGGCGCGGTGGTTAGACAGGGTGGGGGCCGCCGCTGAGGGCACAAGGTAGCCGTCCTCGGCGACATATCTCTCTGTGTAGTACGAACCCGTGGACCCTATGACCTGGTAAGCGGTCGCCAGCACCTCTGGCGTACCGATCGTCGCCGGATACGGTGAGGTCGCGATGCCGTAGAAAGTGACTGCTCCGGTGAAACGATCATCGAGCGCGGTCGCGCTGGTGCTGAGCCCCGTGGCGCTGCCCAGGCGCACTTGGCTGGCCGCCAGGGGGCCCCCGCTGGTCAGGTCGAGCCAGCCGTCGCCGTTGAGGTCGCCCAGCCCGAGGGCGTTGCCGTCGGTGCTGAAGGTGCGCGCGGGCAGGGCTGACACCCCGCTGGCCGTGCCAAGGTGCAGAGTGTGGGTGAGGGCCTCGTCGAGCACGAGGTCGCCGCGGCCGTCGCCGTCGACGTCGCCCGCGCGCATGCGCAGACCGAAGTTGCCGCCCGCGCTGACCCCGGGGATCGTGCTGAGGGCGGTGGTCGTGGGGCCGCCCGCGCGCCCCGCGTAGACGTAAACGACCCCCGCGGTGCTGGTCGAGGCGGTGTTCACCCGGCCCAAGACCAGCTCGTCACAGCCGTCGCCGTTGACGTCGGGCAGGCTGATCGCCGCGCTCCAGTTGGTGGCGGTGCTGGTCGAGACCCAGGTGGCCGCGGCGGCGGTGTTGAGCCCAGCGGCGCTGCCGAGGTGCAGGGTCGCCCCCCGCGAGCGGATGGTGTCCCAGGCGACGAGGTCGTCGACGCCGTCGCAGCTCACGTCGCCGACCCCCTCGGCCCAGTGCAGGCCCACCAGCGCGCTGAGCGCGGTGGGGCTCGCGCTGAGGCCGCTGGGCCCGCCGTCGAAGCGCAGTGGGTTCGTCGTGTAGGCCAATTGGCTGGCCGGCAGCAGTACGTCGTCAAAGCCGTCGGCGTTGAAGTCGCCCACCGCGAGGCCCGTGTGGTCGTTGATGCGGCTGCTGTCGTCGAAGGACCAGTCAGGCTCCACCGGCAGGCCGGCGCTGCTGCCCAGGCGCAGCTCGATCGTGGCGGTGTTGCTGCCGTTGAGGGTGAGCAGGTCGTCGTAGCCGTCGCCGTTGACATCGGCAGTGTAGATGTACAGCGGGTAGCGGCCGGGAAGCGTGCGGGTCGCCGTGGTGGCTGGGCCCGCCGCGGCGCCGTTGTAGATGGCCGTCCAATCTTCGGCGGTGTCGAGGGCGGCGAGGTCGTCGAAGCCGTCGCCGTTGAAGTCGCCGACCGCGTGCAGGTTGGGATTGGTGGCGGTGGACGTCGGGGTGCCGATGACCTGGGCGGCGGTGGTGAAGAGGGGGTCGATGGTCAGCGGGTAGCGGGCGCCGGTGTCGTCGACCACGACGCGCAGGCCGCCCGGCACGGGCTGCAGGGTCGCCTCGAGGGGCGCGCCGTCGGCCCCATAGGCGACCACGCCGCCCACCGACCACCAGCCGCCCTCGCTGTCGGTGAAGGTGGCCCCGGCCTGCCCGCCGTTCGTCGCGGCGGCGACGGTGACCCGGCCAGCGCCGTCGAGGGCCAGCTCGATGTGCAGGGGCCCCGCGCCGGGCGGTGGGCGCGGCACGGACCACCCCACTTCGACGCCGTTCTCGACCACGGCCCACCACTCGGTGAGCGCGGCGCCGGGCCGGGTGATGACCGGCAGGCAGGCCGTGTCGGGCAGGGCGGCGCAGCCGGGCGTGGGCGCGGCGTCGGCGAAGGGCGTCATGGCGCCGCCGCGGCCGAAGGCCAGGGTGCGCAAGAAGAGGTGCGGCGCCTCGTCGGGGGCGCCGACCGCCATGCCCTCGGCGTCGAGCCAGAGCTCACGATCCACCCGGGGGAGCGGGGTGGCGTAGTTGCCGTCGCCCGTGGGCCGGAGCTTGGGCCCCGCGCGCACCGCGGCGGCGGCGCCCGCCCCGCCGCTGGCCGCGCTGACGCCGCTGGCGCCGGCGAGGGCCGCGCCGCTGTCGTCGACGTGCTCGGCCGCCTTTTCGGCGCCGGGCTGCTGTGCGCAGCTGGTGATCAAGAGGGCGAGCAGGGTGAGCGGCCGGCGCATGGTGGACCTCCGTAGGCGGGGCGACGCTACCACGGGGGGCGTCGCGGCGCGCAGCCAAGTGGAAAATTTCACGCGTGCGCCCTGGAGGGTGCGCGGATCAGGGGCCGGCCAGCGGAGGCGGACCGCCCCGGCGGGTGGACATCGCCGTTGTGGTGGGCTCCGTCGGCGGCGGGCGCTCGGGTGTGGGCCCTTGGGGGGGGGAGGGATCGCCGGGATCGCGGCGCCGCGATCGGACGCCAGGGTGCTGGGCCGCGCGGGGGCGGGGCGTCGGGTAGGCTGGGTGCTCCGGGACCCCCGCGATCTGGGCGTGGCGGGCGGGCGCGGGGCCGGCGGCGGAGGCGGGGGAGGTCCCGGGTGAGCGCCGTGCGCGTCGGGGCCCCCAGGTCGTGCACGCCCCTCGCCAAGGACCCGGTGGGTGCCGCGGGGCAGGGGGCCTTGGCAAGCGCGAGGGCTCACCTTGGCAGGGGAGTCGCGGCCTTGCGGGTCGTAAGGGCTCGCCTTGGCAGGGGAGTCGCGCCCTTGCGGGTCGCGAGGGCTCGCCTTGGCAGGGGAGGGCAGGCCTCGCGGGTCGCGAGGGCTCGCCTTGGCAGGGGAGTCACGCCCTCGCGGGTCGCGAGGGCCTGCCTTGGCAGGGGAGTCACGCCCTCGCGGGTCGCGAGGGCTTGCCTTGGCAGGGGAGTCACGCCCTTGCGGCTCGCGAGGGCTCGCCTTGGCAGGGGAGTCGCGGCCTCGCGGGTCGCGAGGGCTCGCCTTGGCAGGGGAGTCGTGGCCTCGCGGGTCGCGAGGGGCCTCGGCCCCCGCCTCGCGGCGCCAGGCCGGCGGGCGGGCGGCGCAGCCGGTCGCGCAGCGACCAAGCCGCGCAGCGGCGCGCCCAGCCCGAGGGCCGCCGGCGGCGCAGCCGACGGGGCGCCCCACGCATCGGGAGCGGCCCACGGCGGCGGAGGGAGCCGCGCGATAGGGGCGCGCGCTGGAGGCCCCTTTGTCTGCTCGCGCTGCCGCTGCCCGCTCTGCCCCCGCCCGGCCCGCCGCTGCGCGCGGCCCGGCCCCGACCCCCATGGGCCTCAGCCCGGTCACGGTCTATGTGCTCGCCCACCCCGCCTGCGCCGAGAGCGCGGGGCTGGCCGACGGCCTGTTTTGTTGGCTGCGCTTGCAGGGCGGCGAAGAGGTCGCGCAGGACGCGGGGCTGCCCGTCTGGTTCCGCAGCCGCGTCGTCGAGCGGGCGGAGGGGCCCCGGCTCTGGCCGCCCATCGCGTGGTCTGAGGCCCGCCTGAACGTGGTCGTGGTGCTGTGCAGCGACCCGATGGTCGTCGACCCCCAGTGGTGGGCGGCCTTGGGGGCCCTGCTCGATGAGGCCGCGGCCCAGCCTGACCCCTCGACGGGGCAGGCGGGCGCAGCGCTGGTGCTTCCGGTCGGGGTGACAGAGGCGGTGGGGCGGCTCGGGTTCTTGGTGGCCAACCGTCAGGTGATCCGCCTGCCGCGGCCTGACGAGGGCCGCGACCGCGCGCCCGCCGCGCCGGCGGGTGGGACGCGGGTGGGCGCGACCGCCCGGCTGCGGGCGCTCCGGCGCGCAGTGATGGAGGCCACGCTGCGGCGCTTGCGGGCCTCGCGGGGGCTCGGCGCCCCCAAGCTCGGTGGGCTGGTGGCCGGGGGGCCGATTTTTGGGCTGGTGCCCGAGGCCCGGGTCTTCCTCAGCCACGCCAAGGCCGACGGGCGGCTGATCGCCGAGCGCCTGCGCGACGGGCTGGCCGCCTGCAGCCAGCTGCGCCCCTGGTTTGACGCCACCGACCTGCCCGCGGGCGCGCGCTGGGCCAGCCGCATGGACGAGGCCGCCCGCGCGGCCACCGACGGCCTCATCGCCGTGGTCACCGACGCCTACCACAGCCGCTACTGGTGCCAGCGCGAGGCGCAGCACGCCCGCGAGCCCCGCCGCCTCGAGGCCGGGGCGCCCCTTTGGGGTGTGCAGCCCACGGTGGCCCTGCTCAGCACGGCGGGGGGCGCCCAACGCGTCGTGCCAGCCCTCAACGGGGTCTTGCACATCGGCTGGCGAGGGGCCGACGCCATCGCCGAGGCCGGCGCACAGACCGGCGCCGACGCCAAGCTGTCGGTGCGCGAGGCCGCGGCGGGCGCGGCGGTCGAGACCATCGAGGACGTGGTCGAGTGGTGGCTGCTCGAGGCCCTCTTGGCCCGGGTGGCCGAGCAGCGCGCCCGCGACGTGTGGGCGGCCACCCGGCCCGGCGCAAACGACCTCGCCCTGCTGAACTTTACCCCTGACCCCTATACCCTCGGCCGCCTGCTGGGCGCCTGGCGCCGCGAGCAGAAGGGTCAGCTGCCCGCCCGCATCGGCTACCCCGGCTTTGGGCTGCCCGTGGCGGGCATGGAGCGCCTCATCGAGGTGCTGCTCGACCATGGCTACACCGAGGCGGCGGCGCGGGCCTGCTTGGTGCCCCTGCTTGAGATGGTGGGTCCGGCGGCGCCGGCCGCGCCGCCGCCCGCCGCGACGGCCCGGGGTGGTCGCGCCGGTGCGCGGGCGGCCGTCGAGCACCGGCCGCCGGCGGGCCTGCGGGTCGCGCTCTCGGCGGGGGGTACAGACGCCGAGCTCGCTGCGGTGGGCCTCGGGGCGGTCCACATCGACGACCTGCAGGTGCGGGTCAGCCGCGCGCTGCTCGCCGCGGGCCACCGCTTGGCCTTCGGCGGCACCTTTGACCCTGGGCCCGCGGCGGTCGCGGGCGCGCCGCGCGCGGGTGGGGTGAACCTGACCGCGCGCCTGCTGCAGCTGGCCCAGGGCTGGGCCGCCGCCCAGGCCGACGCCGACGCCCACGCCGCCGACGCCGCGGTCGGCGCGCCGACGGCGCTGCTGGAGCGCCTGCGCGCGCCGCCGCTGCTCAACTACGCCCCCTGGACGGCCGCCGGCGCGCCCGACACCGCGGCGCGGGCCGCGCGGGCCGGGGCCTGTCTGTTCATCGACGTGCTGCCCCCGGGCCACGACCCGGCGGCGCTGCAGGCCCTGGTCGCCGCGCGGGCGGCGCGCGCGGCGCCCCTGCCGGCGGGGGCCACCGTCGAGCAGGTGGCGGAGCACCGCGAGGCGCGCGCCACCGTCGAGGGGCAGATCCTCTGGGCCGAGCGCGAGGCCCTGACCGCGATGCGGCGCCGCTCGGCGCAGGACTGTGGGGCCCGCGTGCTGATGGGCGGCAAGATCCACGGGGCGGCCGGCTGGCTGCCGGGTGTGGCCGAGGAGCTCGAGGCGAGCCTGTGGGCCCATCACCCCAATGGTGCGGGTGATCCCGTTGCCTGGAGCCCCGCCCTCGCCCAGCCCGTGCTGCTGCTGGGCGGTTTTGGTGGGATCAGCGGGCTGCTGGCGGGCTTCTTGAAGGTGGCCGACGCAGCTTGGCCGGCCTTGCCCGCGGGCTCGGGCGGGGCCGTCGGGGCGGACACCTTCGAGGCCGAGCGCTGCGGGCGCTGGGAGCGCCTCGAAGCCTTGGTGCAGGGCTTCCGCACGCACCTGCACGGCCTCAGCGACGGCGATCCCGTCTTCCCCGCCGATGGCTGGACCCACGCCACGCTCACCAAGACCACCTTCCTGCAGCTGCTCACGGTCGAGTCGCCCACCGCCGCCCTGCGCCTCGTGCGGCGGGTGTTCGGGGGCTGAGCCGCGCCCGCCCCCTTCCCACCCGCGCCGCCCCCGCGCCAGGCAGGGCGGAGCGCCGGCCGCAGGCCGGGTCGCGCAGCGACCGAGGGCGCATGCCCGAGCGCGGAGCACGGCCGCCGACGGCCGCAGGCCGGCGGGGCGCCCCGCTGCTCCTGCCTCCGCTGGGCGGCTTAGGGGGGCGGCGGAGGTCCCCATGCCCATCCTTGAGCTTCGCCGTGATGCCCCGCTCAGCCCCCGAGAGCGCGCCTTGCTCCCCGGTGGTTGCCAGCCGGTGACCGACGAGCCCGGCGTGCTCGCCCGCGCCAACACCACCGTGCCGCTGCCCCGCCTCATCCAGCTCGCTGTCGCCATGGGCCGCGCCGTGCCCGACGCCCAGATCGGCGTCATCGAAGAGGTCGGCAACGAGCAGCTCTACAGCGTGGCCAAAGAAGAGCCGCCGCCGCCCAAGATCGCCGACGCGGCGGTGCAGGCCGCCGCCCCGCGGCGCACTTTTGACGACCACAAGCTCACCGCCGACGACCCGGGCAACCCCTGGGCCCGCCTCGATCTCAGCGATCTCGACAAGGCCGCCGCCCGCTTCGTCGGCCACACCCTCGACGGCCCCGGCCGCGAGCGGGTGCGCGCCTACCTGCGCAGCACCGAGCCCAAAGAGCTGGCGCTGGGCTGCCGCATCGCCGGCCTCACGGTGTGGCGCTCGGCGGTCACCCAGATCAAGCCCTGCCTGCGCCACGCCGACTCGCGGGTGCGCCTCGAGGCGGTGCGGGCGATCGGCCTGCTCGGCGGGCCCGCCTTTAGCGTGCAGCTGCGCGGGATGGCCCAAGACCCGGCGCCCGAGGTGCGCGAGGCGGTCGCCGAGGCCATCGGCAAGCTCGGCTGAGCGCCCCGATGTGGGAAGGGCGTGGGGTGCGGCACCCTCGGCTTGTGGGATAGGCGCGGGCCAGAGGTGATTGTCCATGACCCGCGCCGCCGCCCTGCTCTGCTTCGCCCTTGTGTTGCCCGCCTGCGGGGCTGCGCCCGCGCCCGGCGCGCCTGCCGCTGGCCCGAGCGTCAGCCCGACCGCGGTGCCCACCGCCCAGGCCGCCCCGCCCGCTTCGCCCGATGGGGCATCGAAGGGGAAAGGCAAGGGAAAGGGCAAGGGCGCCAAAGCGGCGGGCGCGGGGCGCTTCTCGGCCCAGCCCAAGTCAATGTGCACGCCGGACTGCCGGCTGCTGACGGTGTACAGCTTTGATGAGGTGCAGGCCAACTACTGCGCGCTGTGCGGCGCGCACGACGAGATGGCCTGCACGCTCGACTGGCCGACCAGCGACGTGCCGAGCTGCGAGATCTGGGACTACTACCGCAACTGCATCTATGCGACCTATGGCCGCACCTTCGAGAAAGAGCAGTGGAAGGCCGCCTTTCGGGATCAGCCCTGGTATACGCCCGACCCCGGCTACAGCGACGCGAAGCTCTCGGCCATGGCCAAGGCCAACGTCGAAGAGGCCCAGCGCCGCAAGGCCGCCAAGGTGATGTGCGGGCCTTGAGCCCCCGCCCACCGCGGGGATAGGGGCGCGAATGGATCCCATCTCTGCCGCAGCCGACCCCCTGAACCCCGACCAGCTCGCCGCCCTCGAGGCCCAGGTCTCAGACGCGCGCGACGCCGACGGGCGCCCCCTGCCCGGCCCGCACGAGAGCCTCGACCTGCTCGCCGGGGCTTGGCGCATCTTCCAGCTCAGCGGCGGGCACCGCTTCTCGACCGACGACCTGCTCACCGCCTGGCTCTCGGCCCGGGTCGCGCCCGAGGCCAAGGCCCTGCTCGACATCGGCGCGGGCATCGGCTCGGTCGGGCTGCTGGCCCTGCACCGCCGGCCGGCCGACGCCCGCCTGACCATGGTCGAGGCCCAGCGGGTCAGCCACCTGCTCGCCAAGAAGACCGTCACCTACAATGGTCTCGGTGACCGGGTCAGGGCCCGCCATGGCGACCTGCGCGACCCGGCCAGCCTTCCCGCCGACGAAGAGGGCTGCTACGCGGCGGTGACCGGCAGCCCGCCCTACATCCCGCTGGGCAAGGGCCACGTCAGCCCGCACCCGCAGCGCGCCGCCTGCCGGATGGAGCTGCGCGGCGACGTCTTCGACTACGCCCGCACCGCGGCCAAGGCGCTGGCGCCCGATGGCCACTTTGCCCTCTGCCACGCCGCCTTCGACGAGCGCCCGGCGCAGAGCTACCCCGCGGCGGGCCTGCAGCTCTGGCGGCGCCTCGATGTGTGGTTCCGCCGGGGGCGCCCGCCGACCATCTCGCTCTTTGTGGGCGGTCTGGGGCCAGAGCCCGCGGGGCTCGATCTGCCAGAGGGCGTGGTGATCCGCGAGGAGGATGGCCGGTTCACCGCCCAGTACCTCGGGATTCGGGCCGAGATGGGCGGGCCGGTGCTCGAGGCGCGGGGCGGTTGAGGGAGGGGAGCGGGGACCAACCCCCTCCCTCTATCCATGTTCACCGCACGTAGATGTTCACGTATGCCGTGCCTGGGTTGTCGCTGGTGGTGCAGCTCGCGATCCCCTCCAGCGCGCCGAGGCGGATGGTGTCGGTGCTCAGGCTGCGGCTGACCACGAAGTCAGACCCGCCGATGTAGCGGGTGGCCGACTCGTAGCTGCGGGTGCCCAGGCCGCAGAGCGAGCTGCCCCAGTTCAGCGGCAGGCCCCAGCTCTCGCTCGCGAACTGAAAGCCGAGGTTGTTGCAGCTGGTCATCGAGCCCGGGTAGCTGCAGTGGGCGGTGGCGCTGCCGCTGCTGTACTCAAAGAGCACCTCGTCCCAGGGGAAGCGGGGGCTGGTGTTGTGCGCGGTGCTGTCGTAGCCCGTGCCATAGACCGGGTGGTCGGCGGCGAGGCGCGTCCATCCCCCGCCGTCTTTGGTCATCTGGCAGTAATAGGCCCCACGGGTGAGGGTGTAGGTGCCCGAGGCGCGGCTCGGGTTGTCGAGGATGATGTCTTCGCAGTCCAGCGCGGGGCAGGCGGCGCCGGTGCCGAGCACGCCGTCGTCGGTGATGGTGTCGCAGTCGTCGTCGGCGGCGTTGCAGACCTCGGCCGCGCCGGGGCGCACGCTGGCGCTCGCGTCGTTGCAGTCGCCGCCGGTTGCGGTGTAGCCCGAGGGGGTGCTGCAGGCGGTGGTGGTGCTGCTGCCCCCATAGCCATCGCCGTCGACGTCGCGGTAGTAGCTGCTGCCGCCCACCCGGCCGGGGTCGGCGTCGTCGACCAGGCTGTCGCAGTCGTCGTCGAGGCCATTGCAGCGCTCGGCGGCCATGGGGCTGACCGCGGCGGTGCTGTCGTTGCAGTCGGTGTTGTCGGCGACGTAGCCCCCGCCGGCCGCGCAGGCCCGGCTGGCCGCGCCCGCGCCGTAGCCGTCGCCGTCAGTGTCGGCGTAGACGCTGATCCCGCCGACCAGGCCCGCGTCGGCGGCGTCGGTGAGCCCGTCGCAGTCGTCATCGACGCTGTTGCAGACCTCGGCGGCCAGGGGGCTGACCGCGGCCGCGCTGTCGTTGCAGTCGCCCGCCCGGGACGCAAAGCCGCTGGTGACGCTGCAGGCGGTGCGCGAGGCGCCGGCCCCGTAGCTGTCGCCGTCGGCGTCGACCCAGACGGTGGTGCCGCCGACCAAGCTGGTGTCGGCCGCGTCGATCTGGCCGTCGCAGTCGTCGTCGTAGCCGTTGCAGGCCTCGGTGGCGCTGGGCTTGATGAGGTTGTTGGCGTCGTCGCAGTCGCCGGCCACCGCCACCGACCCGGCGGGCGCAGCGCAGTCCTCGACCCAGCCGGCGGCGGCGCCATAGCTGTCACGGTCGGCGTCGGTATACCAGCGGGTGGTGGCGATGCCGTCGTCTGGCGTACCGTCGCAGTCATCGTCGAGGTCGTTGCACGCCTCAACCCCATCGGGTGAGCTGCTGGCGCGCGTGTCGTCGCAGTCGCCCGCCCGGGCCACAAAACCGGCCGGGGCGCTGCAGGCGAGGCTGCTGGCCGCCGCGTTGCCCCAGCTGTCGCTGTCGGCGTCGGCGTAGAAGGTCTGCTGGTCGATGCTGGTGGGGCCGTCGACAATGGCGTCGCAGTCGTCGTCAACGCCATTGCACAGCTCGTCGGCGCCGGGGTAGACCGCGACCGCCGCGTCGTCACAGTCGGTGGGGCCGCTGTCGGGCAGGTGGTCGGCGGGGGCGACGCAGCTCTGGGCGCCGGCCCAGGCGCCGCCAAAACCGTCGCCGTCGAGGTCGGGCCGCCAGCGCTGGGCGTCGACCGCGTCGTCTTCGTCGATGTCGCCGTCGCAGTCGTCATCGGCGCTGTTGCAGCGCTCGGTGGCCCCGGGGAAGATCTGGTCGTTCTCGTCGTCGCAGTCGCCGGGCGCGGCGCTGTAGCCGACCGGCTCGCTGCAGGCCGTGATGTTGACCCCGGTGACCCCCACGCCGTCGCCGTCGGTGTCGGCGTAGAAGAGCAGGCCGGTGTCTTCATCGACCACGCCGTCGCAGTCGTTGTCGACCTCGTCGCAGACCTCTTCGCCGTCGGGGCTGGCGTTGGCGTCGCCGTCATCGCAGTCGCCGGCGACCTCGACCTGACCCGCGCCGAGACCGCAGACCTCCTCGGCGGTGGCTGGGTCACCATACCCGTCGGCGTCGGCGTCGGCGTAGGCGATGGTGCGCTCGCCTTCGTCGGCGGCCCCGTCGCAGTTGTTGTCGACCCCGTCGCAGGCCTCGGGCGCGCTGGGGTAGATCGCGGGGTCGGTGTCGTCGCAGTCATTGCCGGTGGGGACGGCGTCGGCGGGGGGCTCGCAGCCCTCGACCGGGGCTGCGGGGTCACCAAAACCGTCGCCGTCGGCGTCGGTGAAGAAGGCGTCCATCACGCCCTCGTCGACCTCGCCGTCGCAGTCATTGTCGATGCCATCGCAGCGCTCGACCGCGCCCGGGTTGGTGGCGGGGTCTTGGTCGTTGCAGTCCTCTTCGCCGAAGAAGCCGTCGCCGTCGTTGTCGCCCGGCTGCTCTTGCAGGCCGTCGGTGACCCCGCCGGCGGCGCCCTTGTCGGTGGGCTCACAGGCCAGGGCCAGCAGAGAGAGGAGGGGGAGGAGGAGCGAGCGGGGCTGCGCCGACATGGGGGGCTCCGAGCGAGGCGAGGGGAGAAGGGGGCGCTGCGCCTAGGGGCTGGGTAGAGAGGCCCCCGGTCAGATGCTCAACGGACGTACATGCGCAGCGCGCGCGAGGCCGTCCAGGGGAAGTTGGTGGTCCAGACGCCGCCGCCGGCGTTGCCGTGGCGCCACCAGCCCGAGAGGCTCGGGTCGTCGAGGCGGCAGCCGTTGTTGAAGCCGCTGCTCCACGCCGGGCCGTCGCCGTCGTCGGCGCTGGTCGAGGGGCAGCCGATGGTGCCGTCCCAGTCCCGCACGTGCATGTAGAGGTTGGTGCTGCACTGGCCCGTCCAGCTCAGGGTGCCGCTGGTCATCGGCCAAGTGTAGACGGTGCCGTGCCCGCAGTTGCGGGGGATGGCCCCCTGCCAGGTGTGGAAGCTCGAGGCGCCGCTGTGCACGCCCTCGTACTCAGCGTACTGCAGGCCGTTCTCGAACAGCAGGTCAGAGAAGGGCAGGTCGTTCCAGGCCTGGCCCTTAAAGTCGCTGGTCGTGCTCAGGCTGCCGATGAGCACCGCGTCGCGCACGTTGGTGGTGGTCCAGACCCCGCCGCTCCAGTCTTGGGTGGCGATGAGCGTCCAGCCACCCCCGGCGGTCGTCATCTCGCACTGCACCTGGTAGCCCGTGCCGTCGAGCGTCGGGTCGATGTAGTAGGTGCCGCTGGCCGCCGACGGGTTCAGGTCGAGGATATCTTGGCAGTCGAGCGCGCCGCAGGCCGCGCCGGTGCCGACCACGCCGTCGTCTTCGACGCCGTCGCAGTCATCATCGAGCGCGTTGCACAGCTCGCTGGCCCCGGGGTTGGCGGTGGCCCGGGCGTCATCGCAGTCGCCGGCCAGGGCCGCCGTGCCGGTGGGGCGGCTGCAGGCGGTGGTGGTCGCGGTCGTCACCCCGTAGCTGTCGCCGTCGGCGTCGGTGTAGAAGACCGAGCCGCCGAGGCGCCCCGGGTCGGCGTCGTCGACCAGGCTGTCGCAGTCGTCGTCGCGGCCGTTGCAGACCTCGGCGGCGGCGGGGTTGACCGCCGACAGGCCGTCGTCGCAGTCGCCGGCCCGGGTGGCGGTGCCGGTGGGCACCCCGCAGGCCCGCTGGGCGGCGCCGGCCCCGTAGCTGTCGCCGTCGGCGTCGGTGTAGACGGTGGTGGCGCCGCTGATGCTCGGGTCGGCGGCGTCGAGGCTGCCGTCGCAGTCGTTGTCGACCCCGTCGCAGACCTCGGTCGCGCCGGGGTTGGCGCTGCTGCGGGCATCGTCGCAGTCGGTGTTGTTGGCGACGTAGCCGGGCAGGGCGTCGCAGTCGGTGCGGGCGCCCGCCGGGTCGCCAAAACCGTCGCCGTCGCCGTCGCGGTAGAGCGTGGGCGTGGCCAAGCCGTCGTCGGCCACGCCGTCGCAGTCGTCGTCGATGTCATTGCAGGACTCGGCCGCGCCGGGGAAGGTCAGGGCCCGCAGGTCGTCGCAGTCGGTGCTCAGCGCGGCGTAGCCGACCGGCGCTGTGCAGGCGCGCTGGCTGAGGCGGGCGCCCCCGACCCCATCGCCGTCGGCGTCGAGCCACCAGGTCGGCGCGTCGACCGCGTCGGGCTCGTCGACCAGGCCGTCACAGTCGTCATCGAGGCCGCTGCAGGTCTCGTCGGCGCCGGGGTTGCTGAGCGCGCGGGCGTCGTCGCAGTCAAAAGTGGCCGTGGGGGCCACAAAACCGGCCGGCTGCGCGCAGGCCGCGGTGGTGTCGGCGGCGAGGCCGTAGCGGTCGCCGTCGCCGTCGGCGTGCCAGGTCAGCGCGTCGACCGCGTCGGGCTCGTCGATGTCGCCCTCGCAGTCGTCATCTTTGCCGTTGCACCACTCGTCGGCGCCCGGGTAGGCCGCCGCGTCGCCCTCGTCGCAGTCGCCGGGGACCGGCGCGTAGCCGACCGGCTCGCTGCAGGCGACGGTGCTGATCGCCACGTTGCCAAAGCCGTCGCCGTCGGTGTCGGCGTACCAGGTCGTGCCGACGCCCTCGTCGACAACATCGTCGCAGTCGTTGTCTTGCTCGTCACAGACCTCGGCCGCCTCGGGGTTGCTGCCCGCCGCCGCGTCATCGCAGTCGCCGGGCCGCTCGACTTGGTCGGGCCCGAGCCCGCAGACGGTGACCGCGGTGGCCTCGTCGCCCCAGCCGTCGGCGTCGGCGTCGGTGTAGGCGGTGGTGCGCTCACCCTCGTCGGCCACGCCGTCGCAGTTGTTGTCAACGCCGTCGCAGAGCTCATCGGCGCTGGGGAAGACCGCCGGGTCGGCGTCGTCGCAGTCGGTGGCGGTGGGCACCGCGCCGTCGGGCGCCTCGCAGGCCGTGATCGGCGTCGCGGGGTCGCCGAAGCCATCGCCGTCGGCGTCGGCGTAGAACTCGCCCTGCACGTCTTCGTCGACCGCGCCGTCGCAGTCGTTGTCGAGGCCGTCGCAGCGCTCGACCGCGCCGGGGAAGGTGCCCGCGTCTTGGTCGTTGCAGTCGTCTTCGGCCGAAAATCCGTCGCCGTCGCCATCTTCGGCGCTGGGGCTCAGGCCGTCGACCGCGCCGTCGGCTTTGGGGTCAGGCGCGCCGTCGCAGCCGGCGAGCAAGGCGCCGATCAGCAGGGGGAGGAGGGGCGCGGGCAGGGCGAAGGAGAGGGGCGGGCGCATCGGGGACTCCAGGCCGCTGACGATACCAGCCGGACCCCGCCGCTGGGGCGCGAACCTGCCGGACGGGGGCCCGCTTGTCACCGAGCCGTCGGCGGCCGGGGCCCCAGAGCGCCCTCAGAGCGGCCCGACCCGCACGCGCACCTGCTCGGTGAGGGGCGCGCTCGCCGGCAGGCGCACGTTCACCACCCAGCCGCCGTCTTGGGCCTGCTCGACGCTGACCTGGGCCCCCTCGACCCCGCCGCTGCGCAAGACCTGGCGGGCCGCGTCGGCCAGCGCGCCGGGCAGGCGCGGGCCGTGCTGCACGCGCCAGAGCGCCTCTTCGACCGCCTCGTCCAGCGCCTTTTGCAGCTTCATCTGGTTGATGCGGAAACGCGGGTGCATCGTGGACCTCGGGGCTGCGGGCGCCCGCCGCTCTGGTAGGGTGGAGCCGCGGCGGCGGCGCCGCTGGGAGGGCGGATGGCGGACAGCCCGGAGTATGGCGCGCGGGGCGGCGGGGCGGGCGCCTCGCGGCGCGCGGTCCTCAAGCTCGGCCTGGGCGGGCTGCTCGTGGCCGGCGCGGCAGCGGGCGGGCTGCAGGCCTGGCCCGGCGCCAGCGTCGAGCCGCCGTTGCTGCTGCAGGTGCTGAGCCCGCGCACCCACGCCATTTTGGTCGCGGTGGCCGAGGCGGTCTGCCCCGACGGCCCGCCCTGGCCCCGCCCGAGCGCGCTGGGCGTGGCGGCCAAGGTCGACGCCGTGCTCGCCCGGATGGATCCGGCTGACGCTGATCAGATCGTCGTCGCGCTGCACCTGCTCGAGAGCGCCCTGGCTGGCGCCATCCTCGACCAGCGGGTGGGGCCCTTCTCGAGCCGCCCGCTGGCCCTGCGCCGCCGCAGCCTCGAGGGCTGGAAGATCAGCGCCCTGCCCGTGCGCCAGACCGCGTTCAAGGCCCTGCGCGGCCTCTGCGCCACCGCCTACTTCGCCGACCCGCGCACCTTCGCCGCGGTCGGCTACCCCGGCCCGCCCGACTTCGGCCAAGCCAGCGCGCCCGACCGCCAGCCGGCCCAAGACCGCGCGCTGTGGGACCCGACCGCCTCGCCGTTCTCGGCGCCGGGGGCGGATGCGGCTGCTCCTCCGGATGGGGCCAGCGGCGGGGCTTCGGCGGGCGCGGCCCCGCCCGCCTCCCCTTTGGGCTCTCCTCCTTCTTCGGTTGCTCCGGTTGCTCCGGTTGCTCCGACTGCTCCCGCCCAGGTGTCGCCATGAAGGGTCAGATCACCGAAGGTCGCGCGCTGACCGCTGATGTCGCCGAGCGCTGCGATGTGCTGGTCATCGGCTCGGGCGCGGGCGGGGCCGTGCTCGCCGCCGGGCTGGTCGAGGCGGGCCTCGACGTCGTGATGCTCGAGGCGGGGCCCTACCAGACGCGCCGAAGTTTCCAGGGCGACGAGGGCGCGGCCTTCGTCAACCTCTACCAAGAGCAGGGGGCCCGGGCGACGGCCGACCTCTCGATCGCCGTGCTGCAGGGCCGTTCGGTGGGCGGCAGCACGACGGTGAACTGGACCACCTGCTTTCGCACGCCGCCGCGGGTGCTGCGCCACTGGGCCGAGGTGCACGGGATCGAGGGCCTCGACGAGGAGAGCCTGCGGCCGCACTTCGAGGCCATCGAGCAGCGGCTGGGCATCGCCACCTGGCCCGAGGAGCGGGCCAACGAGAACAACCGCGCCCTGCTGCGGGGCGCGCGGGCCCTGGGCTGGGAGGCGAGCCCCCTGCGCCGGAACGTGCGCGGCTGCGCCAATTCGGGCCTCTGCGGGGTCGGCTGCCCGGTCGACGGCAAGCAGGGCATGCACGTGACCTTCTTGCCCGACGCGGTCGAGGGGGGCCTGCGCCTCTACAGCGACGTCGAGGTCGACACCCTGACCATGCGCGACGGGCGGGTGAGCGGGGCGGTCGCGCGGGTGCGGGCCCCGGGCAGCCGGGCGACCATGGGCCGGGTGGTGCAGGTGCAGGCCAAGGTCGTCGCGCTCTGCGGCGGCGCGATCAACTCGCCGGCCCTGCTGCTGCGCAGCGGCCTGAACCCCAACGGGCGGGTCGGCCTGCGCACCTTCATCCACCCCGTGATCGGCGTGGCCGGCGTCTATGACCACCTCATCGCGCCCTATGCGGGGGCGCCCCAGTCGGTGGGCTCGCACCAATTCATTGACCGCGGCGCCGATAAGATGGGCTTCTTCCTTGAAGCTGCGCCGATGCAGCCCATGTTGGCGAGCACGGCGACGGCGATGATCGGCCCGCAGCTCGGCGACTTCTTGGCCCGGCTGCCCAACTTGAGCGCGCTGCTCTCGCTGCACGTCGACGGCCTGCTGCCCGGCGACGAGGGCGGGGTGGTCAGCCTCAAGCCCAGCGGCGACCCCAAGCTCGACTACCCGGTGCGGCCGGCGCTCATCGAGGCGATGGCCGAGAGCCACAAGGTGCTGGCCAAGGTGCACCTCGCCGCGGGGGCGCGTGAGGTGGGCACCCTGCACGCCCAGCCGGTGCTGCTGCGCGCCGAGGCCGACCTGCCCCTGCTCGACCAGGCGCCCTACGGCGCGTTTCAACACGCGATCTTCACCGCGCACCAGATGGGCGGCTGCACCATGGGGCCGAAGCCCGAGAACAGCGTGGTGCGGCCCGATCACCGCCACCACACCGTCGAGAACCTCTTCGTGGTCGACGGCTCGGCCCTGCCCACCGCGCTCGGCGTGAACCCCAGCCAGACCGTCTATGGCCTCGCCCACCGCGCCCGCGCTTTTGTGGCCGCCGCCGTGGGCTGACCGCGGGCAGGGTCGGGCGCTGATCGCCGATCCAGGGCGGCCCCGCCTCGCGTAGGGTGCGCGTGGGGGACCGGGACGGCCCCGCGGAGGAGACGGCGATGGCGCAGGCGGAGCGGGCGGAGCAGGCGGCGGGCAATACGCCGATGAGCGGGCGGAGCGAGCGCCCCGAGTGGATGCGCCGGGCGGTCGCCGCGGGCAACGAGCTGCACTACCTCAAACAAGACCTGCGCCGGCACAACTTGATCAACGGCGTCGCGGCCGCGGGCCTGCTGCTCGCCCTGGTCGGCGTCGCCGCGCTCGGTTTTGTGCTGCCGGCTTGGCTGTGGGTGCCGGTGGGCGCGGTCGGCCTCGGCTGCACGCTGCTCGGCGTCTTTGTGCTCATCGTGCACGAGTGCAGCCACGGCATGTTCTGGCTCAGCGCCGACCGGGCGAAGAGCCGCCAGCTCAACCACCAGATCGGCGCGCTGGTGGGCAACCTGACCTTTACCGCCTACCGCGAGCACTGGGAGAAGGGGCACACCACCCACCACCTGCAGCCCTGCGTGGTCGGGGTCGACCCCCAAGACGCCGATCCGAAGGATGGGGCGCGGTTTTGGCGTGAAGTGGCGATGCACCTCATCCCCGGGTGGAGCGTGGTGGCCAACCCGTCGCGCCGCTATGGCTTCGCCGCCGAGCGGATCTTGCCCTCGACCCTGCTCTGGGGCGGGCTGGCGGCGGCCGGCGCTTTCGCCATCGGCCCGGCCGCGCCCCTGGTGGTGCTCTACGGCTTCAACTTCGTCAGCGTGCTCAACCTGTTCAAGAAGTCGCAGGAGCACGCGGCGGGCCTCGCCCAGGTCGAAGAGCCCCTGATGCGCAGCCGGACCTACTTCTACCCGGGCCAGGCGCTCTTCTCGCCCTTCAACATCCACTACCACTGGGAGCACCACGCCAACTTCAGCGTGCCCTGGTACCTTTTGCCCCGCTACCACGCGATGGTGCAGGCGCTGACCCCGCCCGAGCTGCGTGATGATGTGCGCACGGTGGGGCTCTTGGCGGTGCTGCGGCAGTCGAACGGGCTGCGCCGGCCGCCGGCGCCGGCGGTCGCGGGGCCGGCGCTGTCGGTGGTCGGGGCGGCCGCGCCCCCGGCCTAAAGAGGGGAGGAGGCCGCGCCCTCAGCGCCGGGGCGGGCCGTCGAGCATGCCCTGGGCCGCCCACCAGGAGAGCGCGTCGCGCACCGCCGGCTCGAGCGGGCCGATGGTGTAGCCGAGCGCGGCCGCCGCCTTCGCCGAGCTGAAGCGGAAGTCGGCGCAGCCGCCGTAGCGCACCACCGCGCTGTTGATGAAGGGCTCGCCCTCGATGAAGCGCTCTTGCAGGTCGCCCAGCCAGCCGAGCGGCGCGCCGAGCCAGGCCGGGGCGCGCAGGCGCGGGGGGCGGCAGCCCATCCAGGCGGCGAACTGGGGCAGGGCCTCGGCGTAGGCGAGGTTGTGTCCGCCGAGGATGTAGCGCTCGCCGCGGACCCCGCGGGCGGCGGCGGCGAGCATGCCCTGGGCGACGTCGCGCACGTCGACGAAGCTGTTGGTGCCCGCGGTCAAGGCGGGGATCGCGCCCCGGCGCAGCTCAAGCAGCAGGGCGCCCGAGCTCGGCCGCTGGTCGCGGGGCCCGAGCATGAAGCCGGGGTTGACCACCACCACGTCGAGATCCTCGGCGGCGAGCACCAGGGCCTCGGCTTCGCGCTTGGTGGTCGAGTAGGCGTCGGCGAGGCCGTTCTCGGGCAAGTCCCACAGGCTGGCCTCGTCCGCATCGGCGGGGCCGTGGGCGAGGCCGACGCAGACCGTGCTCGAGGTGTGCACCAGGCGCCCGACCCTGGCGGCGCGGCAGGCGGCCAGCACGCGCCGGGTGCCGTCGACGTTGGCGGCGGTGACCGCAGGGCTGGGCCGACGGCGCACGGTCACCGCGGCGGCGCAGTGGAAAACAACGTCAGCGTCGGTGAAGGCGCGGGTGAGCGCGGCCTCGCCTGCGAGGTCGGCCTCGACCCAGAGCACGTCGAGGTCGGCGAGCGCGGCGGTGCGGCTGGGGCCGCGGCGGGTGCAGACCGGGCGGTGGCCCGCGGCGCAGAGGGCGGCGGCGAGGTTGGCCCCGAGCAGGCCGGTGGCGCCGGTGATCACGGCCTTCATGCGGCCCTCCGGGTGGGTGGAGCTGCGGCTAACCGGCGCCGACCCCAGCGGGCTGGGCCAAAAACCGTTCAGGCGGCCCGCACCCGGCCGAACAGCCCCCTGTGCGGCGCGCCCCCAACGAAGCCGCCCGAGGAGGTCCCATGATCCGCAAGGTCGCCGACAATCCGCACCCAGACGCGGCGGTCGCCGCCAACCCCGCCGGCCGCTGGGCCTGGGTGGCGGCGCTGGGCCTCGTGCTCGCGGGCGGGCTGCTCTTCCCCGCGGCGCCGCGCGCCCAAGAGCGCAGCTGCGAGGCCGAGCTCGACGCGCTCGCCGGTCGGCTTGAGCAGGCCGAGCGCCGGGCCGACGCCGCCCGGGCCAGCCTCGCCGCCGAGCAGTCGCGGGCCCGCGGCCTGCCCACGGCCGGCACGGGCGCGGCGCCGGGCACCAACGGGGGCCTGCCGCCGCGGGTCATGCAGCGGCTGCGGCCGGCGCTCGAGGCCACCGGCGCCGAGCTGCTGGCCGCGGAGTGTGAGGCCCAGCCCTGCGTGGTGGCGATCAGCTTCCCCCGCGCCCAAGCCGCGGCCCTGACCCCCCGCCTCGTGCGCATGCGCGCGGCGCTGGGGGTGGATGACCGCCACGATCAGGTCGTGGGCATCGGCGGCGTGGTGCTGCTGGTGTCGCCGGTGGGCCCCGGCGCGACCCCGGGAGAGGACGCGGCGCGCCTCGCGCGCCTGCTGGCCGAGGTGGCCGAGGAGCTTCGATGAGCACGCTCAGCACGCTCGGGCGGGCGCTGGCCGCCCCGCCCATGCACTGGACCACCGCCCTGCCGCTGGCCACCGCCGGCGCGGTGCTCGGCCTCAGTCTGCACCTGCTCGGCCGCGAGCCCGCCGGCCGTGGCCCCGAGGCCCAGGCCCAGGGCTTGACCGGCCCCGCCGAGACCGCCGACTGCGACGACCGGCGCGCCCGCCTCGAGGATGAGCTCGCGGACCTCGAGGCCGAGGTGCTGGCGCTCGACGCCAAGACCATCGCGCTCAAGGCCAAGAACGATGAGTTGGCCGGGCCTTTGGTGCCCTGGCCCAGCGAGCTGCGGGCCCAGGTGCCCGCGGTCGAGGCCGAGGTGCAGCACATCGCCGCCGAGGCGGGCGGCGAGCTGGTCGACGCCGACTGCGCCGAGTACCCCTGCATCTTCCACCTCGTGTTCCCGGCTGACCCGGGCCACGAGGGCTGGGCCGCCGCCCGCCCCAAGCTCACCCGCGGGGGCTGGGCCGCCGAGGCCGAGCTGCTGCTGGTGGTCGACCCCGGGCTCGTGCTCGCCTCGCCCGAAGACATGGAGAGCCACGTCATCGTCGCGATGGTGCCGCCCGAGGGCCCGACCCGCGGGCCGCAGCTGGTGCGGCGCTTGGCCCACCGGCGCGCCGCGCTGACCGATGGGGTCGGCGGCGACTGAGCGGGGGCGCCTTGAGGGGCGGGGGCCGGCGGCCCGGCCCGCTCAGTTGTGCTGGAGGTACTTGTCGGCGTAGTCGTTCCCGCCGTAGTTCTCGACGGCGTACTGGTTCTGATTGTTGGCCTGCAGGTAGTCGGACACGCCGCCCTGGTCGCTGTCTTCGCTCTCGACCTCTTGCTCAACCTCTTCAAGCTGCTCGGGCTCGAGGTTGAGCATCTCGAGCGGCTGCTCTTGCAGCTCGCTCGGGTCGAGCTGCAGCTCGGGCAGCTCGGTGGTGGGGGCGTTGAGGTCCTGCTCGGTGAGGGTCTGTTGCTGCGGGTTGCTGTCGGCCCACATGTCCTTGAGCTGGCCGGCCCGCTTGTTCTGAAGGCCCTGCTCGAGCTGGTCGACCGAGCGCATGCGGCGCTGCGAGGTGTTCTCGCTGGAGTTCTTCCGCGAGAACTGCTTCGACTTGAGCTCGGTGTCAAGCTTGCGGCGGGCGCCGAGCTCTTTGCGCAGCAGCTGCTCGGGGCGGTTGAGGTGGCTCTGCTTGCCCGTCTCGACGGTCTTTTGGCGTGACTGATGGACCACGTCTTCGTAGCGCATGAATTCGTCGACCGAGCTGGTGAAGTTTTCCTGGCCGCCCTTTTTGCCCACCAGCTCGACCTTGGACTTGCCGCTCATCACTTCGCGGTCGCGCAGGTGTTTGACCGCCTCGAAGGTCTGGGTCATGTTCGGCTGGTAGTGGCCGCTGTCGTCGGCCAAAAGATCGACCTTGCCGTCTTTTACGACCATGGTGCCGGCAGCGGTGACATCGCCACCGCCGACCAGCGACGAGTGGTTGTGGCGCTTGCCGGTGGTCTCGCCGGCGTACTTGTCGCACTCGTCCTTCACGCTCGAGCTGTAAAAGCCGCCAGCGCCGTCCATCGCGTAGTTCGACCGGCCAGCGTGGTCTTTCATGTAGACCCGCTTGTTGTGGGTCGAGTCGACCGTCTTGCCGCCGCGGTTCAGCTTGCCGTCGACGATGTCGGTGTTGTACTCACCACCCGAGTGCGCGTAGTGCGTGCCGGTGATGGACTTGCCGTTGATGAGCATGCCCAGCGGGCCGGTCTGCTGGTTGGTCTGCTCGCCGCGGTACTGGGGCTGGAGCGGAATGGTGGGCATCGTCGTGCGCTGCTTGAGGTCGGTGTGCCACTGCGACCGCTCGCGCTCGCGCTGCTGCTCAAGGCGCTGCTTGCGGGAGGGGATGACCTGCGGATCGACCTGCTGGGGCTGCTCTTGGACCTGCTCAGGCTGTACCTGCACGCCGGTCTTGTCCTTCTTCTTGCCGCCGCTGCCGGTGTTGGGGCCGTAGCCGCCCTTCGACCCGTAGCCGCTGGAGGTGTAGTCGCTGAGCTTGTACCCGCCGTAGCCGCCGCCGGTTTGGCTCGGCAGGTAGTCCTGACCGCTCGACCCACCGCTGACCTGCCCGTACTTCAGCAGGTTGGACTCAATCTGGTGGAGGCTGGTGTCGCTCTCGCTCGACGAGCTCTCGCTCGAGCTGCTCTCGATGATCTCGTTGGTGTTGTTTTTGCTGTTGTAGTCGGTGGAGAGGTAGTCGGTGGACCCCCCGCCTTTGTTGTCGTTGGTGCTGTTGTAGTCGGTGGAGAGGTAGCCGGTGGACCCGCTGGAGGTGCCCGACGGCTTCAGCCCGTGCCCGCCGTCGCGGGTGGTCGGCGCGTAGCCCCCGCCCTTGCCCTGGCCGCCATTCGTGCCCTGGTAGCCGGTGGAGCTCGACTGGTAGTTGAGGAGGTTGTAGTTCGAGCGCGACATCGAGCCCTCGGGGGGAGTGGTGACGATGGAGGCGGGGCCGGGGGCGCGCGCTTGAGGCGCGGCGGGACAAGGCGGAGCAGCTCGGGACTATCCCGGAAGTGGCACCCGGTGGCAAGTCTGATCGTGCGGCCGTGCGGCCCCGATGCCGAGGCGCATGGCCCCAAAACGACCAAGGCCGCCGGTGGCACCGGCGGCGCTGGGCGCTCGACCCCCCGCGTGGCGCGGGAGGGCACGAGGACGACGTCTCAGTCGACGTTCTTGAAGAAGGTCGGGATGTCGTAGTCGTCGGTGCTCAGGCCGGACGCCATGCCGCGGCCGCCGTAGCTGGGGTTCGGGGCGCGGCCGGCGGGGCGGCCGCTCTCGTTGACGACCTTGCGCACGCGGCTCTCGACGTCGGGGGTCGACTGCATCCAGGCCTCGTCAAAGCCGGTGGCGATGACGGTGACCCGGGCCTCGTCGCCCATGCTCTCGTCGATGACCCACCCGAAGATGACGTTGGCCTCTTCGTGCGCCTCTTCTTGGATCATGGTGGCGGCGTCGTTGATCTCGAAGACGGTCAGCTGGCTGCTGCCGGTGATGTTGATCAGCACCGAGGTGGCGCCCGAGATGCTGACCTCGTCGAGCAGCGGGCTCGAGATGGCGCGCTGGGCGGCCTCGACCGTGCGGTGCTCGCCGCGGCTGACGCCCACGCCCATCAGCGCCATGCCCTTGTTGTTCATAATGGTGCGCACGTCGGCAAAGTCGACGTTCATCATGCCGCTGCCGTTGATCAGGTCGCTCACGCCCTTGCAGGCCTGGTAAAGCACCTGATCGGCCATGCCGTAGGCCTCTTTCATCGTGGTGCGCTCGGTGGCCATGCTGATCAGGCGCTGGTTCGGGATGGTGATCAGCGTGTCGACCACCTGGCGCAGGGCCTCGATGCCCTCGTCGGCCTGCTTGCGGCGGCGCTTGCCCTCGAACGCAAACGGCCGGGTGACCACCGCCACGGTGAGCGCGCCCACCTCTTTGGCGACCTGGGCGATGATCGGCGCAGCACCGGTGCCGGTGCCGCCGCCCATGCCCGCGGTGATGAACACCATGTCAGAGCCCGCGACGAGCTCGGCGAGCCGGTCGCGGTCTTCGAGGGCGGCCTCGCGGCCGATCTCGGGGTTGGCGCCCGCGCCGAGGCCCTTGGTGAGCGCGCCGCCGAGCTGGAAGCGGCGGGGGGCGAGGCTGCGCTCAAGGTCCTGCGCGTCGGTGTTCACGGCGATGAAGTCGACCCCGGTCATGCCGGACTCGATCATGTTGTTCACCGCGTTGCCGCCGCCGCCGCCGACGCCGATGACCCGGATGGTGGCCTTTTGCATCTCGTCTTGCACCAAGTCGTAGTGGATGCGCCCGCTGCCGCCGGTGGGGGGCTCTTTGCGGGGCGGAGTGGAGGCGCTCGCGGTGCGGCCGTGCACCGCGCTGGCGGAGGTCGGGGCGCTGGTGCGGGGGGGCGGGTAGCTGTTGCGGCTCATGGCTGCTCCGGAGCGGGAGAGGGCGGCAGGTCAGGGGGAGGCGGGGGCGGGGGCGGGATGGGCACGCTGGGGTCGACCAGCGGGCTCACGAGCGCGATGCGGGGAGCGTCGAGATCGACCCGGTGCGGGACGTTGAGGTCGAGCCCCGACGCCAGCAGGCGGTTGAGCCGCCGCAGCGCCTTGGCGGGCTCACCAAAGCCGATGAGCAGCTGGCTGCCGTTGCGCAGGACCAGCGTGTAGCCGTGGTGCGGGTCGAAGTGGACCTCGCTGGCTAGGGCGGCGGCGACCTGGGGGTGGCCGTCGCAGGCCTCGAGCACGCGCAAGGCGCCCTGCACCACGCCCGCGGCGAGCTGGGGGTGCTGCTCGGCCAGCGCCGGCGCGACCCCGGTGAGCACGGGGTAGTCGAGGTCTTCGGTGGTCGCGAGCTTAAACGGCACACCATCGGCGTCGACGTACCAGAGCCGGTCGAGAGCGATGAGCATGACCGGAGCGTGCTCTTCGACGATGATCTCGATGGTCGAGGGCAGGACGCGGCGGGCCTCGGCCCGGCGCACCCAGGGGTGCCGCTCGACCTCGCGCACGACGGCGTGCAGGTCGAGCTCAAAAAGGTGCGTGCCCACGCGCACATCGGCGAGGTGGCGCAGGGCCGGCTCGCTGGCGTTGACCTGCCCGGCGAAGGTGACCTCGGTGACCCGCCAGAGCTCGCCGGTCATCAGCTCGTGCCCGAGGATGCCCGCGGCGCTGGTCAGCACGCCGCCCACGAGGCCAGCGACGAGCACGCGCAGCACGCGACGAGCCAGGGAGATCCTGGCTTCGCCGTCGATCAGGGGCGCGCGGTCGGGCGAGTGCACGGGCGGGGCTCGGGGCCGGCGGGGGGTGCCGGCGGGGGCTGGGGCGGGACCGCCGGCGGGGAGCCAACGGCGAGGGGCGGGGGAGAGCGGCGGAGGAGCGGGCGGCGGGGGGAGCGGCGGGGCTGGACGGGGGCGGCGCCGGTGGAGGCGCGCGGCCCGCAGGCCAGGGAGGGGGGAGGAGCCGGACAGCCTGCGGCGGACCGTGCGTGTGCCTGTGGTCGCATCGGGCAGGGCGCCCAAGGGGGAGGGGAGCCGCGGGCACGGCAGCGCCAAGCCCCCCTCGGTCCGTGGAACATACCAAGGAGCGCCGCCCTTGACAAGGCAAGGATTTTCGCGCGCCGCAGGCCGCGGGGCCGACGTGCCCAGGCCGATCGACGCCCCTGCGCCCCGCCCACAGCTGTCCCCACCCACCCCGCACGCGCTCTTCGCTGATCATGACGTCAATCAGACCATGATCAGCAGATCCCCAGAGCCGCCCGCCGGCCGCCCGCCGGCCCACCGCGCGCCCGGCCGCCCGCCCGCCGCGGCCCGCCGCCGTGCGGTGCGCCGCGCGTGGAACAGCAGCGGCGCCGCCGTGCAGCAGCACGCCCGTGCCTTGCCAGAACAGCCTCACAGAGGTCAATCCCGGGCCGCGCCACACCTTGCCCCACCCGCGGCGCCCCCTTCATCGCTCACCACCGCCCCAAAACGCGCCGCCTCTGGGGCCAATTGGGGGGACAAGCGGCAAAGGGGGGCCATTGTGGGCTGGCGCGCGGCGCTGCCATGCGCCGCGCGAAGCCTGCCCACCGGCCCCCCTTGGCGGGGGAAACAAGGGGGCCCCGCGGGCCCCTTGCCCCGGGCGGGACCGCCCCTTTCGGTGGAGCCCGCGTCAGCGACTGACTAGGCACCCCTCAACGATCGGCGGGGACGTCCGCGCCAAGGCCCGCAGCACCGCCCGGGTCAGCGGGCCCAGCCGGCGGCTCAAGGTCCGCGCGGTGCGCTGGGCGGCGCTGGCCCCCGCACCGCCTGGGCTCGCCCAAGATGGCGTCGAGGCGCCCGCTTCCAGCGCCTGCAGGCCCAAAAGCCAGGCCCGGCCCCGGGCGTCGACCTGGTAGTCGGCGCAGGCCTGGCCGGTCAGGCCCAGGTGCTCCCAAGCGGCCTTGGCCTGGTCGGCGGCGTCGATCGCCCCCACCGGCGCGCTGCCGCAGATCAACCACGGGCCGGCGGGCCCCGCGCCCTCGATCCCGCGCTCGACCGCCACGGTGCAGCCGTACAAGGTCAGCACCGACAGGGCCGGCCCCGCCGCTGGCGCGAGCTGGTGCGCGCTGCGCACGCCGATCGGCCAGTCGCCCTCGGGCGGGCCGGGCAGCCGCGGCCCGATGGGCCCGCTGGTCTGCAGGCTGAGCTGGCCGACCACCGGGTCATCCCCGCCGTGAATGGTGACCAGCACGCACACATGGGGCCGCAGCGCGTCGAGGGCCGCCGCCGCTTGGGCCGCCGCCCGCGGGCCCTCGTGCGGTGCGGGCGTGCGCACCACCGCCACGGTCAGCGCGCCACGGCGCCGGGCCCGCTCGGCCACCACCGGCAGAGCGCCCCCGCCCGTGCCGCCGCCGAGCCCGCCGGTGAGCAAACAAAGGTCGGCGCTGCCCACCAGATCGCTGATGCGGTCGCGCTCTTCGAGGGCGGCCTCGCGGGCGAGGCGCGGGTCACCCCGGGTGCCCTTGCCCCGGGTGGTCTCGGCCCCGAGCAGCAGGCGCCGGCTCGCGCCCGAGGCCTCGACGTCGCGCGCGTCGGTGCCGACCATCACCAGCTCGACCGGGCTGGCCTCGTCGCCCAGCAGCGCGCGGTCGCCGTCTTCGGTGAGCGCCGCGACCGTGCGCGCCCCGCAGCCGCCGACGCCGACGATGAGGGTGGTGGCTTCGGGGCGGGCGAAGTGGGCGAGCATCGGGATCGGGTCTCCGCGGGCAGCTTAGCCCAGCGCGCGGGGGCGCCCCGCGCCCGGCCGACCGGACCGCGCCGCGCAGCGGCGGTCGCCCCGCGACCGAGCCCGCGCGGGCGGGGAGCCCGGGCCCCCGGCCCGGCGCCCCGACCAGGCCCGCGGGCGAGCGGGCAGGGGGGCCGTCGGCGCCCAGCCGGCCCTCAAGCCCCCGGGATCGCCACCCGGTCGGGGTCGGCGCGGCGGGTGTGCAGGGTGGCCCCCTGCAGCACCGCCTCGACGAGGTCTTCAAAGCTCAGGCCCACCGCCCCGGCCGCCATCGGAGAGAGGCTGGTGGCGGTCATTCCCGGCAAGGTGTTGACCTCGAGGAACCAGGCCCGCTGCTGCGCGTCGATGATGAAGTCGGCCCGGGCCACGCCGCCCAGGCCGAGCGTGCTGTAGGCGGCGAGGGCCTGCGCGGTGGCGTCGGCGCGCGCCTCGTCAGAGATGGGCGCGGGCACGATGTACTCGGTCTTCCCATCGGCGTACTTGGCCGCGAAGTCAAAGAAGCGGTCGTCAGACAGGGGGCGGATGAGCACGGGGGGCAAGGCCCTCCCGTCGAGCACGGCCACGGTGATCTCTTCGCCGGTGATGAATTGCTCGACCAGCACCTCGCTGTCGAGGGCGGCGAGGTCGAGCAGCGCCGCTTCGAGACCCCCCTCGTCTTCGACGCGCTGGATGCCGATGGTGCTGCCGCCCTGGGGGGTCTTGCACATGACCGGGAAGCCGAGCCCCTCGGGCATGGGCTGGCCCGGCCGCCAGACCGCGTCGGCGGCGAGGCGCACGCCGCTGCCCCGCAGCGCCCGCTTGGTCATGACCTTGTCCATCGCCACGGCCGAGGCGCGCACGCCGCTGCCGGTGTAGGGGATGCGCATAATCTCTAAAAGGCCCTGCACGCAGCCATCTTCGCCAAACTGCCCGTGCAGGGCCAGCCAGGCCACGTCGACCTTCTCGGCGCGCAGGCGCTCGGGCAGGTCGGGGCCGACGTCGATGGCCACCACCTCCCACCCGCGGCGTTGCAGGGCGGCTTTGACCGCCTTGCCGCTTTTGATCGAGACGCCCCGCTCGGCCGACATGCCGCCATAGAGCAGGCCGACCCGGGCGGTCTTGTCGGCGACCCGGGCCAGGGTGGCCTCGAGCTCAGCTTCGCGGAGGAGGGCGCTCATCAGCTCACCTTCTTGGTGCGCACGGCACGACGGATGGGGTTGCGGCCGACCAGGGGCGGGTAGGGCTCGGGCTCGAGCCCGTGCACCGCGTGCACCCGGGCCCGGATGGCCTTGGCGAACAGCAGCAGATCTTCGGCGGCGCCGCCGCCGTGTTGGCTCACCGCGCCGTTGGCCTCGAGGCGCCAGGCCCGCAGGCGGCTGCCGAGCACGCCCGCGCCGCGCAGCAGGCCGTTGATTCCGCCGGGCACCTTGGGCATCGGCGCGAACAACGCCCCGGCGGGCGGCGGCGGACGGTGCAAGCGCAGGCTCAGCGGGGCCCGCAGGCGCACCGCCCGGAGCACCCCGCGCGGACCGGGCTCAGGCGGCGGCTCGCCGTCGGCCCAGGGCAGCACCGAGACCGTCTTGCCGCGCTGGATGACGATGGCGTCGGCGAAGTCGGCGAGCAAGGCCCAGCGTGGGCCGCCGAGCCAGCTGCCCGGCGTGCCCGGCCAAGTGCCCAAGGCCCCCCAGGTGCCGCCTAGCCCCGCCGCGCGGGCGAAGGGCGCGCAGGCCCCGAGCTCTAGGCGCGGGCCGTCTTCGCCCTCGACCACGCTGACCTGCTCAAAACTATGGCCGGGCCGGATGACCAGGCCGCCGATGCCGCCGGCCTTGATCAGCCGGTCGGACAGCGGGTAGTCGATCGAGCTGGGCACGCCGGCCTTCGACGCCGCCGCCCAGACCGCGGGCAGGGTGGCCGGATCGTCGACCACGCACCACAGATCGGCCGGACCACCGACCCGCAGGGCGTTGTGGCGGGCGAGCGGCTCGCCGCGGCGGCAGCGGACCCCGGGCAGCTCGGCCAAGGCGCGCAGCAGCTCGGCCAGCTTGTCGTCGTCGACCTCGGCGCCGGGCGGGCCCTCGGCCTCGACGCCCTCGCGCTCAGGCGTGTGCATCGAGCGCCTCGGGGATGGTCTGGCAGAGCTTGTTCACGTCGCCGGCGCCGAGCGTGATGACCACGTCGCCCGGCAACATCGCGCCGAGCAGGTGCTCGGTGGCCGCGCCCAGATCGGCCACCGCGGCCACCGAGCGGTGGCCAAAAGCCCCGATGCGCTCGGCGATCGCCTGCTCGTCGATGCCCGGGATGGGCGCCTCGCCCGCGCGGTAGACCGGGCAGACCACCACGTGGCCCGCCTCGTGAAAGCAGGTGGCGAACTCATCGAGCAGGTCGCGCACGCGGGTGAAGCGATGCGGCTGAAAGACGGCCACAATACGGCGGCTTGGCCAGGCGAGGCGGGCGCCAGCGAGGGTGGCGGCGATCTCGGTGGGGTGGTGGCCGTAGTCGTCGATGAATTGGACCGGCGCGCCGCCGGCGGCCAAGCTGCGGGTGGCCCGCAGGCTAAAGCGGCGATCAACCCCAGAGAAGCCGTGCAGGGCCTCTTGTAAGGTGTCGAAGGCCACGCCCAGCTCGAGCGCCACCGACATGGCGGCCAGCGCGTTCTGGACGTTGTGCCGGCCGGGCATGCCGAGCTGGACCACGCCCAGGCGCGCGCCCCGCTGCAGCACGGTGAAGCGGGTGCTGGTGCCCTCGTGCTCGACGCCCTCGGCGCGAAGGTCGGCCTGGGCGCTAAAGCCGTAGGTGAGCACCCGGCGGCGCACCCGCGGCATGAGCGCTTGCACCCGCGGGTGGTCGAGGCAGAGCACCGAGAAGCCAAAGAAGGGCACCTTGTTGGCGAAGTCGACAAAACCTTGGGTCAAGGCTTCGATGGTGCGCCAGTGCTCCATGTGCTCGGGGTCAATGTTGGTGACCACCGCCACCGTTGGGCTCAGCGTGAGGAAGCTGCCGTCGCTCTCATCGGCCTCGGCCACCAAAAACTCGCCGGCGCCCAAGCGCGCGCTGCTGCCCAAGGCGTCGAGCTTGCCGCCGATGACGATGGTCGGGTCGAGGCCGGCGTGGTGCATGCAGCGCGCCAACATGGACGTGGTGGTCGTCTTTCCGTGCGTGCCGGCCACGGCGAGGCCGTAGCGGGTGCGCATCAATTCGCCGAGCATCTCGGCCCGCGGGATGACCGGGACCTTGCGGGCCAGCGCCTCGCGCACCTCGGGGTTGCTGTCGGGCACCGCGGTGCTGCGCACGACCACCTGCGCGCCGTGCACGTTCTCGGGCCGGTGGCCGATCTCGACCGTGGCCCCGAGCCGCCGCAGCCGGTCGAGCACCGGGCTCTCGCGCTGGTCAGAGCCGGTGACCTGGTAGCCCTGGGTGGCCAGCACCTCGGCGATGCCGCACATGCCGCTGCCGCCGATGCCGATGAAGTGGACGTGCTGGATGCGACCGCTGAACATGCGGACTCCGCGGCGCGCGCCCGCTTTAGCGAGCGGCCTGCGCCTGCAAGGGGGAGGCGGCGGCCTGCCAGCCCTGGGCGAGCGGCTGGTCTTTGGCCTCGGCGGCGATGGAGAGGAGCACACCCACCGCCCAGAGGTTGGCCAAGGTGGCCGAGGACCCATAGGAGATGAAGGGGAGGACGAGGCCCTTGGGCGGCACGAGGCCCAAGATGACCGCGAGGTTAAAGAAGGCTTCTAAGCCGATCATCACCGCGAGGGTGCCGGCGAGGTAGGTGCCAAAAGCGGTGCTCGCGCGTTGGGCGATGCGCATGCCGCGCCACACAAAAAGTGCGAAGAGGCTGACCAAGCTGACCAAGCCGACCAAGCCCAGCTCTTCGCCGATGACCGCGCCGATGAAGTCGGTCCAGGGCTCGGGCAAGAAGTGCAGCTTGGCCATCGAGTTGCCCAAGCCTTGCCCGTTGACGCCGCCGCTGTGCATGGCCACCCAGCTCTGAATGATGTGGTAGCCGTCGCCTTGCTGGTTCTGCCACGGGTCCATGAAGCTGGTGACCCGCTTCCAGCGGTACTCTTCGCCGGTGACCAAGAAGGCGACGCCCAGCGCGCCGGCCCCGGCGACCGGGATCAGGTAGCGCCACTGCAGGCCGGCGATGACCAACATGATGCCGCAGATGCCGACCATGATGGCGGTGGTGCCGAAGTCGGGCTGACCGAGCGTGAGCAGCGCGGGCAGGGCGGGGATGGCCAAGGCGGTGGCCAGCACCTTGCGGTTGTGCAGGTGGGTGCGGTACTCGTCGAGGAAGGCCGCCAGCACGATGAGCACGGCGATCTTGGCGAACTCAGAGGGCTGCACGTTCACGCCGCCCGCGCCGATCCACCGGGCCGCGCCGTTGGCTTTGTATTGGATGCCCGGCACATAGGTGAACAACAAGCCGGCGAGGCAGGCCGCGTAGGTCACGTAGCCAAATTTCTTCAGCGCCCGCGTGGGCGTGAACGCCATCGCCGCGGCGAGGCCCACCCCGACCAAGATCGCGATCGACTGGCGGATCAGGTACTTGTACGGGTCGTGGAACTCTTCTTCGGCCAGCACCGCCGAGGCCGAGAAGACCATCACGAGGCCAAAAGCGAGCAGCACCGCGGTGATGAGGACCAGCCAGTGGTCGAAGCTGCGGTTCATGCGCGCGCTCCGGGCGGGGGCAGGGCGGCGACCAGGGCGGCGAAGACCTCGCCCCGGTGCTCAAAGTTGCGGAACTCGTCGAAGCTCGCGCAGGCCGGCGAGAGCAGCACGGTCTGGCCGGGCTGGGCGCGGGCGGCCGCGGCCCCGACCGCTGCCTTTAGACCTGGACAGGTCAAGACATCGAGCGCGGGATCGCCGGTCTGCAGGGCCTCTGCGATGAGGCCCCCGTCGCGGCCAAAGCAGATCACCCGGTGGCCGCCGGCGCGCAAGGTGGGCAGCAGCAGGCGGTAGTCGGCCCCCTCTTTGCCCTCGCCGCCGAGCAGCACCAGCGCGCCCGCGGGCACCCCGCCCAGGCCCATCAGCGTGGCGTCGATGTTGGTCGCCTTGCTGTCATTGACCCAGCGCAGGCCATCTTGGCTGGGCACGGCCTGCAGGCGGTGGGCGAGGGGCAGGAGGCGCCCCACCTCGAGGCGGGCGCGGGGCGCGCCAGCGTGCACGGCGAGGGCGATGGCCACCGCGGCGTTCTCGAGGTTGTGGCGGCCGGGCACCGGCAGGGCGCTGAGGTCGACCGGCCCGTCGTCGCGCCCGCCGCTGAGCCAGGCGACAGAACCTTCGAAGCGCACCCCCGGCGCCCCGCCGAGCAGGTGCAGATGTGCGCCGGCGCTGAGCCCGCCGGGGATGGCGTCGGCGCGCAGGTGGGGGTCGCCCGCGGGCAGCAGCGCGAGGCCCTCGGGCGCCAAGCGCGACAGCAGGCGCAGCTTGGCCGCGGCGTAGCCGGCCATGTCGCCGTGACGGGCGAGGTGGTCGGGGGTCAGGTTGAGCACCGCCGCGGCCAGCGGGCGCAGCGGGCCGGGCAGCTCAAGCTGGTAGCTGCTCACCTCGACGACGGCGGCGGCCAGCGCGCCGTTCTCGATGAAGCCGCCCGCCCCATCGGGCGCGGCCTCACCGCGGAGCAGGGCGAGGGCCAGGGTCGAGAGCGGGGTGCCCAGGTTGCCGCCGCGAAAGCAGCGCAGGCCGGCCATGTCGAGCAGCTGGGCGCAGAACCAGGTCGTGGTCGACTTGCCGTTGGTGCCGGTGATGGCCAGCAGGGGCAGGCCGCGGGCTTGGAGCATCGCCGCGGCGAGCCCGAGCTCGCCGATGCGCGGCACGCCCCGGGCGGCGGCGGCGGCGAGCAGGGGACTGTGGGCGGGTACACCCGGGCTGACCACGAGCAGATCGGCGCCGTAGAAGTCATCTTCGTCGTGTTGGCCAAAAACGCAGCGGGCGCCGGGCACCGGCGGGTGGTGGGCCCCGCGGTCGGTGCAGGTCACGGTCGCCCCGCGGGCCAGCAGCAGCGCCGCCGCCGCCTGGCCCGAGGCCCCCATGCCGACCACGGTGACCTTGAGCCCGGCGAGGTCGTTGGGCGCGCCCGGGCCCAAGATGACCGCAGGCAGGTGATCTTCGGCCACCGGGGCGGGGCTGTTCGGGGCGCCCGTGTTGGGTGCGCCCGTGTTGGGTGCGCCCGTGTTGGGAGCGAGGCTGGGCGCGGCGCTCATCAGCGCACCTTCACGGTCGACAGCGCGACGAGCGCGAGCAGCACGCTGATGATCCAGAAGCGGACGATGATCTTGGGCTCAGACCAGCCCAACTTCTCGTAGTGGTGGTGGATGGGCGCCATCTTGAACACGCGCTTGCCGGTGAGCTTGAAGCTCGCCACCTGGATCATGACCGAGAGGGCCTCCATCACGAAGACGCCGCCGACGATGACCAGCAGCAGCTCGTGTTTGGTGAGCACGGCCAAGGCGCCCAGCGCCCCGCCCAGGGCCAGCGAGCCCACGTCCCCCATGAAAATCTGCGCGGGGAAGGTGTTGTACCAGAGGAAGCCCAGGCCCGCGCCGACGATGGCCACCGCGAAGATGGCCAGCTCACCCGCGCCCCCCACGTAGGGGATGGCGAGGTACTGCGCGAAATTGGCGTGCCCGGCGAGGTAGGCGAGGATACCGAAGGTGCCCGCGGTGGTCATGGTCGGGCCGATCGCCAAGCCGTCGAGGCCGTCGGTCAGGTTCACCGCGTTGCTGCTGCCATTGCAGACGAACATGCCGAAAATGACGTAGAGCCAGCCCAAGAAGGCCGCGCCGGGCAGCAGGGCGTCGAATTGGATGGTGGCGTTCTTAAAGAAGGGCAGGGCGAGGCTCGGGTCGATGACCCCGGTCGCGTAGCCCCAGCCGAGCACGCCGCCGGCGATGCCGAACTGGCCGAGCATCTTGTAGCGACCAGCCAGGCCCGCGGCGTTGCGCTGCATGACCTTCTTCCAGTCGTCGACAAAACCAATGAGGCCGTAGCCGCCAAAAATGATCAGGGCCATCCAGACCACCGGCTGGTCGAGGCGGGCCCACAACAGCGTCGACAGCGTGATGCTCACGATCATGGGCACGCCGCCCATGGTCGGGGTGCCCACCTTTTGCTCGATGTGGCTCTGCGGGCCATCATCGCGGATGATCTGCTCCATCCGCTTGTTTTTCATCCATTGGATGAAAGAGGGGAACATCAAGTAACAAATGGCCAGCGCCGTCACCAAACCCCAGGTCGCCCGGAAGGTGATGTAGCGGAACAGGTTGAAAAAGCTGTGCTGCTCAGCCAGCGGGCTGAGGAGGTGGTAGAGCATCAGCGCTCCAGCGCGAGGCGAAGGGGAGGCAGGGCGCGCTCGGCGGCGCTGCCGCGGCTGCCCTTGAGCAGGATGACGTCGCTCGGCTGCAGCCCGGGGCGGAGCAGGGCGGCGGCGGCCTCGGGGTCGGCGGCCACCTGGGGGCGGGTCTCGGCCGCGCGGTCGGCGGCGGCGGCGGCGAAGTGGGGCCCGAAGACGACGACCCCGTCGAGCTGCAGGCCCATCGCCAAGGCGAGCACCTCGGCGTGGGCCTCGGCCGAGAAGCTGCCCAGCTCGAGCATGTCGCCGAGCACGGCGAAGCGGCGGCCGGGCAGGGCGGCCAGGGTGCGCAGGCTGGCCCCCATGCTGGGCGGGTTGGCATTGTAGGCGTCGTTAATGACCAGCAGGCCATTGTCGAGGCGCTCGACCCGCTGGCGCATGCCGACGGGGGCATAGGCCTCGAGGCGCGCGGCCATGCCCTCGAGCGGCAGGCGCAGGGCCACGCCGCAGGCCACCGCGGCGGCGGCGTTGGCGGCGAGGTGCAGGCCGGGGCTGGGCAAAACGGCGCGCAGCGCGCCATTGGGCGTGTCGATGCGCAGCTTGGTGCGCAGGGTGGCCGTGTCGACCTGGGCCTCGGTCAGGCGCACATCGACCCCGGGCAGGGCGCCCCAGGTGAGGGTCAGGGCGCCCGGCGGGATGGGGCGGGCCCGCACCCGCGGGTCGTCGGCGTTGACGCAGCAGATGTCGCCCGGGCGGGCCCCGTCGAAGAGCTCACCCTTGGCGCGGGCGATGTTCTCGAGGCTGCCCAGGCCCTCGAGGTGGGCGGCGCCGACGTTGGTGATCACCCGCACGGTCGGCGCGGCGATGCTCTGCAGCAGGTCAATCTCGCCGAGGTGGTTCATGCCCATCTCGACCACCCAGGCCGCCGCGCCCTCGGGCGCCGCGAGCAGGGTCAGGGGCACGCCGATGTGGTTGTTGAGGTTGCCCACGGTCTGGTGCACCGGGCCCAGGCCCTCGAGCACCAGCGCGATCATCGCGCGGGTCGTTGTTTTACCCGCGCTGCCCGTGACGCCGACCACCGGGCCGCCAAAACGGGCCCGGGCCGCGCGGCCGAGGTCTTGCAGCGCGCGCAGGCTGTCGGGCACCTGCACAAAACCGCGGGACCAGCCGGCCGGCATGCGCTGGCCGATCGCCCCCGCGCAGCCCGCCGCCGCTGCGGCGTCGAGGAAGCTGTGGCCGTCGAAGCGGTCGCCGCTGAGCGCCACAAACCACGACCCGGCGCTGAGGCTGCGGCTGTCGGTGGTGATGCCGCCGGCGGGGCCCGCGGCGAGCAGCTGGCCGCCGGTGAAGGAGGCCAGCTCGTCGGCGGTGAAGCGGTGCGCGGTGCTGCCGGTCATCGGTCGCCCAGGGCAGAGGGGAGGGGGGAGCGCAGGGCCGCGGCGGCCACCGCCCGGTCGTCAAAAGGCAGGACCCGGTCGCCGATGGTCTGGGTGGTCTCGTGGCCTTTGCCGGCGATGAGCACGACCTCGCCGGGGCGGGCGCCGCGCACCGCCGCGCTGATCGCCGCGGCCCGGTCGGCCTCGCGTGTGGCGGCGCCCGCGGGCAGCCCGGCGGCGATCTCGTCGAGGATGACCTCGGGGTCTTCGCTGCGGGGGTTGTCTGAGGTCAGGGTGACCCGGTCGGCGAGGCGGGCGGCGATGGCCCCCATCAGCGGGCGCTTGCCGCGGTCGCGGTCGCCGCCGCAGCCGAAAACGACGTGCACGGCGGTGGGCCCGAGCGCCCGCACCGTGGTGAGGCTGCGCTCGAGCGCGTCGGGTGAGTGGGCGTAGTCGACCAGCACCACCGGGTCGTCGGGGCCGCCGGGCACCCGCTCGAGGCGGCCGGGCACCGCGCCCGCCGCGGCGATGCCGGCGAGGCAGACCGCCGGGTCGAGGCCCAGCGCCAGCCCGAGGCCCAGCGCGCAGGTGGCGTTCTCGACGTTGTGGGCGCCCAGCAGCGGGGTGCGCAGCGCGAGGCGGCCGACCGGGGTCTGCACCGTGGCCCGGCAGCCCGAGAGGTCGATGACCACGTCATCTTCGAGGCGCAGGCTCGCGTCGGCGGCCCGGCCATAGCCCCAGACCCGCTGGCGCAGCGGCGGGTGGGCCCGGATGGCGGGGTCGTCGAAGTTAAGCACAGCGACGCCATCTTCGGCGAGCAGCTCGGTGAACAAGCGCCACTTGGCGGCGAGGTAGGCCGCCATGCTGCCGTGAAAGTCGAGGTGGTCTTGGCTGAAGCTGGTGAAGCCGGCGGCGGCGAAGGGCAGGTGGTCGACCCGGCGCTGGGCGAGGCCGATCGAGCTGACCTCCATCACGGCGAGGCCGCAGCCGGCGGCGCGGGCCTCGGCCAAGAGCCGCTGCAGGGTCGGGGCCTCGGGCGTGGTGTGGGCCGCGGGCAGGGCCTGTCCGGCGAGGCGGTGGCCGGTGGTGCCGATGAGCAGGCTCTGCAGGCCGGCCGCCGCCGTGATGGCCTCGACGAGGAAGCTCGTGGTGGTCTTGCCATTGGTGCCGGTCAGGCCGACCACGGGCAGGGCCCGCGCCGGGTGGCCATAGAGGGCGGCGGCCAGGGCGGCCAAGGCGAGGCGCGCGTCTGGCACGTCAACCTGGGTGACCCCGGGCAAGGTCTGGACCGGGCCCTCACAGACCACCGCCGCGCAGGGCAGGGTGGCGGCGAAGCGGCGCGCGTCGGCCCGCCCGCCGGCGATCGCCACGAAGACGTCGTCGGGGCCGACCTCTCGCGAGTCGTGCGAGAGGCCGCGGACGGGGCGGTCGAGGGGGCCACAGGTGGCCCGCACCTCAGCGGAGGCGAGCAGTTCCGAGAGCTTCATGGGGCGGGGGGCGGGGAGGGGGGACGCCCTGCGGCGGCGGGTGCAGGGGGTGCGGGGCGGGGCGAGCGAGGT
>JAEUKK010000039.1 GCA_016792625.1 Deltaproteobacteria bacterium | reverse complement strand
TGGCGCGCGGCGCTGCCATGCGCCGCGCGAAGCCTGCCCGCCGGCCCCCCTTGGCGGGGGATCCTAAGGGGCCCCGCGGGCCCCTTGGCCGGGGGCCCGGGGGCCGGCGGCCCCCGGCATCCCACGCGCAACAGCCCGAAGCCGGACAGCGAGCCTCAGCAGCCGAGACCGCCCCTCCGCTCAACCGGACAGGCCGGATCAGCAGCTGAGACAGGCCCTCCGGCCAACCGGACAGGTCGGATCAGCAGCTGAGACAGCCCCTCCGTCCAACCGGACAGGCCCGATCAGCAGCCGAGGCAAGCCTCCCGCCCATCGGGGATGCCTCCCTCAGCAGCCGAGACAGGCCATCCGGCCAATCAGACGGCCCGGATCAGCACCCGAGACAGGCCCTCCGGCCAACCGGACGGCCCGGATCAGCAGCCAAGGCAGGCCATCCGGCCGATCAGACGGCCCGGATCAGCAGCCGAGACAGGCCATCCGGCCATCCGGACAGCCCGGCTCAGCACCCGAGGCCGGCCGCCAACCCCACCAAAATCCAAGACCCCTGGGAGGGGCGTTGCGGGGAGGCCCCCCTCCCCGCCCGCCGCCCCGCCCCCAGGACCGTCACCCGCCGCCCCCGGGCCGGGGCGCATGGCCCTGGTTAGCCGCGCGCCCATGAAGCCGCCGAAGCCGCCGTCCCCAGCCCACCGCCACCTCCACGCCCGGCCCGACGCCGGCCCGCCCATGCGCCGGCCCGCGCCCGCCGGCGGCCTGCGGGTGGGCCAGCGCCTCGTGGTCACGCCCACCCGCTACGACGAGGACGGTTTTGCGATCGCCCAGGGCCAGCGCGCGGCCATGGCCATCTGGCAGGGCATCGCCGGCGAGGCGGCCGAGGTCGAGGTGCGGCACGTCGGCCAGCACCGCATCCGCAGCCGTTTTGTCGGCGCGGCGGCGCCCAGCCCCGACCGGCGTGAGCCGCCCTGCCCCCGCTACGAGGCCTGCGGCTCCTGCGCGCTGATGCACCTGAAGCCGGCGGCCCAGCGGGCGGTGCGCCTCGCGGCCCTCACAGAGGCGCTCAGCGGGCTCGGCGTCGAGCTGCCCCTGCTCGAGGCCCTGCGCGAGGGCCCCGACGGCGAGGCCGACTACCGGCACTTCGTGAAGCTCGCCGTGGGCCGGTCGGACATGGGCAAGATCCGCGTCGGCGCCTACCGCCGGGGCAGCCACGACCTCGTCGCCATCCCCGAGTGTGTGGTCGCCACCCCGGTGCTGCGCCGGGCGATGATCTCGGTGGCCCACCACATCATCGACCTCGATCTGCACCCCTACGATCCCGAGAGCCGCAGCGGCATCTTGCGCCACGTGATGCTGCGCCAGAGCCGGGCCGATGGGCGGGTGCTCTGCACCTTCGTCGCGGGCCGCAACCACCGCATGCTCAAAGAGCTGGCCGCGCGGGTCATGGGCTCGGCCACCGGCATCTCGGGCGTGTGGGTGCACTTCAACGACCAGCCGGGCAACGGGATCTTGCAGTGGGGGCCCGAGGGCGAGGGCCCCGGCTTCACCCTGCTCGAGGGCGTGCCGCTCATCGCCGAGCTGGTGGCCGGCGAGCGGCTGCTCATCGGGCCGGGTGACTTCTTCCAGATCAACCCGGCGGTGGGCGAGCTGCTGGTGCGCGACGTCAGCGCCGCCTTCGCCGACCTGCGGGCCTACCCGGTGGTCGACCTCTACTGCGGGGTCGGGGCCTTCACCCTGCCCCTGGCCCGGGCCCATGGCTACGCTTTTGGCGTCGAGGTGCTGCCCGGCGCGGTGCTGCACGCCACCGAGAGCGCCCAGCAGGGGCACGTGGGCGCCGAGTTCTTCGTCGGCGAGGCCACCGCCCAGCTCGCCGCGGTGGCCAAGCGCCTCGAGGGGCGCCCGCCGGTGGTCGTGGTCGACCCGCCCAAGAAGGGCCTCGAAGAGGGCGTGTTCGACCAGCTGCTCGCGCTGAACCCGGCGCGGGTGGCCTATGTGTCCTGCGAGCCGCAGTCGCTGGCCCGCGACCTGCGCCGCTTCCTCGCCGCCGGCTGGACGGTGCGGCAGCTCACGGCCTACGACCTCTTCCCCGAGACCGCCCACCTCGAGACCCTGGCCGTGCTCGATCCGCCCACCCGCCCCGAGGCGCCGGCGACGAGCCTGCGCCGGCGCGTGGTCCGCAAGCCCGCGGGCTGAGCCCGGCGCGCCGCCCCCCGTCTGCGCCCTCGTCGCGCGGGTGTCGCCCAGAGGGCCCGCCGCCTCGTCGTTGTGGGCCACGGCCGGCGCCGCGGCGGGGCGCCGCTGGGCGCGGTGCTATCCTGCGGCCTGAGGAGCCCCGGATGCCCCACCCCTTTGTCTTTGCCCACCCGCTGCCCCTCGTCCGCGCGCTGCCCCTCGCCCGCGCCTGGGCCCGCCCGCGCGCCGCGCTGCTGGGCCTCGGCGCGCTTGTTGTGCTCGCCCTGCACGCCCCGGTGGCGCTGGCCGCGCCGGTGGTCGTGTCGAACTTCCAGGCGATGGACGGCGGCGTCGACCGCGCCGCCGCTGAGCTCAGCGCGGCGGTTGAGCGCGAGGTGGGGCGCCGCAAGGGGCTCGAGCTCGTGCCCCTCGACCGGGTGCCCGCGGTCGGCGACGTGGCGGCGCTCGACTACGCGGCCTCTTGCCCCCCGGGTGAGGCGGTGGGCTGCGCTTTTGTGCTCGGCGAGGCGGGCAAGGTGAGCCTCGCCGTGGCCGGCCTGGTGCGCTCGGGCCCTGAGGGCGCGGCGGTCGAGGTGCACATCATCGACGTGCAGAAGGGCGTCGACGTGCTGTCCTTCCTCGCCGAGCTGGGCCCCGATGACGAGGTCGCCTTCGCCGAGGCGGTGGCCGCGGCGGCGGCGGCGGTGGCCAGCGGTGAGGTCAAGGCCGGCGGCGACATCCGCGCCGCGGTGGCCGACACCAGCGCCAGAGACGCCGAGAAGGCGGCGGCCCAGCAGCAGCTCAGCGCGCTCAATGAAGAGATGGGCGGGGGAGAGAGCGCGGGCAACCGGCGCACCGGGCGCCTCGTGCAGAAGCGCTACACGATGGAGGACATCGCCAAGGGCACCGAGACCGACGGCGAGACCCCGTGGGCGCGCATCGGGATGGGCCCCGAGGAGTACCTGAAGTTCAAGAACTCGGGCATGAGCCTGCGCGACTGGCGGGAGCGCGCGGCCGGGCGGCGCGGCCAGCTGCTGCTGCGGCCCTGGATCGGCTTTGGCCGCGGGCCCTACGACCAAGCCTACGAGGCCTACCAGGGCGTGAGCGCCGAAGACCTCAGCGTCATCCAGACCGACGTATGGCAGGCCACCCTCGACGGCAGCGGCGTGCTGGCCGGGGCGAGCGTGGGCTATGGCATCCTGCCCGGCCTCGACGTGGGCTTCGGCATCGGCCAGGCCAGCGGCAAGTACGCGCTGCAGATCAACCGCATCACCGAGGGCCAGACCCGCGAGCCCCCGCCCGAGGCGGTGTCGACCAACAGCTCGCTGCTGGTCAATGTGCACGCCTTGGGCAGCTTCTTTCAGACCGCGCCGGTGCGGCCGGTGGCCGGCGGCGTGGTGCAGCTGGTCAAGGGCAGCGCAGTCGACAAGCACAGCCAGATCGACCCGACCCTGCCCATCTTCCCCGGCGCGGCCCTGTGGCAGATCGGCGCCATCGCCGGCGTCGAGGCCCGCATGGGCGACCGCCTCGACCTCTACATGCACGTGCCGCTGACCGTGGTGGTCGGCGGTGATGCCGTGACCCGCGAGCAGACCGGCACCGGCGTGCTGACCGCCGAGATGGTCGACGAGCCGCCGGCCTTGGGCGGCTTTGGGGCCGGCGCGCTCTTCGGCGTGCAGGTGCGCTTGTTCAAGCCGCGCCAGCTCGAGAAGAAGGCCGCCGACGAAGACCCCGACTTCTAAGCCCGCGGCGGGCCGCCACGGTGGAGGGGGGCATGGCGCGCCCGCGCTGGAGCCTCGAGATCGAGCTGGACGAGCCGCTGCTCGTGCCGCCGGTGGTGGGCGTCGCGGTCGTGGTGCGCGGGCCGGGGCTGCACCAGCGGGGGCGGCTGCGCGCCGTGGCCGCGGTGGACCCGGACGGGGCCCCGCGCCCGGCGGTGGTCTCCGACCCGGCGCCGCGCGCCGCAGGGGAGCGCGCCCCGGCCGAGCTGCTGCGGGTGGCGGGGGAGCGCCTGCGGCTGCACCTCGAGGAGGGCGCGCCCGTCGATCACCCCGCGCTGCGGGCCGCGGCCGACGCCGCCGCGCTCTGGTGGGAGGAGGAGCCCGCGCGGGCCGCCGAGGTGGAGCTGCTGCGGGCCCGCTGCCTGCTCGCCGCGCTCGAGCCGGCCGCCGCGGCCCGCGCCGCCCGCCCCTGGGTGCGGCGCGACGGCCTCCCGCTGCTCTTGCGGGCCCGGCTGATGGCGGTCGGCGCCTGGGCGGCGGCCGAGGCGGGCGCCGCCGACGAAGCGGCGGTGGAGCTCGACGAGGCCCTGGGCGCGCTCGAACGCCGGCCCCGAAGCTGCCCCGAGGGCGTCGTTTTGGGCCGGGCGGTCGCCGCGCTGCGGGCCCAGCTCTGGGTCGAGGGCGGCACGCAGACCGATCGGGCGGAGCTGGCGCTGCTCGCGGCCTTGGGCCCGCCCGAGGGCTGGCTGGCCCTGCCCGAGGACCCCGCCGACGCCGAGGGCGAGGTGGCGCTGCTCCGCTGGGCGCTGTCGGGGGCCTGCGCCCCGGCGCTGCGGAGCGCGCTGGTCAAGCGCCACGCCCGCTGGGCCCGCCGCGGGGGTGGGCTCACGGCGCGCAGGGCGCTGTTGCTGCGGGCGCTGCTGCTCGAAGAGGAGGGCCTGCCGCTCGAGGCCGCCCAGGCCTTGCGCGCGGCCAGCCGGCCCGATCCGGCCCCCACGCCCCGCGGCGCGCTGCTGGCCCTGGCCGCCGCCCGCTTGCGCGCCCCGCCCGACGCCGCTTGGCAGGCCGAGGCCGACGCGCTTGAGCGCCGCTGCCCGGGGGCGGCCCCGCACCTCGACGCCCTCCGCCAGCCCGATCCGCTCGGGCCGCGGCGCGCGCGGCTCGGTGACCTTCCTTTGGGGCTCCGATGACCGACCGCGCAGATGACGTCGAGCAGGCCATCCTCACGCTGCTGGACGGCTGCGGCGCCGAGCGCATGGTCCACGCCGAGGCCCGCAGCGCGCCCGAGGCGGCCGCGGCCCGGGGCACGCCGCTGCAGCGGGGGGCCAAGTCGCTGTTCATGAAGCTCGACCGCATGGGCTGGGCGGTGCTGGCCCTGCCCGGTGATCAGCAGCTCGACGGGGGCCTGCTGCGGCGCGGGCTCGGCGTGGCCCGCTACCGCCTCGCCCGGCCCGACGAGCTCGAGGCGGTGATCGGGCTGCCGCCCGGCGCGGTGCCGCCCTTCGGCGCGCCGATCTTCCCCTGCGCGCTGCTGGTCGACGCGACGCTGGCGGCAGAGCCCTGGGTGGCCTTCGCCTTGGCCCGCCGCAGCTGCTCGCTGCGGGTCGACACGGCGGCTTGGCTCGGGCGCGCGCAGCCGAGCGCGGTGCTGCCCTTGGGCCGCCCGGCCTCCGGGGGCTGAGGGCGGGGGCCGCGGCCCGGGGGCGCGAAAACGGCGCCCGGCCGGCGCTGCAGGGCAGGCCGGCCGGGGGGAGCGGCGGGCGGGGCCCGCGGCCGCATCAGGCCTCGTCGTCTTCGGGGGCGGTCTCGTCCTCGGACTCCTCTTCGGACTCGTCCTCGTCCTCGTCCTCGTCCTCGTCTTCGTCCTCCTCGTCCTCGTCCTCATCGCCGTCGTCGTCGGCGCAGGAGCAGTCGTCGTCGTCGTCGCCGTCCTCCTCGCCGACGTCGTCGTCGCGGCCATCGCCCTCGTCGTCGTCGCGGCCATCGCCGTCGTCGTCGTCGCGGTCTTCGCTCTCGTCTTCGCCCTCGTCCTCACCGTCGTCGTCGGTCTCGTCGTCCTCGCCGTCGTCATCGCCGTCGTCATCACCGGCGCAGGAGCAGTCATCGCCGCTGCCGCCGGCGCGCGAGGCGGAGGTGCCGCCGCCGCTCTTCTCGCCGAGGGTGAAGGCGCTGCCATCACACGCGGCGAGGCCGAGCAGGGCGAGCAGGAGGAGGCTGGTGGTGGGCATGCGCATGGTTCACTCCGCGGCGCCCAGGGGGTGGGTTCGGGGCGCCCCCTCAGCTTCCCGCGGCCGGGGCCTGGCCGCGAGCGGGGGGCGGCAGAGACCGTGTCCGGCCCTGAAACGTGTACGGGTTGTGAACGCGACGAAAGGCTGTGCAAGGGCAGAAACGGCGAGATTGGGCAGCAAGTGTACACAGCTCCCGGATACAGTGGCGGGGGAGCCGCCGTGACCAACCCGCCCGACCTCTTCGCGACCCTCGACCACCGCCGCTTCTTGGCGGACTGGTTTGCGTACAAGAAGGCCGCCAACCCGCGCTTCTCGCACCGGGTGTTCGCCCGCCTCGCCGGGGTCAAGTCCTCGTCCCTGCTGCTGCTGGTCATGCAAGGCAAGCGCAACCTCTCGCCCGCGGTGCTGGCCGGGGTCTGCAAGGCGATGGGCCTCGACGCCGAAGAGCAGGAGTACCTCGCCGCCCTCGTCGAGCTCGACGGCACCGACGACCCCGACGAAAAGTCGCGCATCTTCGCCCGGGTCTCGGGCATGCGGCGCTTTCAAGCGGCCCGGCGCATCGAGGGCGAGGGCTTTCGGTACCTCTCGGTCTGGTACCTGCCGGCCATTCGTGAGCTGGCCACCCTGGCTGGCTTCCGCGCCGACCCCGCCTGGGTGGCCGCGCAGCTCCGCCCGAGCATCTCGGTCGCCGACGCGGCCGAGGGGCTGGCGTTGCTCCAGCGCCTGGGCATGCTCGTGCCCGACGAGGCCGGCCGCCTACGACCGGTCGACCAGAGCGTGGTCACGCCCCACGAGGTCGCAGGCCTCGCGGTGCACAACTACCACCGCGGCATGCTCACCCGCGCGGCCGACGCCATCGCCGCCTTTCCGCCCGCCGAGCGCCACCTCGGGGCGGTCACGGTGGGCGTGCCCACCCGCCTGCTGCCCCAGCTCAAGCGTGAGCTCGCGGCCTTTCAAGAACATCTGCTCGACCTCGCCGAGGGTCACGTCGACGAGGCCGATCTCGTCGTTCAGGTGAACCTCCAGCTCTTCCCGCTCAGCGCGGCTTGCCCGCGGAGTGACGCATGACCCGCCCCGTTTCCTCCCGCCCCGTTTCCTCCCGCCCCGTTTCCTCCCGCCCCGTTTCCTCCCGGTCGGCCCACGGGGCCTCCCTCCTCCTGTTGGCCCTCGCCGCCGGCTGCGCGCGGACGACCGTCGAGGGCACCTCGGTGGGCAACCCGGGCCTGACCGCGGTGCGGGTGGCCCCCGCCGACCAGCTCGCGCCGAGCAGCGCGCGGCTCGCGCTCGGCACGCTGACCGCGGTCGGCTGCGGCGGCGGGCGCCAGACCCTGGTGGCCGGGGTCGAGCTCGACCTGCTCGCCCCCGCGCAGGTCGCCCTGCCCGCGGGCGCCCTCTGCGGGCTTGAGCTCACGCCGGCCGCGCCGCTGGTGGTCGAGGGGGTCGACGGCCTCGGCGCCAGCTTCCGCGCCGCGCTGACCCTGCCCACGCTGAACCTCGTGGTGCAGACCCTTCCCGTGGATGGCGAGACCAGCGTGCTCGAGCTGGCCACGCCGGGCTGGCTCTCCCCCGAGACCTTCGCCGACGGGCCGCTGATCGAGGCGGGGGATCCGCGCCACGACGGCCTGGTCGAGCTCGTGTTGAGCGGGGCGGGCCTCTACCCCGACCGCAACGGCGACCTCGACCTCGACGACACCGAGCGAGAAGACCGGCGCGGCGAGCGGGAAGATGACGACGACGACGATGACGATGACGACGATGATGACGACGCGGAAGACGAGATCGAGGAGGATGACGAGCCCGAGGGCGAGCCCGAGGACGATGACGCCGACGAGGCCGACGAGGCCGACGAAGCCGACTGAGCAGGGCCTCGAGCGCCGGTCAGCGCCCCCGCGGGCCTACCAGGCGTCCGCGCAGGGCTGGCCGCCGGGCGGGGTCCAGGCGCCATCACCGTCTGCGTCGACGTAGATCGCATTGGTGAGGCCGCGGGGCGTGCGCCCGCCGCCGCCCAGCAGCCCGTCGGGCAGCGGCCCGTCACCGAAGGCCGCGACCACCAGGGTGGCGTCGGCCTCGAGCGTGACCGGCAGCTCGAGCGCGAGCTTGACCACACCCTCGGGCGCGTCGGCGGGCAGGGTGGCCAGCACCGCACAATTGGCGAAGACGACGACCTGGTCGATGTGGATCTGGGGCATCGCCTGGACCCGCAGCGAGAGCGCGCCCGGCCTGGCCACGCCACCCGGGCCCACGCCCTCGAGCTCGGCCTCAATGAAGGCCCCGGCGCTGAGCACCGCGGTGCCCCCGCGCAGGCCATCGAGCAGCACCGCGTCGCGAAAGGCCGCTGGCGCGTCATCTTCAACCGGGACGTAGGTGCGGGGGAAGCCGACCTCGTCGCCGCTGTGGTCGTCGCTGCTGGCCACGGCCGTGACCCGGTGGCCGGCGTTGAGCGCGCTCTGCCAGAGCGTGAAGCGGCCGTTGCCCTCGGCGAAGATCGAGCTCAGGCCGTTCATCACCTCCATCGCGTCGAAGTCCCAGGACCAGACCTCTTGGTCGGGCCGCAGGCCGAGCAGGGTCGGGTCGGTGACCGTGGGCGCGGCGGCGATGGGGTCCCAGCCGATCCGCCACATAAAACCGGGGTGGTTGAAGATGTTGATGCCGCCGCCGGACCGCTCGCGCATCGCCGCGAAGAGCTCGCCCAGATCGAGGCCGTACCAGGGCACAAAACCGCCCCGCTCGGTGCCGTCGGGCACCGCGGCGAGCATGGTCATGTGCTCGGGCATGGTCGCGGTCACCTCTTGGCCGATGACCGAGGCGACATAGGCCCGCAGCGCCGGATCGACGTCTGTGTAGCCGTTTTGCAGGTTCTCGTGCTCGCTGTGCACCACCACGTCGAGGCCGTGGGCGGCGGCGTGCCAGAGCAGCTCCTCGACCGGCGTGCGGCTGTCGGGGCTCAGCTCGCTGTGCACGTGGGTGTCGGCGCTGATCCAGCCGCGGGTGTCGACCACCCGCTCGAGCGTGGCCTCGAGCGTGGCCTCGCCGCCTTCGGGGACGGTGAGATTGACCTCCACCGCGGCGTACTCGTAGCCTCGGGTGATGGTGGCGCGGTAGTTGCCGGGCCGGAGCGGGCTGCTGTCGGCGCCGGTGCTCCACCGGGTCTCGACCAACCCATCCTCGCGGCGCAGGCTGATCTTCGCCGGCACGGGGGCCCCGTCCTCCTGCACGTCGATGCGCAGGCTCGAGGCTGGGCCGACCCGCAGGTCCAGCGCGCCCGCCCCGGGGGCCTCGGCCTCGACCGGCTCACGCCCGGGCGCCACCACCTCGACCGCGTAGCTCCAGGCCGGGGTGAAGGCGGGCAGGTTCAGCCGGAACTCTCCTGCGCTGTCGGTGGTGGCGATGTCCAATACTTGGCGGTCTTCGCCCACCAGCACGTGCAGGCGGGCGTCGGTCACCGGCTGGCCCGCGGGGTCGACCACCGCGCCGCGCACCTCGCTGGGCGTCGCGCGCAGGCCGGGCAGCAGGTGTGGGCTCGCCGCGGTCAGCGGCCCGGTCGCGCTCGGGCCGTCGGTGGCCCCCACCGCCAAGAAGTGGGAGCGGGTCTGGCGGCCGCCGGGCGGGAGCACGATCGGCGCGGTCAGCGCTTGGTTCAGGTCGAGGGCGACGTCGATGCCCGAGATGGGGATATAGGCGAGGTTGGCGTCCTGCACGGTGAAGCCGTAGGCGCCCTCACCATCGGTGGTCACGAGGTAGGGGATGCCGGCGGCGACCCCAAAACCGCCGAAGGTCAGGCTGGACTGGGCGAAGCGGGCGAGGTCCATGCTCGGGCCAAAGCTGAGCAGGTGGCCGGAGAGCAGGCGCAGCTCGACGTCTGCGGTGTTCTCAAAGGTCCAGTCGACGCGGAGGACCTCGCTGTCGGGCTCCAGCACGAAGTCCATGGTCATGCGCAGGCCGTAGGGGCTGGACACGGGCCGGCCGCCGGACTGGATCTTGTCGCCGATGAGGGTGTACTCGACGAGCCAGTGGATGTCGTCGGTGCCCTCGACCCGCACGATGGCCGGGCCGCCGTCGCTGCCGTCGGCCAGCACCTCGGCGCGGGTGCCGCGAAAGCCCCGCAGCACGCTGCTGCCGAAGTCGGTGAGGTTCAGGGTGCCCAGCACCGGGGCGACCTCGTCGAGCTTGTCTTCGCCGCCAAAGGCGCAGCCGTCCATCGGGGCGGCGTCGGCCAGCACACCCCCGTAGTAGTAGTAGGTGCGCTGTGTGTCGGGCGCGGTGATCACAAAGGCTGCGCGGTGATTTTGGAGGAGCAGGTCGCCCGCCGTCCCCACCGCCACCGCGCCGGGCAGGTAGGGCCCCGCCGTGTCGAGCACCCGCGCCAGGGCTTGGCCAGCCGGAGGGCAGGCGCCCGGCGTGGCCTCGGTGTCGGCGCCCCCATCACCCGCGCCCGGGCTGCTTTTGGGCCCGCCGTCGCCGCAGCTCAGCAAGGAAAAGGGGAGGAGGAGGGGGGCGAGGGCGCGGCGCATGGCGGCTCCGTGGCGGGACGGTGGCCGGACAGTACCGCAGGGGAGGGGGCCGCGGCGGTGTAGGCTCAGCCCCGGTCGGGGTCTGACCCGACCACCGGGAGGGTGCATGGGGGCCGAGGTGCAGGCGCCGCCGACCGAGGGGCTGGTGTCGCAGCTGCTGCGGCTCGACGACCGCTTCTGGATCGTCAACACGATGGAGATGCTCGAGCGGCTCGCCTACTATGGCGTGCGGGCCACCGTTCCCATCTACATGCTGCTGCCGGCCAGCGAGGGTGGGCCAGGGCTCGACCATGTGCAGAAGGGCTCGATCTTCGCCGCCTGGGCGGCGGTGCAGAGCCTGCTGCCGATGTTCACCGGCGGCCTCGCCGATCGCTATGGCCACAAGAACACCATCGTGGTGGCGATCTTGGTCAAGGTGCTCGGCTACATCGGCATGGCGGTGGCGCCGAGCTACCCGCTCTTCTTCTTGGCGTGTTTGGGGCTGGCCACGGGCACGGCGCTGTTCAAGCCGGGCGTGCAGGGCACGCTGGCCGCCAGCCTGCGGGGCAGCGAAGCGAGCCTGGGCTGGGGCATTTTCTACCAGCTGGTCAACGTGGGCGGGTTCATCGGGCCGAGCCTCGCCGGCGTGCTCCGCCTGATGGACTGGACCTGGGTCTTCTTGGTCTGCGCGGCCACGGTGAGCCTGAACCTGCTGTGGCTGCCCTTTTACACCGACGCGACCGAGGAGCGGCGGTCGAGCGCGGCGCCCAGCGACCCGAGCCCCTGGCGGGCGCTGGCCGCGGCCACCCCGCGCGGCCGGCCCCGCGGCTGGGCGATCGCCCTGCTCGCGGGCGGCGCGGCTTGGTCGGGCGCCGCCCTCGCCGGGCTCTGGCTCGGCCTCGCTGGCCTGCACCCCAGCGGCATTGGCGCGTTGGTGGGTTTTCTCGCCGCGCTGACCGCGCTGGGTCTGACGCTGTCGGGCCGGGCGCTGGGGGCCGCGGCGGCCCTGGCCGGGGTCGGGGCGGCGGGCGCCCTCGCCGCCGGGCTCATGGGCGGGGCGGCGCTCGCCGCCGATGGCCTCAGCGGCGCGGGGCTCGACCCCCTCGCCGGCGCGCTGCGCTTCGCCGACGGCGCGTTTTTGTCCTGGGGGGCGCCCGGCCTCGCCGCGCCCCTGCTGCGTTTTGTGGCCGCGCCGGCCCGGTTCACCGCGCCCACCCTGCGGGCCGCCGACATCGTGGTGCTCAGCATCGTCGGCCTGTTCTCACCCCGCGTGCTCTGGTTCTGCCTCATCTTCTCGGGCTTCTGGCTGAGCTTCAACCAGGTCTTCGACCTGCTGCCGGTCACCATCGACGACTGGGTGGACAGCGGCGATCTGATCGCCGACCTCGGCGCGGCCCTCCGGTCCCCGGCGGTGGTCGGGGCCGGCGCCCTCGCCGCGGCCTTGACCTGGGGCGCGCCGCTGGCGCTCTCTGCCGCGCTGGTCGCCGATCCGGCGCGGGTGCGCGCGCCCCTGACCGCCGCCCGCTTGGGCTTGATCGGGCTGCTCGGGGCCCTGGCCGCCCTGCCCCTCGCCGGGGCGCTGGGCCCGGCTGCCGCCCTGGCCGCGGTGCTCGGCGCGGGGGCCGCGGCCGCCGGCGCCGCGCGGGCGCATGGCCGGATGGGCGTGCTGGGCGTCGGTCTGGTCGGCTTGCTCGCAGCGGGCGTGGGCAGCTACGGCCCGCTCTCGTCGGCCAGCGGGGCCCTGACCCAGCTCGCCGAGAGCGGCGGCCAGGTCAACCCGGAGTGGCTGCTCAACGTCAATTCGGCGCTGATCATCACCGGCATGGTCTTCGTGGCCCAGGCCAGCGCGCGCCTGCCCACCTTGTGGAACATCATCCTCGGCATGTGCTTGGCCACCCTCGGCGGCGCGCTCGCGGGCACCGCGACCAGCGGATGGGGCTGTGTAGCGGGCCTGACGTTGTTCTCGCTGGGCGAGATGTTGTCGAGCCCCAAGAAGCTCGAGTACCTGGCCAGCCTCGCGCCCCGCGGCCAAGAGGGCCTGTTCATGGGCTACGCCAACATCCCCGTGGCGATCGGCTGGATCGCCGGCTCGGTGCTGGTGGGCGACCAGTACGAAGAGGGCGGAGATCGGGCCAACCTCGCCCGGCGCTACCTCACAGAGCAGCTCGGGGTGGCCGAGGCCGCCCAGCTCCCCCGCGAGGAGGCGCTCGCTGCCCTCGCCGCGCACCTGCAGGTGGGCCCCGAGGCTGCGCGTGACCTGCTCCGCGAGGTCTATGACCCCACGGCCATGTGGTGGGAGCTGGCCGGCTGGGGCTTGATCAGCGTGCTCGGCATGATCGCGTATGACCGCGCGCTGCGGATCTTCGCCGCACGGGGCCGCGCTGGTGGGGCATCTGGTGAAGGTCCATCGAATCAACCAGTTGCCGAGTGAGCAGGCGCCGCCCCGCCCCGGCATTCGGGGCCTACAGGGGCCTTACACGGCACAACCGCCACTTTCCCGCTTGTAGAGCCTGGGCGCCCTCGTTATCGGCGCCCTGCCCGTAGCGGTGCCCCCATCGGGGGTGGTCGCGGGGCCGGCGGCGTCGACCGGGTCTCCCCCGCGCGCAGCGCCCCGCGCTCCTCCCCGCTCATCCCCTCCCGCGCAGACGCGGCGCCCCTGGCCCTCGTCCCCGCGCGGGTGGGGCGCCCCTCCCCGGGGCGCGCGTCGCACGCCGCGGCGCACCCGCGAGCAAAGCTCCCGACCTGTCCCCGAGCGGCCCTCCATCCGCTCGCTCTCAGTTCCAGCGCCAGTGGCTCGGCCACGACCCGCAGCCGCCAGCCGTTGGCCTCTGCGACCGAACCGGCCCGTTCATCCCCGACCATCCCCCAACATCCCCCAACATCCCCGACATCACCCGAGGAGTCTGCAATGAACAAGAAGGACGTCGCCTCCCAGCTCGCCGCCCGCGCCAACATCTCTGTGGTGCAGGCCCAGGCGCTCCTCAACCACCTGTTTGACGCCGACACCGGCATCATCACGGGCACGCTGGCCTCCGAGAAGCAGGACGACGCCAAGGTCCTCTTCGCCGGCTTCGGCACCTTCCAGCGCAACACCCGCGCTGGCCGCCGCGGCACCAACCCCTCCTCGGGCCAGAAGATGGACATCGAGCCGAAGGAGTACATCAGCTTCAAGCCCGGCAAGACCCTGCGCGAGCGCATCGCTGCCCTGCCGGCCCAGAAGTAGTCCTCCCTCGTTTCGGGCCGCCGCGCGGCGGCCCTCCCCCGTGAATGGCCGCCGTTGTCGGCCCCCGTTGGAGTCGCCATGAACAAGAAGGACATCGCTTCGCAGCTCGCCGCTCGCGCCGACATCTCGCTCGTGCAGGCCCAGGCTGTCCTCAACCACCTGTTTGACGCCGAGGACGGCATCATCGCCGGCCAGCTCGCCTCGGACAGCAAGGACGAGGCCAAGGTCCTCTTCGCCGGCTTCGGCACCCTGCTCCGGAAGACCCGCGCCAGCCGCGTGGGCACCAACCCGAGCTCCAAGGGCAAGCTTGAGATCCCCGCGAAGGAGTACGTCAGCTTCAAGCCGGGCAAGAACCTCCGCGAGCGCATCTCGGCCCTCCCGGCCCAGAAGTGATCCCGCGGCGGCGGGGCAGGGCGCCCGCGCGCTGAGCCCCCGCTGCGCACCGAGCCCCTCCGCCTTCACCGGCGGGGGGGCTTTGTGCGTAGGGGCCCGCGGTCACCAGATCGCAACCATCGACCTGCTGCGCGCTGGATAGGGGCCGCTCCGCCCCGGCGGCCACCTCGCTGATCCGGCGCCCGAGCCGCGCATGTGCCCCTCCGTGCTCCTCTCCCTCCTCGTCGGCTTGGCCAGCGCCGCGCCCGAGCAGGGCGCCACCGCCAGCGTCGCCGGCGGCTACCTCTTCGTGGACGACGACGAAGAGATCGACGACGGCTGGGCGGTCAGCCCGCGCGTCGGCTTCACCCTCGGCACGGTGTGGACCTTCGAGGGTGAGCTCGGGGTGCACGGCGGCCAAGCCCCGGCGCTCAAGCTGCCCTACACGGCGCTGAGCCCGCGGCTGAGCCTGATGGTCGACATGGCGCCTGACCACTGGCTGCAGCCCTTCTTTTTGGGCGGCGTGGGCATGCTCTGGCGGCAGGTCGAGCCGGGCGCGGGCGGCGTGGTGCTGCCCCAGTCGGCCAAAGACAGCCGCTTTGTGCGCGAGAACCCGCACAGCGACTTCGCGATGAACTTCGGCGCCGGCACGCTGGTGCGGCTGAGCGGGCCCTGGTTCTTCCGGGCCGATGTCCGCAGCCTCATCCACTTCGGCGAGAGCCGCAGCGGCCAGTACCCCCAAGAGTTCGGCAACTGGGAGGTCACCGGCGGCGTCTGCTTCCGCGGGGTCGAGCTCAACCGAGACGACGACCGGGACGGCATCGTGGACCGCTTCGACGCCTGCCCCGCCCGCAAAGAGGACCTCGACGGCTTCCAAGACGAGGACGGCTGCCCCGACGAGGATGACGACCAGGACGGCGTGCCTGACCGGGTCGACCAGTGCAAAGAAGAGGAGGAGGACCGGGACGGCTTTGAGGACAAGGACGGCTGCCCCGACCCCGACAACGACCGCGACGGCGTCGCCGACTGGACTGACCGCTGCCCCGACGAGGCCGAAGACAAGGACGGCCACACCGACGGCGACGGCTGCCCCGACGATGACAACGACGGTGACGGCATCCTCGACGAGATTGATCGCTGCCCCGCCCTAGCCGAGGACCGCGACGGCTTCGAGGACGCTGACGGCTGCCCCGACCTCGACAACGACAAGGATGGCGTGGGCGACGATGTGGACCGCTGCCCCACCGAGCCCGAGGTGATCAACGGGGTCAGCGATGAAGACGGCTGCCCCGATGACAAGCCCAAAGAGCCCGACACCTTCAACGGGGTCATCCGCGGCGTGAACTTCGAGACGGGCAGCGACCGGCTGACGCCCGACAGCTTCCGCGTGCTCGACGAGGTCGCGGTCACCTTGGTGCAGTTCTCGACCATCCGCATCGAGGTGCAGGGCCACACCGACTCGGACGGCCCCGACGCCAAGAACCTGACCTTGTCGGCCCGCCGCGCGCGCACCGTGGTCGAGTACCTGATCAACCGCGGGGTCAACCCCGACCGCCTCGAGTACGTCGGCTACGGCGAGACCAAGCCGATCGTCCCCAACTCTACCAAGGCGAACAAGGCCATCAACCGCCGGGTGGAGTTCCGCCGCCTCGACACGGCCGGATGAGCGGTCGGCCCCCGCCGGCGCCCCTGCCCATCGACGAGGCCGCGCCGGCGCTGATCGCCGCGCTGCGCGACCGGGGCGCCGCGGTGCTCATCGCCCCGCCTGGCTCGGGCAAAACGACCCGGACGCCGCTGACCTTGCTCGACGCCGGCCTGCCCGCCGCCGGGCGCACCCTGCTGCTGCAGCCGCGGCGGGTGGCCGCGCGCCTCGCCGCCAAGCGCATGGCCGAGGAGCGCGGCACGCCGGTCGGCGGCCTCATCGGCTGGCGGGTGCGTTTTGAGGACAAGACCAGCCGGGCCACCCGCATCGAGGTGATCACCGAGGGCCTGCTGACCCGGCGCCTCGCCGACGACCCGCTGCTCGATGGCGTGGGGATGGTCATCCTCGACGAGTTTCACGAGCGCAGCCTGCACACCGACGTGGGCCTAGCCCTGCTCGCCGCCCTGCGGCGCGAGCTGCGCCCCGAGCTGCTGCTGGTGGTCATGTCGGCCACGATGGCGCCCGAGCCCGTCCAGCGCTTCCTCGGCGACGCGGCCGGCCCGGCTCCGCTGGTGCGGGCTGAGGGCCGCAGCTTCCCGGTCGCCGTCCGCCACCTCGACCGCCCGCTCGACGGCCACCTCGACGCGGCGGTGGCCCAGGCGGTGCGCGCCGAGCACGCCGGCGGCGCCGCCGGCCACACCCTGGTCTTCTTGCCCGGCGTCGCTGAGATTGACCGCGTGGCGCAGCTCCTGGCGGATCGGCCACCCGAGGGCGCACCCGAGGTGCTGCCCCTGCACGGCCGGCTGAGCGGCGAGGCCCAGGACGCCGCGCTCGCCCCGGCCGGGCGCCCCAAGGTGGTGCTGAGCACCAACATCGCCGAGACCTCGGTCACCCTCGAGGGGGTGGGCCTGGTCATCGACAGCGGCGTGGAGCGGCGGCCGGCCCTCGACCCGGCCACCGGCCTCAGCCGGCTCGAGACCGCGCTGATCGCCCGCGACAGCGCCGATCAGCGGGCGGGGCGCGCCGGGCGGACCGGCCCGGGCCGCTGCCTGCGGCTGTGGACCGAGGCCGAGCACCGGCTGCGGCCGGCCTCGGCCCCGCCGGCCATCCACAGCGAGGACCTCAGCGGCCTCTCGCTGCTGCTGCTCGACATGGGCGAAGACCCGGCGAACTTCGCCTGGTTCGACGCGCCGAGCCCCGCGGCGCTGGCCGGCGCGCGGGGCCTGCTGCGGGCGCTGGGCGCGGTCGACGAGCGGGGGATCACCGCGCTGGGGCGCGCGTTGGCCCGGCTGCCGGTCGAGCCCCGGCTGGGCGCCGTGGTGCTGGCCGGTGAGGCCCAGGGCTGCGCGCGGGCCGCAGCGGCGGCGGCCGCCCTCGCCGGGGAGCGCGACCCCTGGCCCGACCAAGCGGGCCGCCTCGACCTGCTCGAGCGCATCGCCCTGCTCGACCAGCCGGCGCGGCGCAGCGGCGCCTCGCCCGCCGCGCACCGCGAGTGCGCCGCCGTGCGCGATCAGCTCTGGCAGGCGGTGGGCGCCCGCGCCGACCGGCCGGGCCCTGACCTCGAAGATCGGGTGGTGCGCGCCTTGCTCGCCGGCTTCCCCGAGCGCTTGGGCCGCCGCCGCGAGGGGGACCGCGCCCGCCTGCTGCTCGCCAGCGGCAGCGGGGCGGTGCTCGATCCACCCGAGCAGCTGCCGGGGGCCGAGCTGCTGGTCGCGGTCGGCCTGCACGCCGGCCGGCGGGGGGTGCACAGCGAGCACCGCGTGCGGCTGGCCGCGCCGGTGCGGCCGGGCCTGCTGCCCGAGCACACCGCTTGGTCGACCACCTGGGATGAGGAGCGGGGCGCGGCGATCGTCGTGGAGCAGCGCAAGATCGGCGCGCTGGTGCTCCACGAGCGGCGGGCCCCCGAGCGCCGGCCCGAGCCCGAGGCCGCCGCGGCCCTGCTGCGCACCGCAGCGCTGCGCCGGCCCGGCTTCGGCCTGCCCGCCGAGCGCCTCGACCCGCTGTGGGGCCGCCTGCGCCTGCTCTCGCGGGTGATGCCCGAGCTCGGTCTGCCCGCCGCGGGGCCCGAGGCCCGGCGGGAGCTGCTCACGCTCCTCTGCCGCGGGCGCCGCAGCCTCGCCGAGCTGGCCGCGGCGCCGGTCGAAGAGGAGGTGCTCGCCGGGCTGCCCTGGGCGCTGCGCCAGCGCCTCGACGCCCTGGCCCCGCAGCGGCTGCGGGTGCCCTCGGGCGCCGAGCTGCCGCTGGACTACGGCGATGGCGAGGAGCCGCCCGTGCTCGCCGCGCGGATCCAGCAGCTGTTCGGGCTGGCCGACACCCCGCGGATCGCCGAGGGCCGGGTGCTGGTGCGGCTGCACCTGCTGGCCCCCAACCACCGCCCCCAGCAGGTCACCCAAGACCTCGCCGGCTTTTGGCAGCACATCTATCCCGAAGTGCGAAAAGAGCTTCGTGGGCGCTATCCCAAACACTCCTGGCCCGAAGACCCGCTGCGCGCGACGCCGCAGGATCGCCCGGCCCGGCGGCCCGCCGGCTGAGGGGCTGCGATGCGCCCCGGGCCTGCGGGCGGCGCCCCTCATGGCCGAGCGGGGCGATGCCGACACCCAGAGCATGAGCCACCCAGACAAACGCCCGCAGGCCCTCCGCCGCTTCGCCCTCGCCCTCGCCGCGCGAGGGGAGGAGCTCTGCGCGGAGCTCTCCGCTGACCTTCAGCTCGCGCACGGTGAGCTGCTGCACGAGCAGCTGCCGCTCGCCCGGGCCGCGCTCGAGGCCTGGGCCGCGCCTGGCGCGGGTGACCCGGCGGTGCGGGTGGGGGAGCGCCGGGCGGCGGGCGCGGTCGCGCTGCAGCTCGACCCGCTGGCCCTGCTCCCCGATCTCTGCCGGGTGATGCCCGCGGCCTTCCTCGCGGGTGTGCCCCAGATCCTGGTGAACACCGACCCCGCCGCCCGCCGGACGACCGCCCAGCTCGCCGCGCTCGTCGAGCGCTGCCTGCCCGGCGTCATCCTCTCGGCGCTGCCCGCCGAGGCCTTCCTGCGCCGGGTCGCCGCCGACCCCTACACCCAAGCGGTCTGGATCGGCGGCGCGGCGGGGGGCGTCGTGGGCCTCGAGGAGCGCCTGCGGGCCACGGGCGCGCCGATCACCTGGGAGCAGGCGGGTAACCACGCCTTGGTGGTGGGTCGGAGCGCGGACCTCGGCGCGGCGGCGCGGGCCGCGGCCAGCGCGTTCCGCCTTGGCGGCCACGACCGGGCGCGGGTGGGCCGGGTCTATGTGCACGCCGACCGCCACGAGGCGCTGGTCGCCGCCATCTGCGCTGAGGCGGCGGCGCGGGCGGTCGAGGACCCGACCGACCCGGCGGCGATGGTCAGCCCGCTGCGGGCCGACGCGGACCGCCTCGCCCTGCTCGAGATGCTCGACGAGGCCGAGGACACCGGGGCCAGCCTCGACGTGGGCCTCGACTTCCGCCGCTTCCGCGAGGGCAGCGAGCCGGTGCTCTACCCGACGGTGGTCAGCGGCTGCGACCCTGCGCTGTCGGTGGTGCGCCTGTCCAAGCCCGGCCCGGTGCTCGCCGTGGTGCCCTGGACCGACGAGAATGCCCTGCTTGAGGGTGTGGGCGTCGGGGCGGCGGCCCTGTACAGCTTCGGGGTCGAGGCCCCGCTGCTCGCCCGCCTGGGCGCCGCCTTTGGCCACACCTTCGTCAACCAGGGCCCCGATGGGCCGGCGGTCGAGGCCATGCGCCAAGCCTGGGGCGGCGGGCCGGAGCACTGCACCTGGCGGGGCGCCGAGACCCTGCGCGGGCCGATCGAGCTGCAGCGGCTGTTCACCCGCCCGCGCCCGGCGGCGGTGGCGGCGGCCCCGGCGCCCGGGCTCGCGCTGGGCGCCTGAGGGCACCGGGCGCGGCCCCGCGGCGATAGCGGCGCGCTCCGCCCCTGCGCTGGTGCCCCATGCCCCGGATCATCGACCACGACCGCCGCCGCAGCGAGCTGCTCCGGGCCAGCTTCCCCCTCTTCGCCCAGCTCGGCTACGCCCACGTGACCATGCGCGTGTTGGCCCTGCAGCTCGGCGTCTCCACCGGCACGCTCTACCACTACTTCGACACCAAAGCGGCGCTCTTCGGCGCGATGGTCAAGCAGCTGACCGCCGAGACCGTCGAGGTGGCCGCCCGGGGCATCGCGCCCGACGCCGATGTCGACGCGCGGCTGGCTGCGCTCGCCCGCTTCCTTGAAGCCGAGGCCCATACGCTGCAGCAGACCTTGCTGATCTGCCTCGAGTTTCAGCGCCACCACCCCGAGCCGAGCGCGCAGGCGCTGCTCAGCGACACGCTGAGCGACTACGCCGAGGCCCTCGCCGAGCAGCTGGGCATCGAGGACGAGGCCGTGGCGCGGGCGCTGCTGAGCTTCCTGCTCGGCGCGCTCATCCACCGGGTGCTCGACCCGGGCGCGGTCGATCTGCAGCAGCACGTTGCTTTGGTCGGCGTGGTCGCCGCGGGGCTCGGGCCTACAGCCCTGGGGCCGCCGCGCGCCCGCGGGCGCTGAACGGGCGCGGAGGTGGGGCTGATGGGGCGACGAGGGCTCGCCCGCGGCCTGCGCCTCAGCTGTCTTTGATCAGGGCCGGCGGGTGGAAGGGCGGGCAGCCCCGCAGGCGCGCCCACCAGCCAGACTCGGCGAAGGCTTGGTAGTGGGCCAACTTCCACTCGAGCTGCTGGATGCGGGCCTCGGCGGCGGCGGCGGCGGCGCGCCAGTCGCGGCCCTCGGCCTCGGCGGCGGCGTGGCGGGCCCGCTGCTCGTGGAGCTGCCCCTCGACCTCGGCCCGCAGGCGGCGGTCTTCGTGCAGCTCGCGGCGCAGGCGGAGGTTCTCGGTCTCGAGCAGGAGGGCCTCGAGGTCGCCGCCCCCGCCCAGGCCGGGCCGGACCGCGTCGACCGGCAGCTCGTGCACCGGCGGCGCTTCGCCGGGCTCGGGTGAGAGGTGCCAGCCGGGGCCCGCGGCCGGGGGGCCACCCTCGCCGGTCAAGCTCGCCGCCAGCTCACCGTCGGGGCGCCAAGCGCCGTCTTCGGCCTCGGCGGGGGCATCCCAGCCCTCGGGCGACATCGCGCCCCCGAACAGGCCGCCCTCAGTCGCCAAGCCCTCGTCATCTTCGGCCGCGGGCAGGAGGGTGGGCGCCGCGGGCGGGCCGCCGGGCAGGTCGGTCGGCGCGTCGTCGGCCAGCTCATCGGGGGTCAGGTGCGCATCGGGGCGCGCGCTCGGCTGGGCGTGGGTCACGAGCGGCTCCTCGAGGCGGGCGGCGGCGGACATGGGAGCTCCCCCTGAGCCGCGGGTGTACCTAAGGTGCCTTGACAAGTCAAGCGTGTACATGCGGAGAACGCCCACAGCGCGCGCCCTTGGGTGAGCCAAGGGCGCCGCGGCGGGTCGACGCTGGGGGCGCGCCGCCGCGGGGGCCCCGCTCAGTCGTCGGCCGATTCGATGAGCTCACGCAGGGCGGCGAAGTTCTCGGGCACAGACAGGTCATGCTCGGTGAGGTTCATGATCCCGACCAGCACACCATCGGGGTCGAGCACCCACACATCGCGCCAAGTCACGCCCCACGCGCCCCAGGCGTCGACAGAGTCGGTGTCCTGCAGCCAGGGGAGGGTGCGGTCGGTGGTGACCGTGACGTTCCCCGCCTCGAGGCCGGCCGCGTTCACGCCCAGGATGACCGCCTCGTCTTCGTCGAGAACGGCCTGCATCTCGTTGAGGTAGCCAAACTGGCTACTGCAGTAGCCTCACGTCGAGTGGCCGAAGTACCACGCGCTCACGTGGCCGCGCTCGGTCATCGGGCCGCGCTCTTCGCCGGCGCTCGCCGAGCTGAGGTTCTCGTCGACCAACAGCCAAGCGGAGGGGGTGTCGCCGAGCACCGGGGCCCCGCTGTCGACCCCCTTGGCGACGCAGGCGGGCAGGAGGAGGGCCGCGGCCAGCAGCGGCGCGGCGGAGGGGCGTCTGTTCATGGGGCCTCCGAGGCGCCCATCGTAGCGCAGCGGCGGCGAGGCGCGCGAGGGGCGGCCGCCCTGCGCCACCGCGCCCCGCGGCGCTCCGCTGCCCTCGCCGCTCGTGGAACATTGAAAGTGGTGTATCCACGTGGATCTTCGGCGGCGCCGCGGCTTGGCAGTACCCGCGGGCCCTCCGCGCGGAGAAAGATGCGACAGGGCAGCTTCAGTTCAGCGGCGCCCGTCCGATGGGACCCCAGTTGGCGGTCCCAGCCCCCTCCACACCGCGAGGACCTTGTGGCGTCGACCAGCGGCCAGCCGATCCGCACCCGCCGGTCCCCGAGCGGGCCCGACCGCATGCGGCTGCTCCTCGGCGGGGCGGCGCTGCTGGTGTCGCTGCGCCTGCTGCTGATCTGCGGCGACCCGGCCGGCTTGGCTTTGCTGCACCTGCCGCTGTTTGTGGCCGCGGCTTTTGCGCTCCCGCTGAGCCGCCGGGGGCACCGCCGCACCTCTGCGCAGCTCATGGTGGCCGGCGCCCTCGCCACGAACCTGCCGCTGATCGCGGCCACCGGCGGCCTCGACAGCGGGGCCCTGCCCAGCCTCTTCGCCCTCGGCGCCTACACCGCGCTCTTCATCGGGTGGCGCTGGCTGCTCGGGCTGCTGCCGGTGATCGCCGGCGGGCTGTTCATTTTGGCCGGCCCCCTGGCGCCGAGCGGCGGCGCGCTCCGCCTGCCGCTTTGGGCCGATCCGCTCCTGATCGTCGAGGCCTTCGGCCTGATCATCTGGTGCGGGGCGCTGCACGACCACGACCTGCGGTCCGCGCGGTCGGGCGAGGTCCGGGGTGAGGCCCAGCTCGCGGCGCTGGTGGCCGAGCTGCACGCCGCCCGGGCGGCCGAGCTGGAGCGCATCCGCCACCAAGCGACCCTGACCCGTGTCGCGCGCGAGGCGCTGGCGCCCGAGGTCGACCTGGCCCGCGGCCCGGACGGGGCCTCGACGGTCGCCTTGGACGTCGAGGCCCGCTCCACCCTGCTCGCCCTCTGCGCCAGTGCGAGCAAGGCGCTCAACGCCGCGGGGGTGGTCCTCCTCGCCGCCCGCGCCGACGGGGGCTGGTCGGTGGTGGTCGCCTACGGCCCCGACGCCGTCCGCATCGGCGGGCTCGGGCCCCACGAGAGCCTGCGCGCCGCCGCTGATCGGGCGGCCACCACCGCGCTCGGGGCTGGTGACGCCCAGCCCGCCGAGCTGCGTGAGCTCGGGCTGCGGCTGGGCATGGTGGTCGGGCTGGGGAGCCCGCGGCGGGCCTGGGGCCTGCTCGGCGTGCTCGACCAGCCGCGGGGCGGCGCGCCGAGCCGCGAGGACAAGCAGCTCCTGCACAGCATGGCCCAGCTCGCCGCGGCGGTGATCGCCCGGGCGCGCGACGCCGAGGCCCTCCGCCACAAGGACCAGCAGCTGCACCGCGCCCAGCGGATGGAGCCCATCGGCCTGCTGGCCGGCGGCATCGCCCACGACTTCAACAATTACGTCCAGGTCATCATGTCCTACGCGGCGGTGGTCCGCGAGTCCTTGCCCACCGACGACCCGGCGCACGAGGACCTCCGCGAGATCGAGCTGGCGGCCGAGCGCGCTGGCGCCACCGCCCGGCAGCTGCTCGACTATGGCCGCAAGCGCGCGCCGCGGGGCGGCCTGCACGACCTCAACGAGCTGGTGCGACGCAACGCGGTCGCCACCGGCAAGCTCCTCGGCGAGCACATCGCCGTGCACCTCGAGCTGACGCCGCGCCCGGTCTGGGTCAACCTCGACGCCGACGAGCTCAGCCAGGTGCTGATGAACCTGATGGTCAACGCCCGGGACGCGATGCAAGGCGGCGGCGTGCTGCGCATCGAGACCGAGGCCGATCCGGCGGCGCGGCTCGTGCGCCTCGTGGTGGCCGACACCGGCTGCGGCATGGACGCGGCCACCCAGGCCCGCGTCTTTGAGCCCTTCTTCACCACCAAGGGTGAGGACCGGGGCACGGGGCTCGGCCTGTCGACCTGCGCGGCCCTCGTGCGAGGCTGGGGAGGGGAGATCGGCCTGCGGTCCACGCCCGGTGCGGGGACCCGCTTCGAGCTGAAGCTCCCGTTGGAGCGGCGGGCCAACCCCCTGCCGAGCGCGCCCGTCGCTGGTGGTCCCGTCGCGGGCGCGCCCGCGCCATCCGCCCCGTCCGCCCCGTCCGCCCCGTCCGCCCCGCCCGCGCCCCTCCCGCGGCGGGGCGGCACCATCCTCGTCGTCGAAGATGACGAGCAGGTGCGCATTGCGGTGGTCGAGACCCTGCGTAAAGGCGGCTACACCATCCTCGACGCCGCGACCCCCGAGCAGGCCCTCGCCCTGGCCCGCGGCCGCCTCGTCGACCTGCTGCTCACCGACCTGGTGCTGCCCGGCATGAATGGCGTGGAGCTCTACCACGCGCTGCAGACCCACCAGGGCCGGCTCTCGGTGCTCTACATCACCGGCTACTCGCCGGCCGACCTCGGCCGCCGCTCCGGCGCGCCGATCCCCGCGGGGCGGCTGCTGACCAAGCCCTTCCGGCCGAGCGCGCTCCTGCACCACATCGAAGACAGCCTCGCCGACGACGCGCCGGTGAACTGAGCGCGGGGCGTTGGGGTCAGGGTAGGCTCACCGCAGCTTTGGAGCCCGCCATGCCCCGCCGCACCCTCCCCGTCCTGCCCTTTGCTCCCGCGCTGCTCGGCGCGGCTGCGCTGCTCGCGGGCCCTGCGCGCGCCGCCCCGCCCGCGGGCGAGCCCGACCGTGTGCTTGGGGCCATCTGGTGCGAAGAGGCCGGGATCTTCAGCGCGTCCACCCGCGAGACCCCGCTCATCCCCGCGCTCTCGCAGGTCGGCGTGGCGGCGATGGTGGGGATGCCCGGCCTCGATTCGACCGGGCCGATCGAGCTGCTGGTGCGGGCCGACGGGGCCACCCGCGTCGCCCTCCGCGCCAAGCCCAGCGAGATTGGCGCGCTGGTCGAGCATCTGCGGTCGGACGGCTGGGTCGGCGAGGCCCCGCTGCTCCGCAAGGCGGGCGCCACCTACGCCGAGTCAATCCAGATCGACGCCGCGGGCGCCGTGGTCTACGAGCGCCGCTTCGGCGGCGGCGGCGCGGGCCCCCTGCCCTCGGCCGACGCGGTGGTCGGCGGGCTGCGCGCGCGGGGCGGCTGCGGCGCCTATGCCGACACCCGCAGCGTGGGCCTGTTGGGCGGCGGCGACTTTGACGCGGCCATCGTTTGGTTCGCGAAGGACATGCGCAGCCTCGAGCTCCGGCTGCAGCGCGGGCAGCCGATCACCCCGCCGCCGATCATCCCGCCGGTGGTGGTCGAGAGCCCCGGCGCCTCGGTCGCTGTGTTCACGCTCGGCGCCGCGCCCGCCGAGCTCTTCGACGCCATGGCCCGGCTGCCGCTGCCCCCGAAGGTCCGAAGCGGGCTGGCCGAGGGCCGCCAAAAGCTCGGAGACGACCGGGTCCCCGGCGCGGGCATGGTCGTGCGCTTCGGCAAAGGTCCGCTGGGCGGGGTGGAGATGATCGGCGCGATCCCCACCGGGGCCGACGGCGCGCGCGGCTCCCGGTGGCGGAGCCGACGCATGCTGAACGCCGCGGTGCGCGCCATGTCCGACGAGCTGCTCGAGCAAGGGGGCGCCGCGCCCATCCGCATCGACCGCTCGACCTGGAGGGTGAGCCTCGTCCGGCGCAAAGAGGCGATCACGCTGCGGGCGGCGGACGGCCTGCTCCTGTTCAGCACCAGCGTCGACAGCATGCTCGGGGTCGGGAGCGCGGGGGGCGCGCCCTGGTTGGGCGCCGAGGCGCAGGCCTGGGCTGCCGCGCACCACGTCGCCCTCATCGGCGCGCTGCCCGGCGCGCTGCTGGGCCTGGAGGAGGGCGCTTCGGTCGACCTGCGGGTGGGCTTGCGGGCCGAGGCGGAGCAGGCCGTGCTGCGAATGGAGAGCTCGGTCCCCTTCGACCAGCTCATGAAGAGCCTGCCGCCGCGGGCCGCCGGCGCCCTGCAAGGCCCGCTGAACCTCGGCCAGCCGCTGCTCTGAGGCCGCGGCTCAGCGCGGGGCGGGCACGACGGGCACGCCGTCGACCATGATCACGGGGTCGGCGCGCTTCGCCGCCCGGATCTCGCGGCGGCTGGGCGTGCGGGCCGGCGGCGCCTCTTCGCCCATCGCGGCCTCGGCGGTCTGCGCTTCGGGCCCTGGCCCGGCGGCCTCAGGCAGCGCGGCCTGCGCCACGGGCGCCTGCGGTGGGGTGGCCCCAGGCGCGGCGGCGCAGCCCTCCCTCCTCCAGAGCAGCGCGCTGGTGGGCATGACCGGCGTCGTGAACGCCCAGAGCTCCCACCGGCCGAGCGGGCCCGCCGCGCTGTCGGCTTCGCCGTCCGTCGCCGCGCCCTCGGGCTCCTCTGCTTGGGCCGGGGCGATGCCCTCGATGGGCAGGCGCAGCAGCACGGCGTCCCCGTCTTCCGGGCTGTACAGGGGCACGCCGGGGGCGCGCAGCACCCAGCTCGGGCCCCGGACGTCTTGCGGGTCCACCCCGGCCCACCAGCCGGCGGGCGCCTGGATGGTGCGGGGCGCGCCCTCGCCGGGCAGCTGCAGCTCGATGCGCCAAGGGGCGTCGAGCTCGCCGATAGGCAGCAGATCTTCGTCGGGCTCGGCCCAGGCCTCGGGCCCCCGGCCTTCGGCGACCAGCGCACCTTCGATGCGCGCCGGCGCGGTCGGTGAGGAGTAGAGCCCCAGCTCGACCTCGTCGTGGGTGGTCCAGAGCGCGCAGCCCTCGCCCTCAGCCCCCTCCACCGGGCGCAGGCTGATCGCGCCGTGGTAGCTGCGGCGGACGTAGCCATCGGTCAGGAACAGCGTGCCGCGCAGCCGCAGGCCGGGGCCGGTACAGCGCAGCGCGGCGTCCAGCGCGGCGGCGAGGGCGCCGTCACCGTCGTCAGGGACGACATTTTCGAGGGTGGGCCACCAGGGCAGGGTGAAGCGCCGCCAGGACTCCTCGGCGCGCAGGGTGGCCTCCCAGGGCGCGGCGGGGCGCAGCGGGCCGTCCCCGGGCGCCGGCCAGAGCTCGACCTCGGGGAGCGCGGCGGCGAGGGCGTCTTCGGGGACGAGCGCCGGGTCGGGCGGAGGAGGAGGGGGGAGGAGCGCGGCGCCGGCGGTGTCCGCGCAGCCTGCACCACCGTCGTCAGGCCGCAAGCGGAGGAGCGCCGCCTCGGCCAAGTCGCCCTCAAAGGCGCCGTCCAGCGCCTCGCCGAGGGGGCCGCGCAGGGGGCTGGCCCACCAGACGAGCGGGCTGGCGCCGCTGGCCTCGACGCTGAGGCCCTCTTCGGGCCGGCCCTGGGCCAGGGCAGCGATGGCGGCATCGACGTGCTGCACGCCACCTTCGCTCGGCAGCACCAGCAGCCCGGCGGGGAGGAGGGCGAGGCCGTCGCCGGGGCGCAGGGGCGCGGTCCACGGCTGGTCGAGCGAGGGGAGGGGCGCGCAGGCGACCGCGGTGGGGCCGCGGTGGCAGATCCGCAGGCCCACCTCCGAGGCGGCCGCGGCGGCCCAGCGGCGGCCCGCGGGCGGCGCGCGCGGCGGCCCCACCACCCCGGCGTCGAGGTCGACGAGGGTCAGGGCGCTTGGGCTGTAGATGGCGAGCTGCCCGCCGCCGACGGCGAGCTGCGTGCCCTCGCCGAGGGGAGCGCGGGTGCGCCAACGGGCCGTACCGTCGAGGCCGACCCGCTCCATCCAACCGCCCTGCTCGACCACGAGCAGATCGCCGTCGTCGAGGTCAATCAGCGCGTGGGCCGGCGCGGCGAGGCGCAGGCTCCAGGCGGCCCCGCCGTCGGCGAGGCGCAAGGCCCAGAGGCGCGCGTCGCGGGTGGTCAGGGCCAGGCCCGCCTCGGCGCGCACGGCGGGGGCGAGCGCGGCGGTGGACAGCGCGCTGCGCCAGCGCCGGGCCCCGGTCTCGGGGTCGATGACCGCGAGGTAGCCGGCGCCGTCGCGCACCAGAACGGCGGCGGGGTCGAGGTCGGGGCCGAGCGGGGCGGCGTGGGTGTAGCCGAGCGGGCTGTGGGCCCGCAGGCTGCGATCAGCGCGCAGGACGAGCACGCCGCCGCTCTGGGTCACGCCGACCAGATCGCCCTCGGCGGTGGTGATGGCCCCCGGGCGCAGGCGCTCGGCCAGCCCAAAACGCGCCGTCACGGCCCCGCTGCCTGGGTCCACGCGCAGCGCCTGGTCGGCGGAGAGCAGCCAGAGGTGGCCCGCGTCGGCGACGGCCGCGGGCCGGAGCGGCTCGGGGCGTGCCCAGCCCTCTGGCTGCTCGGCTGCCGGGCCGGGCAGGGGCTGGATCCGCCCGTGGTGGACCACCCGCAGCTCTCGACCATCCGGCCCTTTCGCCCGCCAGACGCCGGTCGGGCCATCGGGGCCCATGGGGCCGACCAGCGGCGGGCCGCCGGGCACGGGGCGGCGCCAGCTCCCGACCGGGGACCCCGCCCGCTGCTGGCCCTCGAGGAGGAGCGCGCCGTCGGCGCTCCGCTCGCGCACCGGCCCTTCGCCGAGGGCGCCATCGCCCTCGCACCACTCGCGGCTGCCGCCCTCGGGCAGCAGGTCGACCCGCTGCACCGTGCCCGCTGGGCAGGACCAAGCGGGCAGGGCGGCGGCCCGACGGGGGAGGACGAGGCCGAGCGCCCCGAAGCCCAGCCACCCCAAGGCCACGGCCCCCAGGTGCGAGGCGCCAGACCGCTGCGTGCGCAGGTGTGGGCGGGCGGGCATGGCTGAATCCCTTTGGTGCGCCCCGCCGCTCAGCGCGCGCCGCGGGGCTCGGGGGCCTCGGCGGGGTTGGTCTGCTCCCAGCCCGCGTCGGCTTGCTGGCCGTCCAGGTACCAGAGGCGCTCGCCGGTGCGGTCGGTGGCGTCGACCGGCGCGGGTGGCGCTGGTGTGATGGGCGCCGCGGTGGGCGCCGCGGTGGTGGCCGCCGCGGCGGGGCCTGCGCCCGCGTCAGGGGCGCGCGACGAGGTCAGCGCGCTCAGCGCATCTTTGGCGAGGCGGGCCGTGCCGCCCACCCGCTTCTTCAGCCTCGACAGCACGCCCACGCCTGCCTCCGCGCCAGGGGCCGCCCCTACTGGCTGATCAACTTCCGCAAGGAGCCGTACTGGCGGACCTTGAACCAGGTCAGCTCCCCGTCCTTGAAGTAACGCATCGCCACCCAGAACATCTTGGCGTAGTTGCTGGCCCAGGCGAGGTAATAGACCGGCTCGATGTTCTTCTTCCAGTGTTCGCGCTCGTCGATGAGCTTGCGAATGAAGTCACGGGGCACAAAACTTTTCGACGCAAGCGAGTAGATCGCGAGGTAGAAGCGGTCTTCATCCGAGCGTGGCCAGTCCATCGACACGCGGAATTGGTACCAGGCCTTGGTGTTGCGCCCCTCGACCATGTTGGGGTCGAGCGTGCCCTCGGCGAGGCCCTTCTTGGTCAGCGCCGTGCCCGGGAAGTAGTTGAGGCTGTAAAAGTAGATGTCGTAGGGCGTGGGCAGGTCGAGGAGGAAGTAGGCCGTCTCGAGCTTCATCTCTTCGGTCGCGTGCGGATTGTCGACGATGACGTCGTAGACGACGTTGAGCTTGAGCTCTTTGTTGGCCTCGGCGAACTTCATGATGCTGACGTTGCCCGGCGCGCGGTTGTGGATCTCCTTGCTCTCTTTGCTCGAGCCGGACTCGATCCCCGTCTGCACCCGACGCAGGCCGGCCGCTTGCAGCCGCTTGAGCATGTCGGGCCGCATCATCGGCGGGATGAGCAGGCACTCAAAGGGGATGCCCACCTCCTTGGGGTAGCGCTCCAAAAACTCGTTCATCCAAGAGTCGCCGAACGCGAAGCTTGTGTCATCGTCGATCTTGACGCGAGCGACCTTGGGGAAGGTCTTTTGGATGAGCTTGAGCTCGCCGATGATGTGGCCGACCGAGCGGGCCCGGTAAAACTGGCGCCCCTTCTCTTCGTAGACATCGCGGAGGATCGACACGTAGCAATAGCTGCAGTTGTACGGACAGCCCCGAGAGAAGTAGATGCGGTACTCGGCGGTGCGCTTCCACGGCTCTTCACGGCGGACCGTGTTGCCCTCGATGTAGTATTTGTTCTCGTCGGCGGTGTCAGGGTAGGGCAGCCAGTCCAAGTCTTGGATCAGAGGTCGGGGCTTGTTCTTGTAAATTTGCCCATCGACGTTGGCCCAAATGTTGGGGATCTGTGTGGTATCGCCGCCGTCGCGCAGGGCGGTGCACAGGTCGATGGCCGCTGCCTCACCTTCGCCCACGCAGAGGTAGTCGACGTCGCCGATGCACTCCTCGGGGATGCTGGTCGGGTGGATGCCGCCCCAGATCATCGGCGTGCGCGGGAAGCGTGCCTTGATCCGCTTCGTGGCTTCGAGCGCCATCGGGTAGAGGCTGGACATAAAGCCGAGCCCGACCGCGTCGGCTCGCTGCTCGCCGATGAGCCGGAGCGCGGCTTCAAACTCCTCTTCGGAGGGCATGCTCAGGCGGTTGTGCACCCAGTCCTTGAGGAAGATGATGCTGGTCGTGAAGCCGGCGCGCTGCAAGGCCGCCGACACGTAGCGGATGCCCGCGTTCTCGACGCTGTAAATGGTCATCAGCACGATGTGAAAGGGGCGGCCGCTGGCAGCGGCGCGCGCGGCCTCGGTCGAGACCTGCTCCTCGGTGATCGCGCCCTCCTGCTCGGCGTCCTCGGCGTAGGGGGGCGACTCGTCGTGGGGCAGCGGCATCGGGGGCTCCTTCAGCCGGCCAGCAGGCGCAGGCCCGCGGTGGCCTTGCGGCGGAAGTCGGCGAGGTTGCGGATCTGGAGCAGGTTGCGCGCGACGAAGCGGGGCCGCCAATAGAAGCGCCGGTAAGCCGTGTTCAGCAGGTCGCGCAGCTCATCGCGGGAGAAGTGCTCATCCCAGACTTGCGCCTTGAAAGCCTCAGTCGGCTCGCGCATAAAGCGCCACCAAGGGTCAATGTCGAGCACACCATCGCGCACCCCCTCGTCGTAGAGGGTCGTGCCCGGGAAGGGCGTGAGGATGTTGTACATCACGAAGTCGGGGTTGAGCTGGATGCTGTAGTCGATGGTGTCGAGCACATCTTCGCGGCTGCGCTCGGTGGGCGTACCGATCATAAAGTAGGCGACGGTGTGGATGCCGACCTCGCGGCAGAGCGCGAAAGCGTGCTCGATCTCACGAGAGGTCACGTCTTTCTTCAGCCGCAGCAGGCCCTCTTCGGTGCCCTGCTCAACGCCGAACTGGATGCGGCTGCAGCCGGCGGCCTTCATCTTCTCAAGCAGGGGGCGGTCGACGCCCTTGACCCGGAAGCGCACGGTCCACGAGAACTGGAGGCCGCGGCGCAAAATTTCGTCGCAGAGCTCGTGCACCCGCTGGTTGGTGATGTTGAAGGTGTCGTCGACGAAGTAAATCTCACGAATGCCCAGCTGAATGCAGGCGGCGATCTCGTCGCAGGCCCGCGCCGGCGACGTCACGCGGTAGCGGTGCCGTGGTGTGTTGCAAAATGTACAACGATAGGGGCAGCCGCGGCTGGTGACCATGGTGGTGAAGATGCCGCCTGCGCCCATGACATCGTAGTAGCGCTCATACTCGATGAGCGTGCGATCGAGGATGGGGTAGGCGTCGAGGTCGTTGGAGAAGTAGACGTCCTCGTCGGGGACAGGATCGTCAGGGTGGGCGATCACCCCGGGGATCCCCTTGGCGACCTCGCCGCGGGCCCAGGTGTTCACGAGGTCCAACATGGGCTGCTGGCCCTCGCCCTTGACCACCGCGTCGACCCCGGCGAGGTTTCGACACTCTTGGGGGAAGTCATTGACATGGGGGCCGCCCACCACCACGTAGCGGGCGCCGCCGGCCCGGGCCGCGTGGATGGTCTTGTGCACATCGACGAGCTGCACGGTGAAGGCGGTGACCCCGACCACCTCGGCGCCCCACTCGCGCACCCGCGCCTCGATCACCGGGTAGTCGAGGTCATCAAGCTGCGCGTCGAGGATCTGCACCTCGTGGTCGCTGTTTTCGAGCAGAAATTGAGCGATCGACAACAGGGCGAGCGGCGGGTAGCTGAGGTTCTCGGCCTCAACAGCCTCGGGGACCTCGCTCTCGACGGTGTGGCGGGCCGGGGGTCGGATGAGCAGCACGCGCATGGGCACTCCGGGGCGGGGGCACGCCCCCTGGGCGTGGGCTGCGCGGGCATGGTGCGCAGGCGGCCGTCTCCCCGTCAAGGGGCCTAGCCCGGCTGGCGCCGCGGGAAAGGGGGCTCAGGCCGGCACAGGCCAGCGCGTCTCGATGGCTGCGAGCTCTTCGACGGGGCCGCGCTGGCGCACCGCGAGGCCGGGGCCGACCGCCACCGCGAGCGCCCCGCCGGGCATCTCGACACGCACGTGGACCCAGCCGGCCGCGTCGGGTTGGGCGGCCAGCCGGCGGTGGCGCACGGCGGCCACGGCGACCGCGCAGGCGGAGCTGCCGCTGGCCAAGGTCTCGCCGGCCCCCCGCTCCCAGATCCGCGCAGCGACGACGTTCTCGCCCACTACCTGGGCGAACTGGACGTTGGTGCGGCGGGGGAAGTGGGGGTGGGCCTCGAGCCGGGGGCCCCAGCTGCGCCACGGAAGGCGGTCGAGCAGCGGGCCGGTGCCGGGCTCGGCCCAGCTCGCAGGCAGGTCCTCAGCGAAAATGACGCAGTGCGGGTTGCCCATGCTGATCGCGGTGCAGGGCAGGGCGGGCCCGCCCGGGCCAAGCGGCAGCGGCGTGCGGTCGAGCGGCCCGGCGGCGGGCAGCGTCGCGGCGTCAAGCGAGGCCACACCCATCTCGACCTCGACCTCACCCTCCTCGGGCCAGACCCGACAGCGGGCCTCGCCCACCGGACCCGGGGCGTAGAGGCGCACCTGCAGCTCGGTCCCCGCGGACCGGTGGCAGTGGAGGAACCACCCGAAGATGCGCAGGCCGTTGCCGCTCTTCTCGGCGAGCGAGCCGTCGGGGTTCCAAATGCGCAGCCCGTGCGCCGTGTCATCGGTGAGAACCGGCTCCAGCACGCCATCACTGCCGACCCCGCGGTGGCGGTCGCAGAGGGCCTGGGCGCGGGCCGGGCTCATGGGCTCGCCGCTCGTGAGGACCAGGTAGTCGTTGCCGAGCCCGTGGCTGCGGATGAGGTGCATGGGGCGCTCCGGTGCTGCGGCGCGGATATCGGGCGGCGCGGCCGCGGGCCCCACCGGGTCGCGCGGCGCCCACCCCCCGGCCCGCCGAGGCTCCATGCTCCGCGTCGATCCTCGGAATCCACGGGCCGCCCAGGCGGCGGCCGAGCTGGCCCGGCGGATCGATCTCGGCGCCCTCCCGCCCGAGCTGTGCGTGGTCATCGGCGGCGATGGATGGATGTTGTCCTGCATCCGCGAGCTGGGCACCGAGCCGGTCTTCCTCGGCCTCAACCGCGGGCACCTCGGCTTTTTGCTCAACGAAGGCGGCGCGCTGGACGTGGTCGCCGACCGCCTGCTCAGCCGCAGCTGGCGGGTCTCGCGTTTCCCCCGCCTGCACGCCGAGGTCTTGGGGGCGAACGGGACGATGACCGAGACCTCGGCGGTCAACGACGTCTACGTCGAGCGGAGCAGCGGCCAGACCGCGCACCTGCGGCTCTCGGTCGACGGCGAGGTCTTGGTCGAGCGGGTGGTCTGCGATGGCGTGGTGGTGGCGACCGCGCTCGGATCGACGGCCTACAGCTTCTCGGCGGGTGGCGTGCCTTGCCACCCCGAGGTGCGGGCCGTGCAGATCACCCCGATCGCCCCGCACGCTCCGCGGCTCAGCCCGGTGTTGCTGCCCCATGGTGTGCGCGTCGAGATCGCGGCCCTGTCGACGGACCGGCGCCCCGTGCGTGCGGTCGCCGACGGCATCGATCTGGGCCCGGTCGCACACTTGCGGGTGTCGCCTGCCGAAGATGACGTAAAGCTCGCCTTCTTCGACGGTCACACCTTCAGCCGCACGATGCTCCGCAAGGTGCTGCGCAGCTGACCGGCGGGGAATTCGCGGCCAGCTCAGGCCTGCGGGGGCGGATTCATCCGGGGAAGTTTGCCGGTGACCTTCCAGGCGGTCATCCAGCCCAGCGGGATGAAAGTGAAGCCGGCCAGGGTGACTAGGCTGAGCCCCAGCACGATCATCAGGCCGAGCGACTGCACGCCGCGGTGGGTGGCCAAGGCGAGCGCGGCGAAGCTGACCACGGTCGTCGCGGTGGACAGGCCGGTGGCCCAACCGGTCGTGGCCAGGGCTTGGCGCACGCGGCCGGGGCCCTCTTCGTCGAGGCGGTGGAGCAGGTGAATGACCGTGTCGACGCCCATGCCGAGCAGGATGGGCAGGCCCACGAAGTTCACGACCGAGAGCTTCATGTCGAACACGATCATCGCAGCGACCGCCCAGGCCATGCCCCCGCCGAGCGCCAAGGTCGTGGCCACGGCCTTCTTGAAGCTGCGCATGTCGATGAGGGTCAGCGCGAAGACGATGCCCAGCGCCCAGGCCACGACCACGGGGATGTCGCCTTGAAAAAGGCGGTAGAGCGTGGCCATCGCCATGTACTCGCCGGCCACTTGGCGCCCGGGCAGCGCGCCCTCGGCCTCGGTGCGGAGGACCTCGGTGTTGCGAAGGTCCCACATGTTGCCAGCGGGGAGGATCAACATGCGGTGGCGGCCATCGAGCGCGCCGAGCATGTGCTGCAGCGAGCGGGGCAGATCGGCGGCCCCCAGCACCTTTGGTTCGGTGGCGGCGAGCTTTTTGAGGTTCTCTTGTACAGGCAGGGGGAGGAACTGGACGTTCTCGTGCTGGGCCAGCGCGATGATCTGGCGTAGGGCCGCCACGCGCTCGCCTTGGTCGGCCGGCAGGATGCTGCGAATGGACAGCACCCCCTTGAAGGCCGGCAGCTCACCCTCGGCGATGCGGCCCGAGATCAGCGCGTGGTCGGCGGTCAGCGCGGCGTCGTCTTCGTAGCTGACGATGAGCGGCGCATAGCTCGCGGTCGCGAGGCGCTGCTGGTCGGGGGTGAGGTCGCCGAAGGCGAGCCCCTCGGGGCGCAGCTCGCTCATGTCGTATTGGAATTCGATGCGGTGCACCTGACTCGCGGCGGCGAGGGTGACCACCACGCTGATCAGCAGCCCGAGCGGCGCAAGCCGGTAGGTTGGGGGGCGCTTGACCAGCGTCTCGTCGAAGCGGCGGGCGGGCAGCTTGTAGGGCCGCTTCTCGCGCCAGCGGATGAGCAACGGGAGGACGAGGAGCATCGACCCCACACAGAGCAGCACCCCGACCGCGAGGATGGTGCCCAGCTGGCGGAAGCCACCAAAACCGGCCGCCCAGAGGGCACAAAAGCCCCCCGAGGTGGTCAAGGCCGCGGTGAGGCAGGGCGGGCCGGCCTTGGACCAGGCGCGCTCGATGCAGTCTTCGACGCTGCCGCCCTCGGCGCGCTCTTCTTGGTAGCGGGCGTAGAGGTGGATGCCGAAGTCGATGCCCAGACCGATGAGGATGGCGGGGTAGAAGCTCGTGAAGGTGTTCAGGCTGCGGACGGCGAGCAGCGCGAAGCCGGTCGTCCATAGGTTGGCGAGCAGCAAGGGCACAAAAACGATGATCACTGCGCGCAGGTCGCGGAAGGCGAAGGCGACCAGCGCGAGCACCATCGAGAAGCTGACGATGCCCGTCCAAAACAGGTCGGTGCGGACGGCCTGGACGTCCTCGACCGCGTGCCGGTAGGCGCCGCCGAGCCAAACGACCTCGAGGCCGGCCTTTTCGGCGTCGTGGCGTTCGACCACCTCTTCGACCCGCGCCATTAAGGGCGCGGCAAACTTGGCGTCAAAGGCGCTGCCCACGGGCCGCACCACGAGGCGCGCGATGCCGTCGATGCCGCCGAGCACCGCGGTGGAGCTGGGCGGGGCGGCGAGGCGCTGGGTCAGCGGGCCGAGGTCGAGCAGCTTGGCGGCGACGAAGGGGTTGGCCGCGGCCGGACCCAGGGCCACCGCGCCGGTCAGGCGCTCGTGGAGGAGGCCGAGCTCGGCCGGGCTGAGCTGGAGGGCGGCGAGTTGGGCGGCGAGGCTGGGATCGACGTCGTAGAGGACGTAGTCGACCCCTTCAACCCCCTCAAGCTCGGCGGCCACCCCCTTCATCCACGCGTCGAGGGCGGCAGGGTCTTCACCTTTCACCGCGAGCGAGATGATGTTGGTGCCGCCCTCTTCGTCGTTCAGCTTGCGAATGGCCACCGTGACAGGGTCTTCGTCAGGCAGCAGGGCGAGGAGGTTGGTGTTGACGGTCAGCTGGGTCGAGAGCGCGACGGACAGCGCCGAGATCACGAACAGGAGGGCGATCACGAGGCGCGGGTGGGCCATGACGGCCCGCGCGAACGCGCCGAAGCGCCTCTGGGAAGCAGCGGACACGGGCGCACTCCGAGGGCCTGCGAAGAGGGACGCGGCACACCGGGGCCGCCGCTGGACGGCGGGTCTCGTAGCACGGCCGCGCCGCCCTGGCGCCCAGCCGCCGCGGGCCTGCCTATCGCCTGTACAGGTGCTGGGGAGTGGATCGGGATTATTTTCATGCCCAGGGTCAGAATCTGACCCTGATGACTTGACCGCTGTGCAGCCTTCTGGTTAAGTCCCGGCGCCCGGAGGACCCATGCGGCGGTTCGAATTTGTAGAAGGTGGCTCGTCCAAGTTTTGGGAGGTCGAGGTCGGCGGCGCAGGTGGCAATGAGCTGACGGTGCGCTTCGGCCGCCTCGGCACGGCCGGCCAGACGCAGCTCAAGACCTTCGCCGACGCCGCGGGCGCCGAAGCTGAACAGGCCAAGCTGATTCGTGAGAAGACGAAGAAGGGCTACAGCGAGGTGGGGGGCGAGGCGCCGGCAGCGGGCGCGCCCGCCGTCGCGCCGAACATCGCCGCGCCCGACGCTGCCCCCCCCGCGGCGGCGCCCAAGGCCGCTGCGCCCAAGGCCGCTGCGCCCAAGGCCGCTGCCCCCGCTGCTCCGGTGGCGCCGCCCGCGCCGCCCGTCGCGGAAGACGGCTGGATCGCGGGGCCGGATGGCTACCAGCTGAGCCTGCGCGACGGGAAGCTCGTGGCCCGCAACAAGGCGGGCAAGGTCCTCAGCGCCGTGCCCAAAGAGGTGAAGGCGAGCGCCGCGGCCCGCGGGCTGCTCGAAGCCGTCGAGTGGATGGAGCGGCACGAAGCAGAGTGCAAAGCCCAGGTCGAGCAGTGGCTGCTGCGCAGCCTGCCCGTGCCGACCCGGGTGCTGGTCGAGGTGTGGGATGACCCCGCTTGGCGCTCGGCGCTCTCTGATCTGCTCGCCGCCCCAGTGGCCGAAGACGAACAAGTCGACCTCACCAAGATCGGCCTGCTGCGGGGCGTCTCCGCCGAGCGCGGGCTCGGCTTGGTCACCCTCGATGGCGACACGCGGTGGACGAAGGCGGCCTCGGTGCTCTTGCCCCACCCCGTCTTGGTTGGTGAGCTCGATGAGTGGCGCGAGCTGCTCAACGAGATCAACGGTCGCCAGGGCGTCGACCAGCTCTTCCGCGAAGTGTTTCGGCCCGAGGCGGGGCTCGCGCCGACCGGCAGCTACCTCTCGACCTGGAGCGGGGGCGAGTTCCCCATGCTCATGCACGCGATGGGCGAGGCCCGGAAGCGCGGCTACCGCGTCGCTGGCGGCAACTCCTGCATCCGGCTGCTCGAAGCGGGGCGCATGCTCGAGGCCCGCTTCGAGCTCGGCGAAGGCGACCCCATGTGGGAGACGACCACCGGCTCGGTCTACTGGGTCGACGAACGTGAGCAGATCCTTGAGTTTCAACAGGTGGGCCCGGTGGCCTGGTCCGAGGGCTGCCTGATGGCCAGCCTCATCTACGCCCGCCGGCAGGTGAAGGAGCAGAACAATGCCTGAGCAGACCCCCGGCGTGCTGATCGCGAGCCCGGCGCAGCGCATCGCCGCCAACGGCCTCGTGCCGACCCACCTGCCCGTGCCCGCCGACCTTCCGACCGACACGGTCGACGCCCGCCGGTTCAGCCACCCCTGCTTGCCGGGGCGCGTGGTGATTCGGCTGGTCCCCGACGTGATGGCCGACGGCGCCGCCCTCGAGATGGCCCGGATGGGCTTCGCCTTCGATGGCTTCGCCGACGACATCGCCCGCCGGCGGCGGCAAGCCCTTGGCTTCCCCGCCCAGGCGCTGATGATCGACCCCGCGCGCGCGCACCACGCCCTCGACCGCATGGACCAGTTCCGCGAGCACGCGGCGCGTGTGACCACCAAGCCCGGGCACGCGCGCGACGGCTTCACCGCCCTCGCCGCCGAGCTCGAGGGGGTCGCGCCCCACTTCCTGCCCTCGTATTGGGAGCAAGCCGGCCGCGCGTTCATGGAGCAGGGCAACCTGCAGTTCGCCGCCTCGTGTTTTGACCGCGCGCGGGCCGCAGAGCGCGCGCACGGGCTGACCGTCGACCCCCGCCAGCAAGCGGATGCTTGGCTCGAGTTCGCGCTCGGCGGCGCGCTGACCGTGAAGGCGCTGCAGGCCCACGGCAAAGAGCTCGCCGCCCAGGGGCGTGAGGGCTTCCTGCGCTTCCTCGACCTCTGTGCACGGCGCACCCTCGGCGGCCTCCAGCCCTGGTCGGCGATGTTGGCCGACCTGCGCCGGGCCGCCAAGGCCGCGAAGGTGCCCCAGGCCGAGTGCGACGACGCGTTGTTGACCGCCCTGATCGGCGCGCCCGTGCTCGCGAAGTCCACGCAGGAGTTCTGGACCGAGCTGCGTGAGCCCCTGGTCGGCCTCGCCCGGCGCGACGAGCGGGTCCGCACCCGCCTGTTGCAGATGTTGCCCGAGCCCCGCAGCGGCGAGGACGCCTTCCCGAGCTTCTGGCTCAAGCTGCTGGAGGACGCGGGCGCCCTCGAGCAGCTCGAGGCGCAGGGCCCGCCCCACGGCTCGCTCGCCGCTTGGTTTGGGCGCTTCGTGCCGGGTTGGCGCCACTCCGATGGCCTGCTGCTGCTGTTCCGTCGCTTGGCGCCGCGGCTGCGGGCCGCTGGTGAACCGGTCGACCTGCTGCAGGCCGACTGGAACGGCGCAGACGCGATGATGATCGACGAGGCGCTTGAGCTCGGGGTGCCGCTGGCCCCGCCCAAGGCCGACGAGAATTCCAAGCTCAACCTCGACCGCTGGGCCGACGACTTCCGGTGGGAGCCGGATGAAGAAGGAGCGGTGCGTCCTCTGGTCGCGCAAGCGCGGCCGCTCGACCACATCGTCGCCGACCCGGCCTGGCGGGGGCTGCTGGTGGCGAGCGTCAGCTCCGTGGGCTCGCCCAACAGCTTCCACAAGGCCGCCGCGGGCCTCGCCTCGATGGCCGCCGCGCGGCTTGAGGCTGCGCTGGGGCTCGCGGCCGAGGCTGGCGAGGGCGGCGTGCACGCGGTGACCGGTCAGGTCTCGACCTTCTCGTCGAGCGCCTTTGACCTGCTGCAGAGCGAGTTCCCCGAGGTCAAGCAGCGCCTCGAGCGCATTCGGCCCGCGGCAGCCCTGCAGACCACGCTGCGCCTCGGCCTGGCCGCCGAGCTGGCCTGGCCGGCTTGGGAGCAAGCGGTCGCCGAGCTGCGGCCGGGCGGCGAGGTCGAGATCACTGGCACGCCCTACGCTCCGGTTGTCTACAACAGCGTCAAGGCCATTGTGCTCGGCCCGACCGACCGCGTGCTGACGGTCGACCTGCACACCATCGACGGCTCGGCGCCCGACCCGATCGCCTTCGCCGACGGGCAGCTCCTCTGCTCAATCTGGAGCTACCCGAAGCGCAAAACCTACTGGAGCGGTGATCCCTCGCGGATCATCGAGTTCGACAACGCCCCGACCACCAACCACATCGAGGGCCACCCCGGGCCTTCGGGCGGCTTGGTGATGGGCCGCCGTGAGCTGCGCGCGGGTGACAGCGCCGCGGTGTCCTTCGAGCACGTGCTCAGCGACGGGCAAGCCTACTGGGTGCGCGAGGGCGATCAGTGGAAGCCCTTCGATCCCCGCAGCGGCACGCTGACCGAGGGGCCCCTCCCCGCCTTCGCTGTGGGGGCCGAGAGCTGGCCGCTGCAGCTGCGGGCCGTGCCGGCGGGCAGCCCCGGCGCGGTGGTGGGCTGCGCGGGTGGCCTGTACGGCTTCCGCTACCGCCAGACCGCTGATGGGGTGGGCGTGTACGAGCAGGCCGACGGGCGCGGCGTTGTCATCGATGACCCGCGGCAGACCCGACCCGATGGCTTGATCACGCTTCCCGGTCAGGGCGCGCCCCTCGTTGTTGACGTGGGGTGGCGGGGCTCGTTGACTGTGTACGAGCCCGGTGCCCGGCGGGTGCTCGGCGAGTCCGACGGCCCCTGGGGCGTGGGGTGGCGCAATCTCCCGCCTTTTGCGCTTTGGCACTTCCTCGCGCCCCGCGACCCCGCGGGCAGCAGCGCGCTCCGTGCGGCCAGCGTCGAGCAGGCCGAAGCGCTCATCGCGGCCGCGCAGGCCCACCCCAAGGATGAGGGGCCTGACCTCGCGGCGCTGATGGCCCGTGTGGCCGAGATCGTCCCCGGGCTGACCGCGCCTGAGCTGCTCGAGGCGGTGGCCGCCCAGGCCCGCGCCGGCGCGGCGCTGGCCAAGTCCACGGCCGCGCTGCTCCGAGGGGAGCGCGCCGACGCAGACGAAGGCGACGAGGACGACGAAGACGAGCTGCCCGCCATCGCGCCTGACCACCTGATGCAGGCCTTCTGCGAGCCGGCGGGCGTCGCCTACACCGGCCACACCGCTGACTTCGGTCGGGCCCTGCAGACGGCAGGCGCCTGGCTGCGGGGCGAGGCGGTCAAGGTCACGACCACGGCGCTGCGCTGGGAGACCTCCGGGGACCGCTGGCGCGCCATGGTCTTCGTGGGCAGCGTCGGCTCGGACGAGCAGCGGCAGACGCTGGCGCGTGCTCTCGAGGTCTGGGCCGACAGCGGCCTGGTGATGGGCGGGGTGCAGCTGCGGCGCGCGAAGATCCGTGTGCCCGGGCGCACCCACGCGATGGCCCAGGTGGCCAATCCCGGCACCTCCTATTGTGACTGGCCGGCGCCGATCTGGACCTTCACCGAGGCGGACCACCGCTACATCTGCAGCTGCGACAACTACGACGACGATGGGTGGGACATCTCGGTCATCGAGGCCGCTGGCGCAGATGGCTTCGCCGTGCCCACCGGTGGGAGCTTGCTTGAGGAGGGCCCGGTTCAGCTGCCCGAGGACGCCGCTCAGCTGCGCCGGGCCGCAGAGGCGCTGCGCACGAACGGGGCGCGCGCTGTCGCAGACGCCGATGTGCAGCGCTTGGCCGACGAGGTTGGGCTCCCGATGGCCGCGGCGCGCTTGCTGCTCTGGGGGCACCCCCGCGGCTCAAGCTGGAAGACCGACAGCCTCGGCCCCGAGCTGCGGGGGCGCATGGGCATGAAGGTCGCCGACGTCAAGGTCGGTGACCAAGCGCTCGCGCCGCTGCTGGACGCGGATGGCACCTCGGACCGCACCAAGCAGGCGAAGCTGTTCGCGGACGCTGTGCAAACCGACGCTCCCGAGGCGCTGTGGGCCGACCCTGCGGGGCTCATCGCGCGGATCGCCGCGGGCTACCGCAGCCTGGTCGGGGCCCGCGTGCAGATCCCAGAAGAGCTGCTCAAGACAGCGAACGCGGTCAACCGCGAGCGGGCGCAGTTCCTCGAGGTCCTGCTCAACCCTAGCCACCGCCCCCGGTGGACGCCGACCCAGCCCGGCAGGCTGAGCGCAGACGGCTTCGAGGCGCTCTCCGAGCGCGTCTGTGACGTCGCCGACGTCGAGTCGGTGCTCAATGGCGTCGCGTGGCTGTTGTATGTGACCCCGGCGGGCGACCCGGTGCGCGCGGGCCTCGGCGCGCTGGTCGAGGAGCTCCTGGCCTGCGTCAATGGCGCCGACTTCGTGCTGGATATCGGCTCGGTCTACACCTGGGACGCCAAGGACAAGGCCCGCGGCGAGGCCTTGATGAAGGCGATGGACGCCCCCGAGCAGGTCTTCACCGAGGGGGAGGGCGATCAGCAGCGGAGCATCCGCGCGAAGGACGACGGGTCCATCGTTCTCGTGCAGGGCGTCCACCACATCCAGGGCTACCTGCGCCCGGCCCGCTGCGCCGACCAAGACGGCCCCGTGCTCAAGGCCGCGCTCGGCCTCGACCCCGACATGGGGCGCCCGACCGTCGCGCGGTGGCGCGCGGCGCGCAGCCCGGCCTTCCGCGCCGCGGTCGCCCGGGGCCTCGACCCCGCCGTGCCCGCGGGCACCTGGGACCAAGACCCGCGCCGGTCGGCCCCCGAGACCGTGCGCGCCGCCATGGACGCCCACGGCCTCACCGAGGACAGCGCCACGCTGTACCTGCAGGTGCTCGCGCTCCCTGATCCCACGAAGAAGCGCGTGCTCGAGTGGAACGGTTGGAAGGCGCCGGCCTACGCAAAGGCCGAGGCCCCGCTGATCGAGAGAGGCCTGCTGACCGCCGGCAAGCGGCCCCGGGCGGGGCGGGAGCACTTCCTCCCCGGTGGTTGGGAGGCGCTCGGCGCCCCGGACCTCCCCATTGAGAAGTGGAAGCTGCCGCTCTACCAGTGGAAGGTCGGTGGGGTCGCCGTGGACGTCGTCGAGCCCCTGGTTCCGCTCGAGCCGGTGGGCGACCTGTTCCGCCGGGCCTGGGCTCGGGTCACCGCGGGCGACGCCCCGCGCCTTGGGGGTGAGTGATGGCCAAGAAGTCGACCGCGGCGCCCGCCGCCGCTCCCGCTGCGCAGCCAGAGGGCGCTGCGGTGCAGGCCCCGCCGCCCGAGCGGCGCTTCGCCGCCGAGCTCGACGCCCTGCGCGCCGAGGACGCGGGCCGGCGACCCCCAGGCTGGCTCCTCAGCCCGCAGCAGGTGGTGCGCTTCATCGTCGGGGGCGGCAGCGCCGGCGGCGTCGAGATCTCCGCCAAGTTCGTCGGTGATCGTGCGCTGGTCGAGCGTGCGGTGGTGACCCTCGCCGGCCAACGGGGGCTCCTGCTCGTCGGAGAGCCGGGCACCGCGAAGTCGATGCTCTCCGAGCTGTTGGCGGCGGCGATCAGCGGCACCAGCGCGCTCACCGTCCAGGGCACCGCTGGCACCACCGAGGACCAGCTCCGCTACGGCTGGAACTACGCGGCGCTCTTGGCCCAGGGGCCCAGCCCGGCGGCCTTGGTGCCCTCGCCGGTGCTCCAGGCGATGCGGCGGGGCGCGCTGGCCCGGGTCGAAGAGGTCACGCGCTGCCTACCCGAGGTGCAGGACGCGCTGGTCTCGATCCTCTCCGACCGGCGTCTCGCCGTGCCCGAGCTGGGCGACGAGGGCGTGGTCGAAGCCGCGCCTGGCTTCAACCTCATCGCGACGGCAAACCTGCGGGACCGCGGCGTGTCCGAGATGTCGGCCGCGCTCAAGCGGCGGTTCAACTTTGAGACCGTGCCCCCCATCGCTGACCTCCAGCTGGAGGTCGACCTGGTCCACCGCCAGACGGTGGCTGCGGTGCAGCGGGCGGGCGAAGCGCTGCCCGTCGACCTGCAGGTGCTCACCGCCTTGGTCACGGCCTTCCGCGACCTGCGGGCCGGGCGCACCGACGAGGGCTGGGCGGTCGAGCGCCCGGCGACGGTGATGAGCACCGCAGAGGCCGTGGCCGCGTCCACCTCACTGGTGCTGCAGGCGGGCTGGTTCCCCGAGCGCGGCGGGCCTGCCTCACTTCTGCCTGAGCACCTGCTCGGCGTCGTCCTCAAAGACGAGCCCAAGGACCGGGCTCGGCTGATCGCCTACTTCGACGGGCCGGTCAAGCGCCGGGCCGAGCGGGACCCCACCTGGGAGCGCGTCGCGGCGGCCCGCGGCGCCCTCATCGACGGCTGAGCGCGCCGCCGCGCTGAACCCCCGCCGCTCCGCGCGACCGCCGGAGCGGCCACCGGCCCTCCCTGGAGCGCAGCCGATGTCCGCCCTCTGTGACCCCGAGACCGCCCTCGAGCAGCTCACGTCGGCGCGGGCGCCGTGGCTCTTCGGGGTCCGCCACCACAGCCCGGCCTGCGCGGCGGCCCTGCCCGCCCTCCTCGACGCGCTCCGCCCGCGGGTGGTCTTCGTCGAGCTGCCCGTCGAGCTGCAGCCGCTCCTGGTCCACCTCGGGCACCCCGACGCCTTGGCCCCGCTGGCCGCCACGGTGGATCGGGGCACCGCGGCTGAGGGCGATGTGGTCTTCTATCCCCTGGCAGACTTCTCTCCGGAGCTGGTCGCGATCCGCTGGGCGGCTCGGAACAACGTGCCAGTGGAGGCCTTCGATCTGCCGGTGACCCGGCGGCGGTCCGACGCGGCGGCAGAGGCGGGGCGCATGGCGCCCGCCTCCGCTGAAGGTGAGCCGGAGGCCGATGCCGCCGATGGTGGCCCCTCCGCCGAGCCGGGCGGGCCCCCCGAGCTGCTCGCGAAGGTCCGGGCCGGCCTCGGGCTCGAGGGCGCCGACCTCTGGGAGCGGCTGGTCGAGCAGCACGCCGAGTCGACCCAGCCCGAGGCGCTTCGCCGCGCCGCCCTGGCCTATGGCTGGGCCGTCCGGGCGGAGGGCGGCGCCGACGCAGAGCTCTTGCAGCGCGAGGCCCACATGCGGGCGCGGCTCCAGGCCCGCGGCGCAGAGGGGGCGGCGGCGATCGTCGGCAGCGCGCACGCCGCAGGGCTGCTCCTCTCCGACGGGCAGGGGGTGGACCCTCTCCCCCGCCTCGCCGACGACGCGCCGGCTCCGCTGCCTGCGCCCGTGGCGTTGATCCCCTACTCGTATGGGCGCTTCGACCCGAGCTCGGGCTACCCCGCGGGCATCGCCGACCCGGCCTGGCAGCAGCGGCGCCTCGAGGCCCTCGCGGCCGACCAAGACCCCGACGGGGGCCGTGCCGCGGCCGCCTTGGCGGTCGACATCTGCCGGCGCCTGCGCGCGCTCGGGCACGTGGCCTCCCTGCCCGATGCCCGCGAGACCGCGCGAGTGGCCGTCGATCTCGCCGCGCTCCGCGACCTGCGGCGCGCTGGGCGCCGTGAGCTGCGCGAGGCGCTCACCCTGACCCTGGCCCAGGGCGAAGAGCAGGGGCGAGGCCGGGTGCTCGCGCGCTGCGTCGACCTCGCGCTCATCGGTGAGCGGCGGGGGCGCTTGCCGCCGGGTGTGCCCCGCGGCGGTCTCGAGGTCGAGGTCGAGGGCTTGATCGAGGCCCTGAAGCTGCCGGGGCCGGGCGCCCCGGCGAAGGTGCTTGAGCTCGATCCCCTCCGCAGCGAGCTGGACCGTCGGCGGCACGTTGCCCTGCTCCGCTTGCACCACTTGGGCGTGCACTACGCCACCCGCGACGACGAGGTCCTCGACGATGACGGCCTGCCACGCCTGACCGCCCGGTGGACCGCCGAGTGGACCGACACCACCGCGGCGACGGTGGCGCTGCACGCGGCCCGCGGCCCGCGGCTCACCCAGGCGTTGTCGGAGCGGCTGCGCGAGGAGCGGGCCCAGCTCGAGCTCGATGACCGCGTCGACGCCCGCGCGCTGCTCGGTCAGCTGCAGGTCGCCGCGGACTGCGGCTTGCATGGCCATGTCGAGATCGCGCTGCACGAGCTCGAGCTGCGCGGGCTACCCGTCGCCGGGCTCGAAGAGCTGGTCGAGGCCATCGATCTCGTGGAGCGGCTCCGGCGTCACCAGGTCCCGGCCCTCCCGCCCCCGGGAGAGGGCTCTGCGGCGCGCCTGCACGGCGCGGTCGGGCCCTGGCGCAGCCCGCGCCTGCACCCCGCGGCCGACGATCCCCGGCCGCCGCTCCCCGAGCTGCTGCTGCACGCGGCCATCCGCTGCCTCGATGGCGTCGCCGGCAGCGAAGAGCCCCGCGACGCGCGGGCCCTCGGGGCCCTCTGTCGGGGCGTGGCCGCCCGGGCCGCGGCCGACGCGGGCGCCGACGACGACCTCTCGGTTGGTCACCTCGCCGTGCCGGATCGGCTGCTCTTCGCGTTGCGAGAGCTGGCCGAGCGGGCCAGCCCGCTCATGCGTGGCGCGGCGGCCGGGGCTTCCCTCGTGCTCGAGGACCTCTCGCCCGAGGCGGTGGCCTCCACCCTCCGGGGCCTCGGCCTCGCTGCCGGTGCGCCCGAGGCGAACGACCGCCTCAGCGGCTGGCTGGTCGGCCTGGTCAGCGCGGCTGAGGTCATCTTCGAGGCCCACGAGCCGGTCCTCGCCGCGGCCCGCGACCTGGTCGAGGGCGAGCCCGACCCGCAGTTTCTCCGCCTGCTGCTGCCGCTGCGGGTCGGCTTTGGCGGTCTCAGCGCACCCGCGCGGGAGCGCCTGCTCCGGCAGCTCGCCCCGGCCCTCGGCGGCTGGGCGGGCCCGCGGTCCGCCCTCGGGCTGCTTGAGCACAGCCCGGAGACCCTCCTCGCGATGGCCCGCGCGGAGCTCGCGGCCCAGGGCGCCCTGACCGCGCTGGGCTTGCCGGCTCCGCTCGCCTGGAGTGAAGACGCGACCGCCGCACCCGAGCGCGCGCCAGCGCCGGTCGGGGGCATCCCTCCAATCGAGCGCTGGCGGATGGTGCTCGCCCAGCAGCGGCGCCGGCTGAGCCCGATGGCCCGCCGCCTCATGCGGGGCATCGACGGCGCCTTGCCCCGGGGCGAAGGGAACGGCGGCGATCTGGGCGGGGACGAGCCCAGCTTCCCCACCGCCCGCGAGTGGGGCGAGGAGCTCAACGCCCTGTTCGGGGAGCGTGTGCGGGAGGAGGTCCTCGGTCGCGCGGCCGCGGCGGGGCTGCCGGCCGCGGCGCTTGAACTCGACCCCGAGCAGGTGCGCCCCAGCGTCGAGCTGTTGGCTGCGGTGCTGCAGCTCCGGGGCGGGATGCCCGAGGCCGACCGCGCCCGGCTGCGGGCCCTCGCGCGGCGCATCACCGAGCAGCTGGTCGAGGCGCTCGCCGTGCGGGCGCAGCCGGCGCTCAGCGGGCTGCTCAGCCCCCGGCGCACGCGGCACCGCACAGATCGGGTCGACCTGCCCGGGGTGATCCGGTCGAACCTGCATACGGCCCGCCAAGCAGAGGACGGCACCTGGCGGCTCGCCCCCGAACGGGTGCTGTACCGGCGCCGCAGCCGCCGGAGCATGGACTGGCGCGTCATCCTCGTCGTTGACACCTCGGGCTCGATGGAGGCCTCGGTGATCTATGCGGCGATGATGGCGGCGATCATCGGCGGGCTGCCCGCGGTTGAGGTCAACTTCCTCGCGTTTAGCACTGAGGTGATCGACCTCAGCGCCCACTGCGATGACCCGCTGGCGCTGCTGCTCGAGGTCCACGTGGGCGGGGGCACCGACATCGGCAAGGCCCTGGCCTACGCCCGCCGGTTGGTCCGCACCCCCTCGCGCACCCTCGTGGTCGTCGTCTCGGACTTCGAGGAGGGCGGCCGGCCCGGCCGCTTGGTCCACGAGGTCCGCAGCCTCACCGGGGCCGGGGTGACCTGCCTCGGGCTCGCCGCGCTCGATGACCGCGCGGTCCCCCGGTACAGCGTGCCCATCGCTGAGATGGTGAAGGAGGCGGGGATGCCCGTGGCCGCCTTGAGCCCGCTGGAGCTGGCCCGCTGGGTCGCGGAGCAGCTGCGATGAGCCGCCCCACCCTCTCGCCTGAGCTGCTGGTGGCCCTCCGCGAAGGTGTCCCGCCGCGCGCGCAGAAGCGGGTCGATCTTGAGCCTGCCCTCGCCGAGACCTGGGCCTGGCGGCCGGGCGCACCGCCGACCGTCGAGACCGACGGCGGCGAGATCGTAACCTTGGACGAGGTGAACGGCGCGCTGACCTCCCCGAGCCAGCTGCGCTGCACCTGCCCCATCGGGCCGCGGTGTCTGCACGTCCTGGCCGTCGCCCGGGCGCTCCCGGCTGGCACCGGCGCGGCTCCGGCAGGGGCCGCCCCGACGGCCGCGCAGCGGGCCGCTCCCCCTCCGCCGGCACCGGCGAGCTCCACCGCCACCGCGTCCACTGTGGGCGCTGTGGGCGCTGTGGGCGCTGTGGGCGCTGTGGGCACGGCTGCCTCCGCTTCGCCCGCCCTCGTGCCCAGCCGCCCTGCGGTGCGTGCCGGCGTCATTGACGCGCTCCGGGCCCTGGTGCCCTCGCGCGCCGCGCGGCGCCTTGATGCGGAGCCCTCCCTGGCCGAGGCCTGGGCGTGGTCTCTCGGGCCCACCGGCGCCCAGGTCACCACCGACGGCGGTGAGGTGGTCGAGCTGCGCACCGGGGACGGCCTCATCGCCGAGGTCGAGCAGCTCCGCTGCAGCTGTGCGCTCGGCCCGCGCTGCCTGCACGTGCTCGCCGCGCTCAGCTGCCTCCCCGCCGAGGGGGCCAGCCCCGCCGGTGGGCTCGCACCCGCTGGGCCCGCGCCGGCCGACCAGCGGTCGGGCGATGCTGCGCCGGTTGATCTTGCGCCGGTCGATGCTGCGCCGCTCGATCCTGCGCCGGTGCTGCCCGTCGCGGCGGTGGCGCCGGTGTCCGCCGCGGACGCTGCCCCCCTGGCGGCCGATCCGCCGCTCTCCGCGTCTGCCGCTCGGGTGGTCGCGCGTCTGCAGGCCGCGGTCGAGCCGCTGCTGGCCGAGGGGCTGCTCGGCGCCTCGGACGGCACCATCGCCGCGCTTCGCCGGGCCATCTACGCCGCACGGGTCGAGGGCCTCTACCGGCTCTCCCGTGCGGGCGCGGCGGTGCTCCGGGCCGGCGGCGCGCTGCGCAAGGGGCGGCCTCCGGCGGCCGCCGTGCTCGAGCTGATGACCGAGCTGCTGCTCACCGCCCACGAGCTCGAGCGCCGCGGCGCAGCGCCGGGCTGGGTGGGCGAGGGCAGGCGGGCCTACCGCCCGGCCGGGCAGCTCCGCTTGACCGGCCTGTTCTGCGAGCCCGTCTACACCGGCGATGGGGAGACCGCCGAGAACGGCGTGGTCAGCTGGATGGTCACCCGGGATGGCCGGCTCATCCGCTCAGGCGACGTCCGGCCGGGGCGGCCCGACCGCATCCGGCGCACCTACGGCATGGCGGTGCTGCTGGAAGGCCTGAGCATGAGCCACCAAGAGCTCTGCCGGGCCGGGGTCTTCGTGCGGGACGCCAGCCTCTCTGATGACGGTCGGGTGAGCAGCGGGCGCGGGAGCTCTGCGGTCCGCGCGGGGGGCGCGTCGTGGCGGGAAGGGCCCGCGGGCGGTCGTTTTGATGTGCCTGCCGATGTGCAGCTGCGCCAGTCCCGCGCCGAGGACGAGGCCGAGCCGCTGCTCTTCCTGCGCGGGCGCGTGGTGGGCACCGATGGCGACGCCGTGCACGCCGAGCTGGCCGGCGGGGTCCGCCTGCGCCTGCTCCCGCCCGAGGGCGCGGGCGCGGTGGGCCTCGACAACCTGCGCATGTTGGTCCGCGCGCCGCCGCACCCCCTCCTCTTGATCGGCCGGGCCCTCCCCGGGCTGATGCCGACGCTGCGACTGCTCGCACTCGCCGCCGATGAGGGCGCCGCCCTCGCCTTGCCCGCGGCCTGGGATGGGCGCTGCAACGTCGCCTTTGACGCGCTGCAGGCCGGAATGCTCGGGATTGAGCGCCCCGCGGTCCAGACACCGCCGCTCGATGAGCCGGCCGCTGACCCCCTCGAGCCGCTGCGGCTCCGGGCCCAGGCGCTGGTCCTCAGCGGTCGACTGGGCCTGCCCGCCGCCGCGGTGGGCACGCTCGGGCGGGAGCGCGCCGCGCTCGGCGGGCTCGGCCTCGGCACCGCGGCCGCGGCGCTGGGCGGCGTGCTCTCGGCGCGCTTCGTCCCCGGCGCAGCCGAGCCCATGCGGGCGGCGCTGCTGCGGCTGCTCATCGTCGAGCGCGCTTGCCGGTTGGACCTTGAGGCATCGCGCTGGTCGACGCCCTGAGGGGCGCGCTGGGCGTGTATAGTGCGCGGCACCCTGCTCCCCACACCCGCGGGCGCCGCTGGCGCTCCTCCGGAGGACCCGATGCATCTCCGCTTGCTGCTCCCCTTGTCCCTCAGCCTCCTTGTGGCCTGCTCTGACGAAAAGGCGGGCGGGGGTGACTCCGGCGGCGCTGATGGGGGCGCGGCTGATGGGGCCGACGGCGCGGATGGCGCCGACGGCGCGGATGGTGCCGATGGCACGGATGGCGCCGACGGCACGGATGGAACCGATGGCACGGATGGAACCGACGGCACGGATGGCGCGGATGGCACGGACGGTACCGACGGCACGGATGGCACCGACGGGACGGATGGTACCGACGGCACCGATGGGACCGACGGCGGCACCGATGGCGGCCCGGGTGAGGACTTCGCCCTCAACGGCAACTGGGCCGACTCGGCAGGCGGCGACCACAGCATCTCGAACACGACCTGGAGCTCCTACTTGGGCAGCCAGGTCGTGAACCTGAGCACCTTCGACAACGCGGTCCGCTACGCGGTCGGCCAGAACGATCCGGCCTCGGCCTTCAACCCGGGCCTCTGGTCCCGCTTCGACTGGACCAAGGATGACGCCGACAACAAGTTCTTCTGCTTGACCGCCGGCGCGGCGGCGACCGAGGCCGAGGCCCTGGCCCTGACCCCGGCCGACGGCGCCGACCTGATCAACGGCTGCAACGGCATGGCCTGGATCGGCCTCATCCCGGCCGCGCCGCCGCCGAGCATCGAGATCGCTGGCCTGTACGATGGAAGCGACGGCTCGGTGCACGACATCCGCGCCACCGAGTGGGTCATCGACAGCAGCTACAGCTTCCGCTTGACCACCATCGAGAACAGCGCCAACTTCGCCATCGCCCAGAACATGGCCAGCAACCCCAGCGGCGGCGGCCTGTGGAGCCGCTTCGACTGGACCGTCGACACCGCGGGCGACCTCTACATGTGCCACACCGCCTCGACGGCCGCTGACGAGGGCGCCGCCTTCGGCGCGCCGCCCCCCGCTGCCGCAGAGCCGGCGGTCAGCGGCTGCAACGGCGCCGCCTGGGTGCGCCTGACCACCGCCAGCTGAGCGCGGGGCCGCCGCTGCTCGACCCGGCGGCGCCCTCGGCCCTGTGCGCCTCCGGCGCGCGAGGTCGCTCCTCCAGACCTGAGCGGCGCGCGCCCCTCGCCGGCCTCCCCTGCCCAGTGATGCGCGGGGGGGCGGGTACGGGCCGCGCCGCTCCTCTTGTTTGGCTGCGCGCGCCGCTCACCGCCGCGCGCGTGACCCGCAGCGCGCCGGCCCCGCTGGCCGCGCCGCCGTGCTGCACCTGATCCCAATTCGGGGCCGGGCCGCGCGCCTGGGCAGGGGGCCTCGCGCAGAGGGCCCTCCTCTGCGGTCTTGCCCACGAGCTGCCCGGCGGGCTGGGGCCCGTGCCCCGGCAGATACCGAAGCCGCTCCGCGTATCCCTCACGATACGCCGTATGGCGGAGGACACGCTTCCCGGCGGATGTGGGCGGGCGGGGCCCGCGAAATCAGCGCCTTTTCGAGCCGGGCGGGCTTGAGGCGACTTGGCATGGAGGTTGCATCAAGGGGGACGACACCCCCACCCGATGCCGCAGAGAGGAACCCATGACCGCCGCCCTCGCCTCCGCCCCAGCCGTCAGCCCATCCTCCCGCCAGGACATCATCCTCAAGTATTATCCGCTGGTCCGCATGATCGCCGGCCGGATGGTGCGCCGCCTCCCCCCCTCGGTGGACGTGGACGAGCTGGTGAATGTCGGCGTCATCGGCCTCATCGACGCCATCGACCGCTTCGACGAGACCCGTGGGGTGCCGTTCAAGTCCTACGCCGAGATCCGCATCCAGGGCGCGATGGTCGACAGCCTCCGCAGCGATGACTGGGTGCCGCGCTCGGTCCGCCGGAAGTTCAACAAGCTCGAGCAGTGCCGCACCAGCCTCACCCAAGAGCTCGGCCGCGAGCCCGCCCGCGACGAGATGATGGACCGCCTGGGCACCACCGAGGCCCAGTACGATTCCCTGGTCAAGGACAGCCGCATCAGCCGCCTCATCTCGCTCGATGTGTCGGCCAACGAGGATGGCAGCACCCCCCTGGTCGAGACCGTGTCCCGCCACGAGGATGACGCCGCTGACATCCTCTTCGACAAAGAGATGCGCCACGAGGTCGCGCATGCGGTCGAGTGCCTCCCCTCGAAGGAGCGCATCGCGGTGACCCTCTACTACATGCAGGGGATGACCCTGCGCGAGATCGGCACCCGGCTCGGCGTCACCGAGTCCCGCGCCTGCCAGCTGCGCGGCCAGGGCGTCAAGCGCCTGCAGTACCGCCTGCGCACCCTCACCGGCTGAGCCGCCGCGCCGGGCTGCCCACGGATAGACGCCCCCGTGGAGCTGCCATGGACCTCGCGTCGTCTGCCGCCCCGGTGCCCCTCGAAGCGCCGCCGTGCTTGCTCTGCAGCGGGGTCGACTTCGACGTCGTACTCGAAGGGGTGCGTGACCTCGTCTGGCGTAAGCCGGGCAGCTTTCAGCTCGCCCGCTGCCGCGCCTGCGGTCTGGTGATGACCCGGCCCCGGCCCACCGCCGAGGGGCTGGGTTTTTATTATGCGGGCGCCTACTCGGCGGGCGGTGAAGGCACCGATGCGGTTGACATGGCCGGCTTCTACACCGGCTTCTTTGGGCGGCTGCTGAACCGCTACCGCCTCGTGACCATCGAGAAGGTGCAGAAGCTCGGCGCAAGCGACCACTTGCTTGATGTGGGCTGCAGCCAGGGCTTCTTTTTGGACACCGCCCACGCCGCGGCCTCTTGCCAGGTCTCGGGCATTGACCTGGACGAAGGCAGCATCCGCCTCGCCCGCGCCCGGGGCGGCGCGCCGGCCGCCTACACCGCCGGCCGCCTCATCGACGACGCGCTCCCCGCGCAGAGCGTGAGCGTGGTCACCTTCTTTGAGTGCCTCGAGCACGACCCCGACCCGGTGCGCACCTTGGCGGCCGCGCGGCGGGTGCTCAAGCCCGGCGGGCTGGTCGTGGTCGAGGTGCCCAACTGGCGCAGCCTCTGGCGGGCGGCGCTGGGCCGGTGGTGGATGCCGCTGCTCTGCCCCCAGCACCTCGTGCACTTCTCGCCCGACACGCTCAAGGCCACGCTGCGCGCCGCGGGCTTCGAGCCCGTGCACCACCAGACGATGCTCTTCCCCATCGAGCTCGTGACCTCGGTCGCGCTCTGGCTGGGCACCCTCATCGGCCCGAAGGCCCACAAGCCCAGCCCCGGGCGGCGCCTCGTCGAGCTCATCGTCGGCCTGCACCTGCACCTGCTGTTCTGGTCGGTCGAGGTGCCCGTCGCCTTCTGGACGCGCGTCTTCGGCGTGGCGGGCCACCAGACGATCATCGGGCGCGCGCCCGCGACCTGAGCAGGGCGGCCGATTCACCGCGGTCCTGGGTCAAGCCCGACCGCGGCCGATCCGTTCGGACGGAGGAGGGTGGCCCAGCTGGGGCCGCCGCCGGAGGTCCGATGAGCCCACGTTGCACCGTCGGGGCGCTGTGCGCGCTCCAGATGCTTCTCCCTGTCGCTGCTCTCGCGGAGGAGGGGGAGCCATCCGCCGTGGACGCGGCCCCCGCGGCCGAGGCGGAGACGCCGCCCGCCCTCCCGCCCGAGGCGCTCTCCGCGGCGACCGCCCCGGCCCCCATCGGCGCCCGCCAGCTCGACTGGCTTGAGCCCAAGCGCAGCCAGCTCGACCAAAACCCCTACGGCAGCACCGACTTCACCGCCTACACCCTCGAGCTCGGCGAGTGGCGCATCGGCCTGGGCAGCGTGGGGGTCGGCGCCCTGCCCCGCACGCACCTCTCGGTCTCGCCGCCGCTCTACGCGCTAGGCATCGTGAACGGCGCCGCCAAGGTCAACCTCGTCCGCGTCGGGCCGGTCGACCTCGCGCTCGGCGGGCAGGCCTACCGCCTCGCCATCGGCGAATTCTCCGGCCGGCAGCTGGGCGCGGGCGCGATGAGCTCGGTGCGGCTCACCGCGCCCTGGTCGCTGCACGTCGGCGGTCAGTTCAATCTCTTCTCGGCCACCGGCCTGCCCGACCTCAGCGATCCGCCGCTGCTGCTCGGCCTCGTGGCGCCCGACCTGGCCAACTACCAAGAGCAGGTCTCGGGCGTGGTCGGCGGCGCGCCGCTCGACGTCGCCGCCCGCTCGGTGACCATGAAGGTCGCCACGGACCTGCGCCTCAACCGCCGCGACAGCCTCGTGCTGCAGGCCTCGGGCATGGTCTGGAGCGACGTCGACTCCGATGTGTCGGAAGAGCAGCTCCCGCCGTTGATGAACCTCGACAAGGCGCTGGCCGGCTCCAGCGCGACGCCGCTGCGCGACAGCTATGTGGCCAGCCTCGCCTGGCAATTCTCCTGGAAGCGGGCCGATCTGCGGGTGGGCGGCGGCGTCAGCTCGGTGCCGGGCGCCTGGCTGCTCCAGTCGACCGAGCTGGCCTGGCGCCTCGGCGGCCCGACCCGGTCGAGCGAGCGCCGCATGCGGGCCACTTGGCGCGAGAACCGGCGCGACGCCCTACAAGGCGCCACCCAGCGCGCCGCGCCCGAGGCGCCCCGCGGCTGAGCCCCCTGCACCGACCCTGGGGCCCGGTCGTTGGTGGTCAGAATGGCGCGCCTGACGTCGCCCCCGATGCGACCGGGGTGGGCGCCACGGCCCTCCGCTCTGGTAGGCTGGGGCGATGACGCGGCTGCCCCCCTCGCTGCACACTCCGCTGCGCTGGATTGGCGCCAGCTGCGCGCTGCTGGGCCTTTTGGCTTCGTCGCGCGCGGCCGCCGACGACCCGGCGCCGGTCCCCTCGGTCGCGCCGGTCGCGCCGATTCCTGCGGGCCCCCCGGCGCCGGCGCCTGTTCTTGTGGTCGTCCCGCCCGCCGCGCCGATCACGCCCGCCGCGCCGCCCGCGCCGACGCCGGTCGCGCCGGCCCCCGCCCCGGCGCCACCCCGGGTCGGTCCGCCGTTGCCGGTCGTCGCCGATCCTCTGCTGGTCGACGATGTCGCGGCGATGGCGCCTGCGCTCCGCCCCGTTGCGGGCCGCCCGGCCGCGCCGGTCGCTCCGACCCTGGCCGCTGCGCCGACCCCGCCCTCCGGGGCCGCGGCGCCGGCCGCTCCTCCACCCCGCCCGCCAGCGCCGCCGACCGCTGCGGGGCGCCCTCCACGGGTGGACCGCGCCCCACGGGGGGCCGGGCCGGGCGCGCGCGCCGATGCGGTGCCCGAGGTCTACAACGCGGTGGCCTTGCGCTGGGGCGAGGCGCGGGTGGGGCCGGGGCTGCAGGCGGTCGGCCTGCTGCCCCGGGTCGAGGTGGGCACGGCCGCAGGTGCGCTGGCCCTCGGCGTCTATCCGCTCTGGGGCGCGATTCAGCTCGTCGACCGCCCGGCGGTCGACCTCTCCCTCCGCGGCGCGGGCCTCTGGTCTGCTCCGGGCCTGGTCGTGCGTGGGCAGCAGCTCGGGGGCGCCGTGTCGGTCCGGCCGCCGGGCCCGGTCGAGCTTGGCCTCGAGGTCGCCCGGGGCGGGCTCTCGGTCCAGGGCTTGCCCGCCGACGGCAGCCTGCTCGGTCGCCTCACGGTCAGCGAGGGTGAGGTCAGCCGGCGGATCTCCCGCGAGATCGAGCGCCAGCGCGAAGGGGCGAGCGCGGCGCTGGTCGACCCGAGCATCGACGCGCGCCTCGCCGCGGCGGCCACCACCGTCCAGCTCGGCCTGGGCGTGCACCTCGGGCCGCGCCACCAAGTGATGCTGCTGGCCGGGGGCGCGCCCCAGCTCCACGTCGACGGCCGCGCCGCGCTGGTCGCCGTCGGCTACGCCCGTCTGATCGATGTTCCGGGCGAGGTGCGGTCGGCGCTGCCCCAGACCGCGACGGGGGCCGACGCGCTGCGCCAGACCGCCTCGGCGGCCCTGGCCTACCAGTGGGACCGCGACGCCCTGCGCGTGCGGGTCGGCGCGGGGGTCGGCGGCGTGGGCGGCCTCGGCTGGCTGCCCCGGGTGATCGAGCTGAGCTGGCGGCCAGGGCCCCCCGCGCGGCGGGCGGGCTGAGCGGGGGCGGGTCGACCGCGCCCACGGCCCGTCGGCTTTAGGGCGTGGCGATGGCCTGCTCCGGCTGCTTCTGGTGCCCGAGCTCCTCGTAGATCCACTCCGAGAGCGCTTGCTGCCGGGCCGAGAACTCGGGCGTGCTTGCCCCATCGAACTCCAGGCCGACCAGCACCTGGTGGTCGCCGTCGGCCTGCACGTTGCGCACGCGGCCGATGAAGAAGAGCGGAGCCTCTCCGCTCAACGAGAGGGCGAGGTGCAGGCGGGTGCCCCAGGCCGAGAAGCGGTCCTCCTCGATGGGAAGCAGCAGCCGGACGCCGTTCTCCGACAGGTCGACCACCTCGGCCGAGATGGGCCGGCCGTCGGGCTGGCGGCGGACCCCCGCGCTGACCCCGGCCGCGGGGCGCGGCTGCACCCGAGGGCTGCGGCGCTGGTTCACCAGCTCGCGCAAAGGGACCGGCAGCTCTTCGGCCCGCACCGTCTCGGCGAAGCTGAGGCGCAGGCGCACCGCTTCGGCGCTCGCGCCGTGCACGCTGAGGCAGCGCACGTCAAAGAGCCCAGGCTCGGACATCCCGCGCATGGCCAGGCCCACGCGGGCCCGCATCCCCGGCGCGAGGTCGGGCTGCTCGCTGCTCGGCACGTCGATCACGAGGTGCACGGCCGAGAGGTCGATGAGCTTTCCGGGCATCGGCCGGCCGGCGACGGCGACCGCGACGGTCACCCGACCGCTGATCGCGGCCACCCGCTCCCGGCGCTGGAGGGAGGACGGGTCGGCCTCGGCCTCCAGCTCGTCGATCCGGCGGGAGAAGCTGCGCGCCTTGGCTTCGAGGGCCGCCGCGGCCTGCCGCTGCTCGTGCACCCGCTGCTCGGCCTTCTCGAGAATGGCGTCCAGCGCGGCGTCGCCGGTGCGCCAGCCCTCGGTGCCCCGCCGTCGCCCGAGCTGCTCGGCGGCCAGCTCCATTCCGCGCGTCCGCCGCTGGCCGAGCACGGCCACCGCGCCGACCGCCAAAGCGGCGCCCCCGAGCACCAGGGCGCCGAGCACGGGCTGCAGCGCGGCCGCCTCGGGCCCACCCGCGTCGAGGCGGAGCACCGCCAGCAGGCCGGTGGCCCCGAGGGTCGCCGCGGCGGCGATCACCTGCTGGAGCACCGGAGAGCCGCTCCGGGGGCGCACCGGGGTCAATCGGTCGATGGAGGCGGATGGCGCGACGGAGGAGGGGGCGTCGGCAGGGGTAGGCATGACAGACCCGGGGCTTGACCACGGGGGGCGCGAAACTGCTCCGCGCCGTGGGACCGGCGGGGGCCGGCGCCGTGGGCTCTCCCCAGGTTCACGGACCGGGGCCACGCCGGCTTGAGGGCCGCACGGAGCTTCGCGGGCGATCAGCGGCCGCTGTCTTCGCCGCCCGCGCAGGTCCACACCTCGGCGCAGTCTTCGCCGACCTCTCCCTCGTACCAGTCCTCGCAGCTCGCCTCGCGGATCGCGGCGAGGCAGGCCGCGGCCTCGTCGGCGTCAAAGACGCAGCCGGCGGCGTCATTGGCCTCGCTCTCGGCCTCTTTGTCCTCGAGCACGGTGGTCTCGCAGTCGTCTTTGTCGCGGAACTCGGACTCGTAGGCGCCGAGCGCGCAGGTGCGCTGCTGGTCGCACCACAGGGGCGCGTACTGCGCGGCGAAGTCCTCTTGGGTGACGTCGCCGCCGCAGGCGGCCAGCAGCAGGGCGGGGAGGAGGGCGAGGCGGGGGAGGGCGCGGGCCATGGGAGCTCCGGGGCGGGGCCGAGGGAGGGGCCAGGGGAGGGGCCGCGCGGCGCGCGGCGGCCAGCGTGGATGTGGGGCCGAGGGTAGCCCTTGACGCCGGCGGAGGGGTGAAGGTGCCTGCAACACCGAGAGGTGTCGGCTGTGCTCCCTTCTGCGCGACGCGTAACCTGCGCGCTACGGCGCCTGCCCGCCCGCCGGCGCGGCGGTGTCCAGCCAGACGGTCACCGGCCCGTCGTTGACCAGGGCGACCTCCATGTGGGCGCCGAAGCGCCCGCGCTCCACCTGGGCGAGCCCGGCGGCGGCCAAAGCCGCGCAGAATTGCGCGTAGAGCGGCTCGGCCAGCGCGGGCGGGGCCGCCTCGGTGAAGGCCGGCCGACGGCCGCGGCGGGTGTCGGCGAAGAGGGTGAACTGGCTGACCACCAGGGCGCCGCCCCCGGTCTGCAGCAGGCTCTGGTCAAAACGCCCGCGGTCGTCGGCGAAGATGCGCATATTGACGATCTTCTCGGCGAGCTCCCGACTGGTCTGCGCCGTGTCGGTGGGGCCCACCCCGAGCAAAATGAGCAGCCCAGGGCCGATCTCGCCGACCCGGGTGCGCGCGCCCTCCTCCACCACGTCGACCGAGGCGGCGCTCACCCGCTGCAAGACGGCGCGCATGGCCCCTCCACCCGGGGCCTGCGGGCGGCCGAGCTGGCCGCGCCGACCGCGGTCCTCCCCAGCCTCCCCGCGGCGGCCGGCTCATATCGTCTGGCGCAGGCCCCAGGCCGCCCAGAGCAGCGCCGCTGCGCAGCTGAGCGCCAAGGCCGTGGTGGCCGAGGCCCGGGCTCGGCTGGCCGCGGTGACCCGGTCGCCGAGCAGGGCGCCCAGCACAGCACCCCCGACCAGGCCCCCGACGTGGGCCGCCTGATCGACCACCGGCACGATGAGCCCGACGGGCAGGTTGAACAGGATGGAGATGATCAAGTGCTTGCGGAGGTGGCGCCGCACGTCGTCGGGCAGCTCATCGCCGTGGCGGAGCACGAAGACCAGGGCGGCGCCGAGCAGGCCGAAGATCCCGCCGCTGGCGCCGACGCTGACCGGGGTGGCGGCGAGCAGCCAGGACGAGGCCGCGCCGGCCACGCCGCTCCACAAGAACACCGTGAACATGCGGGTGGCGCCGAGCATCGCCTCGACGAGGCGCCCGACCAGCAGCAGGCCGACCACGTTGAGCGCGAGGTGCAGCAGGTTGGTGTGCAAGAACACGGCGCTGATCAGCCGCCAGAGCTCGCCTTCGTCGACCCGGCTCGACTTCATGCCGCCCACGCGGGTCAGCAGGCGGCCGCCGCGGGCGCCGAGCAGGGCCGTCGCGCCGTCGACCGCGCCCCGCGACGCGCGGAAAACACCGACCTGCACGTGCACCCCGAGCAGGGCCAGCGCGAGGCTGAGCGTCGCCCAGGCCCGCCACATGCGCGCGGCGAGGTGGTCGGCGAGGGCCTCACGCGGGTCGTCGGCGGGCGGCGGCGCGCTCATCGTGGCCCGCCCAACGGGTCGAGGACGACGTGCAGCTGCACCTCCTCCGCGGGGCCGGGCCGCCAGCCCAGAGGCTGGGCGCCGATGGTCTCGCTGTAGAGGCCCACGCCGAGCGGGGCGTCGACCACCCGCAGCGCGGCGGCCCCGAAGGTGCGGCGCGGGCCGGGCTGCAGCCCCGCGGGCAAGGCGGCGGGGGAGGTGTGGGTGGGCGCGGCCAAGGTGGCGCCCGCCGGCAGGGGCGCGGCCCCGTCCCAGAAGCTCCAGCCGCGCTGCCGCATCCGCCAGCGAAAGGTCCACTCGCCGGTGAACTGGCCCGGCGCCGCTTGGCTGTCGGCCGCCCAGCGCGCCCCCTCATCCGCGGCCTGGGCCAAGGCGCGCTCGGCGGCGCCGATCCCGAGGCCGAGCGCGAGCTGCAGGCCCACCGCCGACCAGCCGGCCAGCGCCGCCGCCGGCAGCCCCGCGCCCGCCCGGCCGAGCAGCAGGGCCAGCGGGGCCACCGCCCCGGCGAGGTAGCGGGGGGCCACGTAGTTGTGGCCGACCAGCACGCCGATCACGACGAGCAGCGCCCACTGGGCCAAGACCCGGTCGGCCCGGGCCTCGGCCCGCGAGAGGGCCGCGCCGAGAAGGGTGCACAGGGCTCCTCCGGTCGCCGACCAGACGAAGACCTGCACCACCAGCGGGCCCTCGCTCCCCTCCGGCAGCCCGAAGCCGCAGGCGAGGCCGCCGAGCAGCGCGCCGATGGCCCAGCGCCGCGCCGGGGCGACCCAGAGCAGGGGCAGGGGGAGGAGGGCCAGGGGCAGGCGGCTGAGCAGCCCGAGCGCGCGGCCGCCCAGCGGGCCGCGGGGCAGCTCGCCGGCGCGGGAGAGGACCTCGACCAAGTGTGGGCGGCCATAGGCCAGCCAGAGGTAGCCCTCCACGAGCAGAAAGAGCCCCAGCGCGCTGATCACGAAGGGGCCCAGTAGCGACCGCCCCGGCCGCCGGGCGTCGGCGAGCAGGGCCAGCCCGACCAGGCCCGCCGGGTACTTGGTCAAGGTGGCCGCGGCGAGCAGGGCGCCCGCGCCGGCCCCCCAGCGCCAGCGCGCGTTGGCCTCGGCGGTCTCGCGCCCCTCGATCCAGCAGGTCGCCGCGGCGGTGGCCAGGGCCGTGGCCATCAGATCCGGCATCAGCCCGCGCTGCAGCACCAAAAGGCTCACCGGCGCGCTGATCCAGGCCGCGGCGCTCAGCGCGGGCCGGGGGCTCCAGCGCTCGCAGAGGCGGCCGACCGCCCAGCCCCAGAGGCCGGCCCAGGGCATGGCCAGGGCCACCTTCAGCGGCCAGATCAGCGCCGGGCCCGGCTCGGGGCCGCCAAAGGCCCCGCCGGCCAGCCGCAGCCAGAGGGCGACCCAGAGCAAAAAGCCCGGTGGGTGGGCATAGACGAAGGCGTCGGGCTCGCGGCCGCTGCCCCAGGGCGGCCAGGGGCGCCACCAGTCGTAGGGGCGCAGGGGGTCCAGCGCGGCGCCGATCTCGAGGTAGCTCTCCTCGTCGAGCACGGGCAGCGGGCCGCTGAGCAGCAGCACCGCCGCCGCGGCGGCCAGCGCGAGCAAGAAGCGCGGCCGCAGCGGGCCCGTCGCCCAGGCCGCGGGCTCAGACGGCGACGCCAAAGTCCCGCAGGGCCGCGTTGAGCGAGGTCTTCTGGTCGGTGGACGCGCTGCGATGGCCGATGATCAGCGCGCAGGGCACGCCATACTCGCCGGCGGGGAAACGTTTGGGCCGGGTGCCGGGGATGACCACGGCGCGCGGCGGCACCTCGCCCTTGAGCACCCGCTCTTCGGGCCCGGTCACGTCGATGATCGCGGTGGAGCTGGTCAGCACCACATTGGCGCCCAGCACGGCCTCGGCGCCGACCCGCACGCCCTCGACCACGATGGCCCGGCTGCCGATGAAGGCGCCGTCCTCGATGATGACCGGGCGCCGACCGGGGGGCTCGAGCACGCCGCCGATGCCGACCCCACCCGACAGGTGCACGCCGCGGCCGATCTGGGCGCAGCTGCCCACGGTGGCCCAGGTGTCGACCATGGTGCCCGCGCCGACCCAGGCGCCGAGGTTGACGTAGCCAGGCATCACCACGCAGCCGGGCTGCACATGCGCCCCGTAGCGGACCACGCCGGGCGGCACCAAGCGCACGCCCTGGGCGGCGAGGCCCTGCTTGAGCGGGATCTTGTCGTGGTACTCGTAGGGGCCCAGCGTGTGGGTCTGCATGCCCTGTACACGAAAGTACAGCAAGATGGCCTGCATCAGCCAGGCCTCGGTGGCCCAGCCGCCCGCGCCGTCGGGCGCGGCCACGCGCAGGCGGCCCTTGTCGAGGTGCTCGAGCACCGCGCGCACGGCGTCAACGTCGACCTGCGCGCCCGGGGCGGCGCTGGCGGTGATCGCGGCCTGCAGCGCGGCGGCGTCAGCGGGGGTCTCAAGCTCGGTCGGGGCGGTCATCACAGCTCCTGCGCGGCGGCCGGCGTTCTACAGCAGCGCCCGCCACGCGGCCACCGCCGCGGCGCACTCCGCCACCGTCGGCACCATGGCCAAGCGCAGCCAGCCCGCGCCCGCCGGGGTGAGGCCGAGCATGGCGCCGGGGCTCACCACGATGCCCGCCTCGAGCAAGCGGGCGGCGTAGGCCCGGTCGTCGCCGCCCCCGGGCACGCGCAGCCACAGGTAGATGGTGGCCTCTTCGCCGATGAAGGTCCAGCCCTGCTCGCGGAAGAAGTGGACCAGCACGCGCTTCTTCTCGTCGAACAGGCGGCGCCGCGCCGCGACGTGCGCGTCATCGGCCCAGGCCACGGCGGCGGCGGCGTTGACGAAGTCCTGGGGTGCGAGGCCCGGGTTCGCGCGCAGCTCTTTGGTGCGGGCGATGACCGCAGGGTCACCGGCCAAAAATCCGGCGCGGTAGCCGGTCATGCCCGAGCGCTTGGACAAGCTGTGCAGCGCGACCACACCCTGCTGGCTGATCTCGAGGGCGGAGTGCGGCGGCTCGGCCCCCTCGGCGTAGAGATCGACGTAGGTCTCGTCAGACATCAACAGGATGTCGTACTTGTGGCAGAGCTCGACGGTGCGGACGAGGTCGTCGCGGTGGGTCACCGCGCCGCTCGGGTTGTGCGGACTGTTGATCCACAGCAGGCGGCAGCGCTCGAGCAGGGCGGGCGGCAGCAGCCAAGGCCGGAAGACGTGGTCGCCGTCGAGCGGCACGGGGTGGGCCTCGCCGCCGGCGAAGAGCGCCCCGCGCTCATAGGCCGGGTAGCCAGGGTCGGGGAACAGCACCACCTTGTCATCGGCCTGCGGGTCAATCACGAGCAGGGGCGCGTGGAACACCGCCTCTTTGCTGCCCGAGGTGGGCAGGATGCCCGTGCGCGGGTCGACCTGCACGCCAAAGCGCCGCAGCAGGTAGGCCGCGATGGCGTCGCGCACGTCGTTCCGCCCCATGACCGAGGGGTATGGGCAGCTCGGCTCGACCGCCGCGAGCATGGCCTCGCGGATGAAGTCGGGCGTCGGCTCGACCGGGTCGCCCTTCGCGAAGTCGAAGACCGCGCGGCCCTCGGCGAGCAGGGCGGCCTTGCGCCGGTCCAGCTCGACGAAGGGGTAGGTCGGCAGCTGGTCGAGGATGGGGTTGTAGCGGGGCATGGCGCTCTCGGGGCGGCGGGCCTTGCATCCTACCCCTCCGCGGCGCCGAGGCCCGGACAAGGTGCGTCGCCGCGCCCATCACGCCGCGGCCGCCGTGGGGTGCAGGCGGCGCGCGGCCCAGAATAAGGGGCCGGACCTTCGGAGGTCTCCTTGCTCCTGTTGCTCGCGCTCGCTGGCTGTGCCCCCCTCGCCGATCACTACGGCGCCCCCGCCGACCCAGCCGACCACGGCGAGGTCGTGTTCACGGTGCCCGGCGGCTCGAGCGCCCGCGGCCTCGCCCCGCGCCTCGAAGAGGCCGGCCTGGTCAGCGCGGCCGACGACTACGTGATGTGGCTGCGCCTGACCGACGCCGGCGCCTGCATCAAGGCTGGGCGCCACAAGCTGCGCCCCGACATGGACGCGGCCACCCTGACCGAGGCGCTCTGCGGCGCGCCCCTGCCCGAGGACATCCCCTTCACCATCGTTGAAGGCTGGCGGATCAAAGAGATCGACGAGGCGCTCGCCAAGAACGGCTGGATCAAGGCGGGGGAGTACGCCCAGCTCGCCAGCCAGCCCGGCCAGTTCACCGCGCCCTTCGGTCTGCCCGAGACCTCCCTCGAAGGCTACCTTTTCCCTGAGACCTACATGGTCATCCCCGACAAGTGGGACACCAAGGCCTTCATCCAGCGCCAGATCGACATGTTGGCCGAGCGCTTCTACACGCCCAACTCCGCCGACATCAAGGCCAGCAAGCGCAGCTTCAACGAGCTGGTCATCATGGCCAGCATGCTCGAGCGCGAAGAGCCCAAGCCCAGCCAGCGCCCGATGGTCGCCGGCATCCTCTGGAAGCGCATCGACTCGGGCTGGAACCTCGGGGTCGACGCGACCAGCCGTTATACCCTCGACCAATGGAACGACCGCAAGGCCTTCCTCAAGAAGCTGCGCGATCCCAACGACCCCTACAACAGCCGCCTGCGGCCGGGCCTACCGCCCACGGCCATCGGCAACCCCTCGGTGCCCAGCCTCGAAGCCGCGCTTCGCCCGACCGAGAGCGAGTATTGGTACTACCTGCACGATGAGAAGGGCACCATTCATCCGAGCAAGGATGAGGCGGGGCATGAGGCATATCGGAAGCAGTATAACGTCTACTAACACGGTCGCTGATTGTTGGCGTTTCATCTGGTCTTTCGCGGGATTGGTTGGGGTTGTGCAAGTCTTGCGCTGGTCGGTCGACCGGCGCCTACGCTCCATGTGCATCCGTGCTTCTCGCAGGTCGGCGGCGGTCAATCGCGCTCAAGCAGGGCACCCTGGCTGACGATGATCTCGGGGAAGCACCAGCCCGGAGTGACCATGCCCAGCAGTGACCGCGCCTCTCCCGCTCCGTCCGCGTTCTCGTCCGGCCCGCCCGCGGGGGGCCAGGGCCTCGACGGCGTGGGCGCCGCGGCCCTCGCGAACATGGTGCTGCGCTCCTCGGCCTGCATCGAGTTCACCACCGAGGGGCGGATCGTCTGGGCCAACGAGCTGTTCTGTGCTGCGATGGGCTATCAGCTCGACGAGCTGGTGGGGCAGCACCACCGCATCTTCGTCGACCCGGCCTGGGCCGGTACCCCCGCCTATGATCAGTTCTGGTCAGGTCTGCGAAAGGGCGAGGTCCACACCGCCGAGATCCGGCGCTTCGCCCGGGGTGGGCGAGAGGTTTGGCTGCAGGCCAGCTATGCCGGTGCGGTGGGGGCCAGCGGCGCGGTCGAGCGTGTGTTTAAGACCGCGGTCGACGTCAGCGGGCGTCGTGAGCACGCGAAGCGGGCAGAGCAGGCGCTGGACCAGCTCGCGGCGGGGGATCTGCGCATCAACCTGCTGCCCGTCGCTGACCCAGACGCTGAGCGGGTGCGGAGCGCGATCATGCGCGCGGCCGCCGGCGTGACCGCGCTCATTCGAGAGGTGTCCACCTCGGCCGACGAGATCAGCCAGGTGGCCGGCGCGGTCGCCCAGACGAGCACCGAGCTGGCCGCCGGCACCTACAAGCCCGAAGAGGCGCGGAAGATTAGCTCCGACCTCCAGCGGGCGGCGGCGGGCTCGAAGGGCTCCAGCGCCGCCGCCCAGCAGGTCAGCGCGCGCGCCACGGCCGCATCGGCGCAGGCCCGCGCCGGCGAAAAGGCCACCACCGCGCTGACCCACGCGATGGGCGTGCTCAGCGAGAGCCTCGGTCGGGTCGACGAGATCAGCCGCACCGTCACGCAGATCGCCTTTCAAACCAAGATGTTGGCGCTCAACGCCGCGGTCGAGGCCGCGCGGGTGGGCGTGCACGGCCGCGGCTTCGCGGTGGTCGCCGATGAGGTGAGCAAGCTCGCCAACCGGGCGTCGGCGGCGGCGAGCATGACCGACGACCACCTCTCGGCCGCGCGGGGGGCCCTGCGCATGGGTGATGAGGCCACCTCCTCGGCGGTGAACGCCTTTGGGGCGATCGCCGCCGAGGTGCGCGAGCTGGACGCCGAGCTGCGGGCGCTCACCGACGGCGCGAGCGCCCAGCTGCAGACCTGCGGTGGCTTGGTCGAGGCCCTCCAGCGCTTAGAGGAGGTCTCTCGCACCACGCAGGGGGCGACCGAGCGCGTGGCCTCGGCGGCCGCGCAGCTCACCGTGGGCGGAGACCGCCTGCACAGCCAGCTCGAAACCTTCCAGCTCCCCGCTGTGCAGCCGGTGTCGCCGCTGGCCGGCCTGTCGCCGGCTGCGCTGGCCGACCTGGTCCGGCGCTTCCAGGCGGGCGCGCTCGCCGCCCGATGAGGGGGTTGACGTCCCCGGTGCGCCGCGGCGGCGCGGTTGGGTATGGGTTCAGCGAACATCGTCGGCGGACGGTGACCTTGAGCGGTCCGGCCCGGTCGCTCGCGCGGAGGCAGCCCAGGCATCGGCCCGGCCGCCCTCGCGCCACCATCCCTCGGGCGGAGGGCGTTTGCTGAAGACGGCGTATTGGACGTTGTTTGAGTGCCCTTCGGCGAGCGACACAAGGGGCGGCGGGGCCGCTCGCCGCAATTGCATTGCATTTCCTTGCGTTCTCTCGGAGGGAAACAGAACGCACGGCGGGTCTGTTGGCCAATGACCAAGCGCGGGTGATGATGAGTCGTGCCCGGGTCCAAACCCCCCTGGGCCGAACGGAGACACCCCATGCGCTTGCCTACGACCACCCTCCTTGTGCTGTCCCTCTTCGGGCTCGCCGGCTGCGACATCGAGGGTCAGTTCGACTTCCTGAAGTCCAGCGGCGACAGCGACCGTGCGCGCAGCGAAGGCGCCGACGACGACCGCGACGACGAGGACGAAGACGAAGACGAAGACGAAGGGGACGACGACCACGACGACGAGGGCCACGAGGACGAGGAGCACGACGGCGAAGGCGACGAGCACGGCGACGAGCACGACGACGAGGACGACTGCGGCTGTCCCGACGACGGCGGTTCGGCGACGACGGACGACCCGGCCGGCGGGGTGGTCGACCCAAACGGCGCACCGGGCGAGACCACGCCGGACTCGAGCTCGGGCGGCAGCTCCACCGAGGACTGCGGCTGTACCGAGGGCTCCGATGATGAGGACGAGGGCGAAGAAGGCGCTGAGGACGAGGGCGAGGACGAAGAAGAAGTTGAGGACGACGGCGAGGGTGGGGAGGAGTCCGACGAGGACGGCTGCGCCGATGGGTCATCTGACGGCGAGGACGAGGCGGATGACGCCGTCGAGGCGCCCGCGGCCGGCTGATTGAGCTCGCGCGCAGCGGGGCGCGGGCGGCGCACCCGTGGCGCGGCGGCGGCGCGCGTCCGGCGCGCTGCCCCCTGACCGCGCCCTCAGCGGCTCGGACGGGGCGGCGCGGTGCGGGCCGCCTCTTCGCGGACCGCCGCGCGCACCAGCTGCGCGCCGGGCTGGGTGAGCTCGCGATCGACCCGGTGGCCGCGGCTCAGGCCCGTCCGGCGGGCGAGGCCGGCCGCTTCGAGGGCGTCCCAGGTCGGGTCCTCGGCGGGGGCCAGCACAAAGCGCCGCGGCGGCGGCTGGGCGAGGCGCGCGGCGACGCTGGGGTTCGCGGCGAGCTCGATCGCCGTCGGCCAGCCCACCTGCCAAGCGATGAGGACCAGCGCCGACGGCGCGACCGGCAGCTCACCGGTGAGGGAGGGCCCGCGGGCGCTGGTGTACGACATAGGTGACTGAACCATCGGGCACCAACCGTGTGAGAATGACGGCGACTGCATCAATCAGACTGAAGTTTGGCCTCTCCGCGCCGGCCCATCATCGCGGCGCCCCGCGCCGGGCGCAAGCTGGGCGGCGCTGTTCACGTTCTCGTGGCTGAAACAAGGCGAAGCTCTCGGCGCTGCGGTGGGGGGTGCGACCAGCTCCCCCGCGCGCCCCATGCCGCCTCTCGCCTGGACCGATCTGCCTGCGCCCACGCCTTCCCGTCCGCCACCTGAAACCGCGGAGTTTTCGGGCGCCCCGTCGGCTGCGCCGCCGGCGCCCGTCCTCCCGGCTCGGGCGGTCGCCCTCGGTCGGCGGGGCCGACCGGGCCTGCGGCCCGCCGTCCGGCCGGGCTGGCGCGCGCGCGGCGGCGGTTGGCCGTGCCGCGCATGCGGCCATGCGGGCAGACTTAGGCTGATTGTTCCCAAACGTCGTGGAACAGCCCGACCACCGCGACCGTGAGCGTCGGCAGCTGCTTGTCGGTGCTCACCGCCTCTCTGCCCCTCCAGGTGTAGACGGCGCCCGTCTCCTCGGCGGCCCCGCCCGCGAGCCTGGGCAGCCTGGCGCGGAGCTCATCCGCCGAGAGCCGCGGCCCCGCGACGATCACGGCGGCGAGCGCGCTGCTGTGCCCCCCGGGTACGAAACCCGGCTCGGCGCTCACATAGCCCAGCAGCTGCCCACCAATCTTCGGAAGGTCGGCGTTTCCCCAGCGCTTGACCTCGACGATGACGTGGCCGTCCAGGCGGTTCCCCGTGACGCGCAGGTCCGTGCGACCCTCACCCTGCTGGGCCTCCCGCAGCACGTCCCAGCCCCGCGCGCGCAGCGCCATGCTCAACATCGCCGAGAACAGAGCCTCGGGCACGAGGTGGCGCTTCTCCTTGGCCCCGATGCGCAGGTCGGCCCGGTGCAGGCTGAGCTCCCCCGCCGCGGCCCGCAGGTCGGCCCAGAGGCGCTCCAGCGGCGAACGGGCTGCGCCGCCGCTGGGCTGGGCCTCATGCAGCACCGAAGGGTTGGCACGCACGAGAGCGGGCTCGCTGTGCAGATCGTGGTCGGGGTGGACGAGGCCGGCCGCCACCAGCAGGTCGACCAGCTCTTGGTACGTGCTCTCGGGTGGGCACAGCGCGCGCAGCTCCGCGCTCGGCACCTCTCCGTCGGGCGCGGCGCGAATCCGGTCGAGCAGCCGCGTCGCATGCTCCCGACCCTCCAGCGTGATCGACGCACGCACGCTCGTCGCGAAGGCGCGCTGCGTGCGGACCCACCCGTGCAGGGCCTCGTTGGGGAGCGGCAGCGGGTCATCGCCCGCGGCCCATGCGAGCTCGAGGCCGCGGGTGACCAACGCTGGGATGCCGCCGCTGGCGAGGGCGAGCTCAGCGAGCCACCTTGGGTCGACGCTCCCCCGCTTCTCGCGGAGGGGCGCGGCGAGCGCCTCGATCTCGGCGCCGCCGAGCGGCTTGAGGAAGACCGTGCGGGCGACCCGCGACGCGAACACCGAGCCCCAAGGGCTTCGCGTCAACAAGAGCTGGCGCAGGCCGCCGGCGACCAGCACGCCGAGTCGCCCGTAGAGCACGTCCTGGGACAGTTTTCCGAGCACCCCAAGGGCCTCGCAGGTGGCCTGGGCGCGATCGCCGTCCACCCAGGCGTCCACCTCGTCGATCAAGATCACGGTCCGCGACCGCTCGCAGGCCGCGGTGACCGCGGCGCGGAGGTCTGGAGCGCCGCCCAGCCCGGCTGCGGCGTCCAGCGCCTGACGCAGGGCCTCGCTGAGGCCGACCCCCTCGGGCGCGGGGAGCCGAATCACCTGCAAGCCGTCGTTTTGGAGCGAGGACTCGAGCCACCGGAGCAGCACCGACTTGCCCATTCCGTGCCCGGCGTGCACCATCGCGCGCTCGCCGGCGCGCAACAGCCGCAGGAGCTCCTCGTCGTCGGCCCGTTGGATCAGCGGATCTGGGCGCTCGGTGTCCCACCGATAGGGGCAACTCATGCGACGGCCGCCGCGCGCACGCGCCGGGGCGGCGGCACCAAGAAGTGGCGCAGCAGGCCCGGCACGCGGCCCAGCTGCCCCTCGACGAGGCCGAAGTGGCGGAGCAGGTCGGCGGACTCCGGCTCCTCTGCATCGGCCTCGGCCCAGCGCGCCGCGGGATCGTCGGCCAAGGCCAGCTCGGCGAGCAGCTCGAGCGCTTCGGGCCGGGTCGTGGTCAGCAGGTCTTTGATCTCCGCGAAGTGGTTGCGGGCCTCGCTGCCCCGCAAGAGCTGGTAGCGGGCGGCGATAGCGAAGGGGTCGGTGGGCTGACCCTCCAACAGGCCCTGGGGGGTCGCGGCCAGGGCTTGGCGTAGCAGCTCTGAGCCGTAGAGGCGCGTCATCAAGGGGTGCCCGGCGGCCAGCTCCCAGGCCTGGTCGAGCGCCGCGGGCCCGAAGTCCAAGCCCGCCACCTCGCCCAAGCCGCGGAGCAGCGCGTCGCTCCAGGTGCGGCTCAGCGGCCCCACCCAGTGCGGGCGGAAGTAGTTGAGCGTGGGGTTGAGCTGGCCGAGCACCCGGGGCGCGTTGACCGCGTCGGGCAGGCGGCCCACCAGCACGACGTGCACCCCGCGGCTGCGGTCTTGGCTGAGCGCCCGCAGCAGGCGCAGCAAGTCAATGGCGCCCGCGGCGTAGCTGTTGTTCCCCCCGATCAAGAGGTCGTGCTCGTCGATGATCAGACAGACGGGGCGGTGCTTCTCGACCAAGTGATGGACCGCGCGCTCCAGCCCGCGCAGGCCCTTCAGCGGCGTGCCTGATCGGTCCGCGGGCGGCCGGAGCTGCTCGCAGAGCGCCGTGGCGAGGCCATCGACGCCCCCGCCGATGGTGAGCTCGGCGTCGACATAGGCGAAGGCCCAGGTGTTGGACGCGCCCGGCTCGGCGTGGGCCGTGAAGCGCGCCATGACCGCTTTGGCCAAGCTGGTCTTGCCCATCTTGCGCAGGCCGAAGAGGCCGATGGCAGGGTGCGCGCGCAGGTCGGCGACGAGCTGGAGCAGGTCATCGTCGCGGCCGACCAGCTCAGCGCCGACGACCGGCGACCGCACGTCGAAGGGGTCGGCGGCGCGCAGCAGCGTCAGGATCTGACCCTCGATCAAGTGGGGGCAGTCGGGCACCACTGCGATGATGCCCTGCCAATGCGGGAGCGCAGCGACCCGCTCGACAAGCTTGGGGCGGCCATCAGCGACGAGCAGCAGCCGAGGGTCTATGCCTGAATTCGGGCGGGCGGCGATCGAGCGCGCTAGGTCGGCGTGTCCTGGGTGAATCGGGCGGGTCGAGGCGAGCATCAACGCTCCGGCTGTGAACTGAAGGCGTCGCTGCAGCATTGCTGGTGGTGTCAACATGATCACCGCGACTCCGGTGCGGGACCCGAACCCGGTCTGGAAGTCCTCCCAGCCCAGCGCCCGCAGCTCCGCTAGCGTGCCCTCCAGCCAGGGCATGGCCTCAATGGCGAGCGCCAGCTTCTCGGCGCGCTCGGCCTGAGCCTGCACTTCGGGGTTATTCTGGCCGGCAGCACCTGCGCTCATCGTCACCTCGGGGGTTGAGTCTAACGCCCGGGGTGCGGCTTCGTGCACGACCGAGGCTGGGGCGACGGGGCGCCCCCGTTGACCCTGAGGGGCGCGCGAGGGGAGTAGAAGGCAGACAAACGCCCCTTCGCGCCCCCTCCGGCCCGGAACGATCTGGCGCCGCGCACGCCTTCCCGTCCGCCACATGAAACCCCGGAGTTTTCGGGCGCCCCGTCGGCTGCGCCGCCGGCGCCCGTCCTCCCGGCTCGGGCGTTCGCCCTCGGTCGGCGGGGCCGACCGGGCCTGCGGCCCGCCGTCCGGCCGGGCTGGCGCGCGCGAGGCGGCGTTTGGCCGTGCCGCTCGCCGAGGGCGGCCTGCTGATCGTCGATCTCGTGGGCCGGCGCGCGCCGCGCCCACCCCCGCCTCGCGCGCGGCAGGGAGCGGAGCGGCCGCGCAGCGGGTCGCCGGGCCCGCCCGGCGACGGAGCGCAGCGACCCCGCGCAGCGCCCGGCCCGCCGGCAGGGCCGGCGGGGCCGCCCCGGCGCCCCAGATCGGCCCGCGCCTCTCCGGCCGAGCGACCGTCGGGCTCGCAGGGCTCCGTGACGCAGGCGAGGGGCAGGCGCCGGAGCTGGTGACGGCGCTCGCGCACGCCCCACGTCAACGCGGAGCGTGGCGAGGCGCGGATCAGCGAGCCATCTCCATCGTCACCGTCTCGGAGTAGACCACCTCGCCGTCTTTGTAGCCTTCGAAGTCAACGCTGTGCCGGCCGACCTTGTCGCAGTCGGTGTTGAGGAAGTCGGCGTACTCCCAGGTGCTCCAGCTGTCGTCAGAGGCATCGTACTCGAGGTCCATCGCCGGGGAGCCACCGTTCCAAAATGCCGTGACACCTTCGGGTGTGGGGTCAACGAAGGTGAAGATGTAGACCACGTCGTCGAAGAGGTCAACCTCGGGGTCACAGAGCACGTAGCCCGTGCCCGAGTAGGAGACGCCGCCGTCATCGCCGCCGCCCGTGCCATCACCGCCTGCGCCGCCTGCGCCGCCGCCGCCGGCCTTGCCCCCACACCCAAACAGGCCAACGCTGGCGCCGAGAATACACACAAAAGGGAGACCGCTGTACTTCATGAAGCACCTGGAAGAAGAGGGTGAGAGAACGGGGGACACACTTGGCCAACAGCGACGCGCTGTGGGCGGGGAGAACGATTGCATCCGAACCGGAGAATGGACAGTTGTTGGGAGGCGAGAGATGTCCGAATGTAACGTAGGCGAACGGCATCAAGCGTCAAAGCAGTACCTAGTGCTCGGGTCAAGGCTACTTGAGCATTGTTTGGTCACCGGACTCCCGAACGACGCTGTCCTCACCAACGGCCTTGGCAATCAACGCGAGATGTCCGAGGTCCCTGTCGGCGAGTGAGCTCGGCAACAATGCGTATCGCATACCGTTCTGCGCTGCGGCGGCTTGTCGGCCTGCCTCAGCCTTCGCGAGCACTGCTGGATCTTTGAGCTGGTAGTCAGCCTTCACCTCGAGAAGCAACCATCCGCCGCTCTTGTCGCGCACGACGAAGTCAGGGTAGTAGCTTCGCACGGTGTTGCCCGGCTCGATGTACCGCAGCACGAACTCGGTCTGCCCCGCTGTAAACATCCCGGTGAAATAGACCTCAGTCACGCCCTTTGCTCGCAGCAGCGAGAGGAATGTCTTGAGCTCCGACCCGGAGTCGAAAACGTAAGGCGAGACGTGGAAGGTTCGAGGGAAGGCGTCGGCCAAAGTAGCCTTGATGCTTTGAATTGCCGCCGAGTCTGGCCCAACGACGAGGTCTTCTCGACCTTGAAACACGAACCGGGGCTCCTCGCCCCGCTCCCTGCCAACATCTCCGGCATGCAGCGGCGTCAGCAGTACCTCCTCGAGGTGCGTGGTGAGGCGGGAGTCGACCCGGTAGAAGTGCTCAAACAGCTTGGGGATGAGCACATCCCAGACGATCTGGTTGTACTGGTTGACGCGGGCCAAGAGCAGGTCCATTCCCTCGGCCGACGCGCGCAGCACCTGCTCGATCTCAATCGGCGAGCGGTTGAGGTAGCGTGCGCACTCCGCGACAAGCTGGTAGTCCGACCAGCCCGTCCTCTGAATGCTCGCCGTGATGTCATAGACCACCGGCGCGCTACCATCGGCGGTGAAGGCGCCATCCGTGACGGCCTTGGTGGCCCCATACCGGTCTGCCCAATCGGTTCTCACCCGCTTCAGGTCGAAATCGATGGGTTGAGCGAGACAAAGCTCCACCAGGCTCCACTCGTTTCGGACCCGCTGGAGGGTGACTTTGGCGGGAGGGGGGTTCACCCGAATCGGATGCGGTGCACCGCGCGCGGGTGCAGCCTTCTCCAGACCGTCGACGGTCAGCTGGAAGTTGGCTATGAGTTCCGCTTCCAGTACCTGCCGGTTGGCGTCGGACAGATATACGTGCCCGGTGTGCTGCAGTGGTGCCTCAATCGCGCGGAGACACCGCATGGTGGCTTGGAGCACGAACACCTTAGAGTGTGGGCTGCGAAACAAAGCGACGCCGAACAACGAGCGGCAGTTCCAACCCTCTTTACCCTTGCCCACCAAGATGATGACTTGGTGTTCGGACTCGGCCGTGTCCAACCTTCGGAACGCGCGCTCCTCGTCGGCTGTGGCCTCCGATGTGTTTACCAACACTGAAGCCGCACCGAGGCCGTGTTGCTTCAAGGCTGCCTCTACGAAAGGCCGCAAGATGAGTTTCGCTTCGTTGATGTCCGCCGCAAAGAAGGCAAGCTTCGGCAACATTCCCTCGTAGCGTTGACCGCCAGCCGAGCCAAGAGGCCCTACTTTCACGACGAAGTCGTCGATCACGCTCTTGACGAAGTCCTCGTCCTTGACGTTCTTGAAGCTGAGCAACCGGGCGCGCTTCAATACCCGGTCATGGATTGCGTGTTGCAGAGAGTAGGCGAAAACGACCTCAGACAGAACCTTGCCTGCTGCGTAGGGGGTGCCCGTGAAGCAGAACGTCCCGACCACCCGCGAACCACCCGCGCGGAGTTTTGCACTGAGCAGGCGCACAGTTCGCCGGAACGCCGTCTCGGCCGACTTGCCCGAAAACTCGCCCAAGTTGGCGGCGACCTCGGCTCCGAACGCATGGTGTGCCTCGTCAATGTAAATGCCCAGGTTCGGCGCGCGGAGCAGCTTGTTGAAGCGCTGGTTGAACGTGAGGTCCTTCTCGTCCTCAAGCACTTCAAGCGCGTCGGCGGCGGCGAACGCCCCGGCTGTGGGCGGCGCGGGCGTGTACGCCATGAGTAGCTGCGCAGCGCTCTTCTTCTTGTGTTGCTGCTTGACGAGAATTTTCTGCACGTTGCTGATCACGATGTGGAAGTCACCCCCGTCATGAAGTTGGAGTGATGTGACATCGTCGTCCAGCACGCGGGTCTTGATCTGGACTGGCAGTCCACCGCGCTCGGATGCGGGCAGGTACGCAGCGAAGTCCATCTCCTCGATCTCACGCAGCGCCTCTCGCACGGTGGTGTCGGGCGCGAAGACGAGCGCGTTGTGTGCGAAACGCTCATCGTTCGGGTAGCGGCTAGCCATGAGGAACTCGTACAGGATGCAAAGCCCCATCAAGCGGGTCTTGCCAACACCCATGCTCAATGCGAAGATATAGTTGGGCGTGAGGGGCGCCTTGGCCTTGGTCGCGGCCTGTTCCTCTGCTGCGCGGTTCTCGGCCACCGCTTGCATGCGCGTACGTAGCTCACGCCACACATCGGCGACGCTGGTGTCCTCGCGAAATGGAATGGCGCGTTGCGGCGCTCGGTCTGTGTGAAAGCCGAGGTTTTCGCGATGCTCGAAGATCGTGTTCGGCCGAGCTTCGTACCAGCGGTCAAACAGCTCAAAGACCGGGACGCTACCGCCTGCTTGCTTAAGAAAGACGTACATCTCAAGCGCTTCGAACTGCGCGAGGCGGAGTGTCTCGGCCCCTCGGCGCGCGCCCGGACGGGTTGGGCCACTCCTTGGGTCATTGTGGTTCAGGAAGGCTCGCAAGATGACAGGATAGTCCTTGTGGATCACCTTCCGGTGACGGCGATAAAACTCCGTCAATAGGTCATAGAACTGCTTCGTCCCGACCTTTGGGGTTGGCGTGGAGCTCATCCACCCACCTCCACCGAGTCTTCCCAGGACTCCGAGAGCAGGTCGGTGATCCGCACGCGGATGGTCTTGGCACCAGCGGGGATCGCGTAGGTACCGTTGACCGTTGCGCCCTTCCTTGCCGGTGCGTCGACGTGGGTCGGTGTAAACACCGCGCCGTCGTAGTTCCAGTCGATTTGCACCCGTTCGACCAGTTCGCGCCAGTCTTCAACCCGCTCGCGCTCCAAGCTGAGCTTCTGCAGTAGGTTCATAGGATAGAAGCTGACGATGCGAAGTTTCCCTCCCTTGGCCTCAACGAGCGCTTCGGTGTTTCGCTTAAATTCGAGTTTTGCGCCATGTCGCAAGACGTCGACTACTTCGACGTCGATCTTGAAATGCCCGAGCTTCTCGAGCTCAAGGCGCAGGTGCAAGCCGAGGTCGGGCTCGTGCCCCATACAGACCAGCGTGATCCGCTCAGCTGGGTCCTTGGGTTTATCTTGCGCTTGACGCTCCCAGGCTTTCGGGTTGACCCCGTGGAGGATGTCATTCAGGTCTGCTCGCGTGGCGATGCGGTTGATCGGCATGACCTTCACTACACGGCCTTCGCGTGTGCCGTCCCAGGGTGCTTGGCCGCCGGGGCTGATGCCGAGGGCTTCCATCAAGAGCGGCCGAGCTTCGACCTCGTTTCGGAACACGTCGTAGTGATTGACGGTGTATAGGTCGAACCCGGGCGCTACAGATGAGTCGGGAGATATTGTTGTGGGTGTCCGAGTGTCGATGCTGATCTGTTGTAGGCGAGCGATAGTCGTATTCACTGCACCCAGGTTGATGTCGGAGCCCAGAAAGCGGCGACCCAGCTTCGTAGCTACTGCCTGGGTTGTGCCCGAGCCCATAAACGCGTCGAAGACCAGCTCGCCGGGTTGTGTTGCGCATTCTATGATGCGCTGGATTAGAAGTTCTGGTTTTTGTGTCGGGTAACCCACCATTTCAGACCGATAGCGGTCGGTTGACCAGATGTCCACCCACCAGCTCTCGACCTTCTTGCCCTCGGACTCGAGTCGCTCCTTCAGGTCTTGGTCGGCAGCGGACGCTGCTCCGAATACCTGCCCGGTGTTGTGCACACCGCTTTTGTGAGCGATCCTGGGCATCCGAAACGGCGCAGATTGGTTCTTGACATAGTAAAGGATCGTGTCATGCTTCCGCGGGAAGTTGGTCCTTGCGGCTGATGGCCCAGTGTAGCACCATACGATTTCGTTCCTACAATTGTTTGCGCCGAATACTTCGTTCAGGATGAGTCTGAGGTAGGCGTTTGCGTGCCAGTCGCAGTGCAGGAATATTGAACCGGATTCGTGAAGCAGGGACCATGCGAGCAGTAGGCGTTCATACATTTGTTGCAGGTACTCTTCGCTTGCCCACATGTCACCGTACTGTTTTTCCTCGAACATGCTTAGGTCGCTTGCAACTTCGGTCCCGGCGTATGAAATACGCTTCTTGTACTCTGCCTTCGAGTCGAACGGGGGATCAATGTAGATCAGGTTGACCCTACCCTTAAACTCACCTACCAAATGAGCCATAACCTGAAGGTTGTCCCCCCAATACAAGCGGTTACGCCAACCGTCCGGGGCGCTGCTTCCGTAGCGGTCGCGAAGCTGTGCTGGGTAGTGGTGCAGAGTCCGCAGGGGCCGCTTTCCCGCCCACCGAAGCTCGGGGTAGCCTCGAATCGGGGGGAACTCCAACTGAATGCTTCCGTCGTCGGTCTTCTTATCCTTCGCCATGGTCAACTCCTGAAGTGTGAGCAAGTAGGTCGCATGCCCTCAACATCTGCGGTCGCAGTGCGCCTTGAGGTCGCAGCCGTCGCAGACCCGCCCGCGCGGCCGGTCGGGCTGGTGAAAGTCCTTCTTCTCAATTCGCTCGACGACCCCGTCGATTGTGTCGAGCGTCTGATCGACCCGGCGGCGATCCACGGGCCACGAGATCATCGGGTTTGAACCATCTGGCTCACCGGTATAGTATAGCGTCATCTTGGTTACCGGTTTACCGGTCTGCCCCTCGACGAGGTGTGCATAGACCTCAAGCTGCCGGCGGTACCGGTCGACTTGGGTTGGGTCGCGCAGGTCGGGCTTGGTTTCGGTCTTGAAGTCAAGCACTTCGAGGCCACCACCCTCGTCGCGGAGGAGGTCGACGGACCCTTTGAGGAGGTATCCGGGCCGCAACAGCGAGACGTCGACCTCGGCGTCGACCAGCCGTGCCCATACTTGGTCGCCGCCGCGGGCGCGCTGTGCGCTGACATAGCGAAGGACCTGGCGTAGCGCAGCTGCGCGCGTACTCGGTGCGAGGTACTTGCGTTCTCGCGCTGAGAGAAACCGATAGTTTTCGTCGAACCACGCTTCGACGGCCCCATGCGTCAGGGCGGCGTCACCTTCGGCCATGGCGGATCGGTGCACATCCTCAATGGTTTGGTGGACGAGGGTTCCGAACAAAATGGCCTGAGACCGAACGGGAGCGAAGTCTAAGTCCTTGAACACTTGGTACTGTCGGGCGCAGGTCTCGAAGACCGAGACATGGCCAGTGAACGAGTAGGCCCGCTGTAGGTGGCTCTTCACCACCGGCATAAGCTCGAGCTGTTGAAGGGCGGGGCGGTGTGAGCGCCAACTCGGCAGGTGAGCGACCACGGGCCGGAACGTCTTTGAGGGATTTGCGCCGTGGCCGCTGCGGGCGGGGTCGGTAAGCAGAAGGAGGTTCTGCGCGCGGGAAAAGGCGACATAGTAGAGCCGCCAAAAGTCGAAGTTGGCGATGGCGTCAATCGGCTCGTAGGGCGGCTTTGAGAAGTGTACCTCGGCCAGATGCTCACCGAGAGGATCGGATGTGGACCTCGGCGATGCGTACAGAGACCCCACCACCACCACTGGGAACTCTAGTCCTTTGCTCTGGTGGATTGTAAAGAAGCTGACGCAGCCTGAGGGCGCGATTTCGGCCTCGTCTTCAAACTCTTCGATGCCGCCGTCGAACAGGAAGCGAAGGTAGTTGCAAAGGAGGTGCTTAAGGTTTAACTCGAGGTAGTCTGGCTTGAGCACATCAATTCCGTGCAGATGCTCGAAGCGGGTGAGGAGCTGGCTGAGGATCGCGAGGTTTCGGGCAGGTCGCGAGTCCTTCACGCCGCCGCGCGCAGAGTCGCCCAGGTGCTGCGCCCATGGTTCGAACTGCAGCAGCTGGTAGAACAGCCCTGCGAACGCGTAGTCAGTCGGCTCGGCCAGCGCGCCATGCGTCTGGCGCAGGTGTTTCGCCCACACGAGGAGATCGCGGTGGGCCGGTTCTCGGGCGATGTCGACGAACGCCTGAAGGCTGGCGTCGAACCAAGCCCAGACGTCGGGCCGCTGGCCGTCATCCGGCCATCGGGTCGTCAGAACGCTCCACGATTGTGGGAACAGGTAGAGCAGCGCGCCGACGGTGAGGAGGACCTCTGGGCGATCGAAGAACATCCGAGAGCGAGGCGCATACACTCCAACTCCCTGGCGTTCGAGGTATGCGGCGAGAGTGAGGACATCATCGTGCTTGAGGGAGCGGAAGAGGAACGCCACTTGGTTCCAGTCGCCGAGCGATCCTTCGTCGCGCAGCGCGAATAGGGCCTCCGTCACTTCGGCGCACCAGCCCTCGACGCTGCTCGCGCTGACCCGTTGCACCGCTGGGCCGATCCAGGGTCGGTTCGCCGCGGCGCGGAGCTGCTTGCTGTGACGGAAGCTGCGCTGGCCGTCGGACCACTCCAGCTTGGTCATCCATTCGCTATAGAAATCAACGATGTGTTGATGTGACCGGAAGTTGTCCTCGAGGCGCACAACGGCACAGGCGCGCCCCGGCAGCAAGTGTTCGAACTCAAGGATGTTTCGCACCGTGGCGCCGCGGAAGCGATACAACGCTTGGTCATCGTCGCCCACCACACAGAGGTTGCCATGGCCTGCGGCAAGCTTTGCGACAATAGCTTCCTGTACGGTGTTTGTGTCTTGGTACTCATCGATCATGATGTAGCGGTAGCGGCGCTGTAGCGCTTCGAGGATGTCTGGGGCGCTGCTGATCAACCGCCACGCCTCGACCTGGATGAGCGAGAAGTCGAGCGCGTTGTGTTTCGGGTCTGCGAGTAGGTCGAGGTAGCGTTGATAGAGGACGCCTAGCGCGGCGGTGGCCGGGTCGACATCAGCCATGAGCGCCCTGGGATCGAGGAGCTCTTCGCTGCACTGGTTGAAACGCGCGGCGAGGCGCTCGGCGAGCGTCCACGCGGGCAGCTTGCCGGGGACAACGAGGGCGAGCTCCGGTGTCGCCCTAAATTGTTCATAGCTGCGGAAAAGAAGGTACGCCTGCTCGAATTGGTCGAGGACTTGATAACTACGCTTGAGGCGTGTCCGGTCGCGGTGCTCATCAAGCCATCGCAGACACAGGCTGTGCAAAGTGCCGATGCCCATCTCGGCGAGGTTGAGCTGCACGCCAGCATCGGTGAGGCGTCGGCTCACCCTTGCGATGAGCTCCATGGCTGCCTTCTCTGTGAAGGTCGAGACCATGATCGCGCTCGGATCGACGCCGAGATTCATGACGAGATGGGCGATCCGCTCGACCAGCGTTGATGTCTTGCCAGACCCGGGACCTGCGATGATGAGGAGCGGCCCGTCTACTGTCGCCACTGCTTCCGCTTGTGCCTTCGTCAACGCCATTTTCGACGCACTCCTACAACGTCAGGTGTGCACGCTCGCTGATGACGAGCACCGCACCGTCGACACCGCACGATGACTTGAGGTGAGCAAGTGGCCGGATATCAATGCGTTGATGGGAACGCCTGCCCTCCGCCCGCTCAAACAGCTGATCCAGCGTCACCGCCATGGGCGCACCCGCCGGGCGGATCGGCGGCCCTCGGACCCGGGAGCAGACAGCGGTCTGGAGCGCGTGGTGTGCATGGAGCCTCTGGGGCGGTGGCGGCCGCTCTGCGGCTGGGATGTGTACAGGAGCTGTTCTGAAAACGCAATAGGCGAGATTCGTTTTGAGTACATGACGGTAAACAGTTGAATATTAGTGTGAATCAGTCGCCTGCCCTGCGGCTCTCGCGCCCTCCCAGCGGCCTTGCCTGTCGGAATCAACGTGCTGGCGCAGCGCACCACCAGCGAAAGGGCTGCGCAGGGGCACCGGCCGCCCGCGCCTCACCGGCCACGGGGGCGGCTCGGGCGATCCGCCGCTGCGGTTGACCAATCGGCCCTGCTGCAAGGCGCTTTGGAGTTGACGCAATTCGTTCATGTGCGGGTTTCTGTGTACGCCCTTCCGCGCTGGGCACAGGAAGGGTGGGATGCCGCCATGCCAAAACGACGCGACGCAGACCTTACCCGCATGATCGGCGCACGAATCCGGGCGCTCCGCTTGGAGCGCGGGTTCACCCAAGAAGACCTCGCAGAGCGGATCGGGCTGCAACCGGGCAGCCTCAGCCGCGTCGAGACCGGCGCGATGGGGCCGTCCTTCGTCACGCTGGGCGAGCTGAGCCGCATCTTCGGCGTGCCGATGAGCTTGATCCTCGACGGGGTGACCACGCAGCCCGACCTCGGCCTGAGCGACGAAGAGCTGAAGTTGGTGCACTTGTTCCGTGAAGTTCCGACAGAGTATCGCCCTCAGCTCACCGAGCTGGTCAAAGTCGCTGCGCGGCTCCCGACGCGCTGATGGCGCGCGCTGCGCCCACCCCCGCCTCGCGCGCGGCAGGGAGCGGAGCGGCCGCGCAGCGGGTCGCCGGGCCCGCCCGGCGACGGAGCGCAGCGACCCCGCGCAGCGCCCGGCCCGCCGGCCGCGCCGGCGGGGCCGCCCGAAGGCCACCGCAGCGCGCGGATCGCCGCACCGCGGGCAAAAAGCAGGTGACAAGCACGCCCGGCGCGCTGCACCTGTCGGCGCGGGCGGTGCCGGGGCGCGCGCCCGGATTAGCGGCGCGCCCGCCTTGGAGCGCCCGTGTACGACCGATCTCCGCCCCCTGACCGCCTCCCGCTGATCGTGCTCACGGTCGGCGCCGCGCTGGGCCTGCTCTTCGCCAGCGTGTCGACCTATGACTTCGCCCAGCACCTCGACCGCCAGGTGCACGGGCTGCACTGCAGCATCATCCCCGGCCTCGGCGCGCCCGACGCCAGCGGCACCAGCGGCTGCCACGTCACGCTGATGAGCCCCTACAGCTCGGTGTTGCGCAGCCTGTTCTGGGGCGGCTTGCCGGTCAGCCTGCCCGGCATGTCGATGTTCGCCTTTCTGCTGTGGCGCGGCGCCTCGGGCCTGCTCTCGCCGAGCGGGCAAGACAAGGGCGCGGCCCAGTCCCTGCTCGCGGCGGCCACCATCCCGCTGCTCACCAGCCTCGGCATGGGCACGCTCTCGCTCTTTGTGCTCGACGCGCTCTGCAAGGTCTGCCTCGGCATCTACATCAGCAGCTTGGTCAGCTTCATCGGCGCGGTCTGGGCCTACCGCGCCCAGGGCGCCCGGGGCGGCATCGAAGACGCCATCGGCGACCTGCCCTCCGCCGCGCCCTCCCGTGCGCTGGGCCTGCTCGGCGCGCTGGTCGGCTTTGTCGCCCTGCCCGCCGCCGCGTGGGCCGCCTTGGTGCCCGATCACGGCAAGTACATCGGCACCTGTGGCAAGCTGACCGCGACCGATGACCCCAAGGGTGTGCTGCTGCCGCTCGACCCGCACCCCGGGGGTCGGGCGGCCATCGAGGTGCTCGACCCGCTCTGTCCTTCGTGCAAGGGCTTTGAAGATCGGCTGCTCGCCTCGGGCCACGCGGGGGCGCTCGACCGCAAGGTGCTGCTCTTCCCCCTCGACAACTCCTGCAACTGGATGGTCGGGGGCACCATGCACCCCGGCGCCTGCACCATCTCTGAGGCGGTGCTCTGCGCCAAGACCGACGCCAAGCGGGTGATCGACTGGGCTTTTGTGCACCAAGAGCAGATCCGCACCGAGGCGGCGGCCGACCCCGAGGCCGCCAAGCGCCTCGTGCTCCAGCAGTTCCCCGAGCTCAAGAATTGTGTGGGCGGCGCCAACGTCAAGGCGCAGCTCAACCAGAGCCTGCGCTGGGCGGTCAAGAACGAGCTGCCCGTGCTGACCCCGCAGCTCTACGTCGACGGCGTGCGCCTCTGCGACGCCGACACCGACCTGGGCCTCGACTTCGCCCTGGGCACCATCCTCTCGGCGCCCCCCTCTTCGCCTGCGGGGGCCGCTGCCCCCGCCCGAGGTGACCGATGACCCGCCTAGAGATCCCCCTCGGCGCCTTGACCGGTCTGGTGCCGGTGGGCTTAGCGGCCTCGTGGATCCTCGCGGCCAATGGTCGGCTCGCCGAGGCCGAGGCCGCGCCCGGCAGCCAGCCCGCGGTGGCCGTCGCCCAGGCCGATGAGCGCGGCTACTGCACCCCCGCGCTCAAGGCCGTGCTGCGGCGCGTCTTGACCAGCTGCGGCCTCGTGGGCGCCGATGGCACGGGCGGCCGCGGCTGCCAGCCGGCCAACGCCAAGAGCGTCGCCACGATGGAGGGCGAGGACTTCAACGCCCTCTTCTTGCCCCTGGCCGAGCGCGCCGCCATCGTCGAGTTCGACAAGAACGACGCCACGCTCGACCCCCAAGACGCCGCGATGGTCGAGAAGGTCTTCGCCCAGCGCGGGGGCGCCAGCTACTTCTTGGTGGTCGCCCGCGCGAGCCCCGAGGGCAGCGCGGTGCACAACAGCGAGCTGAGCGAGCAGCGCGGCCGCGCAGTGATGGACCACCTGGCCAAGACCTTCCAAGACCCCGAGCTCGAGCGTGAGGTCGGCCTGCTCTGGCTCGGTGAAGAGTATGCCCAGCTCGACGCTGACTTCTGCGCCTGGAGCCGAAGCGGCGGCGCGGACTGTGACCCCAAGGCCATCAACCGGAGCGCCTTCCTCGCATGGATCGACTGCCGCATTTGAGCCCCTCTGTCGCCCCCGCCGCGCGCACGGGGCGCGTGTCGCCTGCGCTCTGCGCGCTGGGGCTCACGCTCCTCTCCTGTGATGGTGGGGGGAGCGCTCCGCCGCCCCCGCCGCCGAGCCGGGTCGACGTGGTCGCCGCAGCCCCGCAGGCCAAGGCCGACATCGCCGGCTTCTGCGAGGCCCGCCCCGCGGCCGGCGCCCGCCCGACCCTGGCCTTGCCCGCCCTCGACGGCAGCCTCGCCGCGCCGCCGCTGACCGGCAAGTGGACCTGGGTGAATGTCTGGGCGACCTGGTGCGGCCCCTGCGTCGAAGAGATGCCCCGGCTCATCGGCTGGCCCGACAAGCTCAAGAACGACGGCGTCGACGTGCAGCTCGTGTTCATGTCGACCGACCTCGAGCCGGCCCAGCTCGCCGCCTTCGCCAAGCGCAACAGCTGGGCGCCGCCCACCCTGCGCATGGCCGACGGCAGCGCGGCGCCGGCCTGGGTCGAGTCGCTGAACCTCGGCCTCGCGCCGGTCCTGCCCCTGCACCTCTTCGTGAACCCGCAGGGCGAGGTGGTCTGCGCCCGGGCCGGCACGGTGCAGAGCGACGCCTATGGCACCGTGAAGGCCCTGCTCAAGGGTGAGGCCGGCTGAGCCCGCGGGCCGCCGCGGCGATGCCCCCGCCTCGCCGTCGGCCTGCCCCCGCGCCGTCGCCGGGGTCCGTCGGCGGCGGCGTGTCGCGGGGATAGGGGCGGCCTCGCCTTGGAGGTCCCATGCCCCGCACCAAGCCCCCGCACCGCCCCGCAGCACGTCATTTTGACCCGGGGGCCGCGCATCGTGGCCGCCCCGCAGACCGGGCCCCGCGCCTCGCCGCCCTCACGCTGCTGGCCCTGGCGGGCGCCTGCGCCAAAACCGCCCCGGTCGAGGCCCCGCCGGTCGAACCGGGCGCTGTGGGGCAGGCCGCGGGCCCGGGCCTGCGCGCGGGCGGCCCGCCGCTGGTGGGCGCGCCGGCGGTCGGTCGGCCCCTTCTTGACCCGATCGAGCTGCCCCCGGCCGGTGAGGGTGACCGCCTGCGGGTGAGCCCCGCCGGCCGCCTCGGTGACCGTCGCTGGCCGGTCGCCTTCCACCCCCTCATCTCGGCGGGGAAGGACAGCGGGGCGGTCGGCCTGCCGATCACCAGCGCCGGCGCGGTCCTGCCCGGCCTCAGCCGCTGCGTGAGCCTCGACTACGCCGCGGTGCTGCCCGGCGCGGGCGGCCCGGTCTTCGTCAGCCACCTCGAGTGCCACCCCGGCGTCATTCACGCGCAGCCGGTGGCTTTTGGGGTGGGCGCGGTGACCTCGAGCGCGCCCCCGCGGCCGCTCGACCTCTCCGCCGCGGGTGGGCTGGGCCTGCCCTGCGCGGGCTCGGTGACCCCCTGGGGCACGCTGCTGTCGAGCGAAGAGTTCGAGACCGACGCCGCCAAAACCCAGCCCGATGGCCGAGACCCCGGCGACCACGCCGGCTGGAACCGCCAGGTGGGCTACTGGGCCGACGGGTCCAAGCCCGAGACCTACCGCTATGGGTGGATCCCCGAGCTGGGGCCCTTCCCGGCGCTTGCGGGGGGCGCCGGCCCGGTGGCCGTGCCCGGCGGCAAGCGCACGGCGATGGGTCGCCTGAGCCACGAGCAGGCCCTGCTCATGCCCGACGGCCGCACCGTTTATATGAGCGACGACGGGAACAACGGCGTGCTCACCATGTTCGTCGCCGACAAGGCCGGCGACCTGCGCGCCGGGCACCTCTACGCCGCGCGCCTCGAGGGCCTGCCCCAAGCCCCAGGCCAGCCCCCGGGGCGGGTCAGCTGGGTGCCCCTGGGCCACGCGACCGAGGCCGAGGTCAACGCCGCGCTGGCCCGCCCGCCCGCCTTCGCCGACCTGCTGCGCCGGGCCGAGGTGGGGGGTGCGGGCCAGTGCCCCTCGGGGCTGCGGCCGGTCAACACCGCCTGGGGCGCGGAGTGCCTGATGGTCCAGCCGGGCCAAGAGATGCTCGCCAGCCGCCTCGAGACCCGTCGCGTCGCCGCGCTGCGCGGGGCGACCACCGAGCTGACCAAAGCCGAGGGCCTCGCGCTCGACGTTACCCGTCAGCGGGTATTGCTCGCCATCACCGCGGTCAAAGGGGGGATGGAGGCGGCCCACCCCACCTGGGACAAAGCTGGGCCCGATCATGTGCGCCTCGCCCCAAACCGCTGCGGGGGCGTGCTCAGCCTCGACGCGGCGCCGGGCCAGGTCGACGCCGCGGGCGCGCCCATCGACAGCCCCTGGGCGGCGGCGACGGTGGGCTGGCTGCTGCAGGGCCGGCCCGCCGAGACCGGCTGCGACCTCGAGGGCATCGCCGGGCCCGACAACATCAGCGTCTGGCCCGAGGGCGACCAGCTTTTTATCGCCGAGGACACCCGCGAGCACCCCAACGCCGCGCTCTGGGCCTATGACCTGCGCAGCGGCGCCCTGCACCGCCTCGCCACGGCCCCGACCAAAAGTGAGCTCGCCGGCCTGCAGCTCAGCGTCGACCCCCTCGGGCAGACCTGGCTGAGCCTGAGCGTGCAGTTCGACACCGAGGCCGACGGCACCAGCCAGTCGGGCCTTCTCGGGCCCCTGACCCCGCCGGCCGCCGCGCCCTAAGCCCCGACGGGCAGGTCGACAGAGGGGGCGCCCCGCCGGCCGATGGCCGTCGGCGGCCCTCCTGCGGGCTCGGGCTGCGCCCTCGGCCGCGCCCGGGGGCGCGTCCGGCGCTGCGCGCCGCCCTCCGGCCGGCCTGGCGCGCGCGAGGCGGGCGCCAAAGCGCGGCGCGGGTCGGCCCTTGGCTCAGCGCCAAGATCCGGTGTCGTAGCGCAGGCCGGTGTCGAGGGGCCGGCGCGCGTCGCCCTGCAGCTCGGCGGGCAGGTCGCGGGGGCAGGCCGCCAGCGCCCGCACGGCCTGCTCGTAGCCGGCGACGCCCTCGCAGGGCTCACGTTCGAGCACCTCGGCGACGCAGGAGAAGGACCGGCGGGTGCGGCCGGTGAGCGGCGCGCGGTCGCAGAGGTTGTCGGACCAGTCGGCGCCCGCGGGCGCGAGGCCCGCGGCGACGGCGCAGCGGCCGAGCTCTCGGCGGTAGCGGGGGCAGGGGTCGTCTGCGCACGCGGCGAACAGCAGCAGCGCGAAGGGCAGGGGGCGGGTGGTGGTCATGGGTGCACACCGATGCAGTGGAGCTGGCTCATGGGTCGATCCATACATCGTAGGGAAAATGCATGGCCGCTTCGACGAGGGTCTCGCAGGGGGCCGATCGCACTGCCGAGTCCCCGCGGTCGAAGACCAGCACGGTGTCGCGTAGCTCAGGCACGCCCACAGGGCCACCTGGCCAACCCCAAATGCAGCGCATCTGATCGGGGTGAGGAAATGAGCAGGTCATGGGGTAGAGTGCGTAGTTGCCGAGCCCCTCCTCCATGTAGAGCAGGTTGGACTCCGTGTCGACCCAGCGGAGGTTATCGCCGGGTTGGTCAGTGCCGTAGACCTCGCCCCGCGACTCTGCACCGATAGGCCAGTCAGCCGGGCAATCGCTGCCATAGGACCGCAAGAATGAGCTACTTGCAGCCTCGCCACCCTGCCGTGAGGTAGGCAGCCCCTCTATTTCAATGAAAGAGGTTGAAGCAGCGATGGATGCATCGAAGTCGATGTAGAACGCGGTGAAGTGGTGTTGGTCGAGGTATCGACTCTCGATGGGGTTCAAGCTCCAAAAGCCGTTGATGTCGAGGTCGGGTTTTTCAGGTGAACCACAAGCGCTGAGGATGATCGCACCTGCAACCGAGCGCGATGTCTGAGAAGTCTTAAGTCTCTGGGACAATGAACACCCCGCGGGGGCTCAACGAGCGGGTATGCATGGTGCGCATCATGTGCTCTCGGTGAGGGTGGGCCCTTGGCTCAGCGCCAAGATCCGGTGTCGTAGCGCAGGCCGGTGTCGAGGGGCCGGCGGGCATCCCCCTGCAGCTCGGCGGGCAGGTCGCGGGGGCAGGCTGCCAGCCCCTGCACGGCCTGCTCGTAGCCGATGACACCATCGCAAGGCTCGCGCGCGAGCACCTCGGCGACGCAGGAGAAGTAGCGGCGGGTGCGGCTGGTGAGCGGCGCGCGGTCGCAGAGGTTGTCGGACCAGTCGGCGCCGGCGGGCGCGAGGCCCGCGGCGACGGCGCAGCGGCCGAGCTCTCGGCGGTAGCGGGGGCAGGGGTCTTCTGCGCAGGCGGCGAACAGCAGCAGCGCGAAGGGCAGGGGGCGGGTGGTGGTCATGGGTGCCCTCGGGTTCAGGGTCATTCGTGGTGGGGTCCGATCAGCGCGCGCTCGGCCACGCGCTCACAGGGCACCGGCTCGCTCGCTGTGTCGCCGCGGTCGAAGACCAGGATCTCGTCGCGTTCTTCGGGGCGAACCACCGGCTCAAAAGGCATGCCCCACATGCAGCGCATGCGGTCGGCAGAGGGGAAGGTGCAGTGCATGGGCCGCTGCCTTACCTCCTCTTCCCATCCAACTTCATGGAGCAGCGTGTTGGGGTGGTCGGGCAACCAACGACCATAGCCCCCTCCGGGATAGCTCCACGTGATTGTCGACGTGGCCCCAGCAGACCATCCAAGGGGGCAGCCGTGAGAGACGGACCAAATATCCACAGCGTCAGACCCGCCGCCCTCGTGTGAGGTCTCCAGGCCTTCGATCTCGAAGTACAGGGTGTGAAATTCCACACCTGGATACCATTCAAGGTCATAGTCGCCATGTAGGTCAGGGAGATATCCGTCGATGTTGCTCGCCGGATAGCGGGTCGCCATCCAGTTGATGCTCCAGATCCCGTTGATGTCGAGGTTGGGCACGCGGTCGGCGCCACAGCCGACGCTGAGGCTGGCCGCGAATGCCGTGACGGCACCGAGAGCGGCTTCACGTCGTCGGAGCACGGTACACCCGCCGCAGGCTCAGCGAGCCGGTGCTGAGGTCATCGCCCGCGATGTCGACGCCGCCGTTCAGCCTGGGCAAGAGCAGGGTGCGGACCCGGCCGCGGGCGCGCGACGGCGGGCGTCGGCCGCCGCGCAGGCGGCCGCGCTGCAGCTGGCCGGGGGCGCGCCCCAGGTCGACGCCGCGGTCGGCCATGGGTGTGGTGGGCAGCGCGCCGCGGGTCGTCACGGGCGCGGGGCTGCCCCGGGGCGCCGGGTCTGGCCCCCGGCGGGCGGGCTGGTATGCGGCCCGCCGGCTGGCCTGCTCGACCTTGACGATGTCGAAGGGGACAGACATGGGCGCCCGAGGCTGCGAGGGAGATGGTCACCACGGAGGCCCTGCGCCGCCGGAGGAGGAGCGCGCCTCACCCCACAGGTCCAGCCTACAGGTGGTGCCACGGCTGCGCAAGCACAAGCTGAGAATTCTCCGCGCGCCAGCCCAGGAACCACGCCCGCCACCGAGATGCCCGCGCCGCCGGTGCGGAGGCGCCCGCGGCGTCCCTCAGCCACGGCACCCCCCCTCGCGCGGCGCGGGGCTTCAGCGATCCGGTCCAGGTTCGCCTCGCGCGCGGCAGGGGGCGGAGGGGCGCGCAGCGGCCGGCGCCCGCCGGCCGAGCGCCAGCGAGCCCCGCAGCACCCGGCCCCGGCGCGGCGCGCCGGGGGCCGCCCGACCCCCGACGAGGTGGGCGCGGCGCGCGGTGATCGCGACAGGAGCGGGGCCCTCTCCGGTCGGGTGCTCGGCCGGCCGCGGGGGCGCGCGCCACCCCGTCGGCCCCACACGCGCCGCGCGGGCGGCGGGCCCCGCACGACGAACATGCGCTGCTGGTGCAGCGGACCGCGGCGCCGCGCCGGGCGCGCGCCCCACGGCGCCGCGGCCCCTCCTCTACGCTGGCCTGGAGCCGGCCGCGCCCCGCGGCCCTCGACCCCGGAGGACCCGATGAACGCGACCGCCCTGCTGCGCCTGCACCGCCTCTCTCCCGAGCGGCAGCTCACCTTGCTCGACCTGATGGACGGCGTGGCCGCCGCCGAGGGCCTGCACCTCGAGGCGCTGCGCGGGGCCATCGCCCGCCAGCGCACCGCCGCGACCCGCGCGCGTGAGCTGCAGCTGACTTGGGAGCGCCAGCGGGGCGCCGCCACCAGCAAGGTCGTGGCCGCTGCGCTTGAGGGCCACGCGGACGCCTTGCGTGACGTCGATGGCGAGGTCGACGCGGCGATCGTCCGCCTGCACCGCAAGCTGGTCGCAGACGCGGCCGCCTACGGCCCCGACGAGCCCGAGGGCGCCGCCGCCGTGCGCCTGCTGTCGGCGGCCTTCCCCATGGCGCTCACCGATCACATCAACGCCCCCTACGCCGAGCAGCGCAGCCACAACGCGGCGCTCGCCGCCCTGCTGCGCAGCGACGCCTGGGCCGCCGACCTCACCGCCGCACACCTCGGGCCCATCGTGCGCGCGGTCCTCGTGGCCATCGACAGCTTTGAGCGCCGCTACACCGCGAGCCGCAGCGAGGTGATCGGCGTGCGCTGGGACGAGGTACGGGCGGCCGACGCCGAGGCGCATGAGGGCCTCTGCCGCCTCGTCGCGGCGATCCTCGTAGTAGCGGAGGGTGATCCGGCGCTTGAGGCCCGCCTGCTTCGGCCGGTGCTCGACGAACAAGAGGCCACCCGCCGCAGCCCCCGGCGGGCCACCGCCCCGGCCGAGGCCAGCGGTGACGCGCCCAGCCCCTGAGCCCCGCCAGCGCGCGGGTCGCTCTCCGGTCGACGAGGGACCGGGGGCCCTGCGCGAGGGGGCGCCGCCGCTCGCCGAGCGACCTGGGGGCCCTGCGCGAGGGGGCGCCGCCGCTCGCCGAGCGACTTGGGGGCCCTGCGCGAGGGGGCGCCGCCGCTCGCCGAGCGACTTGGGGGCCCTGCGCGAGGGGGCGC
>JAEUKK010000087.1 GCA_016792625.1 Deltaproteobacteria bacterium | reverse complement strand
CGACACGCGCCAGGGGGCGCAGGGGGGCGCGCAGCGCAGCCCCGGAGCACCCGGCCGCGGGCGCCTGCGCCCGCGGGGCGCCCAGCCCAAGCGGAGCCTGCGCTACCAGCCCGCCGACCAGTCGCAGGCCCCCGTCTCGGCCACCCCCTCGCAGGCCGCGGGGAAGCTGACCGTCGGGTTGCCCGCCCATGCGCTGAGCATGAACGAGAAGATCTGCTCCATCGCCGCATCACCGGCGGGCGTGTCGCGGGCGGCAAACCCGTGCACGTCGAAGGGGCCGCTCTCGGGCACGCGGTACTGGGTGATGCCCACCCCGCCCTCGACCTGATCAGCGGCGGGCAGGCCATAGATGGGCGAGATCATCGGCCCGACCGTCGAGGCGCCCATGGCCGCGGCGAGGATGTTGGTGCCCTGGTTGGGCACCACCGGGTCGCCGATGCTCTGCTGCAGCAAGAAGGCGTCGCCGTCGGCCGCCGCCCGGTCGGCCCAGGCCGCGCCGTCGACGTCATCCCAGGCGCCTTGGACCAGGGCCATGGCGTAGCGGGTCTCGATCTCAGACCCGTAGGCCTCGACCAAAAAGCCGCGCAGCGCGGTGTCGTACATGAGCGAGTCGGCGACGAGGTGCATCCAGCCGCCGGCGGGCACGTTGAGCACCCCGTACTTGATCTCGGGGTAGGCGGTCGCCACGATGGCGCCCATCGTGCCGCCCAGCGAGCCGCCGACCCAGGCCGGGTCGGTCATGTCGGGGCCGCGGCCGGCCATCGGGTTGAGCTCACCGGCGATCTGCTCGGCGCGCAGGGCCTCGCCCAGCGGCCCGCGCAGGGCCCCGAGGATGGCCCGCCCGTCGACCACCGCTTGGAGCAGCTGGCTGGTGCTCTGCTCGCTGCCGCGCATGAGCGCGAGCAGGTCGCGCAGGGTGAACAGCAGGTCGTCGCCCGTCCAGCCGATGAACTGCAGGTTGACCTTGGCCACGCCGAGGCTGGCGATGTCGGCGTCAAAGGCGTCGTCGCTGTAGTCGCCGCCCGTGCCGTGGCCGTAGAGCGCGACCCGGTAGTCTTGGCCGCCGTCAAAACCGACGCTGGGCAGGGCCACCCGGAAGCGCGCGGCCTTGGTGCCTTGCTGCACCGGCAGGCCATCGTCGCCGTAGACGAAGCGGTTGTCGGCGTCGAGGAAGTTGGGCACGCCCACGATCTGGCCGACCACGATGCCGGCGAGGCCCGGGTCAGAGCGGGGCACATAGGCCTCGACCTCGACGCTGACCGCGTCGAGGCTGGCGTCGGCCTGGGCCATCATCGCGTCAAGCCGGCGGTAGACGCTGGCGTTGCTGCGGGTGGTGAAGTCCCAGATGCGCACCACCGCGGCCGGGTCGACCCCCGCCGCGGCCAGCGCGGCCCGGTTGGGCGCGTGGTAGGCGGCCAGCGCCTCATCCTCGGGGGTCTCTGGGCTGTGCAGGCCGAGCGAGACCATCGCGTGGTGGTCGGCGGCGTGGGCCGCGCCGGTCTCGTCTTTGAGGTCATTGGTCACAATGACCATGTAGTCAGCGTTCTCGGCGAAGGGCCGCAGGCCATAGGCGATGAGCAGGTCTTGGTTGGCCGGGGTGTCGTCCTGGACGACCTCCATCCACAAGGCGTGCTCTTGGCCCTCTTCGGGGTGGCCCGGCGTGACGTTGATCACGCGAAGCGGGGCGCCCTCGACGAAGTCGCCGTGCGCCTTGCCGGCGAGGAAGGCCTCGTCGATGCCGCCCTTGAACATCGTGGCCACCGGGCTCAGGCGCGAGAAGCCGTCGGCTTGGCGCAGCAGCATGGCGTCGTCGTCGCGGCTGCCCGGCAGCACCTCGTCTTGTACGGCGATGCGCAGGCCGGTCTCGGAGCCGCTGTCGAGCTCGGTGAAGGTGTTGCTCGGCCAGGGCAGTAGGCAGCGGTTGGCGTCAGCCGGGTCGCAGTCGGCGCTCAGCGGGCTGCGCTCGCCGGGCTGGCGGTCGGCCACGCTGTCTTCGCCGCCGCCGCTGTCGGCCTTGGGGTCTTCGCCGCCGCCGCAGCCCCAGAGCAGGGCGAGCAGGGTGATGGGGGCGGCGCGGCGGGCGGTCGGCAGGGGGCGCATCGTGGAGATCCTCCGCGCCGAGCCTATCCCCAGCGGGGCGGGCCCGGGCAGCCGGCCGCCCCTGGCCTTGGGGCTGGGCTACGCTGGCCGCCGACGAGGTCACCCATGCGCGCGCTGCTGCCCCTGCTGCTCCCCCTCTCGCTGGTCGCCTGTGGCGGCGCTGACGGCAAAGGCGGCGGTGATGAGGGCGACGACTTCGAGGCGCCGGGGGCGACCTGCGCGCAGCTCTTTCGGTACGTGCACCCTGAGGGCGCCGACCCCATCGACGGGCTCGCGGTGGTGGGCGCCTGGAACGGCTGGGACCCGGGCGCCGACCTGCTCACCGAGCTCAGCCCCGGTGTGTGGGAGGGCCAGGTCGACCTGCCGCTGGGCCCGCACCCCTACGAGCTGGTCGCCATCCTCGACTGGTCGGTCGATGACGCCGAGGTCAACTTCTGCGACCCCGGCGCCGCCTTCCTGCACTGCGAAGACGGCTACAAAGAGCCCTGGGACAATGGCTGGCAGCACAGCTGCGCGCCGGGCGCGACCTCGACCTGCCAGAGCCTCGTCGTGGTCGAGGACTGCGCCCTGCCTCAGCTCGCGCTCACCGCGGTCGACCGCAGCGGCGCGGCGGCGGGCGCGGTCGAGCTGCGCCTCGCCCTGACCGCGGGCGCCAGCGAGATCACTGAGCTGGACGTCACCCTCGACGGCTCGCCGGTCGAGGTCGAGCGCTTGGCCATCGACGCGGTGGTCTCGCTCAGCGGCCTCAGCGGGCCCCGCCACACCCTGCGGGCGGTGGCCCGCGACGCCGAGGGCCGCGAGAGCCAAGAGCTCTATGTGCCGCTGTGGCTCGACTCGGGGGCGGCGAGCACCGACCGCGACCAGTGGCTGTCGGGCCCGGTCTACTTCGCCTTCCTCGACCGGCTGGCCAACGGCGACCCGAGCAACGACGCGCCCACCGGGGCGAGCCTGCCCATCGGCGAGTACCAGGGCGGCGACCTGCGCGGGCTGCGCAACATGCTGCCCTACCTCGATGATCTGGGCGTCAAGACGCTGTGGCTCAGCAACCTACAAGACAACGCCGAGGGCGGCTGGGCGGGCGACTGCGACGAGACCTACGCGGGCTACCACGCCTATTGGCCCGACGAGAGCCGCGTGATTGAAGAGCACTTCGGCGACGAGGCCGAGCTGCGGGCCCTGGTCGACGAGGCCCACGCCCGCGGCATGCGGGTCATCATGGACTGGGTGGCCAACCACCTGCACGAGGACCACCCCGCCGTCGCCGCGCACCCCGACTGGTTCCACGGCCTAGAGCTGTGCAAAGACGCGGCCCGCGGCCAGCAGAATTGGGACCGCATCCCCGAGCAGTGCTGGTTCGCGCCGTATTTGCCCGACATCGACTATGGCCAGCCTGACGCCATGCAGATGATGGTCGACGACGCGCTGTGGTGGGTCAAGACCTTCGAGCTCGACGGCCTGCGGGTCGACGCGGTCAAGCACATGCCCCACTCGGTGCCGTGGAACCTCGAGCAGCGCGTGCGCGCCGAGCTCGAGCACCAGGGCGCCGGCCTGGGCGTCGAGTTCTGGACGGTGGGCGAGACCTTCGACGGCACCGAACGGGTGGCCGCCTACCTCAGCCGTGAGGGCAAGCCGCAGCTCGACGGCCAGTTCGACTTCCCGCTCTACTTCGCCATCGACAGCGTCTACATCCAGGGCGGCGGCTCGATGCGCGACATCGCCGGCGCGGTGACCGGCGGGGCGGCGGCCTGGGGTGAAGAGGCCCTGATGTCGGCCTTCCTGGGCAACCACGACGTCTCGCGTTTTGTGACCAAGGGCACCGAGGGCGGGGCGACGGCCTGCGGGGGCGACGGGGTGGTGCGCGCCGCCGCGCCCACTCGCGACTACTGGGTGCACGAGCGCATGAAGATCGCGTGGACCACAGTGTTCTCGCTGGGTCAGGTGCCGCTCATCTACTATGGCGACGAGGTGGCCCTGCCCGGCTACACCGACCCCGACAACCGCCAGCCGCTGTGGTGGATGACCGGCGATGTCGAGGGCACGACCCCCACCGTCGAAGAGATGAGCACCCGCCTGCTCGCCGAGTCGTCCGCGGTGCTGTGGCATGTGCAGGCGCTGTCCACCGCCCGGCGCGAGCACCCCGCCCTGCGCGCCGCCGGCCAGACCGAGTGGTGGCTCGACGACAACGTGTGGGGCTTCGCGAAGTCGGCCGGCGATGATCACGTGCTGGTGGTCATCAACCGCGGGGCCGAGAACCGCATCACCAACGGGCTGTCCTTCGCGGGGCTGCCGACCGGTGGGGTCTGGCGCGATGTGTTGAGCGGCGACCTGCTCTACGCGGATGGTGACCTGCTGGTCGTGCCGATGGGGCCGGTGAGCAGCCGGGTGCTCGTGCCGGAGTAGCGGGCCTGACCAAGGTGGAGGATTGGCTGTGGGCGGGGGAGGGCCCCCGCAACGCCCCCCGGGGGTCTTCTTTGTGGGGTGGTTCGCCCCGGGGGCCGGCAGCAGCTCAGCGGCGGCTGAGCCAGGACACGCCGCGCAGCAGGGGCTCGGCCTCGCGGCTGTCGACCAGATCGAGGCCGCCCGCGCGGTCGTCGACGAGCACCACCGCGTCGTAGGGCGAGAGGCGGTCGGCGGTCAGCACCAGCTCGGCGCCGTCGCAGGCGGTGACGCGCACCGCGCCGTTTTCGGGCAGCGCGCCGATCAGGGCCTGCAGGGGCAGGCCGACCCGGCCCTGCAGGTCGGGGCGCACCCGGCCTTGGGGGTGGGCGAGCAGGGCGTCGACTGGGCCGCCCGGGCCGGGCACGCCGGGGCCGTCGACCTGCACGCGGCCCGGCGCGCCGACCAGGCAGCGGGTCCGGCCGCCGGGGGTGGGCGGCAGCGGCAGCTGCGCGGGGATCTCGACCTCGGGCGGGGGCGGGCGGGGCGCGGGCGCGGGCGCGGGCGGGGCGGGCGGCGGGTCGCAGGCGGCGAGGCGCGCGGCGAGGAGCAGGCCCAGCCCGAGGCTGGCGCAGCCGCCGCGGGGGCCGCGCCGTCGCTTCTTCCACCAGTCGCGGTCGTTCATCGGGCGGCTCCGCGGGGCTGCTCTTCGGTCACCGCGTCGGCCAGGTCGAGCTCGGCGCTGGTGCGCAGGCCGGGCGCGGGGGCCTCGGGGCGGGTGTCGGCGGCCAGCGCGGTCAGGGTGGCCCGCAGGGCGGCGCCCTCGGGGCCGGGGGCGGCGAGCGGGGTGGCGGCCGCGGCGGCCGCGGTCGCTGAGACGGCGCGGTCGCGCAGCTCGAGGTGGACCTCGGCGGCGGCGTCTTCGACCCAGCGGGCCGCCGTCGAGGTGCGGCCGAGCTGCAGGGCGCAGCGCCCGCGCAGCAGCCGGTACAGGGCCCGGGCGACCGGGGGGCCCCCCTCTTGGTCGTCGGCCGCCGCGTCGAGGTAGCGGGCGGCGCTGGCCGGATCGGCGCCGTCTAGGCACCAGCCCGCGAGCAGCAGGGCCCCGCTGCGCTCGCCGCGGGTGCTGAGCGCGCGGTGGGCGGCGACCGCGCGGCCCCAAGCGACCCGCGCGCCGGCCCGGTCGCCCCGCGCCGCGCAGAGCGCCCCCCGCAGCAGGTCGGCCTCGGCCTCGGTCCAGCCGGCGGCGCCCTCGCCGAGCTGGGCCAAAGCAGCCTCGGCGCCGTCATCATCGCCGAGCTCCCAGCGCGCCGCGGCGCGCAGGCGCCAGGCCTCGGCGCGCATGGGGGGCGGGCCCTCACGCTCCAGCGCGGGCGCGGCGGACTCGAGCGCGCGCCAGGCCGCCTCGGGCTGGCCGACCAGCAGCAGCGCCCGGCCGCGCTCGCGGGCGGCGAGGGCGCCCAGCGCCGGCGCGCCGATGCGCGCGGCGAGGGCCTCGGCCTCGTCGACGGCGGCCTGGGCCTCTTCGCCGGCCCCCTGGTGGGCGCAGGCGAGGGTCAACAGCAGCAGGGCGTGCACACGGTTTTGGGGCCAGCGGCGGCGGCGGGCCTCGAGCTCGGCGCGCGCAGCGAGGGCGCGCAGGCCGGGCCCCCGCGCGCCCAAGGCGGCCGCGTAGCCCTGGGCGATCCAGAGGGCGCCCCGGCGGGGGTCGTCGGCCGCGAGGCGCACCTCGAAGGGCTCCACCGCGCGCAGCAGCGCGCGGGCCGGCGCGGGCTCGCCGGCCAGCAGGCGGCCGCGGGCGGCGGTCAGCGCGAGATCGACGGCCTTGTCGAGCTCCTCGGCGCCGATCAAGTGGCGCAGCCGGCGGGCTTGGGCGCTCGGGGTGGGCGCGCCGCTGCCCCAGCGGCGGCTGAGCATCTCGGCCAGCCCGGCGTGCAGGCTGCGGGCCAAGCCGGCCCGCAGCGCCCGGCGGGTCAGCGCGCGCACCAAGCTGCCGTGCACGAAGCGGGCCGTGCCGGGCGCGCCGGGCAGGGCGAGCAGCAGCCCCCCCTCTTGGAGGCGGTGGAGCAGGGCGCGGTCGGCCGCCTGCCCCGCCGCGGCGAGGCTGCCGTCCAGCTCACGATCAACGACGATGCCGCCCAGCAGCGCGGCGGTGGAGAGGGTGAGCTCCTCGCCCCACTGATCGGGCTGGAGGCGGCGCTGCACCCGGTCGAGCCAGACCGCCTCGAGGTCGGCGGGCAGCGGGTCGCCCGGCGCGAGGGCCCGCCCCTCGGGCGTGGGCACGAGCAGGCCGGCCTCTTGCAGCGCGCGGGCCGCTTGGACCGCGGGCAGCGGCGTGCCCCGGGCCCAGTCGGCCAGCCGCTGCGCGGTGCCCGGCGCGAGCTGCAGGGGGCCGCGCAGCAGGCCGACCAGCTCGGCTTGGCCCATCGAGCCCAGCCGCAGCTCGCCGACCTCGGGCAGGTCGAGCAGGCGGTCGATGAGGCCCTGCACATCGTCATCTTTGAGGGGCTCGGGCGGCGCGCTGCGGGCCGGCGCCCGCACCGAGACCACCACCAGCGCGGGCAGATCGGGGGCCCGGGCGAAGAGGTGAAGGGCGAAGCAGAGCGCGTCGCGGCCCCACTGCGCGTCGTCGATCCACAGCAGGGCCGCCGGCGCGCCGCCCCGGGTCTCGGCGCGCAGCAGCTCGAGCAGGGCGTCGTAGCGCTGCAAGGGGCCGGGCATGGGCCCGGGCGCGGCCCCGAGCCAGCGCAAGATCACCGCGGTGGCCTCGGGGCCGAGGCCCCGCGCGGAGAGGCCCGCGGCGGCGAGGGGGCGCAGCGCGTCTGGGCTCAGGCCTTGCACGCCGAGGATGGTGCGCAGCACGGTGCTCAGGCCCTGACCCGGGCCCCAGACCGGGCCGTGCAGGGCCCGCCGGGCCACGGCGAGGCCGGCGGCCTCGGCGGCGGAGCAGAGGGCCGAGAGCAGCGCGCTGCGGCCCTCTCCCGGCGCGCCTTGCAGGACGACGCCGAGCGGCCGGCGCTCCCCGGCGGCGCGCAGCAAGGCGGTCCACAGGGCGGCCCGTTCGGTGTGGCGGCCGAGCAGGGGCAGCGGCCGGCCCCCCTCGCCCTCGGCGGGGAAGCCGGGGGGCGCGGGCTGCGGCGCGGCGGCGGGCCAGCGGGGCACGGGGGCGGGCAGCCCGGCGGCGGCGGCCACCGCAGCGGCGGCGCGGGCCGCGTGCTCGAGCGCCGCGGCGGGGGGCGCCGACAGCAGGGCGGCGAGGGGGCTCTCGGCCTCGGCCAGCCAGGCCGCGGCGGTGGTGAGCAGCGCCAGGACATCGTGCTCGACGCTGCCCTCGGGGGCGGCGTGGCTCTCGGTCTGGGCGACGGCGGCCACGCGGCCGAGGCCCGGGTCGAGCAAGCAGAGGCCCCCGTCGGCGCGGCGGCGGAGGGCGCGGGGGCCGATGCCCCCGTGGCGCAGGCCCGCGGCGTGCAGCGCGGCGAGGCCGTCGAGCGCGTCGATCAACAGCGTGGCGACCTCGGCTGCGCCGAGGCTGGCCGGGGCGGGCGGCGGGTCGGGGGCCCAGCGGCTGAGCAGCGGGGCCTCGGGCGCGCCCGCGCAGGGCCAAGCCAGCAGGCCGCAGACCGCGGGGTGCTCGACGGTGGCCCAGCGGCGGCAGAGCGCGGAGAGCGCCGCTTGGGCGGGCTCGTTCAGCGGGGGCAGGGCCCGCAGCGCCACCGGCAGCCCGTCGGGCAGGGTCGCCGCCACCACCACCCCGAGCGCCGGCCCGCCTGGGTGCTTCGACCGCGCGCGCAGCGCGGGGCTGACCTGTCTGACGAGCGCCTCGACGATCTGCGCCCAGGGCGGGCGGGGCGCGCCGGGGCCGGCGGGCCGGGGGGGCAGGGCCGCGTTGGGCATCGAGGCGGCTCCAGGGGGCGGGCAGGCCGCGGGGCTGGGGACAGGGGGGCATCCTACCGGAGCGGGCGCGGGGCGCGCGTCGGGGCTTGCCCCCGGGCGGGCGGCGGGGCACGCTCGCCCTCCGCCCTGCCCCCGAGGTCCCCATGTCCCGCGCGCGCGCCTTCGCTCGATCCTCCCACCCCTTCGGCCTGCTCGCCTTGCTCGGGCTGCTGTCGGCCTGTGATGGCGGCGGGCCCAAGACCGATGAGGGGGCCGCTGACGGCGGCGACGGGGCGGACGGCGCTGATGGCGCGGACGGGGCCGATGGTGCGGATGGCGCCGATGGTGCAGACGGGGCCGATGGCGCCGACGGCGGGGATGGCGGCGACGGTGGTGACACCGGCGACACGGGCGCGCCGGTCGACGACCCCCTGTGGACCACCGGGCCCGCCCTGCCCGACTGCAGCCCGGTCGAGGGTGACCCCGACCTTGTCGCGCTGGCCGGCGTGGTGCTCTCGGTCGACGGCCCGGTCGGCGGGCACGTGGTCTACCGCCGCTCGACCGGCGACATCAGCTGCGCAGGCGAGGCCTGTGACCTGACCGGCGCGACCGTGGTCTGCACGGGCGGGGTCATCAGCCCCGGCCTCGTCGACGCCCACAACCACCTGCAGTACAACATCACCCCGCCGTGGCAGCACGACGCCATCTTCGAAGACCGCTACGACTGGCAGCGGGCCGACGCCTATGACGACTACCGCACCGCTTACCTCGAGGTCAGCGACAGCTCGGAGTGTGAGGTGATGCAGTGGGCCGAGCTGCGGGCCGTGGTGGGCGGGGCGACCGCGGCGGTGGGCAGCTCGGGTGATGACTGCATCCGCGGGCTGGTGCGCAACCTCGACGAGCAGACCGATGAGCACGGGCTCAGCGGCTTCTCCCTCAGCTACAGCAGCAGCGACGTGACCAGCGCCTATGACGCCGGCGACGCCTCCTCCACCAACTCCCGCCTCGACTCGGGCGCGCTCGACCGCCTCGTGACCCACGTGGCCGAGGGTGTCGCCGGCTCGGTCCGCGACGAGATCGACCACATGCACGATCTGGGCATGTCGGGGCCAGGCTACAGCTTCGTGCACGCGACCGACGCCACCGCCGCCCAGCTCGGGCGCATGGCCGCCGAGCAGACCACCATCGTCTGGTCGCCCCGCAGCAACCTCGACCTGTACCGGCTGACCACGCCGGCTGACGTGGCCCTGCGCATGGGCGTTCCCGTGGTGCTCGGGCCCGACTGGACCTGGTCGGGCAGCATGAACCCGGCGGATGAGGCCGACTGCGCCCTCGACTTCTTGGTCGCCCGCGCCGCGACCGCCCCCGCCGACCGCAAGTGGGATGAGCAGCTCTGGCGCATGATCACCACCGACGCCGCCCGCGCGGTGGGCCTCGATGGCGTGATCGGCGGGCTGGACGCGGGCATGAAGGCCGACATCGCGGTCTTCGCCTACAGCGAGCAGCCCTACCGCGCGGTCATCGAGGGCGGCCCGGCCAGCGTCTCGCTGGTGGTGGTCAACGGCCAGGCGCTCTACGGCCTCGAAGACCTCGCCACCCCGCTGGCCCTGGCCCCCGACACCTGCGAGCGGGTGAGCCCCTGCGGCGGCGAGGCCCGGGCGCTCTGCTTCAAGGGCAGCGCCCCCGCCTTCACCCGCACCGTCGCCGAGCTTGAAGAGCTGCTCAGCGGCCAGCTCGCCGCGGTCACCATGCCCGCCGGCTACGAGTACGCAGGCACCTTGCACAGCCTGTGGGAGTGCCGCCCCGAGGAGCGCCGCAGCTGCGACCCGCGCGCGCCCAGCGACGGGGACACCGACGGCGACGCCATCCCCGACGACAGCGACAACTGCCCCCTCGCCTGGGACCCCACCCAGGTCGACGCCGACGGCGACAGCCAGGGCGACGCCTGTGACCTCTGCCCGCTCGACCCGGTCAGCGATGACTGCGCCCCGCCCTCGGCCGATGACTTTGACGCCGACGGGGTGCCCAACGACGATGACAACTGCGCCGAGGTCGCCAACCTCGACCAGGCCGACCGCGACAGCGACGGCAAGGGCGACGCCTGTGACGCCTGCCCCGACGCACCGAACCCCGGCGCGGCCGGCTGCCCGGTCGAGGTGCAGGCCATTCGTGACCCCAGCCACCCCGAGCACCCCGCCGAGCTCAGCGTCGTGCGGGTGAGCGGCCTCGTGGTCACCGCGGTGGGCCCGAGCGGCTTTCACGCCCAAGACCCGGCGGCGGCCACCTTCGGCGGGGTCTATGTCTTCACCAGCTCGGCGCCCACGGTCGCTGAAGGTGACGTGGTGGACGTGGATGGCACCTATGAAGAGTACTTCGGCCTCAGCGAGCTGACCGGCCCCACGGTCACCCGCACAGCGACGGGCAGCCCCATCCCCGCGCCGATCGTCGTCGACCCCTGCGCGGTGGGCACGGGGGGCGCCTCGGCCGAGGCCTACGAGTCGATGCTCGTCCGGGTCGAGGGCGTGGACGTCACGAGCGCCAACCCCGACGCCGGCGCGGGCGACTATGGCGAGATGGAAGTCGAGAGCTGCCTGCGCGTAGACGACGGCTACTACGCCGGCTTTAGCCGGGTGGTCGGCACGCGCTACAGCAGCATCCAGGGCCCGCTGTTCTACTCCTTCAGCCACACCAAGCTGCGGCCCCGCCGCGCCGGTGACCTCTCGGTGCCCTAAGGGGCCCGCCGCTCTTCCCTCTTTGGAGTCCCCGTGTCCAACCAGCTCCCCCTGCTCGCTGGCGCGCTCGCTGGCGGCATCCTCATCGGCGGCGTGGTCGGCTTCGTCAGCCATGGCGTCTTCGCGCCTCCCCCGGCGCCCGAGGTGATCATCCCCGCGCCCGAGGTCATCGAGAAGCAGCTCAGCGACGAAGACCTCGCGCGCCTCTGCCAGAACCTGACCGCCGATGAGAAGACCCGCGCCACCGAGGCGGTGGCCAAGGTCAGCGAGCTGCGCGGCGAGCTCGAGACCAAGCAGGCCGAGCTCGACAAGCTCAAGTCGGAGAAGATCACCGACGACAAGCGCCGGGCCGAGGCCCAAAAGAAGTGGAAGTCGATGGAGGCCGAGATCGCCGGCCTCAAAGAGAAGCTCGTGGTCGCCGAGAAGGAGCGCGACCAGGTGCGCGAAGAGCTGCGCAGCACCCTGCGCGAGCTCGACAAGCAGGTGGCCGAGACCCAGAAGTACAAAGAAGAGGCCGCGGTCTACAAAGAGAAGTCGACCACCAACCTCTGGTCGTCCTTCCAAAATGGCGCCAAGGTCGAGATCTGCGACCGGGGCACCCGCAACCGCCACGAGAAGTGCCACGAGGCGGTCGACGCCGCCCTCTCGCCCGCCCTGCGCGAGAAGTTCAACCAGTGCGTCAACTCGGGCCAGGCCACGCCGGCCCTGCGCCAGCTCGACAAGAAGGCCGCGCTGCCGCCCCACGCGGTGCGCCTCGCCGACGACAACAAGTTCACCAAGAACGGCTGGATCATCGTCTTCTGTGACCCGACGCTGCCTGAGGCGGGGGTGGGCGGCGAAGATCCGCCCTAGGAGCGCGCCCGGCCCCGCGGGCGGGGCGCCCCCACAATGGCGTCAGCTGGGTCAACTTCGCCCGCTGCGCGGCCTGCGCGGCGCGCGGCGTGCTACAAGGCGGCCCTCTTCGGGAGCGCTGCGATGACCCCTCTTGATTGGTCCCAGGCCTCAGTCCTCGTCACCGGGGCCACGGGCTCCTTCGGAAAGGCCTTTGTGCGGGCGCTGCTCGCCCGGCACACGCCGCGCCGGCTCATCGTGTTCTCCCGCGACGAGCTCAAGCAGCACGAGATGCGGGTCGCCGGCTTCGAGCACCCCAACCTCCGCTACTTCATCGGCGACGTGCGCTCGGCCGACCGCCTGCAGCGGGCCATGCACGGGGTCGACGTCGTGGTGCACGCCGCGGCGCTTAAGCAGGTGCCCGCCTGCGAGTACAACCCCTTCGAGGCCATCCAGACCAACGTGCTGGGCGCCCAAAACGTGATCGAGGCGGCGATCGACTGCGGGGTCAAGCGGGTGCTCGCGCTCTCGACCGACAAGGCGGTCAGCCCGGCCAACCTCTACGGCGCGACCAAGCTCTGCGCCGAGAAGTTGTTCGTGCAGGGCAACGCCTACGCCGGGCGCGGCGGCACGCGCTTCGCCTGCGTGCGCTACGGCAACGTGGTCGGCAGCCGGGGCAGCGTGGTGCCGCTCTTCCTGCAGCAGCGCAAGTCGGGCAAGGTCACCATCACCGACCCGCGCATGACCCGCTTCTGGTTGACCATCGAGCAGGGCGTCGAGTTCGTCATCAGCTCGATCAACATGATGCAAGGCGGCGAGGTCTTCGTGCCGCGCATCGCCAGCATGCGCATGCCCGATCTGGCCGAGGCCATCGCCCCGGGCTGCGCGGTCGAGGTGACCGGCATCCGCCCCGGCGAGAAGCTGCACGAGGCGCTGGTCGGGGTCGACGAAGCGCGGGCCATGCTCGTGATGGACGACCGCTACATCATTTTGCCGCAGCACATGAGCTGGGGCTATACGCCGCCCGCCGACGCCACCAAAATGTCGGAGGAGTTCAGCTACACCTCTGACAACAACGACCAGTGGCTTGATCGCGACGGCCTGCTCGCCCTGCTGCGCAGCACCGAGACCGTCGACCCGGCCGAGCTGCCCGCGGGCTGAGGTGGCCCGCGCCCGCTGTGGCCCGTGGGCCGCGGCTCAGCCCTCGCCGCCCTCGACCAGATCCCACGAGAGCGGCGTGCCCCGCGTGATCGCCGTCGCCGCGCGCCGACCGAGGACCCGCGGCAGCAGCTTGGGCGCGAGCCCGTAGCCCGGCCGGATCGAGCGCACGTTGTGCGGCCCGAGCGCCTCACCCGCCGCGATGTCGGCGACCACGAACAAAGAGCGCCGGAAGACGATGTTCCCGGCTTCGCTCTGGCTGAGGCCCGCCCGGGGCGTGCCGATGGCCGCGTGCGCCTCGCGGCAGCTGCGCACCAGCTCGGCCAGCTCGTGTGGTTCGAGCGAGAAGCTCGCGTCGGGGCCGCCATCGGCCCGGGCCAGCGTGATGTGCTTCTCGATCACCACGGCGCCCAGCGCGACCGCGGCGATGGCGGCGGTGGTGCCCAAGGTGTGGTCGGACAGGCCGATCGCGCAGCCGGTGAGCGCGCGCAGGTGGGCGATGGTCGAGAGCCGGATGTCGCTGACCGGGCTCGGGTAGCCGCTGTTGCAGTGCAGCACGACCAGCTCCGTATTGCCGGCCCCCCGCGCGGCGCGAACCGCGTCGAGCACCTCGGCGTCGCTGCCCATGCCGGTGGACATGATCATCGGCTTGCCCTGCTGGGCGATCTTCTCGATGAGCGGCAGGTCGATGAGCTCAAAGGAGGCGACCTTAAAGGCCGGCGCCCCGAGCCCGACCAAGAAGTCGACCGCGGTCGGGTCAAAAGGGGTGGAGAAGCAGGTGATCCCCCGCGCGGCGGCGTGGGCGAACAGCGCCTCGTGCCAAGCCCAGGGGGTGCCCGCCTCTTGGTAGAGCTCGTGCAGGATGCGGCCGTGCCAGGGGCCGCCTTCGATGCGGAACAGCGGGCTGTCGTGCCGCAGCGTGATGGTGTCGGCGGTGTAGGTCTGCAGCTTGACCGCGTCGGCGCCCGCGTCGGCTGCCACGTCGATGAGCGCCAGAGCGCGCTGCAGGTCACCGTTGTGGTTGCCGCTCAGCTCGGCGATGATGTAGGGCGGCTGCGCGGGGCCGATGGGGCGGCCAGCGATGGAGAAGGACATGGCGGCTCCGGCCTGGGCGGGCGGGCGGTGGTGAACTGGTGCAAGCCGGCGGAGCTGTCTGGGGGGGACTCCGCCCAGCCGAGGCGTCGAAAAGTGAGGAGGGAGGCGATGTTGTCGGCCTTCACCTCGGCGAGCACCGCCGTAGGGCCCTTCCCGGCGATGGCCAGCAGGCCGCGCTGGACGAGCGCGCGCCCGAGCCCGCGGCCCCGGGCCTCGGGGGCGAGGCTGTAGGAGAGGCGCCAGCGCGCACCTTCGTCGGCGAAGCGCACCACGCCGGCGGGGGCGCCCTCGTGCTCGAGGATGAAGATGGCGTGCTGGGGGCTGTCCACGCGGGCTTGGAGCCAGGCGAGGTGCCCCTCCCAAGGCACGGGCGCGCTGTGCACGGACGCCGCGCGCGCGGCAGGGTCGTTCGCCCACGAGAACAGCGTGGCTGCGTCCTCCATCGAGGCGGGTCGAAGCTGCAGGGCCCGCGGGCCGCAGAGCGCCGCGGCCACCCGGTCGGCGCCGAGGCCGTCGCAGGTGGCGGCCGCCGCCGCGCCCAGCCGCCGCTGGTCTGCGGCGCTGTGCAGCAGGCCGACGACGGCCCCCCGCAGCGCGCTGGTCGAGAGCGCTGGCCCCCAGCCGAGGTCGAGCTGTACGCCGGCCGCTGCGCAGGCCGCGGCGATCTCGACTTGGTTGTGGGCCACGCTGACCACCACGCTCGGCAAGCCGACCGCGCAGCGCTCCCAGGTGGTGGTGCCGCCCGCGCCCACGCCCACGGCGGCGCGGGCCATGCGCGCGGCCATGTCGTGCACGTCGACCGCGCAAGACCAGCCCGGGTGGGCGGCGCAGCGGGCCAAGAGCTGCGCGCGCTTGGGGTGCAGGCTGCCGATCACGACGTCCAGCTCAATGTCCTCGACGTTGTCGAGCGCGTCGAGCGCCCGGCTGGTCATGTCGTTCGGGTCGGCGCCGCCGAAGAAGACGAAGAGCCGGCGCGGCGCAGGCGGGCTGGCGGCGCGGCTGGCCCGCGCGGCGGCGAACTCGGGCCGCAGCAGGGCGTAGGCCGGCCCGAGCAGGCGCGCGCAGGTGGTGGGCAGCAGGCCGTCGTATCGGTGGTCCATGTCGCGCTGCAGGTTCTGGTCGAGCAGCAGGTCGCAGGCGTGCGGGCGGTCGGCGAGATCGTCGATGACGAGGAGCCGCTGGGCCAGCGGGGCCACGGCCTCTTCCCAGCGCCGGTCGAGCGCGTAGTGGTCGACCACCAGCCAGTCCCAGCCGCCGGGGGCCAGCGCGGCGGCGGTGTCGGCGGCGTCGCGCGCCCAGGGCTGGCCCAGCCAAGCCGCGTGGGGCGGTTCATCCGCGCCGGGAACGAAGGCCACGTCTGCCCCGCCGGGCAGCAGCAGCAGGCCGTGGCCGGCGGCGTGCACCCGCTCGACCAAGGCCGGCGGCGCGTGGCGGCAGACGAAGGTGCAGCGGGCCCCGCGGGAGCGCAGGGCCGCGGCCAGGGTGAGGCAGCGCACGAGGTGCCCCGTGCCGATGAGCGCGCTGGCGTCGACGCGCAGGGCGACGTGCAGCGGGGCGTTTTGCGGGAGGTCCCGCGGGCGCTGTGCATCCATCGGGCCTCCTCGGCGCCCGGCGGGCCGCTCAGGCGCGGCGCGCGCGGGAGGGCACGTAGACCGAGTTGATGTCGACCACGCCGTCGATGGGATGGAAGCGGGTCGCCTTGGTCTCGGGGTCGAGCAAGAAGAGCCCAGAATCCAGCGAGATGTTGTCGGCGGTGCCCAGCCGGCGGCCGACGTAGCGGTGCTGGCTCTGGCCGACCATATAGAGCTGCCCGTCAAATGCGATGCCGCGCACAAAACCGTGGAAGGCCCCGAGCACCTTCCAGCTGGTCGAGCGCACCTCGCCCCGCATCGAGTCGGCCCAGTGCAGGGCCCCGTCGATGACCGTGGGGGTGTGGGGCATCCACAGGCCCTGGACCACCGGCCCGCGGCGCTCGTGGGTGTCGAGGTCCCACTCGCAGACCGCGCCGTCAAAGGCGCCGATCTTCCAGTTGCCGCTCAACGAGAACATCGTCGAGTAGAGGCTATCCCCATAGGCGCAGCAGTCGTTGGGGTGGTGCTGCGGTGTGCCCGCGCGGGCCCCCTTGTCGGAGTAGACGAGGCGGTCGAGCTCTTTGCCCGAGTCGGGGTCGATGACCGCGATGGCATCAAAAGCCGGGATGACCACATAGAGGCGGTGGCGCTTGGGGCAGTAGCCGATGCCGTGGGGGCGCGCGCCGCGGGCGAGCTCGATGGCGCCCAGCGTGCGCATATCGGCGTCGAGCACGCGCACGCCCAGCACGCCGTCATCGACGAGGTAGACCTCGCCGTTGCGGCCCTCGACGATGCCGTGGCAGAGCCCGCTGACCAACTTCTCGGCCCGGCGGGCCTGCAGGTCGTAGCGGTAGAGCCCGCCGCCGGCCTCGGGCGCGTCCGACGGCGGGTCGCTGACGCTGAAGTAGACGAGGCCGGGTTGGCCGCGCAGGGCGGAGATGACGCGGTAGTCGCGCAGGGTGGGGCTGACGGTGAAGTCGGCGCCGGGGCGCAGGCCGTAGCCCATCAGCTGGGCCGAGATGGCGTCGATGCTGGTCGAGGTGATGACGATGAACACCGCGCCCGGCGCCTCTTCGGTCAGCACCGCCGGGCTGCGAATGGGGATGTCTTCGAAGAGGTTGCCCTGGTCGTGCGGGTTGTTGTCGACGATGTAGGCCGGGCGGGTGGGCAGGTAGGGCAGCGCCTTCTTCAGCCACTCACTCTTGCCCCAGGCCACGACCCGGCGGCTGCGGGCGAGCTGCGCGATCTCGGACCAGTTCATCCAGCGGGCGTCGGTCATCGGGGGCTCAGGTGCGCGGGGAGGGGCGGCGGCGGCCGACCATCCACAGGTGAGAGGAGAGGCCGTGGGCCTGCAGGAAGCTCTGCAGGGCGTCGCCGAGGATCGGGTCCATGACGACGCGCTCGAGGAAGGGCTGGCCGCGCAGCGAGGCCCGCCCCTCCTGCACCTTCTTGCGGACGAGCTCGACGTCGAGCAGGCCGGGGGTGATGGTCTCGAGCACATCGAAGCCGCAGGCCTCGAGCAGCAGGCCGAGGCTGTCGGGGGTGAAGTAGTTGAGGTGCTCGTGGTCGACCGCGTCGCTCTCGCCGCGCAGCAGGGCGATGTCGAAGCCGGCCGCGCTCGGGCAGGTGAGCAGCAGCAGGCCGCCCGGCTGCAGCACCCGCGCGCAGCTGCGCACGAAGGCGCCCGGGTCGAAGAGGTGCTCGATGCACTCAAAACTGGCCACCACGGTCGTGCCCAGGGCGGCGAGGGTGGCCTCGTCGACCTGCTCGATGGGGGCCTCGATGACCTCGAGGCCCCTGCTGCGGCAGGTGGCCGCCAGGTCGGGCGTCGGCTCGATGACCACGATGCGGTCCATCACGCCGAGGGCGCGCACCTCTTCGGCGAAGGTGCCGAAGCCAGGCCCCACCTCGACGAGGGTGCCGCCCGGCGCGACCGCATGCCGGCCGACGATCTCGACGACCCGGCGGGCCCGCGGGCGGAAGATGCGCTCCCGCCGGGCGGCCTCGCTGCGCGGGAAGACGTGGGCGTTCCAATAGGCGTAGTTGGGGCTCTGGGCGTAAAACTCCCCGAGCATCGCCGCGGGCGGCCGGGGCGAGACGTAGATCGTGCTGCAGCGGGCGCAGGTGTGGTAGGTGTGCGGTCGCTTGATGAAAACAGCGTGAGCGTCACGATCATCGGCCCCGCACGCCGGGCAGCTCACCTCGACGAAGGCGGCGCGCCGGGCGTGCAGGTACTGGATGTCGTGCTCGAGCGCGGCCTGCTGGCCGGCCTTCAGGTCATCTGCGCGGATGTCGTGCTCGCGCAGGGGGGCGGCCGGGTCGGCGGCGCTCATGGGCGCGCCTGGGCGCGCCGCGCGTCGAAGTCCCAGATGTTGTCTTTGACCCAGCTGCCGTCGGCCGACCGCGCCCAGACCCGCTTGTCACGGAAGCTATCGGCGGTGGCGTCGAACTCATCCTCGGTCATGCCGACGTAGCTGAGCCAGCGGCCGAGGTCACGCCGCGGCTTGACCGCGTCGTAGCGCCGCACCACCTCGATGCCCTCGTCGCGGCTCATGTAGCCGGTGCGGATGTCTTTGCTCGCGTGGTCCGAGCCGCGGCCGTAGCCGAACTTGATGAACTTGAGGTAGTCGTGGAGGCCATTCTCGTGCATGTCGTCGAGGTTCGACATGCGCCGGTAGGTGCGCTCAAAGGGCTCACGCGCGGGCTCAAAGCCGTACTTGTCGATCACCAGCTTGGTGTGGGCGTTGGGATCCCACTTAAAGAAGTTGCCCACGTAGATGCCCCGCACGCCCGTGCGCGCGAACTCCTCATCCGAGGGCATCTTGAGCCAGCTTAGGTCTTGTTCGGTCAGGCCATCTTTGCCGACGAAGTCCTTCCAGGTGAAGCCGCGCATCGCGTGCTCCAGCGTCATGCGCTTGGACCACTCGGCATAGTCGTCGGGCGAGTACATCCCGCTGATGTCCCAGGCGATCTCACCCCACACCACCAGGGGGATGCGCCACTGCATGGCGACGCGCATCGGCGTCATCATGATCCCGGCGTGGGCGTGCCAGTTCATGTCGCCCATCATCTGGAAGGCGAGGCGGTTGAGGCGCACCAGCGTGTCGACCGAGGGCCCGAGCTGCACGTGGTCGCAGCCGGTGACGTGGCGCATGCGGTCGAGGTTGCCTTGGCCCTCGGGCAGGTAATTGTTGCCGTGGTAGGTCACGAGCAGGGGCTTGAAGCCCAGGGACTTGACCACATCGACCTGGTAATAGCTGTCTTTGCCGCCAGACACGCCGATCACGCAGTCGTAGTCACCCTCGCGCCCCTTGCGGGCCTGCTCGAGCAGGCGCACGAAGATGCCGCGCCGGTGGGCCCACTGCGCGTCGCTGATCGCCTCGACCTCTTCTGCCGTGCGGCAGGCGCTGCAGACCCCGTCGTCGTCGATGAGCAGGTTGACCGAGATGCGCGGATAAACGCAGCGCGTGCAATACAACATGCGCGGCGGCGCGCTTGGCGAGGCGGCGGAGCTGGCGTTGGTGCTCAAAGATCACCCTCAGTGGCCAAGGAGACCAGGGCTGGGCGCCGGACGGGGTGCCCAGCGGCGGAGAGAGAGCAAGCGGCGTGGTAGACGCTGTTCTCGGTGTAGTGGAAGATGTTGCCCGCCGCCACCGCCGAGGCGCCCGCCTCGAGGCCCTCGGCGAAGTGTTGGTGGTCGCCGACGCCGCCCAGCGCGATGACCGGCACGGTCACCGCCGCCGAGATGGCGCGGATGAGGGGCAGGTCGTAGCCCGTGCCCGCGCCGTCCCGGTCGATGCTCTGCACCAGCAGCTCACCGGCCCCGCGGTCGACCACCTCGCGGGCCCACTCGACGGCGTCACGGCCGGCGTCGGCCCGGCCGCCCTCGCCATAGACCCGCCAGCGGCCCTCGCCGGGGACCTGCCGGACGTCGAGGCCCACCACCACGCACTGGGCACCGTGCCGGCGCGCGCAGCGGGTGATGAAGCCCGGGTCGGCCAGCGGCTGCGAGGTGAGGGCGACCTTGTCGGCCCCGCGGGCGAGCCGCTGCTCGACGTCGCGCTCGTCGCGGATGCCGCCGCCGAAGGTCAGCGGCATGAAGCACTGCCGGGCCACGTCTTCGAGGATCTCGAGCAGACCGCCGCGGTTCTCAAAGTTGAGATCATCGCGGTTGAGGTCGTAGCCGCCGCCCCGGCTGATGTCGAGGTAGATGAGCTCGTCGGCTTGCCAGTTCGAGAGGCGGGCGACGATGGTCGAGGGGTTGCCCTGGGGCTGGTAGCGGCGAAAGCCCTTGCTCTGCACGACGACGCCGTTGCGGAGCATCACCACGGGGATGAGGCGGCGCTTTTGCATCAGAGGGCCCCCTCGGTGGCGAAGGCGCGGAGCACCGACAAGCCGGCGGTCTGGCTCTTCTCGGGGTGGAACTGCACCCCGGCGATGTGCCCGCGGCGCAGGATGGCGGCGACCGGCCCGCCATAGTCGCAGGTGGCCGCGACGTCGGCGGGGTCGGTCGGAACGACGTGAAAGCTGTGCACGAAGTAAAAGACGCGGGCGCCGCCCGTCGGTGACAGGCCGCGGAGCAGCGGCTCGGGCGCCGCGCCGGGCCGCTCGTCGACGTCGTTCCAGCCCATATGCGGCACGTTGAGCCCGGCCGCGGCGGCTTGGTCGAGCGGGCCACAGCTGCCGCCGATCCAGCCGAGGCCGGGCTGCGCGCCGAACTCCAGGCCGACATCGACCAAGATCTGCATGCCGACGCAAATTCCGAGGTAGGGCACCCGCGCGTCGAGCACGGCGGCCTGAAGCGCGGGGAGCAGCGCGGCTTCGCGTAGGCGCTGCATGAGCGCACCAAAGGCCCCGACCCCGGGCAGGATGATGCGGTCGACGCCGTTGAGGTCGTCGGGGGCGCGCACCCGGCGGGTGGGCAGCCCAAGGTGGGCCAGCGCGTTGCCCACGCTGCCGACGTTGCCCGCCCCCACGTCGATCAGGCCGATGAGGGGCTGCCGGGGCTCGGGCATCGTCGCTCCGCAAGGTGCCGCCGCGGCCCGCCGGCCGCCCAGGGGCGGTGATCAACACAATGGCGTGCGCGACAGGCGAGAGGGCCTCGGTCACGCCGGTCGAGGGAGTGTACGGGCAGCGGCCTGCCCCCAGACCTCGCTGCATGAAGACGACGTCAGAGTAGATATTTTGGAAGGGCAGCGCGCGGAGGGCCGCGGCGCGGGCGGCGCGCCCGACGGGGAGGTGCAGGCTACGCTGGCCCCGGCCTGCGGCGGGGCTTGGGCCCCTGCCCGCCGCGGGCCCCCGAGGTCGCCCATGCGCTCTGTCTGCGTCATCCCCGCCCGCGCGGGCAGCAAGCGGGTGCCCCGCAAGAACATCCGGCCGTTTTTGGGCCTCCCCATGCTGCACCGCGCGATCCGCTGCGCGCAGCGCTCGGGGGCCTTCACCGAGATCGTCGTCTCCACCGAGGACCCTGAGGTCGCCGAGGTCGCCCGCGCGGGCGGCGCGGCGGTGCCCTTTGTGCGGCCCGTCGAGCTGTCCGACGATTTTACGGGTACGACGCCGATCATCGCGCATGCGGTCCGCGCCTTGGGCCTCGCCGAGGTGGCCGATGCGCTGGTCTGCTGCCTCTACGCGACCACGCCCCTGCTCGACCCGGCCGACCTCGCGCGGGGCCGGGCCGCCCTCGAGGCCGACCGCGGCCTCGACTACGCGTTTTCGGGCACCAGCTTCCCCTTCCCGATCCAGCGGGCGGTGCGCCGGCTGCCCACGGGCGGGGTCGAGCCGATGTTCCCCGCCCACATCACCAGCCGCAGCCAAGACCTCGAAGAGGCTTGGCATGACGCGGGGCAGTTCTACTGGGGGCGCCCAGCGGCCTGGCTGGGCCTGCGGCCGATCTTCGGGCCGCAGAGCGCGCTGGTGGCCCTGCCCCGCCACCGGGTGCAGGACATCGACACCCCCGAGGACTGGGACCGCGCCGAGGCGCTGTTCATCGCGCTCGAGCGCGCTGCCGGCGACCGCTGAGGCTGGGCGCTCAGCGCAGCGCGGCCTGGGGCGCGGCGTTCTTGGCCAACCACTCGCGCACCTTGGGGATGAGCTCGTCGGTGGGCAGGTAGTTTGTGAGCTGCTCGAGGTGCCGCTCGACCAGGGGTCGCGCGCGCGCCATCATCGCGTGCTCCAGCAGGGCGGCCCGGGCCTCGCGGCAGGTCGGGTCAATCTTGGTCGCCTTCTCCCACGCGTCGCGGGCGCCCTCTTTGCTCCCGGCTTTGAGGAAGGCCTCGGCCAGCTTGAGCCAGGTGCGGACGAAGCGGGGCTCCTTCTGCGCGGCAGCCATCAAGGTGCGCAGCGCGGTCTGCACGTCGCGGCGGGCGAGGTGGCCGTCCGCTTCGGCGATCGCCGCGAGCAAGGGCGCCGACTCGGGGCAGAGCTGCGGCAAGCGGTTGAGCAGGAAGGTCTCCTCGTCCTGCGTGGTGCGGGCCCGCTCCTCGTCGGTCACCTGCCGGTGGTGGGGCTTGCCCTCGAGCACGAGCGCGTTGAGCAAGGCCAGCGGGTTGCGCAGGGGGCCCTTCACGTACCGGGGGATGTGGACCTCGATCTCGGCGGGGCGGCCGTCCTGCTTGCGCACGATGAGGCCGAGGTGGAAGTTCATCGTCTCAAAGCGCAGGTAGGCGTGGCGCAGCGCGTGGCGGGCGACCTCGCGCTGCGGGCCGCGCTCGAAGGCCTCGTCGACGCAGCGCTCGTAGTCCTCGGGGCGGCGACAGAAGGCGGCCCAGCCCGCCTCGCCGTACCAGCCCTTGGCCACGGTCACCACGGGCTTGCCGGCGACGCCGGTCTCCATGCCCATGGTGCTGCAGTAGACGACGATCACGTCGGTGATGTCAGCGAGCGTGTAGCTGCTCACGTCGTCGTTGGGGCGCACGATGCGGCAGTTCTCGGGCAGGTCCTTGGCCAGCTCTTCCAGCTGCCGCAGCGCGGCGAGGTTGCCGCCCAGGCGGCCCAAGTTGGGGTGCGCGCGGATCACCCACATCAGGTCGGGGCGCCGGCGGGCGAGCGCGACCGTCGCGGGGATCCAGTCCAAGGAGCGGGGGAAGGCGCCCTCGGACCACTCGGGCATGGTGGCCAGCTCGTCGTCGCTGCTGGTGAAGCAGGTCACGATCCGCCGGTGGTCCAGCCGCAGGGCCGTGCGGACCTTGCCTTCGTCGCTGGGCGGCGGGCTGAAGGGCACCCAGTTGATGTTCTTCCCGAGCTTGCGCAGCTCGAAGAGGTGGTGGACCCGGTGCAGCTCGTCGGCGGACAGCGGGATGTCCTTCCAGAGGTGCCACAGCTTGCGGTAGTCGGACAGGTCGTGCACCAGCGCGCCGTCGATGACCCGGTAGTTCCCGTCCTGCCGCCCGCGCTCATGGGTGATGAAGCGCACCCCGCGCTGCTTGGCGAGCTCGATCGCCGCCCGGTGCATGTAGAAGCGCCCGTTCATCAAAATGAGCACGTCGGGCTGAAATTCGTCGAAGAGGACCTTGTTCGCCTCGTGGGCCAGGATGGTCGAGATGACGCACTTGCGGGTGTTCTCGACGAATGCGGGGTTGGTCCAGTCCGGCTCGTAGTAGCGGAAGTGGTAGAACGACGAGGAGCGCGCCCACTCGCCCACGGGCTGGCCGTCCCAGGTGGTCTTGAACAGTTCCTCGTCGGGAATCGCGTCGACGTGGGCCTTCGCGACGGCGCGCAGGGCCCGGTCCATGTAGTGGCCGATGCCCTCCCAGTCGATGCGCAGGTCGCTCATGATCTGGTTGGTCTCGGTCTGGCAGACCTGACAGGACAGCGAGTGCCGCGGGTTGATGTTGCAGCGGTGCACGTCGCAGACGCTGAACGCCCCGTCGCAGGAGATGAGCCGCACCTCGGCGCCCTGGTTGCGCAGGCTGTGCATCCACGCGCCCTCGAGGTGGGTGTGCGTGGCCCAGCGGCCGTAGATGCTGTAGACGAGGACACGCTTGGACATGGGGGCTCCGGTGCGGGGGCGGCTCAGCGGCCGCGCGCCGCGCGCAGCTTCAGCAGCGCGGCGATGACGTCGTCTTGGTCGTTGTCGCTCATGCCGTGGTGCAGCGGCAGGGTGAGCAGCTCAGCGTAGGCGGCCTCGGCCACCGGGCACTGGCCGACCCGGGCGCCTTGGGCTTGGTGGAAGGTGTGCAGGTGCACCGGCAGGTAGTGCACGTTCGCGCCGATGCCCTCGGCCATCAGCAAGCGGTGCAGCTCGTCGCGGTCGACCGCCCAGCGGTCGCGGGGCAGGCGCACCACGTAGAGGTGCCAGGCGTGCTCGACCCCCGGGCGCACGGCCAGCGGCTCGACGCCGTCGACCCCGGCGAGCAGGCGCGCGTAGCGGTCGGCCAGGGCCCGCCGGCGGGCGAGGTTGGCCTCGAGCTTGCGCAGCTGCGAGGCGCCGAGCGCGCACTGCAGGTCGGTCAGGCGGAAGTTGTGGCCCCACTCCGCCATCTCGTAGCGGAAGGTGCCCGCCCGCTCGCGCTCGGCGGCGGTCTGGCTCAGGCCGTGGTTGCGCAGGCGGCGCATGCGCCCGGCCAGCGCGGCGTCGGCGGTGGCGATGGCCCCGCCCTCGCCGGTGGCGATGTGCTTGACCGGGTGGAAGGAGAAGGTCGTGGCGTCGGCGAGGCTGCCCACCCGCCGGCCGTGGTCGGTCGCGCCGAGCGCGTGGCAGCCGTCGGCGAAGAGGCGCAGGCCGTGGCGGTCGGTGATGGCCCGCAGCGCGTCGTGATCAGCGGGCTGGCCGCCATAGTCGACGCCGATGACCGCCTTGGTCGACGGCCCGACCGCCGCGGCCACCGCCGCCGGGTCGATGAGCAGGGTGGCCGGGTCGACGTCGACGATGACCGGCTTGGCGCCGCAGTAGAGCGCGGCGTTGGCGGTGGCCACGAAGGTCATCGCCGGCACGATGACCTCGTCGCCCGGGCCGATGCCCGCCGCGGCGAGCATGGCGTGCAGCGCGGTGGTCCCGTTGCTGACCGCCACGACGTGGGGCGCGCCGGTCACCGGCTGCAGGGCCCGCTCAAAGGCCTCGACCGCCGGGCCGGTGGTCAGCCAGTCGCCGCGCAGCGCGCCGACCACCGCGGCGATGTCCTCGTCGTCGATCTGCTGGCGGCCGTAGGGCAGGCGCGCGGCGCGCACCGGGGCGCCGCCCTCGGCGGCCAAGCGCAGATCGCTGTGCGGGTCGGTCATCTCTCCCCCGGTCGGCTAGGCCGCGCGCCAGCGCGGCAGGCCGGGAGGCTACCACAGCCCCGCAGACGGCCCCGGGCGGCCGCCGGTTAGCAGCCGCCCATGCCCGCTCTGCGCCTGAGCCTCTGCCTGATCGCCCGCGACGAGGCCGCGCTGCTGCCCGGCTGCCTGCAGAGCGTCGCGCCTGAGGTCGATGAGCTCATCGTGCTCGACACGGGCAGCGTGGACGACACGCCCGCCCTCGCCGCGGCGGCGGGCGCTCAGGTCCACCACTTCACCTGGGTCGACGACTTCGCGGCGGCCCGCAACACGGCCCTCGCCCACGCCACCGGCGACTGGGTGCTGGCCGTCGACGCCGATGAGCGCCTGCTGCCCGGCGCTGGCGCGCGGCTGCGGGCCCGCCTCGCCCGCGGCGCGCTCGACGCCGCCCTGCTGCCCTGGCTCAACGCCGACGCCCTCGACGCCCCGCTCGAGGCGGTGGTCGCCGGCCCGCGGCGCTTGGGTGAGGTGGCGCATGTGCCCCGCCTGTTCCGCCGTGACCCCGACCTGCGCTGGGAGGGCGTGGTGCACGAGGTCCCCGCCTCTTGGCTCGCCGCCCCCGGCCGCCGCGTGGCCACCCTCGACGAGCCGATCATCCACCTCGGCAACGCGCCAGAGTGGCGCGCTGCGCGGCAAAAAGACGCGCGCAACCGCCGCCTGCTCGAGCTGCAGGTGGCCGCCTCGCCACACAACCCGAGCGCGTTGGCCAGCCTCGCCACCGAGCGCCTCAAGGTCGGCGACGCGGTGGGCGGGCGCGCCGCCGCCGCCGCCGCCTTCGCCGCCCTGCGGCGCCGCTTCGCCGCCCCGCCGCCCCGCCCCGCGCCCGTGCCCGTGGTCACCGTCGCCGCCTTCTGCGCGCTCTCGGCCGGGCGGCCGACCGAGGCGCGGACCTTGCTCGCCGAGGCCGCCCCCTGGTGCGGCCCGCACCCCAACCTCGCCCTGCTCGAGGCCGCGGCGCTGGACGCCATCCTCGACGCGGGCGGCGCGGTGGAGCCCGGCGCGATTGAGGCCGCCCTCGCCGGGCTGGCCGCCGCCCGCGCCCAGGCCGGCCGGGCCTTCTTCGAAGAGCTGCTGCCCGGCGCGACCGGCCCCCAGGCCTGGCGCTTGGAGGGTGAGCTGCGCCTCGCGCGTGGTGAGAATGACGCCGCAGTGGCTGCCTTCAGCGCGGCGGGCCCGGGCCTCGAGGCCGCGGTGGGCGCCGCCCGGGCCCTGCTCGCCAGCGGCCAGCGCGCCGCCGCCGCCGCCCGCCTCGAGCCCCTGGTGCGCGCGGGCAGCGGCGACGCGCGGGTCTTGCTCGCCGAGCTGCTGCACCAGCTCGGTGATCCGGCCGCCGGGCGGCGCCTGCTCTCGGCGCCCGGCCCGGCCCCGACCCGGGTGGCCCTGCGGCGACGGGCGGCGGCCCTGGGTTGACCCGTCCCGGTCCACCGCCTGTGCTCGCCCGTCGGACAGACGACGCCCCGGTGTTGGGGGGATAGCCTGCGCGGGCCCAGCTCGGGGCATGTGCCTTTGAGGCCAGGGGCCCGCCGGCCATCGAGGAGCGCCCGTGCCCGCTACGCCCGCCGTCGTTCACGACAGCCGCCCCTCGGGCCACCAGCCCCAGATCAGCGTCGTGATCCCCACGATGGGGCGGCCCGACAAGCTGCTGCGGCTGATCGAGACCTTGAACCAGCAGACGGTCTCGCCCGCCGCCCTTGAGCTGCTGATCGTCGTGGACAGCGACGAAGACGACCCCGCTGCCCTCTGCGCGGCGCAGGTGCGGGCCTCCATGTTGGTGCTGCAGCAGGCCAACCAGGGCCCCGCCGCGGCGCGCAACCGGGCCATCGAGGTGGCGCGTGCGCCGCTGCTGCTCATCCTCAACGACGATGCGCTGGTCGCGCCTGATGTCGTCGAGCGGCACCTCGCGCGCCAGGCAGCGGCCGAGGGGCCCGAGGCGGTGCTCGGGCGCTTCGACTTCACGCCGGCGGTGATGCGCTCGCCCCTGGCCCGCCTGTTCACCCTCAACGACAGCTTGTTGTTCAACTACAGCGCGCTGACCCCCGGCGGCCTGCACTCCGGCACCCGGTTCTGGACCTGCAACCTCTCGGTGCCCACCGCGCTGCTGCGCGCAGTGGGCGGCTTCGATGAGCGCTTTCGCCACGCCATCAACGAGGACGCAGAGCTGGGCGTGCGCCTCGAGGTGCAGCGGGGCCTGCAGGTGCGCTACTGCCCCGAGATTCGGGCGTGGCATGACCATCTGCCTGATATTCATGCTTACCGCCGACGCCAGCTGCTCTCGGGCTACTACGCGTGGTGGATCACCGACGCTTTTGGTGATCCAGAGCGGCGGCAACGCTCCCGGCAGCGCGCCGGGCTGGACTTGCCGGTCGACCGGCTGCGCGGCGAAGCCGACCGGCTGCGGGCGGCGGCCGAGGCGGCGGTCGAGCAGTGGGCGCAGGTGCTCGCCCGCACGCCGCCCGGGCAAGACCCCGCGCGGTCCTGGGTCGAGCTCGATGAAACGACCTTGTTGTTGTCGCAGCAGGCGCTGGTGGCGGGCGCCGCGCTCTTTGTCGACCACTGGCCGGCCGAGCGCCTGCTCTCGGGTGGTGATCGGCTGCAGGCCCCCGCCCTGCTGCGCAGCGGTCCGGTGGCCAGCCCGGCCCTGCTGCTGCAGCTCTTGCGCGCCCGCACCGAGCGCGTCGTGGCCTGGGTGGCGCCGGGCACGCTGCTCCCGCAGACTGAGCTCACCACGCTGCACACGCAGCTCAGCTGGTGGCCCGATGTGGTGGCCGCAGGCCCCTCCTGGCTGCCGGCCGAGGCGCGGCCCGCCGATCCGCGCCTGACCCTGCAGGTGCTCTCCGCCCGCAACGCCGAGGCCCAGGCTGCGCGGGCCGCGCCAGCCGCCTGGCCCGAGGCCCTCGACCCCCGCGTGCTCTTGATCGACCGGCCGGCGCTGCTCGAGGCCCTCGGTGACCAGAGCCCGGCGACCTGGCCCGCGCTCTGGGGCACCATTCGCGGGGCCGGCCGGCGGCTCCGCCGCGCGCTCGACGTCTGGGCGGCCGGGGCCTGAGCCCGTCCATCCGCCACCCCCGGAGGCCCCCGTGTCCGACGCACCCCCGCCCGCGGCCCCGCCGGGGCCCTCCGCCGCCCGCGGCTGCTTGATGGCCCTCGGTTTTATCGGCGGGGTGCTGCTGCTCACCGCTGGGGCGGGCGCCCTGTGGCGGCACCGGGCCCAAGAGGCCGCGCAGCAGGCCCAAGCCGCGCGCGCCGAGGCCGAGTACGACCCCGCCCGTGCGGCGATGCGCAAGGCGGCCCGGGGCGAGGTCGCCGATGCCCCGCCGGTCGTCGATCTCGACAAGACCGTGCGCATCGTGCACGAGCTCGACGGGGCGCTGCGCACCGAGGGCGACATGGGCGCCTACCTGCAGCAGCTCGCCCGCCACGACTACCGCGGGGTCGACCCGGGCGTGCTCGCCGCCCGCAAGCAGCTGATGGACGTGCTGGTCGAGCTCTACAAGACCCGCGCCGAGGCCGACGAGCAGGCCGAGCTCTGGGGCCTGAGCTCGCAGCTGCTGCTGTCGGCGCTCAGCGTGGTGAAGGTGCAGGGCGACTACAACGGCATCGTGCCCACGGGCAGCGTCAAGCTCGACGCCCAGCAGGCCAAGGCCCTGCTCGCCGACCTGCAGCAGCGCCAAGAGGCCCGCCTCGTGCTCGGCCGCGAAGAGCGTGACCTCGAGGGTGAGCTCATCGAGGCCCTGGTCGCCTACTCCACCGTCTACCACGACACCTTGGAGGCCTGGGACCGCCTCTGCACCGTGCGCGACCGGGCCTACCTCGCCGCCCGGGCCGGCGACTGGGCGGCGGCCGAGGCGGCGGCCCGCCAGGCCATCACCCTCGCGCCCACCGAGCGCGAGGCCCACCTGCTGCTGGCGCTCGCCCTCATCGAGGGGGGCGACCTCGAAGATGACGCCGAGATCGACGCCCTGCTCAGCCAGTCGATGGAGCGCTACCCCCAGTCCTCGGCCCCGGCCCTGCTGCTGCGCGGGGTGCACCACGCCCGCCGCGGCCGCAGCCGCGAGGCCCTGCTCGATCTCGAGCAGTCGGCAGCCTACTACCCGCGCCAGGCCGAGGTCCTCGCCGATCTGCTCGACCCCTACGCCGCCCGCAGCTACCTGCAGCTCACCGCCGAGGGCAGCGGGGTGCTCGAGCTCTACCGGGCCACGATGTTGGGCGCGGGCTGGTTCTCGCCCGATCTACAGATCGCCGACCTCTACCTGCAGCAGGGCCGCAAAGACGAGGCCCTGCGCAAGGTGCTCGACCACTTCCACCGCCGGCGGGGCCAGGGCCAGTTCGACGCGGTGCTCGCCGACATTGACGCGGCGCAGGTCATGCTCGGCGATGACCTCGCCGCGGTCTTCCCCGAGGGCGGCTGGCTCGACCTCGAGGCCAAGCCCACGCTCATCGGCGACGCGCTCAGCGTGACCCTGCACAACCGCAGCAGCCGCACGCTGCACAACGCGACCCTGGTGATGGCCCTGCAGCTCACCGACATGCACCCCCAGGACTACAAGGGGCTGCGGGCCGGCGACACGGTGCCCGCGGTCAACGCCCGCGACCGCACCGGCTTTGGCGATGTGCCGGTCGACTTCACCGTCAACGGCGTCAAGAAGGGCGTCGACCAGATCGTGTCCACCCGCGCGGTGCTGGTCAGCGACGAGGCGGTGGTCTGGGTCGACACCGAGGCCTTCCGCCTCGCCGAGGCCGCCGAGGGCCGCCGCCGCGCGCGCGAGGCCGGCGCGCCGCTGAGCGCGCCCGCCCAGGCTGCGGTGCAGGCCACCACCCGCGCCGGGCGCCTGCAGGTCGAGCCCAAGCTGATGGGCGACGCGGTGCGCATCGACCTGCCCGCCGAGCTGGCCGCGCTGCGGCCGGTCTTTCGCCTGCGGCGGGGCGACGCGGTGCTCACCGCCGAGACCAACCTGCTGCACGATGATCACATCGAGCTGACCTTCACCGGCTTGCGCGGGCTGGCCGAGGGCGGGGCCGCCGACCTTGAGCTGATCGCCAGCACCGCGGTGGGCGAGCTGGTCATCACCTTCGCCGGCCAGGGCCTCGATCTGCGCGTGGACAAGGTCGAGCTGCGCTGAGCAGCGGGCGGTGGGCGGGGGGCGCCGCAACGCCCCCCGGCGGGCGGGCCGGGTCGCGTGCGCCCGGCGCAGGCGGCGATCCCAAAAACAGCGACGCCGCTGAGGGCTCACCCTCAGCGGCGCGCGATCCGATCCCGAATCAGGGGCCGAATGGCCTCGGTGGCGTGACGCCGATGGGGGAGGTGCTGAGGCCGCCGGCCTTGACCTTGGTCTTGGTCTTCATGGGTGTCTCCGCGCGAGGGGTGGCCGCGGTCGGGCTGACCGCGCGCTCCGTCGCATGCCCTGCAAAGGCATGTGTAGCTTCGGCCGGGCGGCGGCGGTCTGCAATGGGTTTTTGCGTACGGGGCACCACTTTGTGTGAGAGTGCCCTGTTCGTCGTTGCCTTCGAAGATCGCCTCACCTTTCAAGCGCGGCCGGCCCGCGCGGCGGCGGATCGTGGGGCTGCGCGGGTCGGCGCGGGCGCAAAAAGGCGGGGCCGCGGCGCCTCGCGGCCGCCGCGGCCCCCGTTCGGGCGGTGCGACAGTGGCCCCCCTCCGCTAGACACACCCGGGCGCGAGGGTCGCCGGCGCACACCGCCGGGGGCCTGATCGGCCGGGCAGGGGCGGGCCTGAACCTTAGGCGTAGGGTTCTTCACTTCGGCTTCGCTGGGTTCGAGGTGTGCGCGCGACGCTTGGGCTCGTCGGCTTGCCGAGGCCGTTCGTGCTGTCCATGCGCTCTCTCGTCGTTGATGCCGGGGGTCTCCGACCCCCAGGCCCCCGGCCAAGGGGCCCGCGGGGCCCCTTGGATCCCCCGCCAAGGGGGGCCGGCGGGCAGGCTTCGCGCGGCGCATGGCAGCGCCGCGCGCCAGCCCGCA
>JAEUKK010000085.1 GCA_016792625.1 Deltaproteobacteria bacterium | reverse complement strand
GTCGAGCACGCTGTAGGCCATCGCGACACGGATGAAGTCGGCGGGCGTCTTGATGGCGCGGCGACGCTGGAAGCCGTGGCTGGAAGCAGCGAGCGCGTCGAGGTTTCGGGGCAGCCAAGCCACGACGTCGGCCCAGGCACCGGAGGAGAGCAGGTCAGGAATGCTGGCAGTCATGATGTATTGTCGCACGGCACCGTTGATGCGTCAAGTATGTTAGCGCATACCCCCCTACACCCCTCCGCAAGCGAGAGGGGCGCTTGAGCGCTATGATCCGGGCCTGAATGTGCTGGAGGGCCGCGTGAAGCTGCTGCCGGGCTCGCTCACTTTTGAGGTGCTGACGGTGCTGGTTGAGCGCCCCGGGTTGGACGCGGGGGCCATCGTCCGGGCGGTGGAGCTTCGCCGGCGACCAACCGCGCCCACGCTCAGCGAGCTGCGGGCCCAGGCAGAGGCCGAGCGCCAGGCGCGCGCGGCCCGCCACAAAGAGTGGGGGCGGGTTCAGGCGCAGCGCCGCGTGTCGACGCGCAACGAGGGCTGGCAGCCGCCGCCGATCAAGCTCGCCCGCACCGAGCAGGAGCGCGCTTTTCGGGAGGAGGTCAGCGCCGCACTCCGGGCGCTGGTCCGCGCCGCGCTCGTCGAGCCCGCAGGCCCGGTGCAGCTCGACCCGCTCGCGCTCGATGCCTGGCGCCGTGACGGCGCCGCGAGCCTCGCCCGGCGGGAGCACGTTGAGGTCAAGGGCGTGATCGTGGGCGTCGAGCTGGTGGCCGCCGATCCCGCGGTGGTCGCGGTGGTCGAGGTGCTCGCCGAGGGCCCGATGACCCAGCGGGCGCTGGCCGCGCGCACGGGCGGCCTGACGCCTGCGGGGCGGATCGGCGGCGCCTGGCTCAGCCGCTACGACGCCCTGGTCGACGACGGCGTGATCTTGCCCCCGGGCGACCGCTGGCCGACCGAGGCCGGGCGGGCGCTCATCGAGGGCGCCGGGGCTGCCGTCGCGGCCAGGTAGGCGCTGGCTGCACAGGATCGCTGGGCTGGCGGACGGCTGGCGGGGCTACCGAGTGGTGCTGGCTCCAAGCTGCCCGTTGGCGATTGGCCGAAAATGGCGGTCTGGCGAAACGCCACGGTCGGGGTGGGATTGCTGGAGGGGAAGCTCCGCGCCCCGCGCCCTCCCTATCGCAGAATATCACCCCTGACGATGTTCTCGACTTGCACGAGATCGCAGCCGAACAGTCAGCTCCTCTCACTCGGACTAAGGGAGGTTCACGCAGCGCAGCCCTGTTGGTCAACTCGGCGCGAGGGGGGTGTCGGCGGCGTCGAGCACCTGCTCGAGTGTCCAGCCGAGCCACGCCGCGAGCTTCCGGGCGGTGTCGACCGTCGGGCGGTGCTGTCTGCGCTCCAACCTGTAGAAGTGGTCGTGGTCGAGGCCCAACTCTTCCGCCGCAGACGCCCCCGACGCGGCGCCGCGGCGGGTTCGAAGGGCTTCGCCGAGGCATGTCTTCGCGGGAGAGGGGCGCCGACCCATGAACTGATCCACCATTGGTGGTTGGGTCTAACGCGCCACCGTTGTTGCTGGTCAACGTGCGGAGGAGTATTGTAGGTAAGACTGTCGGAAATCGACAGAGGTGGTCTGCGCGGCGTTGGCGCGCCGCGCAGACCTGTCAACACAACCGTGCTTGCGTGCCCAAGAGGTGCCGACATGAGTGAGTATAAACGCATCCACGCCCACTTCGAGGGGCGTGTTCACATCCTTGACATGGGGGGGCGCGCTGTTGTCATCGCGCGCGAGCTGGGCGACTTTCTTGGCTACGGGAGCAGAGGCGCACAGCTGGTCACGATTCTCAACGACAAGTGGGCCGAAGAGTTGATCCCCGACGTCGACGTTCTCACCCTCCGCGGCGATCCGCTTGCGGAGTTCAAACAGGCCTGCCAAGAGCTCGGCCTGGGCCTCGTCGACAAGCGCGCGGCGGCCCTCATGCTCCTCACGATGAGCGGAGTGCAGCTCGTCCTCTCGCGCTCCGAGAAGCCTGAGGGCAAGGCCTTCCGGCGGTGGCTGGTCACCGAGGTCATCCCCGCGTACGAGCGCACCAAGCAGGTCGATGGCGACCCGGTGCCCCAGGTAGAGGCCGTCGCTCCGCCCGCCGGCGGCATCGCCCCTCCGCTCGACAACGACGGCGGCTCCAACCGGCGCCGGGGTCGACGCCGGCGGCACGCGTCGAGCGCCGGCGGCGCCGCGGGAGGCCCGCCCAGTCCGCCGGGCGGTGGCCGTCGAACAGCCCCGCCGGCTTTGCCCGATCCCGACCGCGGTGCCATCTGGTGCCAGCCCGGCGAGACGACCGAAGAGAAGCTCGCTGCTGCCTTCGCCCGGGGCCAGGAGCTCCCCCGGGCAGCCCAGGCTGACGAGCTCGTCCGCGGCCAAGTGCTCCGCCTCATGCGCAGCGCGGGGCAGCGAGCCGCGCTCCTCGCGGTCCTTGAACGGCTCGGCGGCCTGCGAGCCCCCTCGGTCGCTGGCGCCACCCATGACTGGCAGGTCGAGCTCACCCAGGCCGCGTGGCTCGTCCGGCGACTCACCGCCGAGACGCTGGTCCATGCACGTGAAGAGGTTGGCCGGCTGATCTTGGAACGCGACCCTCGGGATCACCAGATGGTCGCAACGCTCGTTGCACTGATCAACGTGGAGTTGAGCACCCTGCCCGAGGGAGTGTTGGCTGAAGTGCTCGCGGCGGTGCCGCGCTGGCGGAGCGGCATCGAGCGACCGATCCCGCTGCCGGTCGGCGGGTAGGCGGAGCGGGCCGGGCGGGTTCGGCCCGCTCGGCCTCGCTCAGCCACCGCGCGGCTGCCCCCGCTCCAACACCGAGCGGCCTCGCCGGCGGCCGCCGCTTCTGCGGCGCGAGCGCGAGCCCGTCGAGCAAGTGCCCGGAACCCTCGGACCGCGTCGCGGGCGCGTCGAGCCCGCGCCAGGACCAGCAAGGCTTCGTTCCACTCGTCGTAAGTGAGGCCGGCCTCGGCGAGTTGGGTGATGATGTCGTCGAAGTCGGTCGAGGGATACCGAAACGGGGCGGAGTCGCGGAGAATTTTCTCCACTCGCGCTCCCCGGACAGAAGCGCGTGCTTCCTCGAGTCCGAGCATGTAGCCCTTCAGCCAGTGCGTCCGAGCGAACTCGCTCTGGTAGGGGCACCTGTCGAGCGTCGGCGATCTCCCGAGGGCCCAACACGTCGGGCAAGATCGGGCCTCGTGGTACGCCCGTCGCTCACCGGTTGGTGATGGCTGAGCTTGATCAGCCTCGCGCTGCCGCTTCGAGCACGGCGCGGGCGGCACGGGTGCCTTTGGCGCGCAGTACGGCATCTAGGGCGTCAATGATGATGTCGTCCGACACGTTTCGGGCCGCGAGCTGCTCCAGCTGCTCCGCGAACGAGGCGCGGGGGAAGCGAAAGCGCAAGGCCGTTCCGAGGCTGCGCAGGGCGCCCTGTGCGACGTACTTCTTGGCAAAGTCGCTCTGGTAGGTGTAGCCCTGGTCCATGAGGTCCTCCAAGATCTTGGGGGCGAGTGCGCCCAGCGCGGTGACGATGAGGTCAGCATAGAGCCGGGACCGCTCCGCGACGACGCGCGGTTGCTCCGCCCGGGCGACTACCCGCCCCGCTGCCGCCGCCAGTTTGCCTCCTCGATGTGTGAGCGCAGATCTTGTGCAGCGTAGGCGCCGAGCAGGCGGCGGACGATGCGCAGCGCCTTCGCTTCGTCGACCACTCGGAGGTCGAGGAGCGCGGCGAGGTCGAAGAGGTCCTTGGGACGACGCGCGACCATCTTCATCGCCAACAGGTACTCAGGGCTGACGACCGGGGCGGGCACCCCCTCGATCCGCCGCGGAAATTCAAGCGCCTCTTCAAAGACCTCTTTGAACTCATCATCTCGGATGACCAGGTCGACCGGCACGCCGCCGCGCGTTTGCGCCTGGTAGCCGCCGAAGCTGAGCGGGTTCTCGGGTGGGAGCGCTGCAAGCGCCCGAGGCGCGGCGAAGTCGAGGTCTGCGGTGAAGCGGTCGCTGCCATAGTGGTTCATCGCGACGCCGCCGATGAGCACGAGGGGTACACCTTCGGCCGCCGCTGCCGCGGCCACTTCAGCCACGCCGATGTCGATCTGCTCAATGCTCAGCATGCGGCGGCGAGAGGACTGGGACTCGCTCATGGGGGCTCCTTGGACGCACGGCTCCACGGGTCCACGGTCGACTATCCCGCGCCTTCCATGCGAGCGGCCCGCCCTCCGCGGGGGAGGACGGGCCGCAAGGACAGACGCCGGGCGGGGGCCGGCACCCATCAAGAGGGTCGCTATCGCAGTGTCCCGTGGAGACAAGCCTTCAAGGCGCGATGCCGACCGCGATGTGCCTGGCCGGGGTGAAGGCGGGCAGGGGGATCTGCACCTGCGCCCCAGGGGTCGCGCGGAACCACCCGCGCGCGACGGCCTTGCCCTTGATCGTGACGGTGTCGGTGCGCTCGGCGTAGCGGGTCAGCATCCCGCCCCAGCTCGCCGGCAGCGAGAGGCGCAGCATCCCGCCGTCGTTCATCAGCTCGATGGGCCCGGCGTTGGTCTCGCCGCCGACGCCGGTGTCCGCCTCGAGGTCGACGTCGAAGCTGTCGTGCAGCTGGTCGCTGTTGACCGCGCCGACCCGGCCCTTCGCGAACAGTGCCGCGATGTCGTGCAGCCCCAGCACGGCGTTGACGACGAAGCGGGTCGGACCCGAGAACCGCGGCACGGTCAGCCGCACCCGGATGGTTTCGGCGGAGGCGCGGGTGGATGGGGGGATGATCTTGCCGGCGTTCATGCTTGGCCCTCCTCAATCGGGTTGCCGTTCTCGTCCACTTCAATGAGCTCGTCGCCCTCGTCGGCCGGCCCATCTTGGGCCTGCCGGTCGGCGCGGCTGGTCCGCCGCGGGCTGGCCGGGCGGTCAACGTCGACGAGCGCGTCATCTCCGCCCCCATCGCCGTCATCTTCGCCGTCGACCCCCTCGACGAGGGGCTGCCCGCGGGGGCCTGGCTCGGGTCGGCTGTCCCAGGCGTCCGCCATGGCGCCGAGCAGCTCGATGGCCTCGGTCGACGCGGTGACCAGGTCGCGCCGCGCGCCGCTGGCCAGCCTCCCGACCGCTTCGAGGGTCTTGTGGAGAGCGGCGAGCTGCGCGGCCAAGCCCGCGACGTCCTGCCGCAGGGCGGCGATGCCTTGCAGCTCGGCAATGTGGTGCTCCTCCGCCTGGGCCATCCGCAGGAAGAGGAGGTTGGCCTCGGTGAAGGTGTGCTCCACTTGGCCGCCCCTCCAGAAGGCCTCGGCGGCTTTGTCGAAGCCCTCGGCCGAGTTTTCGGCGGGGAGCAGCGCCTTGCCGTGCAGCGCCCGGGCCGTGAGCCAAGCGTTGGACTGCGCGAGGGAGGTGAGCGCGGGCGCGGGCCGGGCGGGGCCGGAAGGGGGACGCGCGGGGGTGCGAGGGGGCATCAGGCCTCCGGTGTGGCGCCCCCGACGTCATCCGCGTCGAGGGTGCCGGTCTTGAAGTTGTGGAACATGCCTTTGACGATGTTGCGGACCTCGGAGTTCTTCAGGGCGTTCACCGTGGCTGGGTCGCTGATCATGGACTTGAGCTCTGGGTCACCGTCGAGGATTTGCATCAGCCCGCCGAGCTGTCCGAGGGTACCCGTGTCGAGGCCAAGCGAGCCCAGCACCCCGCCGAGCAGCTTCTCGATGACACCGCCCGCGGTCTCGATGGCCTTCTCTTTGACCGCGACCTCGCCCTCCTTCTTTCGGTCGTCGGCGGTCAGGTCCAGCTCGACCCGCTTCTCGGCGATGCGCTTGTCCAGCATGTCGAGGGCGTGGCGCTCCGCTTTGGTCGCGCGTTGCTCCATCAGGCCCGCCACCTTCGCGAGGATGCGCTCCACCAGCTCAAACAGCTTCTGGTAGTTGGCCGACATGTGCTCGACATGGGACTGCTGGAGTCCCATCGTGGCGACGAGGCGCTGTGTGAGCAGGTCGTCGATGTTGTCGATGCGAATGACCGGCTCGGGCGGCCTTGGGCGCTCCGGCAGCTGGTCACCGCTGGACCCCGGCGACCGAACGGTGAAGGTCCGCAGCCGGACGCTCTTGTGCGTGTAGAGGTGGATGCGAACCACCACCGGGTCGATCATGTCGCAGTACGACTCGATGACGTCGCGCAGGGCATCACAGAGCTGCTCGCAGCGCGCGGCGACATCCGAGGCAACGGCCTCGAACATCGCCTGGAGCACGGGGTCGGTCTGGTCGTTGTGGATCTGCGCGATCTGCTCTGTCTCTTGGTCCTTCCGTCGCTCCATCGCGCGCACGTAGACCAGCTTGGTGCCGAGCGCGCGCATCGCGGCGAACACGTCGTCGAGGGGCAGGTGCATGGGTTGGCTCTCCACCCCTGCCCATCGTGCACGCGCACCGCCTGGGCCGAACAATCTCGTGCCGCCAGAGAACCCTTTGGGAGCAATAGCTTAGGTGGGTCGCTCTCTGCTGATGACAAACGCTTAGAAACAGTCACTTGGGACACGGGGAGCGCGCCAGGCCAACACCCGGCGCCGCCGGTCCGCCTGCTGAGATCAGAACGCTTTGGGAGCAGTCACTTAGCGACTTCGGCAGGTTCCACGAACAACCCAATGGGAGCAATCACTTCGTGCAGCTCAGGGTGGCTCGATTCGCTAAGTGACTCCTCCCATTGGATTTTTTGCGCCGTGCAGCGGCGCGGACTGGCGCGCGATTTCGTCTCCCTGACGCAAAGACGCCGGCTTTGACGGAGCGAGAGGCGCGGCCCACGCCCATCAGCACGCGTTTCCCGACGAGGGCCGCCGGCCGGGGAGCCGAAACTCGAGGCCCGGCAGCCCTGCCTGCACGACAGACCCCCGTGTCGAGGCCCTCCGCGGGCCACCGCGCCACACCAACCGCAGGAGGGCCGCATGGCCGGAGAGATGAACGCCCTGAATCGCCAGGGTCAGTCGAAGGGCAAGAAGGAGGACAAGCCGGCGAGCGCCAAGGAGATCGCCGAGGCCACCGAGCGCAGGCTGAGCAAGCTGCTCATCAGCAAGGAGGCGATGAAGGAGAACATCGGCCACACCGCAGGCCTGGCCATCGGCGCAGCCGTCACCGTCGGCAGCGCCGCCGCCAGCTCTGCCGTGGTCGGCATGACCCCGAGCGCGCATCGCAACAAGGTGCGCGTGGTCCGCGGCCTCGCCACGCTCTTGCTCACCGCGAAAGGGCTCCACAAGGGGCTCAAGTACGGCGGGGGCGAGCACTACATGGCCGCCGCGAACGGTCTCGCCTCGGCCGAGGCCAGCGAGAGCGCGTTCCGCTTCGGCGACGCGGTCCGCGAGAAGTGGGGCTGGGGCCGGGGTGGTGCCGGGGCAGAGCCGCAGCCGGCCGTGCAGCCGCCCGCCGCCGTTCAACCGCCGCCGGCGGTCCAGCAGCCCGCGATCCAGCAGTTCGCGGCCCACCAGCCGGCCATCGCCATGACCCCCATCCAAGGCGTCGGCGAGGTCCGCGAGATCGTCCCGGATGACCCGGCCCTGGCTGCCTTCCGCGCCAACGGCCGCGCCGCCGCCCACCGCCGCGGCTGATCCGCGGCTCCCCCCAACCAAGAGGAGGCCTCCACATGGGCCGTGAAAACAT
>JAEUKK010000033.1 GCA_016792625.1 Deltaproteobacteria bacterium | reverse complement strand
GCTCTGCACCGCCAGCTCGCGCATGCGCTGCAGGATGTCGGTGACCTCGTTGCTCGCGCCTTCAGCGGTCTGGATGATGCTGATGCCGTCGTTGATGTTCCGCATCGCGGTGCGGGTCGAGCCGATCTGGGTCTCGAGGTTGGTCGCAACGCCAAGGCCGGCGGCGTCGTCAGCGGCCTTGTTGACCCGGAAGCCGCTGGAGATCCGCGCCAGGGAGCTGGAGAGGTTCTTGTTGGTGCGGCCGAGCTGGCCAGCGCCGGTGAGCGCAGAGACGTTGGTCCGGACAGACATCATGGGACACCTCGATCATAGGTGAGGACGTTCAATCGAGCCTGCGCGCACAACCGCGCAGGTTCACCGGCCCGTGCTCGACACATGCGGTCCACGCCGCACCTGCCCGCCCGCGCCGAGGGGCGATCCGCCCCCGGTGACATCTAACGACAAGTCAGCATCCCCAGGCAAGCTGTCGGGGCGGCTTGTTGAAAATTTCTATCTGTACGCTGTTCTGCGCACGCGGCACGCAGGCCAAGCGCAGCGAAAACCCGCGGCGCGTGCAGGCGCGCGCCTTGCCTCAGCTGCGGGCTGACCGGCAGGGCCGCGCCACCAGATGGCCTTCGGCGCGGGGCAGCGCGGGGCGACGCACACCACAGGCGCGCCCGGAGGGGCGAGGTTCCGGCGGGGCCGAGCCGCGCGCTGCTCCACCCCACCGCCGCACCTGGGGGGCGCTCCGCGATGCTTCGAGAGGGCGCGCACCCAACGATCAGCGCGGCCCAGCGCGCGCCGCCGACGCCCGAAAAGCAGGCGCCCGACCGCCCCGAACCGAGCGCTCGACGAAGAGGCGCCGAGCGGCCCTGCTCACATGCGGGCGAAGAGGGTCTGGCTGCGCGACGACGCCGTGACGCTGAGCGCGGCCTCAAAGGCGGTCTGCACCTCGAAGAGCCGGGTGTAGGCTGCGATCGAGTCGACGTTGGTGAGATCCGACTCCAGCTGCCCGAGCTGGGCCCGCATGGCGGCGTGGACCTCCAGCGCGTCGTCTGCGCGCTTCATCTCGCCGCCGATGGTGGTGCGCGCCTCGCTGAGCTGGTCCACCGCGTCGTCAATGCCGTCGATGGCTGCGCGCACATCATCCGCGAGCCCGCCGTTGAGCGCGGTGATGAGGTCCTGCACCGCGACAATGACGTCGCCTGCGCCCTGCAGCATCGCGCTGCCGTCAAACCCGGTCGCCGCGACCTTGCCGTTGCCGATCTCGGTCGCCGGCCCCCCGGTGTCGCCGAGGTAGGCGCCAGTGGTGGGATCGTAGGCCTCGGCGTCGTAGGCGTCGCCTGCGAAGATGTAGCGCCCGCCGAGGTTCGTGTTCGCGAACAGCAGCACGCGGTCCAGCATCGCCTGCGCGGTGATCACGCTGTCTTGGCGAGCGGTCGCCGAGTAGGTGTCGCTCGCGAGCTGCACCGCGAGCTCGCGGGCTTCAGCGAGGGTCGAGGCGATGCCGGTCACCGCCTCGTCGGCCGCGGCGAGCACCGAGGTCGACCAGGTCGCGTTGTCGATGAAGACCTCGAGATCGGCGGTCTGCTCACGCACGCGGTGCACCTGGGTGGTGCGCGACGGGTCGTCGCTCGCCTTGTGGTAGCGGAGCCCGCTCGCCGCCTCGACCTGGGCGCGCGCCATGCGCCCGGCGACGAGGCTGGTCTGGCGCGAGATCGCGCTGAGTCGGCCGTGAAAGGTGGTGCGGATCTCAGCCATGGCTCACTCCGGCGCTGCGGGTCGGGCTCAGGTGCCCATACCCATCAGCACTCCCAAAAGATCGTTGGTCGTGGTGATCACGCGCGCTGCGGCCTCGTAGGAGGCCTGCCAAGCCATCAAATCGGCGGCTTCTTGGTCGAGGTCGACGCCCGAGATCGACTCGCGCAGCGCGCTGATGTCGCTGAGCTCGACGCCGTAGCGGTCCGCCTCGAGCGAAGCGGTGGCGACATCCCGACCGACCCGTGCGTAAATGTCGGCGAGGGCGTCAGCGGCGGTGCGCGTCGCGCCGGTGTGCAGGAGCTGGCCTTCCAGATCGATGATCAGGGCGAGGTTATCGCCGTCGCCAGTGGCCGCGGTGGCCGCCCCCGCCGCCGCAAAAAGGTCGGGGTCAGCGAGGAGGGCAGCGTCGACGGCGAAGGTCGACGCCTCTGCGCCGGCCGTGAAGGTGAACACGTCGGCGCCGGGCGCGCCGGTGGCGTCGAAGCCGAGCGCGTGCTGCGCATTGACGCTGGTCACGAAAGAGTCGACCCAGACGTTAAGGTCGGCGAGGTAGCTGGTGGCGTTGCTCGAGGCGGTCAGCAATCCGCCTGCGCGGCCGCCCACCTGGGTCGTGATGTCGACCACGCCGCTGTTGGTGGAGAGCTCGACCTTGGGCGCGCCCGTCGCGGTCTGGGTGAAGGTGACCGTTCGGGCGGTGAGGCCGGTGACCACGGCGTGCCCGCCGATGAGGAGGGTCGCCTGCCCGTCGGCGGAGAACTGGGCGGTGACCCCGATGGACTCGGCGAGCTCGTAGATGAGCTGGTCCCGCTGGTCCTGGAAGTCGGCGCTCCCATTGCCCGTGCTCGCGGACGCGACCCGGCCGTTGAAGTCAGCGACCTGGTCGAGCTTGCGCTGCACCTCAGCCATGGACTGGGTGAGCTCCTCGTCGATGGCGTCGGTGCTCGCCAAGAGCGCGTCGGCGGCCTCGTTAAAACCCTCGGTCAGCCGGTCGGCAGAGACGAGCAGCTCTTGACGCCGCGTACGGTCCCCAGGGGCCTGGCTCAAGGCGTTGAGATCATCGTAGAAGTTGTCGAGGAGGTTGGACAAGCTGGCGCCCGAGGTGGCGTCGAAGCTGTCCTCGATGGCGGACAAGGAGGTGAAGCGCGCCGAGGCATCGGCTTGGCGGCCGGTCGCGACGGCCACGCGTTTGTTGACAATGTCGTCGGCGGTTCGGCGGATCTCGCTGGTCTTGGCGCCCTGCCCGAAGCCGTAGCCGTAGCGCTCGACCGGGTTGGCGGTCTGCACCCGCACCGTGCGCTTGCTGAAGCCCGGCGTGGTCGCGTTTGAGACGTTGTGGCTCACCGTGCTGGTGCCGGTGCTCGCCACCCGCAGGCCGCTCGTGCCGATGTGCAAGGCGTTCAAGAGGCTCATGACGTGGACCCGGTGGTGCGCCCGTTCGGGCGGTAGGTGGTGGTCGCGCCTCGGTCTGGCCGCAGGCCGTTGATCACGTCGAGGCCGAGCTCAAGGACCGTGGAGCTTCGGGCGTCGAGCTCATCAAGCTGCGCGAGGAGCTCCCTCGCTTCTGCGCGCCGGGAGAAGGCGGACCGCTCGGCCTCGGAGAAGAGGCGGAGCTCGAAGAGGAGGTCTTGCCGCGCGGCGGTGGCTTCGGAGAGGGCTTCGGAATTGATCGAGACGGCCGCCTGGAGCTGGAGCTCCGCGACGGCCACAAGGTCAGCGAGAACGTCGTGCAGCGTTCGTGCCAACCGCTCAAAGCCCCGCGAGGATGGCGTCCACAGCAGCGTCTAGCTCTGCCTCGTCGAGGATCGCGCCGCTCATGACGTCGGCGCGCGCGCGCGCTACCTCGTCTGCCCGGACCTTGGCGAGACCGCTGGCGGCCTCGCGGGTCTCTTCGATGAAGCGGGCGCCGCTCGTGAGCAGCACCTGACGGGCGACCGTGTCAGTCCGGCTCTGAACGGCGGCCCGCGCGCGCCCGGTGGGGCTCTCGCGAACCGGCGCGGGCAGCGTGCCAGTGATCTTCATGTCGACCTCCTGTCCGGCTCTTCGGATGATCAACCCAGAGGTTTGAACCCCAGGGCCGATCATCTTTGCAGTTCTTCGGACCGCTCCCAGCCATAGGCCCGGAGAGGGTCGACCTGCTCACCATTTTCGCGAAGTTCAAAGTGCAGATGCGGGCCGGTTGATCGCCCGGTGGACCCGACCGTGGCGATGGTCTGGCCGGGCCGGACCTGCTGGCCCTCCTGCACGCGCAGGGCCTCGCAGTGGCCGTAGAGCGACTCCGTCCCGTCGGCGTGCCGGATGATCACCGCGTTGCCGTAATTGCCGCGCCAGCCCGCGAAGCTCACCACCCCGCCCTCCACCGCGCCGATGCTGCTGCCCTTGGGCGCGGCGATGTCGAGGCCCTTGTGGTGCTTGTGGCCATCGCCGAGGGGGTCGACCCGCAGGCCAAAGCCCGAGGTGAGCCGGCCCAGCAGGGGCAGGATCCCCTCGCGTCGACCACCGCCGCCGCGGCGCGCCCGCCAAGCAGCCAGCGCGCCCAGCTCTTCGCCGCCCCGATAGCCACGGGGCTCCCGCGGAAAGGCCGCTGCGATCAGCTCCTCTCCGCCCGGCATGCCGCGGAGCAGCGCGTCGGCCAGCCCCAACGAGCCGCCGTCCGAGATCCGCTCGGCGAGCTCCTCGTCGAAGAGGTCGCTGAACATGTCCATGGCCGGCCCCGAAAAGAGGCCATCGGGCACGGTCTTGCGCATCTCACGCACGAGGATGCGCGCCATGTAGGTCTCGAACTGCTGCGCGGCCTCGCGGCTCGTGCGCGCGCGCTCCAGCGCCTCGGCGTCGTTGCCCAGCGCGTGCAAGCCCTGGATGTCTGGACGCAGCCCGTCGATCGCCATCAGCCCTCCCCTCGGTGCCCTACAGGACCTCGACCTCTGCCTGCAGCGCGCCCGCGGCGCGGATCGTCAGCAAAATCTGGATGAGATCCCGCGGCTTGACGCCGATCGCGTTGAGCGCCGTGACCAGCTCATCCACCGTCGCCCCTTGCACCAGGACGAGCTTGCCCGACTCTTCGGTGGCCTCGACCTGGCTGTTTTGGGTGGTGGTCGTGGTGCCCCGCCCGAAGGGGTTGGGCTGGCTGACGCCGTTCTCCTGCGCGACCTGGATGCTCAGGCCCCCGTGCGCGACCGCCACCGGCGAGATGCGCACCTGGGCGCCCATCACCACGGTGCCGGTGCGCTCGTTCACCACGACCCGCGCCAGCGCGTCGGGCTGCAGGTCGACCGCCTCGACCTCGGCGATCATCTCGACCTGCCGGCTCAAGTAGCGGCTGGGCACCTTGACCACGACGGTGCCGCCGTCGCGCGCGCGGGCGAGGTCCTCGTCGAAGGCGTCGTTGATCGCGTCGGCCATGCGCAGGGCGGTCGTGAAGTCCGGCTCGCGGATGATCCACTCCAGCTCGGACTGCTTGTCGAGGATCATCCGGTTTGGGTTCTCTTTCTCGACGATCGCGCCCTGGGGGATGCGCCCCACGTTGGGAAAGTTCTTGCGCGCCGTGGTGCCCGCTTGCTGGGCGTTGAAGCCGCCGATCACCATGGGGCCCTGGGCCGTGGCATAGACCTCGCCGTCTGGCGCGGTCAGCGGGGTGAACTGGAGCACGCCGCCCTCGAGCGAGGTGGCGTCGCCGGTGCTGCTGACCTCGACGTCAATCTGGTGGCCGCTGCGGGCGTGCGGGGGCAGCCGGGCCGTGACCATGACCACCGCCACGTTGCGCGCCATCACCTCTTGCGGCGTGACCGTAAACCCCATGCCCTGCAAGCGGTTGACCAAGGCGCGGATGCTCGCGCGGTTCTGCAAGGTGTCGCCGGTGCGGTTGAGGCCGGTGACCAAGCCATAGCCGATGAGCATGTTGTCCCGCGCGCCATAGAGCGCGGCGACGTCTTTGACCCGCGCCGCCTCTGCACGGGGGGCGGCGCCGAGCGCGGCGAGCGCCAGGCCGGCGCACAAGCCAATGCGCAACCAGCGGGGACCGACCACGATGCTGTGCAGCGGGTTCATCTCAGCTCCCTGAGGGCGGAGGACGCGCATCAGAACGGCCACGCGTGATCGACGACCCGCGCGCCAATGCCGGGGCCCTGCTTGTCTGCCACCACGCCCGCGCCGTCCAGCTGCAGCTTGGCCTCGGCGACAAAATCGCTCTCGATTGTATTGTTGGCTTGGATGTCGCGGGGCCGGATGATCCCGGTGAGGACCAAGTAGGTGGTCTCGCGGTTGGTCCGCACCTCTTTCCAGCCGTAGATCTTCAGGTTGCCGTTCGGGTACTTTTCGACCACCCGGCAGGTCAACGAGCCGGTCACCAAGCCTTCGCGGGTGGTCTTCGCGTCGCCCGAGAATGACGAGCCACCCGCCGCCTCCAGGGCCAGCTCGCCCCCCATCAAGGGGTTGTTCTTCGTGGCCCCCTCGACCACGCCAAACATCCGGCTGATGCTGCCGCCCACGGTGCTCTCGCGGCGGGTCTCGGTGTCGGCGGCCGCTTCGGCCCGGGTGCGCTCGGTGATGCGGACCGTGATGAGATCACCGACCCGACGGGCGTTTCCGTCCATTCCGATCATCGCGCGGGCGTTGGCCTCAGACCAGAGGCTGCCCGGCGGCGGCGGCGGCGGCGTGGGGGGCATCGCGTCGCGGTACTCGGGCAAGCCCTCGGGCGCGGCGGCCGCGGTCGACACCGAGCTGAGGGCAGCCAGCGCGGCGACGAGCAGCCCCACGCCCGCCCTGGTGCGCATGATCAACGTGAGTCCCGCCATTCCCCACTCCCTTGGCGCCCCTGCGTGCTGCACGGCCGCCACACCAGCACCACGCTCAACCCCCGCTGGCGGTCCGCACGCGATCTGGCGCGCTGAGCGTACCTTCCACCACGACTCCGTGCACGGTGTTCAAGACCTTGACCCGCTCCCCCAGCGCGGCGTCGCTGAGCAGCTTGCCGGGGACCCGCACCACCACGCCACCCACCACCGCCTCGATCTGCACGACCGCGCCGCTGCGGGCGGCGGGCGCCACCCGAACCCGACCGACCAGCACGGGCTCGCCGGCGCGCAAGGGCGCGACCGCCACAAAAGGCCCGCCAGACGGGTCGACCGAGAGGCCGTGCACATCTTCAATGAGCACCCGCCGGGCGCTCAGGCGAACGAGGCCCCCCGCGCCGACATCCGCGGCGGCGACCGGGACGCTCCGCCACACCTGCACGCGCGCCCGCACCCGCAGCGCCTCGCAGCCCTCGGCCCCCACGCGAAGATCAGCCCAGCCACGGTAATCTTCGCCGGGGACCGCATCGACCTGGATGGCCGCGCCCTCGGGGCAGCGCAGGGGTCGACCGAGGCCGACGCTGGGGACCTCGACGTCGTGCAAGGGCACCCCCAGGGCCTCGGCCACGTGCGCACGCACCGCCTCGGCGACCGCGCGCTCGGGCAGCTCCGCACGCGCGACCCCCGCGCTGAGCGCCGCCCCCGCGGCCGCTGCCCCGAGGACCGACCGCACCCGCCGGCTCAGCGCTTCATCGACGAGACGGTCTGGAGCATCTGGTCGGAGGTCTCGATGACCTTGCTGCTGAGCTCATAGGAGCGCTGCGCGACGATCATGTTGATCAGCTCCTCGGCGACGTCCACGTTGCTCGACTCAAGGAAGGCCTGCTGGATGTTCACGAAGCCCTGGCTTGGGTCCATGAACTGCGGCTGACCGCTCTCGGGGGTGGCGATGTAGAGGTTTCCGCCCGCCGCGCGGAGCCCGGTCGGGTTTTGGAACTCGACCAGCTGGATTTGGCCGACGGTGACCGCGGCGGTGTCGTCTTCGAACTCGGCCTGCACGGTGCCGTCTTCGTTGATGACGACCCGAAGGGCGTCCTCGGGGATCTGGATGCTGGGGCTCAGGGTGAGGCCAGCAGCGGTCACCAGCTCGCCGTTCACGTCGCGCTGGAAGCGGCCGTCCCGCGTGTAGCGCTGGTTGCCATTGGCGTCCTGCACGACAAAGAAGCCGCGACCGCCGATGCTCAGATCATACTGGTTGCCGGTGTAGGTCAGGTCGCCCGTTGTAAAGTCACGCTGCACCGCCACCAACCGTGTACCGGTGCCCATCTCGAGGCTCATCGGCCGCTGGTTGAGCAGGGTGGTCGAGCCGACGGGAACGGTCTGGTAGATGAGATCCTCGAACGCTTCGCGGGCCTTCTTGTAGCCGGTGGTCGAGACGTTGCTGAGGTTGTTCGCGATGTTGTCGATGCGCATCTGTTGGGCGCGCATCCCGGTGGCCGCGGTGTAGAGCGAGCGCATGGATCAGCCTCGGGGAAGGGCGTAAATGGTCTGATCGAGGGCGTCCGAGGTCTGGATCGCCTTTTGATAAATGTCAAAGTAGCGGGCCGTCTGGATGAGCTCGACCATCTCGCGCATCGGGTCGACATTGCTGCCCTCGGTCGCGCCCTGGGTCACCCGGCAGGCGCTGGCCTCGGTCACCGCGCCGCCGGGCTGGTACCGACCGCCGCCCCGGGGGATGAGGTCGTCGCTGTACATCAGCCGGAGCTGGTCGACTTGCCGCACCACGACGTCAAAGCCGTTGTCGAGGCGCGTGGTCACGTTGCCATCGGCGTCGATCTCGATCTTCTCACCCAGGGGGAGGCGGATCGCGCCGGTGTGGCCGAGGACGCGCTCGCCGTCTTGAGTGACCAGGAAACGATCTTCGTCGATGCGGAGGTTGCCGTTGCGGGTGAGCAGGGCCTCGCCGTCGCGGGTCTCGACCACCAAGAAGCCCGGCCCGCGGAGCGCGACGTGGGTCTCGACGTTGTCGTTGATGATCGGCCCGTCGATCTGGTTCACAAAGCCCGGCACCATGCGGCTGAAGCTGTTGCCCAGGGGGCGCGGGTCACGATCCACCTGCTCGTAGGTGGTGCGCTGCTCGCGGTAGGCGGTGGTGCTGATGTTCGCCAGGTTGTTGGCGGTGACCTCGGTCTGCTGCCAGACGCCGAGGGCGCCCGAGAGGACGGAGTAGATCTCGTGGCTCACAGGGCCTCCGCGGTGATCCGCCCGTAGGCGAGGTCGTCGAGGTCGATCTGGTCAAACAGGATCTCGCGGAGCTCTTCGCGGGCGCCCGACAAGATCTGCGAGATGCGGGAGGGCGTGACGTCAAACACCCGCGCGATCTCGCTGAGGTTCAGGCCGCGACCATAATACAGAATGACGCACTGGCGCTTGCGCTCGGGGAGCTCTTTGAGCGCCGCTTTGAGCAGCGCGCGCGCGTCCTCGCCCATCAGGCCGCGAAGGGGCTCGTCGCCGCTGCCCGCAGAGAGCACCTCGGTTAACGACCGGCCCTCTTCGCCCTCACCGTCGTCATCTTCGCCATCGAAGATGCTCACGTAGCTGACCGCCTGCGTGCAGGCCCGCATGTGCCAGTAGGTCTCCATGTCGACGCCGAGGCGCTGGCAGAGCTCGTCGACCGTGCCCGCCCGCCCGTGCTCGACCAGCAGGCCGGCCTGCGCGTCCTCGATACGACGCGACATCTGGCGACGGTACCGGGAGAACGCGTCATTTTGCCGCAGCGCGTCCATCATCGCGCCGCGGATCCGGTACTCGGCAAAGGTGGAGAACTGGATGGCCCGCCCCTCGTCAAAGCGGTCGAAGGCCTCAAGCAGCCCCACCGCGCCAAAGCCGGCGAGGTCTTCGGTGAGCAGCTCGCAGTCGGGCGGGAGACGCTCACCGATCCGCCGCGCGATCAAGGCGATACGGCTCTTGTACCGACGGCAGACCTCGTCGCGGGTCAGCCCGTCGACGCGGCGCTCGCCCTCCAGCTTTCCGGTGCGCCCGTACACTCCGTCTCCTCCACCTGATCCGCCGACGGGGCGCGCCGTAGAGCGCCGCGGACCACTTGGCCAAGCGGCCCCGCGCGGCCACGTCGACCCCGCAGCCCCGCCGCTCAGCCCCGCACCTTATCCCACGGCCGCCGCCGCACTCAAGCGATGATCGCGGGCGCGGTCGACCGGTCGGCTCAGGCCGCCGCGTTGCGGAGCGAGACGGCGGTCACGCGCTCCAAGCGCACCGTCGGCAACAGCTCAGCGGGAGAGATCACTGCGACGCGTGGGACGACCTTCTCGGTGAGGCGCCGGAGCGGACCCCGGGCGAGCGGCGGGCAGAGCAGGACGAGCTCGCCGGTTCCCCGCCACTTGTCGGCCGCGGACCGGATCGCCATCAACAGCCGCCGGGCGTCGTTGGGATCGAGGGTGAGGTTCATCACGCCACCCTCGCCGCCGTGCAGGCCCGCCGAGATGGCGTCTTCGGCGTCAGGTGCGAGCCCAATGTAGTGGATGACACCCTGCTCATCGGCGTAGCGACGGGTAACGTGGCGCGCGAGGCGCTGGCGCACGAACTCGGTCAGCACATCGGGGTCTTTGAGGCGCTGGCCGTGGTCGGCGAGGGCCTCAAGCACGCTGGTGCCGTCCTTGATGCTCACGCCCTCGCGCAGGAGGTTGCGGAAGACCCGCAGCACCGCGCTGCGGCTCAGCGTGTCGGGGATGAGCTCCTCGATGAGGCGCGGGTTCTCGAGCTGGACACGCTCGAGCAGGTCGGCGAGCTGCTGGCGACCGAAGAGCTCATGCCCGTGCTGGGCGAGCACCTCGGTCATGTGCGTCGTAATGACCGTGGCCGTGTCGACCACCGTGTAGCCGGCGGTCTGGGCGTTCATCTTCGCGCCCTCGTTGATCCAGGTGGCATCCAACCCAAAGACCGGATCTTTTGCCTTGACGCCCTTGAGGGGGACGGTCACATCCCCGGGGTTAATCGCCAGGAACTGACGAGGATACAGCGTGCCCTCAGCGACCTTTTCCCCGCGGAGCAGGATGTTGTATTCGCCGGGCTGTAGCTTGAGGTTGTCGCGCAAGTGCACCGAGGGGACCAAAAGGCCCTGCTCCTGTGCGGTCTGGCGCCGGATGCGCTGAATTCGCTCCACAAGGTTGCCGCCCTTGCGCTCGTCGACCAAGGCGATGAGGTCGACGCCCAGCTCGATGGCCAGCGGCTCGACCTTCAGCAGGGTCTCGACCGGCGCCTCGTCGGCGGTCTGGGCGCTCGACTCGATGGCCGGGGTCGCCGGGGTCGCGGCGATCTTCTTCTGCTTCTCGCGGCCGCGATACGCGAGGTAGGCCGCGCCGCCCGCCATCGCCGCAAAGGGGATGCGAAAGCCGGGGAGCGCGACAAAACCGACCAAGGTGCCCGCGAGCAGGCCAAGCGCCCGCGGCGAGCCCAACAGCTGGTCGGCGAACTGCTGGGGCAGCGGCACGCCGTCGTTCGAGTTGACCCGGGTGACGAGCAAGCCGGCCGCAGAGCTGATGATCAGCGCAGGGATCTGGCTGATCAGGCCGTCGCCGATGGTCAAGACCGTGTAGATTTGGGCCGACTCGCGAAAAGTCATGCCCTCTTGAAACATGCCGATGGCCATGCCACCGAGGATGTTGATGATCGTGATGACGATGCCGGCCACAGCGTCGCCACGGATGAACTTGCTGGCGCCGTCCATCGCGCCGTAAAAGTCGGCCTCAGCGGTGATCTCGTCGCGGCGGCGGCGGGCCTCTTTCTCGTTGATCACGCCGGCGTTGAGCTCGGCGTCGACCGCCATCTGCTTGCCCGGCATCGCGTCGAGGGTGAACCGCGCTGCGACCTCAGCGATGCGGCCCGCACCCTTGGTGATGACCGAGAAGTTGATCACGACCAGAATGACGAAAACGACGAGACCTACAATATAGCTGCCGCCGACGACCACTTGGCCGAAGGTCTTGATGATCTGGCCCGCCGCGCCTTCACCTTTGTCGCCATCGAGCAAGATGAGCCGGGTGCTCGCGACGTTCAACGAGAGGCGGTAGAGCGTGGTCGCGAGCAGCACCATCGGGAAGATGCTGAACTGCACGGCCTTTTTGACATATAGCGTCGTCAGCATGATCAGCAGCGCGATCCCGAGCGAGAGCGCGAGCAGCATGTCGAGCACGAAGCTCGGCAGCGGGATCACCATGATGACGAGGAATGCCAGCATCAACACGGCCAGCGCCACGTCGCCTTGCTCGCGCAGGCGCTCGAACAGGCTCAGGTTTGCGGCGGGGGCGGGAGAGGCGGCCATGATCCCTGCGGGGCGGATGCCGAAGTGACGCCAGAGGCGTGAACCCCGAGCATAGCAAGGCGCGGGGCCCGCGGCCCAGGGGGTGTGGGGCCAGGGGGTGTGGGGCCCGGCCGATGCGGGCTTGCCGGCGCCGAAGCCACGGTTACCTACCGGTCGGTAAACAGGAGCCCCGCCTTGGTCCCACCGCGCAAGTCCACGCCCGCTGCCGCGCCCCGCGGCGGCGCGACGCCGACCCCCCACGCGCTGCGCGCCAAGCTCTCCGTGGCTGGCGATGTTGTGGCTGGCGATGTTGTTGTCGACGCTGCCGGCCAAGCTGATGGCAACGCTGCTGACCACGCTGTAGGCGAGGTTCGCGACACAAGAGGGGCCGCCGCGAGGCCCCCGCCGGCGCTGCTCAGCGCGCCTGTCGCGGGCGCCCACCCCGACCTCCGCGGGCGCATCCTCCGGGTCGCGACCCTCCACTTCGCCGAGCGCGGCTACGGCGCGACCAGCATTCGCGAGGTCGTAGAGGCGGTGGGCTGCACAAAACCCGCCTTGTACTACTACTTCCCGAGCAAAGAGGCGCTCTTTCTCGAGGCGCTGGCCGACCCGCTTGAGCGCTACGCCCAGCTCCTCACCACGGTCGCCGCCCTCGACCAGCCCTTCCGCACAAAGGTGCGCCTGCTCGTCGAACAGCTGCTGCACCACGTCGAAGCCGAGCCCGAGCCCATGCGGCTCGCGCTGACCGCCCACCTCCGCCCCGAGCGCGGCCAGCCCAGCTTCGACGTCGATGCGGCCCGCGAGGCCACGTCCACCGCGATGCTCGTGCTGGTGCGCCAGGGCCTCGCCGAGGGCGCGGTGCGCCCCGACATCGCCCCCGAGCACATCGCTCGCTTCCTCATGGGCCTGCTGCACGAGACGGCGATGGAGTCGCTCCACCACCACCAGGGTGGCTGTCGACCGCCCGCGCTCGCCGCCGCTGAGCCCCCTGGTCCCGCTTACCAAGCCGAGCCGGTCGTCGTCGGCCTCGCGCCGGCGAACCCGACCGCTCGCTCCCTCTCCTTCCTGCTCACCGACCTGTTTTTTCACGGGGTCAAGCCTTGAGAACCGCAGCCCTCTCCCCCCTGGTCCTCGTCCTGTTGACCTCCGCTTGCGCAGGCGGTGAGGCCGCCACCGCGCCCGCCCCCGCTGGCGAGGTGCCCCAATCCCCCGGCGCCCGGGTCGAGGTCGCCGTCGTACAAGCCTCGGCCGCGAAGCTCGACATCCGCTTGCCGGGCGAGGTCACTGGCTCACGCGACGCCCTGCTCGCGGCCCCCGCCGGCGGCTTCGTCGAGCGCGTGGTCGTCGAACCGGGGGCGAGCGTCAGCCAGGGCCAAGCCCTCGCCTACGTCAACTCCGGCATCTTCGCGGCCCAGTACGAGCAGGCCGCCGCCCAGGCCACGCTGGCCCGCAGCGAGCTTGAGCGGGTGCGCGCCATGGGCGACCTCGCCAGCAAAGCGCAGCTCCAAGGCGCAGAGACCCAGCACGCCATCGCCCAAGCCAACCTCAAGATGGCCGCGATTCAGGCCTCCCGAGCGGTGATCAAGGCGCCCTTCGATGGCACGGTCACCCAGATCGACCTCGAGGTCGGCGAGGTGGTCAACCCGGGCCAGCCCGTGGCGCGCGTGGTCGCACTCGACCCGATCCACGTCACGGTCTCGGTCGCCGACCGCGACGTCGGCCTGCTCAAGCCGGGCATGCCGGTCATGGTGAGCGCCGATGCGGCGGCGGGCTCCTTCCAGGGTGTCGTGCACAACGTCGATCTCGCCGCCGACCTCGAGTCGCGGTCCTTCTTGTCCAAGGTCCAGCTGCCAAACCCGGATCGGCAGCTGCTCCCCGGGATGATCGCCACGGTCGCCATCGCCGCCGATCTGGGCGGTGAGGCCATCGTCCTTCCCCAAGATTGGCTGGTGACCGGCACCCAGGGCACCGGTGTCTTCGTCGACCGCGAGGGCAAAGCCGCCTGGCAGCCGGTGCGCGCAGGGGCCTTGGTGCACGACCAGGTCGTGGTCGCCGAGGGCGTCACCGCCGGTGACCGCGTCATCTACGTCGGGCACCGCAGCCTCGCCGAGGGCGACCCCCTCATCGTCTCGCGCGAAGGCGTCTGCTGCGAAGCCGGGCGCGTGATCTTCAACCGCTGACCCACGCTCCCTCGCTCCCACACCAGGCCGGGGCAGGGCGGCGGGTCCGCCCGCAACCCCCTCTGTCCCCTCCCCTCCCGGATCAGGCTGCAGCGCGCCGACGCGCGCGCCAAGGCAGGCGTACATGTTCCGTTGGTTATTGAAGGCCTCCCCTACGATCGCGCTGTTGATCGCGGTCGTCGCCTTTTTCGGTGGTGTTTCCTACTACATGCTGCCGCGCGAGGCCTCGCCAGACGTCAAGATCCCGGTTGTCTTGGTGAGCACACCCTACATTGGTGTGTCGCCCCAAGACATCGAGAGCCTCGTCTCCATCCCGATGGAGAACGAGCTCGCCGGCCTCAAGGGCCTCAAGAAGATGTCGTCGACCAGCGCCGAGGGCGTGTCGATCGTCAGCCTCGAATTTGAGCCCGAGATCGTCATCGAAGACGCCCTGCAGCGGGTCCGCGACCGGGTCAATCGCGCGCAGTCCAAGCTGCCCGAGGACGCCGAAGACCCGATGATCCAGGAGATCAGCTTCTCCGACATGCCCATCATGATCGTGAACATCGCGGGCAACGCTGATCAGGAGCAGCTCAAGCAGCTGGCCGAGGCGCTCGAAGACGAGGTGAAGCGCATCCCCGGCGTGCTCGACACCCGCATCAGCGGGGGCCTTGAGCGCGAGATCAAGGTGCAGCTCGACCCGCGGCGCATGGCCAGCTACGGTCTGTCGATGAATGACGTCACCGGCGCCATTGGCAACGAGAACGTCAACATCCCGGGCGGTGATGTCGCCAGCGGCGACGCGAACTTCCTGCTGCGCGTGCCCGGCGACTTCAAGCTCGCCTCGGACATCGAAGGCGTCGCGATCAAGCGCATCGGCGGCCGCCCGGTCTTCATCCGCGACGTGGGCCGCGTGGTCGACGGCTACGCCCCCGCGGCCAGCTACGCCCGCATGAACCGCGCGCCCTCGGTGTCCTTGGCCATCACCAAGCGCGCCGGGGCGAGCATCGTTGACATCAGCGACGAAGTGAAGGTGGTGGCGGCCGCCCACCAAGCGAAGTGGCCGAGGGGGGTCGAGCACCGGGTGCTCGCCGACCAATCCAAGATGATCCGCAACATGGTCTCCGACCTCGAAAACAACATCATCACGTCCTTGATCTTGGTCATCGGCGTCGTGATCATCTTCATGGGCCTCCGCAGCAGCCTCTTTGTAGGCTTCGCCATCCCGATGTCGATGCTGCTCACCTTCATCACGCTCGATCTGCTGGGCATCACGCTGAACATGATCGTGCTGTTCAGCCTCATCCTCGCGCTGGGGATGTTGGTCGACAACGCGATCGTCATCGTCGAGAACATCTACCGTCACGTCGAAGAGGGCAAGAGCGTCATCCAGGGCACAATCGACGGCACCGCCGAGGTGGCGATGCCAGTCATCAGCTCGACCGCCACGACGGTCGCGGCCTTCTTCCCGCTGGTGTTCTGGACCGGCATCATGGGCCAGTTCATGGGCTTCTTGCCCAAGACGGTCATCATCGTGCTCACCGCCTCGCTGCTGGTCGCCCTGCTGATGCTGCCGGTGCTGGTCGCGGCGATGCTGCGCAAAAAGGCCGACGGCAAGCTGCTCGACGCCGAGAGCGACGTGCCGCAGAACAAGGTGATGGCCCTCTACAAGCGCACGGTCGAGTTCAGCATCGACCACCGCTACCTGTCGGCCGCCGCGGGCGTGGCGGTCCTTTTCGGCACCTTCATCATCTACGGCGCCTTCAACCACGGCACCGAGTTTTTCCCCAACACCGAGCCTGACCGCGCCATCATCGGCGTGCGCGCACCCGACGGCACCGATCTCGAGACCACCGACCGCATCGTGCGCCGCATCGAAGAGGTGCTCGCGACCACCCCCAACGTCGACGTCTTCGTCGCCGAGACGGGCGTCGCGGCGGCCGGCGGCGGCGGGCTCGGCGGCAGCCAGTCCCAAGAGAACGCGGCGACCATCACCATCGACTTCCTGCCCCACAAGAACGAGCCCAAGCCCGACGGCAGCTACCGGGTCGAGTCGACACACCTGACCGTGGCCCACCTGCGCGAGACCTTCAAGGCCATCCCCGGCGCCGAGATCGAGGTCAACCCCGAGGGCATGGGCCCGCCGGTCGGCGCGCCGATCGCCGTCGAGGTCTCGGGCGACGACTTCTACAAGGTCGGGGAGTACGCCCAGAAGGTCCGCCGTGAGCTCGCCCTCATCCCCGGCACCACTGAGCTGGCCGATGACTTCAAGGTCGGGCGCCCCGAGATGCGGCTGCGGGTCGACCGCGGCGCCGCCAAGCGGGTCGGCGCGAGCACGGTCGAGATCGCCAACACCGTGCGCACCGCCGTCGCTGGCGCGACCGCCAGCACCCTGCGCGATGGGAAAGACGAGTACGACATCAAGGTCGAGCTCGACCCCCGCTATAAAGACAGCCTCCAAGACGTGCTCAGCCTGCGCGTGCCCGGTCGAATCGACACCTCACCGTCGACCTTCCACGTCCCGCTCTCCACGGTGGCCAGCTACGAGCTCGCGGGAGGTTCCGGCGCCATCCGGCATATTGACCAGCGCCTCGTGGTCAGCATCTCGGGCGACGTGGCCGAGGGCTACAATGAAAACGACGTCCGCAACGCTGTGATCGCGAAGCTCGACGAGCTCAAGCAGGCCGGCGACGTGCCCACGGGCATGGTCCTCCGCCTCGGCGGCGCCAACGATGAGCAACAAGAGGCGTCCATCTTCCTCGGGCGCGCGTTCTTGCTCGCCATCGCCCTGGTGGGCGTTGTGTTGGTGGCCCAGTTCAACAACTTCCGCTTGCCGGCGATCATCTTGTTCACCGTGGTGCTCTCTCTGGTCGGCGTGCTCTGGGGCCTCTTGCTCACCGGCACCAGCTTCGGCGTCATCATGACGGGCCTGGGCGTCATCTCGCTCGCCGGTGTCGTCGTCAACAACGCCATCGTGCTGCTCGACTACATCGAGCAGCTCAAGGGCATGGGCGTGCCGGTCCGCACAGCGCTCGTGCGGGCAGGCATGACCCGCTTCCGCCCGGTCATGCTCACCGCCGGCACCACCGTGCTCGGCCTCGTCCCGATGGCGCTCGCGGTCAGCATCGACTTCGCGTGGCTGCCTTGGGAGTGGAAGATCATGGTCGGCGGCAGCAACGCCGAGTTCTGGGGCCCCATGGCCATCGCCGTCATCTTCGGCCTCGGCTTCGCCACCATCCTCACCCTGGTGATGGTGCCGACCTTCTACAGCATCCTCAACGACTACGATGAGTGGCGGGCGAAGCGCGCCGCGGCCCGGGCCACGGCGCCCGAGGGCGGCAGCGCGGGGCTCAGCCCGGCGAAGCTGCTGCCGCTGGTCGTGGGCTTGCCCCTGCTCACCAGCCCGTCGGCCGAGGCCGCCGAGGTCACGCTCGACCAAGCCTGGGCCTCGGCCGAGCAGAGCAACGTCGACCTGCAGCTCGCCCGCGAGCAGACCACCCAGCTGCGCACGCTCAGCGGCCAAGCCTGGGCGCTCGTCTCGCCCAAAGCGACCTTGGGCGCGACCTATACGATCAACCAATACGAGATCGGCTTTGACCCGGGCGACAGCTTCGGCTTCCTCAACGACGCCTTCTCCGACATCTACACCCGCTTCGGCTGGGCCTACCAAGACATGCTGGCGATGGGCGCGGGGGGCTCCGAGGCGGTCACGCCCGGCTCGGCCCTGAATTGGACCGGCGGCGCGCTGGGCGCCTACCGGTCCAACCTCGACGCCCGCCTGGCCAGCGGCGAGCTCAGCCAAGAGGAGTATGACGCCACCATCGCTGCCCTCGAGGGCCGCGCGGTCGACACTTCGGGCGATTCGAGCGACTCCGGCGGGGGCGACGGCAAGGTCGTCATCCAACAGAAGGCGGCCTTCGGCTGGAACGCCAACCTCATCCAGCCCCTGTTCAACGGGCGCAGCCTGCCGGTGCTCAAGGGCGCCTACGCGATGATCCGGGCCGCCGAGCAAGACGAGGCGCGGGTGCGCCAGCAGGTGCGCGCCGGCGTCGCGCGCTCCTACTACGGCCTCTACGCCGCCCGCCGCGCGAAGGACCTGAGCGAGCAGTCCCTGGCCACCGCGCTGCACCACCAAGAGCTGACCCGGCGCCAGATCGCCGCGGGCACCTTGGCCGAGCGCGCCCGCTACCAGTCCGACCTCGCGGTCGCCCAAGCCAAGCGTGACCTCGCCCGGGCCAACGAGCAGGTCGACGTCGCTGAGCTCACCTTCCACCAGACCACCGGCCTGCCCCAAGGCAGCGCGGTCAGCCTGCCGCCCACCGCCGCTGTGGCGGCGAACGTCGACGAGGCCCTGCGCCTCGCCATGGACGCCCGCCCCGACCTCAAGGCGGCGAGCGAGCGCATCTACGTGCAGGAGCGCTACCAGGTCGCCAAGCGCGGCGAGTGGCTGCCCACGGTCGACGCCCGCTTCACCTACAACTGGAGCCAGAACCTCGGCTTCCAGCCCGAGAAGGGCATGTGGATGCTCGTGTTCAGCGCGAACTGGACCTTGTGGGACGGCGGCTTGCGCATCGCCCAAGGCAAAGAAGAGGCGAGCAAGCTCGCCCAGGCCCGCCTCGTGCGCGCACGCCAAGAGCAGAGCGCTGAGCAAGAGGTCCGCACCGCCTGGGTGCGCATGGAGCGCACAGCCGAGGCCCTCCGGTCCACCGAGCAGGAGCTCATGCTCGCCCGCGAGAACCTGCGCCTCGCCGAGGCCGCGCTGAGCGCCGGCTCGGCCACTTGGCTCGAGGTCGAGGACGCGCGCCTGGGCCTGCTCGGCGCCGAGCTCTCCGCCCTGCAGGAGCGCATGAACCACGACCTCGCGCTCATCGACGTGCAGCTCGCCACCGGCCAGCTCTGACCAAAGGGGGGCGCTGCTGCTCGGCTGCCCCGCTGCTCCGCTGCTCCACCGCGCCCGCGCCGGCCCCCGCCGGGCGGGCGTTTGTCGCTCCTGCTCAGGGCAGCCCGAGCAGATCCCGCGCGGCGCCGACCAAGAAGATGCTGCCCGCCACCACGCAGGGGCCCTCCGCCCGCACCCGCGGCAGCGCGGCCTCCACCGGGCCGGCGGGCAGCACGGGCACCCCGACGTCCATTAGGCGCGCGGCGAGCTCTCCGGCCGAGGCGGCCCGCGGGTGGCTGCAGTGGGTCGTGTAGATCTGGTCGAAGAGGGGCGCGAGGGCCACAACAACGGCCCGGGCGTCTTTGTCAGCCGACATTCCAAGCAGCAGCGTCCGCGGGCGCCGGGCGTCGGGCAGGGCCCGCAGGCAGGCCGCGAGCTGCGCAGCGCCCTCTTGGTTGTGCGCACAATCGGCCAAAATATCGTCAGCCAGCCACTCGAGGCGCCCCGCGTGGCGCACAGCGGCGAGGCCCGCGCGCACCGCATCGGGCCCCGGCCGCAGGTGGGGAGGGAGCCGCTCGGCCATCGCGAGGGCCACGCCAGCGTTGCCGCGCTGGTGCTCCCCCTCGAGCGCGAGGTGCAGCCCGCCGAGCTGCCACTCGGCGCCGACGAAGCGCAGCCCGCCGTCGGGCTCCAGATCGACGCGGTACTCGCAGTCGGGCGCCACCAGCGGCGCGCCCCGATCGGCGGCGATGGTGCGGATGGTGCGCAGCGCGGCCGGCGGCAGGGGTCCCACCACCACCGGCCGGCCGGGCTGGATGATGCCCGCCTTCTCGGCGGCGATGCTGGGCAGGTCGTGCCCGAGCTGCTCCATGTGGTCGAAGCCGATGCTCGTGATGCCGCAGACCACCGGGTCGAGAAGGTTGGTCGCGTCGAGGCGCCCGCCCAGCCCCACCTCGACGATCGCCACATCCACGCCGACCCGGGCGAAGTGCACGAAGGCCGCGGCGGTCATCATCTCAAAGTAGGTCAGCTCCGCTTCAGCCGAGAGGCCCTCGGTCAGGCCGCTGCTTGCCCAGGCCTCCCGCTCGGCGGCCAGCTCATCGAGCAGGCCCGAGAGCTCGGCGTCGCTGATCTCCTCCCCATCCACCCAGATGCGCTCGTTGACCCGCTGCAGGTGCGGCGACACGTACTCGCCGACGCGCAGGCCCTGCGCCCGCAGCATCGCCCCGAGCGTGCGCACCACCGAGCCCTTGCCGTTGGTGCCCGCCACATGCAGCGTGGGGTAGCGCAGCTGCGGCTGCCCAAGGTGCCGCATCAAGGCCCGCATGTGCTGCAGGCCCAGCCGCACACCAAAGCGGGTCAGCGCGGCCAGCCGCGGGTGCTGGATCACGCCGGGTCCACCAACAGGTGCAGCGCCCGGCCGATCACCGCGCGCAGCTCGCCCCGCGGCACGATCTCGTCGACCATGCCGTGCCCGAGCAAGTACTCCGAGGTCTGGAAGCCCTCGGGCAGCGCCTCGCCGATCGTCTGCTCGATGACCCGCGGGCCGGCGAAGCCGATCAGCGCGTTGGGCTCAGCGAGGATGAGGTCGCCGAGCATGGCGAAGCTGGCCGCGACGCCCCCGGTGGTCGGGTGGGTGAGCACCGAGATGTAGGGCATCCCCCCCTGCTCCCGCAGGCGTGCGAGCGCCGCGCAGGTGCGGGCCATCTGCATCAGCGAGAGCACGCCCTCTTGCATGCGCGCGCCGCCCGAGGCGCTGATCACGATGGCCGGCTGGCGCAGGCGGGTGGCCCGCTCAAACAGCCGCGTGATGCACTCGCCGACCACGCTGCCCATGCTGCCGCCGAGGAAGGCGAAGTCGAAGCTGCCGATCTGCACGGCGATCCCGTCGATGCTCGCCGAACCGCCCAGCCAGGCGTCGCGCTCGCCGGTCTTGGCCTGGGCCGCGGTCAGCCGCTCGCTGTAGGGCTTGCTGTCGGCGAACTCAAGCGGGTCTTGGGGTGCGAGGCCGGCGTCGTGGCGCTGAAAGCTGCCCGGGTCGACGAGCAGCTCGAGGCGCCCCCGCGCCGTGATGTGCATGTGGTGGCCGCACTTCGGGCAGACCTGGTGCGAGGCGGCGAGCTGGTCTTTGTAGAGCACAGCCTTGCAGGCGCCGCAGCGCACCCACAGCTGCGTGACCGGCGCCTCGCGCCGCTCGCGCGGGCGCGGCTCGGGCGGGGCCTGCTCAAACCAGCGGGGGCGGCTCGCCTCAGACATCGTCGACCTCTTGTTCGTGCACCACGGGCCGGGCGGCTAACGACCCGGCGCAGGCCCCACCAGCCCTGCGGCGCCGTCCGCGTCGAGGTCGACGCCAGCGCCGACCACCTGCAGCGCCGCGACCCCGCCCGCGTGCGCGCGCCCGGCGACCCGCCGCCCGTGCTGCGGCGGACGCGGCTCGACCCGCGCCTCGCAGCGGCCCGCCTGCTCCCCGAAGCTGAGCTCGTAGCCGCGCAACATCAGCCCCCACTCTTCGCCGAGGGCCGAGAGCGGCCGGCAGCCAAGCGGGCTCTCCGCCGCAGCGGCGAGGCGGGGCAAGGCCTCGCTGAGCCACGCTTGCTCCGCGCGAATCGCGGCCGCGGTGGCCGCCGCGTGGTGGCTGGCGCGCTCCTCGGGCGTCGGGCCGCCCGGCTCCAGCCGAAGCCAGCGGTCTTCGGCTTGGGGGCTGGGCGCGCTGGGCACCACCACCACGTGATGCGCGAGGTTAACGAGCAGCAGGGCGCTCTCACCTTCGAGCGCCGGCTCGACCGGCACGGTGAGCAAGATCTCCCCGCCCTCGTCGGCCCGCACGGCCGGCGCGGGCCCGCCCGTGCTCCAGGTCGGATCGTAGAGGTCAACCAGCACGGCGCCGTCATCAAAGAAGGCGAGGTCACCGACCGGAGCGCCCGCGCCATCGACCAAGCGCAGCCGGCCGCCCGCCCAGGCCGCCGCCCAGCGGTCCAGCGCGGCGCTGGCGGTGCGCTCGGCGGGCCCGAGGGCCACCTTGGCCGTGGCCCCGCCCGGCTCGAGGCGCAGATCAAGATCATGCTCCGCGGGGCGGTAGCCGAGCACCAGCCGCGCGCGCCCCTCGTCGATGCGCAGCAAGCCCTCCGCCGCGCCGATCCCAAAGCGCAGGGGGAAGCGTAGCCACCGCACCTCCGGCCCCTCCCCTGCCTGCGGCCCGAGCACGGCCGCCTCCACCGCGCCGCCCGTGCTCAGCGCCCCGCCGGCCAAGGAGAGCCGCGGGGCCTCCGCTCCCAGGCCGACCTCGAGCAAGCCGACGACCGGGGCGGGCGCGGGTCGGCCCTCGACCTCCACCGCCGCCACCGAGGCGAGGCCCCACGCGCCCGGGGCCAGGCCGAGCTGTGGCGCCGCCGGCGCGCAGCCCCACAGCGCCACCGCCGCCGCCGCGCGCGCCACCGCTCCCCCCGCTGCACCCATGCTCCCGCCCTCCGACCCCGCCGCGCCCTGGGCCGCTCCCGCGCCGCGGACGGGGCGCGCGCCCCCTCGCCCCTCCCCCGTGGCTAACATCGCCCCATGCGACGACTCTCCGAGCGCTACAGCCTAGGCCGCTGCATCGGCCGCGGCGGCGTGGGCGAGGTCTACCAGGGATGGCAGACCGCGCTCGACCGCCCCGTGGCGATCAAGCTGCTGCGCGAAGAGCTCACGGCGAACCAGCGCGCCGTCGCGCGTTTTGAGCGCGAGGCCCGCACCACCTGCTTGCTCTCGCACCCCAACGTCGTCACCGTCTTTGACGTCGGGGTCACCGATGAGGGCGAGCGCTTCGTCGTGATGGAGCTGCTCGAGGGCGAGACCCTCGCCGACCGCCTCGCCCGGGGGCGGATGGACTTGGCGAGCGCCGTCTCGATCGCCCGCGGCATCGCCCGGGGCATGGGCGCCGGTCAAGGCGTGGGCCTCGTCCACCGCGATCTCAAGCCAGAGAACATCTTTTTGCTGCAAGGCGACCACGTCAAGGTGCTCGACTTCGGCCTCGCCACGCTGCTCGACACCCCGCGGGGCCTCGACCTGCGGCAGCCCTTCGACCCGGGGCGATCCCAGGCCACCACCCCCAAGGTCGACGCGGGCACGATCCCCGACGAGCCGCTGAGCGCCCCGCAGCTCCCCGTACCCGACCCGCGGGAAGAGCTCGACTCGGGGGCCCTCCCCGACCCGGTGCTCCTCCGCCGCACGCCCGACGCCCCCCGCCTGACCCGGCCCGGCGCGTTGATGGGCACGCCCCGCTACATGGCGCCCGAGCAGGCCCTGAGCTGGGGGGTCGACCACCGCACTGACCTGTACAGCTTCGGCGTGCTGCTGTTCGAGATGTTGGCCGGACGCACCCCCTTCCTCGGCCCCGGCTCGCGCGACTTCATGCACCAGCACGTGCATGAGGCGCCGATGTCTCTGCACCGCCTCGCGCCCGAGCTGCCCCTGCCGCTCTGCGAGCTGGTGATGCGCCTGCTCGAAAAGAGCCCATCGGCGCGCTTCCAAGACTGGTCGAGCCTGCAAGAGGCCCTCCGCAACGCCGATCCCAACGCCAAGCCCGAGCGCGCCCTCGCCCCGCTCGCGCCCGAGCCCCTGCCGCTGCCCGACGAGCCCTTTCGTTTCCTGCACCCCTTCACCGCCGCCTACAGCAGCATCTTTTTTGGCCGAGACAACGACCTGCAGCGCTTCCTCGACGCATGGGAGCACAAGAGCCGCCCGAGCCTCGTGCTCGTCACCGGCGCGAGCGGGGTGGGCAAGACCAGCTTCTTGATGGCCCGGGTGCTCCCCGCGCTGGAGCAGACCGGCCACGAGCTGCTGCGGGTGCGGGGCACGGCGAGCCCGCTCGAGCTGGTCACCCGGGCCGCCCACCGGCGCCTGCACGCCCAGCGCGACCCCTCGACCGGGGTCAGCGCGCCGGGCCCCGACGCCGCCCCCCGCAGCTTGCCCGACCTGCTCGACGCGCTCTCTGCGGCCGCCGGTCAGCCCATCGTGGTCGTGATTGACCAGCTCGAGGAGATCTTCACCGAAGGCAGCCCCGAGCAGCTGATCAACTTCCAAGCCGGGGTCGCGGCTCTGGTCGCTGCCGCCGACCCGCGCCTGCGCGTGCTGCTCAGCGTGCGCGAGGACTACCTCGGGGCCACCCTCCGGGCGCTCCACCCGCTGCCCATGGCCGAGATCTCCCGCACCCTCCCCCTCCGGCCCTTAGACGCGCCCGATCTCCGCGCCGCGCTCGAGGGCCCGGGTGCCCCTGGCTTGTTGGTCAACTACCCGCCGTTCACCTTCGAGGATGGCCTGCTTGACGAGATCGTGAACGACCTCATCGCCGACGATATGGGCGAGGTGGCCCCCCGGGTGCAGGCCGTGGGCGCCCGCCTGTGGGACTTCGTGCGCGACACGCCGCAGCCCATCCGCATCACCGCCCAGCACTACCGCGAGCGGCTGGGCGGCAGCCGCGGCATCCTCTCCCGCGTGCTCGACGAGGCGATCTCGGGCCTCGACGCCGCAGATCAGGGCGTGGCCAAAGAGATGCTGCGCACGCTCACCCACCTGCCCGGCTCGCCGACCAGCCGGCCGACCCCGCTGAGCGAGCTCGCCGCGCACTCCACCGATCCCGAGCGCCGCGTGGCCATCCTGCGCGCGCTCGAGGACCGCTGGCGCGTCGTTCACGGCTACGTCGACAGCCGCTGGCCCGACGAGCGCACCTACCGCATCGCGCACGAGTCGCTCATCGCCCAGGTCCGCAACTACGGCGAGGAGGGCTCCGCCCGTAACCGGGCCCGTCAGCTCTTCCACCAGGGCTACTCGCTCTGGCTCAAGGGGGGTCAGTCCGAGGCCGACCTGCTCCCCTCCCAGCACATCGACGAGGTGCACCGCTGCATCGGCGATCTGGTGCTCCGCTCGAAGGACGAGCGCGACTTTTATGACCGCTCGCTGCGCCGCCTCAATGAGGAGTGGGAGCGCACGATGCTCGAGGCCCGGCGCCGGCGCCTGCTCCGCTTCGCCCAGTACGCGCTCGTGCCCTCGGTGGTCTTCGTGGCTGGCGTTCTTTTCGGGCAGGCGGTGGCCGGCTTCCCCTCGGTCGGGCGGGTCTGGGCCTACACGGTATCGGGCCTGAAGATCACCAAGGCCGACCTCTCCGCCTTTGACCTCAGCGGCGTCGATCTCGAGGGGGCCTGGTTCGTCGGCGCCCGCTTTGACGGCGCGCAGCTCCGCGAGACAGCCCTGAGTCACGCCAACCTCAGCGCGGCCTCGCTCCGGGGCACTCGGCTGGACCGCGCTGACCTGCACGAGGCCAACCTCCAGCAGGCTGACCTCTCCGGCGCGGTGCTCGACGAGGCCAACCTCCGCGAGACCAACCTCGCCAACGCGATCTTCCACGACGGTCGAGAGCCCGCCCGGCTCGATGGCGCCGACTTCTCGGGCGCTTGGTACACGACCGGCACCCAGTGGCCGAGCGAAGGTGCGCCCCCCGGCGCGCTCGGGCCCTTCGCCCGGCTCGATGACGCCGTCATGGTCGACGTGCAGCCGCCGCCCCGCTTCCCCTGCGACCTGCGCGAGGCCCGCGCGGCCCGCCTGCGCATGACCCGCGGCGACCTCTCGGCCTGTGTACTCGACGAGGCTGACCTACACGACGCCGTCCTCACCGATGTCAAGCTCGAAGAGGCCCGGCTGCTCAACGCCAACCTGTCCGGCGCGCGGCTGGTGGGGCTGAACCTCAAGCGGGCCCGGCTCACCAGGGCCGACCTGCGCGGGGCCGACCTGACCGGCGCCGATCTGAGCGACGCCGACCTCGCTGGCGCCGATCTGAGCGACGCCGACCTCTGCGACGCCGATCTGCGCGGCGCCCACCTCGACCAAGCCAAGCTGCGGCGCACGCGCGCCTGCCCGGGCACCCAGTGGCCCGAGGGCTTCACCCCACCCTCGCCCAAAGATCGCTGAGCGCGGCAACAACGCCCCAAAGCAGCGCACTGGTCGCCATTCTCACTGTCATCAGGGTGTCATCGCACCGCGTTGACCTGGGGAGCGGGCGCGGCGTATCGTCGCCCTGCGACAGGGGGAGATCCAGGCGATACAGCCGGAGCACGCCCCGGGGGCGCCGACCGCCCACAGCGGCCCCGCCGCGCCCGCCCTACTTCGGAGGTTGCTGTGCCCAAGGTCACCGACCGTCAAGGCCGCCCGGTCTCGGGCCAGATGCCCGGCCTTGTCGAGGCCATCGTCATTGACAACAAAGACCCCGACCAGCTCGGCCGCGTCAAGCTCAAGTTCCCCACCCTGCCCGACATGCCCGAGAGCTTCTGGGCGCGCCTCGTGATGCCCATGGCCGGCAAAGAGCGCGGCTGGATGACCATCCCCGAGCTCGATGACGAGGTGCTCGTCGCCTTCGCCCACGGCGACTTCAACCACGCCATCGTGATGGGCGGGCTCTACAACGGGGTCGACACGCCCCCCTACGCCAACGAAGACGGCAACAACGACCTGCGCGTCTTTCAGTCGCGCTCGGGCCACCGCCTGACCTTCGACGACAAGCAGGGCGACGAGCGCATCGAGCTCGTGCTGCACAACGAAGAGATCCGCATCATCTGGGACGCGAAAGAGAAGGTCCTGTCCGTGTACTCGGGCAAAGACATCATCATCGAGTCCAAAGAGACCATCTCGCTCAAGTGCAAAGACTTCATCCTCGAGGCGAGCAACTCGATCAACGTCAAGTCGGGCACCTCGACCAAGATCGAGACCGGCACGAGCTGCGCGGTCAACGGCGGCGGCGCGCTGACGCTGAAGGCCTCGATGACCAAGATCAACTGAGAGAATTCCAGCGGGCGCGCCCGATGGCGCCCGCGGCGGCTGGCCAGCCCGGCCCCACTTTTGGGAGCAGAGCATGATCAACGGCGTGGTGGTCGGCATTGTCATCGAGAACCAAGACCCCGACAAGATGCACCGGGTCCGGGTCAGGTTCCCCGTGGACGCCGAGGGCGGCGTCGAGTCCTCTTGGTGCCGGATGGCCACCCCGATGAGCGGGAACGGCCGCGGGCTCATCATCCTGCCCGACATCGGCACCGAGGTGCTCTGCGGCTTCGCCTACCGGTCGATGACGCCCTACGTGTTGGGCGCGGTCTACAACGGCGGCGAAGACAAGCCCGAGCCCTACAAGAACGACGACGGCAACAACGACAAGCGCGTGCTCTGGTCGCGCTCGGGGCACCTGGTCATCTTCGACGACACCAGCGGCGCTGAGAAAGTTGAGGTCGGCGCCATGGCCGGCACGCGCCTCGACGTGAAGTCGGCGCCCATCTACCAGTCCCTCGACTCGAGCAAAAAGACCATCACGATGGTCTGCGAGAAGAACACCGTGGTCGAGGCCAAAGAGACCATCTCGATCAAGTGCAAAGACTTCAAGCTCGAGACCGACATGACGGTCGAGAACAAGGCCGGCCAGACCGCGGTCTACGCCTCGGGCAGCTCGACCGAGATCAAGAGCAGCACGACCCAAGAGTACAAGGCCGGCAAGGTCGACGTGAACCCGGGCGCCCCGCCGCCGAACCCGCAGCCGCCCAAGCCCACGCCCCCGCACCGGCACCCGCCGACCAAGTGAGCCGGCGCGGCCAAAGCGCTGCGCAGCACGTCATCCCCGAGGGCTTCGCGCCGACCGACCCGGGCAGAGGCGGGCAAGGCCGCCGGCGGGCATTACAGGCGCCGGCCCGGCCGACGCCGGCCCCCCTGTCGCCGCTGCGCGCCCCGCCCCGAGGATGGAATGCCGCCCCGCCCCTCTGAACCGCTCCTCCTGCTGCTCCGCGAGACCGCGAAGAAGAAGGGCCTGAACACCGCCGCCCTCGCCGCCGCCTCGGGGCTCGACCGCACCCGCCTCAAGCACGTGCTGGCCGGCAGCGAGGCGCTCACCGTCGACGAGCTCATCGGCCTGAGCAAGGCGCTTGAGCTCGACGCCGCGGCCATGGCCGGCGCGCCGGTCGACGACGAGCCCGCCGAAGAAGAGGCCCCGCCCGAAGAGCTGTCCGCCGCCCGCGGCCGGGCCACCATGCGGGCCATCGGCAAGCGCGAGGTCGAGAACACCCTGCTCATCGACCCTCTCGGCAACCATACCGAGCAAGCCCTGCGGCTGGGCTTCGGCCTCGGCTGCGACATGTTCATCCACCTGCAGACCGACAAGCTCGGCAACAGCGGCATTCCGCGCGACACGCTCGCCCGCTTCCCCGCCGACGTGCCGCTGCGCCTCGACGCGGCCTACCACCGCCACCACGACCCGCGCTTTTTGCCCCAGGGCCTGCAGGTGGTGCTGTCCTTCGACGCGCTCTACACCTGCCTTCTCCCCTGGGACGCCTTCCTCCGCGTCACCTACATCCCGATGGCGCCCGAGCCGGTCGAGCCCGACGATGAGCTGGCCGAGGTGCCCGACGAAGACGACGAGGATCGCGCCCCGGACGCCGGCGGCCGCCGCCGGGGTCACCTGCGCCTGGTCTGATCCCGCGCCCCCAGCCCTCGAGGTCCGACGATGAACCACCGCGCCGCCCCCTTCTCCGCGCTCGCCCGCCGCGTCGCCCTCGCCTGCGCGCTCGCGCTCAGCGCCGGCGCGCCGCCAGCCGGGGCCCAAGATGGCCGGCAGCCCGTGGTCGACGCCGCCGCGATGGCCCAAGCCGACGCGGTGCGCGGCTACGCCGACTCCGACCCGGTGGGGCGCATCCAGATGTTGCTGGCCGCCCGCGCGCTCTCGCCGGGCGCGCAGTTCGCGCTGGCCCAGACGCACCCAAACATCGTCGAGCAGGTCATTGACCCCAAGCTCGCCCCGGTGCTGGCCTACATCGACACGCTGCCGCCGCCCGAGCTGGCCCGCCTGCGCCAAGGCAAGACCGTGGTGCGGGCCCAGCGTGATCTGAAGGGCGCCGAGCTCAAGGCCGCGGCCCTCGTCGCCGAGCGCTTCGATTGGCCCAAGTTCAAGCCCGAAAAGATCACCGCCGTGCGCCTCGGGCCCTTCGAGGGCCGCACCTTCCGCGTCGACATCACCTACGCGAAGTCCCGCAAGAAGGAGTACACGAACGTGGTCGAGCTCGCCTGGCCGAGCTCCCCCGAGCGCGACGAAGAGAGCCGCGGCCGCCTGTCCAAACATTTCGGCGCCCGGCCCAGCCGCGACAGCAACGAGAAGGGCGCGCCGCTGCCCCTTCAAGACGGCTCCTTCGAGAAAGAGTACACGCTCAACGACGCCTGGGAGATCGTCGAGGCCGTCGAGATGGGCAACAAGCGCACGCCGGTCAACGACGTGACCATCGACCCGAACACCGCGCTCGACGGCAGCCACAGCGTGCGGTTCTACGCCGACGACCACACCCGCCTGTTCAACGAGGTGGCCCAGGTGGTGCCGGTGCTGCAATTCCAGCCGGTCCAGCTGCGCGCCCAGCTGCGGGCCGAGAAGCTGCGGGTCGAGTTCCACCAGCGCGAAGACCAGGTCTGCATGACCTTGAGCTTCCTCGACGCGAACTACCGCCCGCTCGGCCAGCCGGTCAAGGCGGTCGGCCGCCTCACCACCCACCCGTGGGAGCTGCTCGAGCTCAACGCCACCGCGCCCGCCAACGCCGCCTTCGTGCGGGTGGGCCTGCTGAGCGCCGTCTCGGGCACCGCCTGGTTCGACGCGGTCGAGCTGCGCCGGGGCGACTGAGGGCAGCGAAAAGGTCGATGGGCGGGGGGCTCCGCCCCCCGCAACGCCCCCCGTCGGGCTCAGCTCGCGCTAAAGATGCCGCGCCGACCAGCCACCTCAGGCGGCAACGCGCTCAGGTCCCTCCAGCGCCCGCGGCGAAAGGATCGGCCGGCGCGGCATACTCGGGCGCGCCCTGCGCGGTGCGCACGAGGTACTGCAGGGCGGTGGTGATGCGCTGGGCCACCTGCGGGTCGCTGCCGAGGGGGAGCTCGAGCGCGGTGACCTGGTGCGGCTGGGCCCCGGGGCCGCTCGGATCCCACTGGTCGGTGCGGGCCACCCAGCTGTTGCCGCTGCGCTTCTTCTTCTTCTGCCAGTGGCGGGCGCAGGCGGCCTCTTGTTGGCAGGGCACGCGCAGCACGATCTCGTCGAGCACCTCGAAGCTCACCGCGGCGGCGTCAAGCTCGCGCACCGAGGCCCGAAAACGGCTGTCTTCGCAGTAGCTCTGGCGCTTGACCACGACCGTCACCACGCCATCTTGGGCGAGCTCAAGCGTGGCTGTGCCCTTGCAGGGCCGCCAGGTGCTCGCGTTGCGGGCCAGCTGCTCGTTGATGAATTTCAGGGCCTCGGGCACGCTGGCCGTGGTCGGGGCGGCCGCGGCGGGGGGCGCGGGCGCCGCCTGCGCCGCGGCCAGCCCGGGCAGCGCGGCCAGCGCCAAGCCGAGCCCCAGGCCAGCGAGGGCGCGACCAACCAAGGCGCGACCAGCGGGGGCACGACCGGCGGGGGCACGACCGACACAGGGCCGACCGCCGGGCGCATGGCCGGTCATCGCGGAGCAAGGGCCGGCCGCGGCGGCGCGGGCGGAGTCGTGGGTCCGGTGAGCGAGCGGCGGCATGGCTTCCCGTCGGGCGCGCGACGCGCGGCAGATCGGAGGTTCGGAGCGGCCCGCGCGGGACGGCGCGCGGCCCACGCAGCGCGGGGAAGCCCGCGGCCTCGCCATGATAGCACCGCGGCCGGCGCTGGGCCCAGCGGCTCCGCTCCGGCCCTGACCCCTGCGATGGGATAGCGCGGCGGCCCGCTCGGTTCGCCCCTCCACGCCCAGGTCCGCTCTTGCCCCTCGTCGTGCAGTACAGCGGCCGCGTCTGCCTCCTCGGCGAGCACTGTGATTGGGCGGGCGGGGCCAGCCTCACCGTGCCCGCGCCGCTCTCGGTGGTCGTGGCGGTCGACGCGGCCCTCAGGCCCACCGAGATCCGCGTGCGCACCGCGCTGCACGGTGATCTGCGCGAGCAGAGCTTCGGCCTCGAGGGCGCGGTCGACCCGGCGGGCGGGCCCCTGCGCTTCGCCCCGGCGGCCGCGGCGGCCCTGCACCGGCGGGGCCTGCGCCTGCGGGCCTGCCACCTGTACGTGCACGCGACCCTGCCGGCCGGGCGCGGCTTCTCGTCGTCGGCCGCCTACACGCTCGGCGTGCTCGACGCGCTGGCCCGGGCCGCCGGCCACGCGCTTGAGCACGATGTGCTCGCCGCCCTCGCCTTTGAGGTCGAGCACGAGCTGCTCGGCGTTCCCTGCGGCCGGCTCGACCCGATGGCCTGCGCCGCCGGCGCGGCCGCCTACATCCGCTGGCGGGCCGACGGCAGCGGGCGCCTGCGGCGGATCCAGCCGCTGCGCCCCCTGCACCTCGCGGTGGGGGTCTGGCCCCAGCCCCGGCCCGCCGCCCCCCTGCTCGAGGCCCTCTGCGCGCACACCGCCGCAGACCTGCGCGCGCCCGAGGACCGCGAGGCCGCGGCCGCCGTCGCCGAGGCCCTCGCCACCTTCGCCCACACCGCAGACGCCGGCGCACACGCCGTGCGCATCGGTGATCTCGCCGCCTTGGGCGCCGCGATGGACCGCGCCCAGACCGCCTATGCCGTCGCCGCGCAGGCCCTGCCCGCCCTCGCCGCGCCGCAGCTGGTCGCGACCTGCGCCCGCCTGCGCGACGAGCACGGCGCGCTGGGCGCCAAATTCAGCGGCGCGGGCGGCGACCGCTCCATCGTCGCCCTCGGCGTCGACGAGGACCACGCCAGCCGGCTGCGCCGCGGCATGGAGGCGGCGGGGCTCAGCGCCTGGGCGCTGCGGGTCGACCGGGTGTGAGGGCGGGCGGGCGCCCGCGCGCAACGTAAGTGTCCGCGGGCATCAAGCAGCTGCCTATGCCCGCGTCGGCGAGGCTGCGCTGGCCACGCGTCGGCGCCTTCGGCTACAATCGGGGCAGCCGATCCACGGAGTGAAAATGGCCCGCCGCACCTACACCTTCCTGCTGGAACAAGACGAGACCGGCACATGGTGCGCCACCGTGCCGGGCCTCCCTGGCTGCATCTCGCAGGGGGCCACCAAGGCCGAGGCCAAGCGCAAAGTCCGCGAAGCCATCGAGCTGCACCTCGAAGCCTTCGGCGATGATGTGGGTGACGGTGTTCCGGCAGAAATCGAGCTCGGTCGGGTTCGGGTCGCTGTGTAGATGGGCCGGCTGCAAACCACCGGCGCGGCCGAGCTCGTCCGGGCTCTCCGCCGGCTCGGCGATGAGACGGTCCGCCAGAAGGGCTCACACATCTCACTTCGCGCGGTCGGCCGACCTCCGCTGACCGTCCCGGCGCATGAGCCGGTGGCGCCGGGGACCTTGCGGGCGATCATCCGCGCCGCCGGGATTGACGTAGATGAGCTGCTGGCGCTGCTTCAGGCCGGTTGAGCAGCTGGGGCCGCGCGACCGACGGCGGCGTTCGACACAGCCGTTGGCGTGGTGGAGCGCCCACCCTCAGCGCAGCTCACACACCCCAAAAGCCGCGCGCACCTGCACCCGCAGCTCATCGTCTGGCCCCAGGCTGCGGGCGCCGCAGCGGATCGGCCCCAGACCGACGAGCAGCACGGTGATCTCGTAGTCGCCCGGCGGGACCGGGCCCGCCCCGAAGCGGCCCGCGGCGCCCTGCACCCACAGGGCCTCGACCTGGTCGGGCTTGTCGGCGTCGAGGCGCACCCGCGCGCGCTGCGCAGGTGCGGGCGCGGGCACAGGAAGGGGTGCGGGCGCAGCCGCGGGGGCCGGCTCGGGCGCAGCCACCGGGGCGCGGCCCGCTGACCCGCCCGCAGACCCGGGCGCAGGCGCAGCGGCGGCGCTGGATGGGGCGGGCGCAGCGGGCTCTGGGCCCGGCGCGGGCGCGGGCGCCGGTGCAGGCGCAGGCGGATCCGCCGGTGGTGGCGCGGGCGCGGCCACCGGCTCCGGCACAGGGGTCCCCGGCGTCGGGGCGCGCAGGTGCAGCCCGAGCGCGGCCAGCGCGGCGATCCCGAGCACGGCCCCGACCCCGATCAACACGACCACGGCGCTGCTCCGGCGCGCGGGCGCAGGTGCCCGGGGCGCCGGCGCGGGCCTCGGGGGCGGCGGCGGCGCGGTGAGGGGCGGCGGGACCGCGGGCCGCGGGCCGGCCTCGGTCGGGTCGGGGGCCGGCGGCGCCGGGCTGAGCGCCGGCGGCGGGGCAGCCGGAGCCGGGGTCGGCGGCGCGGTCGGCGCGGTCGGCGCGGCGAGCGGCACCACCGGGGGCGCGGGCGCAGCGACCTCAGGCGCCTCGGCGCGGGCGCCGACCACGGGCAGCGGGGGCGGCGGCGGAGCAGGGCGCTTCTCTTTCGGAATGACGCGGATCTCGGTGTCTTGGCGGGCCATCAGGCCGCTCAGCACCTTGCCCCGCGCGCCGACGAAGGTCGCGCCCGGGTCCATGGGCAGGGGGCCGGCCGGGGCCGGGGCCGCCGGCCGGGGCGCAGGGCGGGCGGCGGCCCGGGGCATCGGCGCCTCGGCCGGATCGAGGACCTCGTCCACCTCGTCATCCTCAGTGGCGTCGGTCGTGCGGGCGGCGGGGGCGGCGCGCTCCGGCGTGGGCGCGCCCCCGCTCCGCTCGGGCTCGGGCACCAGCGTGGTGGCTGCCGGGCCCGTCCCGAACTCCTCCGCGCCGCCCTCGCTCAGCGTGCGCCCGAGCAGCGGGTCACCCTCGCCGCTCGGCAAGGGCACATGCGCCCTGGCCTCGGGCACGGCGCGCTCCGCCCAGTAGCGCAGGGGCTCGGCCGGGATGCGCGCCCGCAGGTCGAGCAGGGCCCGGTCCACCTCGCGGGCGCTCGGCCGCCGGTCTGGCGCGCGCTCGAGCAAGCTGCGCAGCAAGGCGCGCAGGGCGGGCCCGGCGGGCGGGTGCAGCTCCTCCACCGCGCGGGCAGAGCGGTCGGCGAGGGCCTCGACCCGCAGCTCCCAGGTCTCCGGATCGGGCCAGAGCTGGCCCACCGGCTGCCCAAGCAGCAGCTCAGACAAGAGCACGCCGAGCGCGAAGACATCGGCGGGCGGGCCCACTTGCGCGCTCCCGTCGAGCGCCTCGGGGGCGAGGTAGCCCGGCGTCCCGATCACCCCGGCCGCGCGGGTCCGGGCCTCGCGGGCCACGCCCGGCGCCCGCGCGATGCCGAAGTCCAGCACCTTGACCTCGCCCGCGCCGGTCAGCAGCACGTTCCCAGGCTTGAGGTCGCGGTGGCAGAGCTGCAGCACCTGGCCCTCGGGCCCGCGGGCCGCCCCGGCCGCGTGCAGGGCGGCGGCCACCTCGGCCATCACCTCGAGGGCGGCGCCCAGCGGCAGCGGCCCGAGCTGGAGCAGATCGGCCAGGCTGACCCCGTCGACGAACTCAAGCACAATGGCCCACTGGCCACCAATCTGGATGAGCGCGTCCACGTGGACCACCGCGCGGTGGCGGACCAGGGCGAGCAGCCGGGCTTCGTCGCGCAAGCGCCGGGCGTAGGCGCCGCGCTGGTCGAGGCCCTCACGGATGAGCTTGAGCGCGACCTGTCGCGAAAATCCCGCCTCTCCGCTGAGATCGGCGAGGTAGACGGTGCCCTGGGCTCCTTGGCCCAGCACCCTGCGCAGGGTGTAGCGCCGCCCGCTCATGGCCGCGCGCCGGTGGGCCCGAAGATCAACGCGGCCCCGGGCCCGTCCTCGCCGGCGCCCCCGGCCCCGGGCAGCCCGACGAGCACCCTGGCGCCGTCTGCAGCCTGCAGCACGTCAATCCGGGCGTCGGTCGCCCCCGGGGGCAGGCCATCGACCTGCCAGCTCAGGGCCGGCGCGCGGCTCCAGCCGGTCAGGCCGCAGATCCGCAGGCCGTCCGTGCCTTGATCAATGAGCAGCGCGTCATTCAGGCCATCACCGTCGAGGTCGACCGGCGGGGCGAGGGACTGGATCCCGCCCGCCCAGGCCCAGCGCGGACCCGACCCCAGGCCCATCGCGTAGGCCACCGGCCGCGGCGCGCGGAGGGCCGCCCCCGGCACCAGCTGCAGGTTGCCCGCGCTGGGCAGCAGCAGATCGGCGTAGCCGTCGCCGTCCATGTCGCCCCCGGGCCGGCCGTGGGCGTCGGTCCAGGTGGTGGAGTCCTCAGCGCCGGCGATGGCGGTCAGCTCGAGCCGCCCGCGGGCCCCGCCGAAGACCAGCGTGCTCTCGGGGGCGCCGGTGACCAGCACGTCGCGGTAGCCGTCGCCGTCGACGTCCTCGGCGTCCCACACCCCCCAGGAGCGGTGATCGAGGGGCGTGATCCAGCCGCTGATCTCGGCCGGGCTCATGCTGAGCTCGGCGCTGTCTGGCGAGAAGGGCCCCTCAGACACCAGGATGGGCGGGCCGCCCGCCGGCGCGCGCTCGGTCGCCCAGAGCTCGGCGAGCCCATCGCCGTCGACGTCGATCACCGCGAAGCCGAAGCCGACCCCGGGCGCGGCGGCCGTGCAGTCCCCCGCGGTCGAGTCTGCGCAGCGCACCAGGGCCGCGCCGTCGCGCAGCGCCTCGCTGGGGAGCACCGCGAGCTGCCCGACGCCCTCTTCCACGCCCCAAGCGGTGAAACCACCGACCAACACGCCATCTTCGCCACCCGCACCCAGCGGCTGCACGGTCAGGCTCAGGCGCGCCGCGTCGGTCAGGGTGACGTTGGGCGAGGCGGAGAGGGCCACCTCGGGCCCGCTGCTCGCGTCGAGCTCGAGCCACCAAGCTTCGTTGCTGCCCGCGGCGCCGATCAAGATCCGCCGCAGCCCGGCCCCTGAGGCGCCGCCGCTGGCCGCTAGGGCGCCCAGCCCGTGCACGGCCCCGCTGCTCGGGCTCAGGTGTAGCTCGGCGTCATCCGCCGTTTGCTCCCCCTCGAAGATGACGACCACCGCGCCATCCCCGCCGTCTGCGCCGTCTGCGCCGTCCACGCCGTCCGTACCATCGGCGCCGTCGGCGCCATCGGTCCCGTCCGACCCGTCCCCTCCGTCGGTCCCGTCGGCTCCGTCCGCGCCGTCGACGCCGTCCGTCCCCTCGCCGCCCTCCGCTCCTTCGCCGCCGTCGGCCGCCTCCTCCGCGCAGCCGCGCTGCTGTGCCGGGTCGCTGTCGTCGCAGTCCTCGGGCCAGGGTGAGCCGTCACCGTCGCGGTCGAGCGCCTTGGCGACCTCGGCCTCGCTGACCCAATTGCAGCCCGACGCCGCGCTGAGCAGCAGCGCGAACCAGCGCGGGGCCAGCGGGCGCCTCACCACCGGATCACCAGCCAGGCGCCCGCGCCGGCGGCGAGCAGGCCCGCCGCGCCCGCCGCCACGGTGAGCGCGCGCCCGCGGGCCGCAGCGGGGCCGACCTCGGCGTAGGGGGTCGCCGGATCCAGCGCCTCGGCCCCCGAAGCCCGCGCCCAGAGCCCGAGGCCGAGCGCAGCGGCGCCCGTCAGCCCCAAGCTCACCGCTGGCGCGGCCCGCCCGCGGGTCGAGGCCGCGGGCCCTTCGGCCCGGCTGTGCCCATCACCAGACCTGGCCCCACCGGCCGTCACTTCGGCGGGCGCCTCGGGCAGTGGGGCGCCCGGCGCGAGGTCGACGGTGAAGCGGGGCCGGTCCTGCCCATCGAGCAGCTGCACCACCGCGGGCACCTCGACCGGGCGCGAGGCGGCGGGCCGCCCATCCACGCGCAAGAGCAGCCCTGCGCCGTCGATCTCGACCCGCGGGCTCGGGCCGAGCAGGGCCGCCTCGTCCGAGAGCAGGTCGAGCAGGCTGCCCTCGGGGGCCTCGGCCGCGCTGAGGCCGGCCGCGGGGGCCGCCGCGCGCGCCGCACGCAGGCGCCCAAGCGCAGCCGCCCGGTCGGCGGCGACCACCGCCGCCATGCCCTCGACCACATGCCAGCGGGCCGCCCGCTCGGGATCCACCGGCGCGCCGAGGCAAGGCAGCTGCTGCCGCCCACGGGCCAGGGCCGCGGCGAAGCGCTCGGCGTCACGCTCGGCCCAAGCGGCGCGGGCCTCGGCGACGCTGGCGTCGAGGGTGGCGAGATCGACGATGAACTCGCAGCGCGGCGGCGGGAGGGATGGAGGGAGGGGCACGTTCGCGGACCTCGGCGCGGCGCGCCACCATAGCAGAGGCCCGGCGGGCCCGGGCCGGGCGGGCGGGGATAGGCCAGCGCCCCGGAGCCCGCCGCCATGCCCACACCCCTCACCTTCATCTTGTCGCTGCTGCTCGGGAGCGGCGCAGCCGCCGCCGAGCCCACCGGCGCCCGACCGGCCGCGCCGAGCGCCCCAGTTGCGCCGACCGCCGGCTACTCGGGCAACGCCGCGGTGGGGCTCTCGGGTGGCCTGCTCGCCGGTGAGGGCGTCAGCAAGGGCGTCTTCACCGCGGCCATCGTGCGCTACGAGGCCTTCGCCGTGCCTGCTGACGCCCGCAAGCCGCGGCTCGGGGTCAGCGTGTGGGGGCAGTTCCCGGTGGGGCCGAAGCCCACCCTCGACCTCGCCGCGCTGGGCGTGAGCGGCGAGGACCTCCCCGACTCGGCCGAGGTCGAGCTCTGGCACTATGGCGTGCTGGCGACTGTTCGCGGCGATCCGGCAGCGCCAGTCTCCGCCGACGTTGCCTTTGGTTTCGGCAGGATGGACCTGCGCGGCGCGCCCCTCGCCACCACGGCGCTGCCTGCGCTGACCGGTGAGCTGGGCCTGCGCCACCGCGTCCGCGGCCCCGCGCAGCTGAGCTGGACGCTGCGGGCGAGCTGGCTGGCCGCGCCCCCCACCGCCGCGCTCAACACCGCCGCGGTCACCGCCCCCGCGGGGACGACGACCGGCGACTGGTGGACGCTCCAGCTCGGGCCGAGCCTGTCCTTCCGGGCGCCTTGAGCGGGCGGGCGGGGCCCAGGCACCGCCGAACCAGCGGCGCCGAGGGCAGCAGGCGAGGGCTCAGCCCCAGCCGCGCAGGCGCTGCTCTTCCCGCCGGTAGAGGGCGAAGGCCTCTTTGAGCACGGCGATCGCGCGCTTGTGGTCGCCGAAGGATTCGATCTCGACGATCTTGCGCTCCAGCGCCTTGTAGTCCTCAAAAAACCGGCCGACCTCTTGCATTTGGTGCTTGGGCAGCTGGTTGATGTCGGTGTAGTCGCCGTAGGCCGGGTCGTCGGTGAGCACCGCGATGATCTTGTCGTCTTTTTTGCCCTGGTCGAGCATGTGCATCACGCCGATCGGGCGCGCGGTGGCGATGGTCAGCGGCGCCACGGCCTCGTTGCACAACAACAAAACATCGAGGGGGTCGCCGTCTTCGCAGTAGCTCCGCGGGATGAAGCCGTAGTTCGCGGGGTAGTGCACGCTGCTGTAGAGGATGCGGTCGACCTTGAGCAGGCCCGAGGGCTTGTCCAGCTCGTACTTGACCTTGGACCCCTTGGGGATCTCGATGACGACGTTAAAGGCCTCGGCGCAGGTGTCCGGGTTGTTCGGAAGGTCGTGCCAGGGATGAGCCATCGTTGGGCGCGCTCCACAGAGAGGAGAGGGACCCTCGCGCTATCCCGCCCGCGCTCCCGACCGCCCGACCGGCGGTGACAGCCGGGCAAATCAGCGAGATCCTCGGTTCAACGCCGGCCGCGCTGCTCTCGGCGCTTCAAGGGGGGCGGCGGCGCCTGGCTCAGGTCGAGGGCCACCTCGCGCTGCATGTCGGCGTCGATGCGGGTCCGCGCGGTCCAGGTGTGGCCTTCGCCGCGCGGGACGGCCTTCACCGTGTACCAGCCCGGCTCGAGCGCGAGCTTCAGCCCGGGCGCCTCGCCCACCGCCTTGCCGTCGACGAAAATATCGGCCTGCTGCTTGGTGCGGACAAAGAGCGTGCCCTGGGGCGGGCCCTCGGCGACCGGGGCCGCCGCGGCGCGGGTGGGCACCGGGGTCACGGCCACCACCTCGACCTTGGGCTTGGGCGCGGCCTGCGGGCCCGAGATCCACGTGGCCAAGCGGTCGACCAGCTGATCCCAGGCGCCCATGGCCGGGGCCGGCGGCGCGGGCTCGGCCGCAGGGGCCCCCGCAGCGCCCTCCGCGGGCGTCGAGGCCACCGTCGAGGCCCCGCTCGAGGCCCCGCTCGAGGCCCGGATCGAGGTCACGGCGGGCACCTCTTCGGCGCCATCAGCGACCACCACGTTAATCTCGGCGTCGGCGGCCGGTGCCGCGGCGGGCCCGCCGGTCTGCGGCGACGGGGCAGCCCCCGGAGCGGCGGAGGGCTCCGCGGCGGCGAGCGCGGCGTCCTCGGCCGGCGCGGCAGCGGGCGTGGCGCCCACCTTCGACCGCGACCAGGCCCACCCGCCGAGGCCGAGGGCCAAGATCCCGACCGCGGCGGCGATCCAGGGGGCGCGGGACGGCCGACGGGCCTCGATGCGGGGCGGCAGGTTGGTGGGCGCGAGGCGCGAGCGCGCGGGCTCTGCGCCGCCGGCGTCCCGGTGCGGGCTCGGCGGGACGATGCTCTGCTCGTCGAGCGGCTTGAGGAGCGGCTCCTCCCGCTCGATCGGCCGGCGGGCCTCGAGCTCGGCGCGCAGGTTCGAGCTCGGCGCCTCAAAACCCGGGGCGGGACGGCCGGCGAGCGGGCCGAAGGGGGCGAGATCGGCGGTGGTCGCGTTGGCCGACTGCTCCTCGGGCAGCTCGGCCCACCAGGGGAGCTGGGCCTTGCCTGCCGCCTCTTGCAGCTGGTTGAAGGTGCCCAGGTCGGAGCTGGACTCCTCTTCATCGGGGTGGAGGGGGCCCGCCGCGCGGAGCAGCGGGCTGCGCAGCAAGCCGGGGCGGGGATCGCCGTCGAGCGCGCCGCCGGAGAAGTCCTCCTGCTCGATCTGCTGCAGGCGCTGCCGCAGACCGCCGAGCAAGCGGCCGCTGCTGCGCTCCTCGCGCGGACGGAGGGCGTTGTCGTCGACCCGCTCGGTGCGATCCTCGGGGAGGACCCGAAGACGCGGCGGACCGTCGCCCTCGCCCGCGCCGCGCCCGATCGCCGTGCGCGCGACGAAGGCCGCGGAGCTGTCGTCCTCGTAGCCGTCATCGTAGGCGCCGACCTCGGCCTGGGTGGGCGCGGGTGCGTGCAGACGCCGGCGGACGCGCTCCTCGGCGGCGGCCTCGTCCAGCAGGAGCATCGTGGGGTCGCCGCTCGGTGGGCGTCTCCTCTCGTCTCGGCCGCTCATGAACCCTCCGGGGGTGCACGCACCCCGCTCCCTCCCCGCATCGGCTCCGTGCGGGCTCTCCCTAAGCCCCGCGTCACCGCGGCGCCGAAGCCCCCGCGCCGGATCCCGCCCACCGAGGGGCCGCGCCGCCGGACAGTGTATGGTGACACGTCGGCGCCGACCCCGCGGTCTGGCTCCACGGGAGGAACGGAATGGCCCCGAACCGCGCGCCTGAGGCCCACCTCGGCGCCGAGCGCCCCGCGGAGGGCGCGCCCACGCCAGACTGGGTGCTGCGCGCCCAGGGCCTCGGCAAAAGGTTCGACATCTTCCTCAACGACCGCAGCCGCCTCTACGAGTTCTTCGGCAACCGCACCCACCACACCGAGCACTGGGCCCTGCGGGACGTCAATTTCGAGGTGCGCCGCGGCCGCAGCTTCGGGGTGGTGGGGCCGAACGGCGCCGGCAAGTCGACCCTGCTCAAGATCATCGGCGGGATCACCCGGCCGAGCGCCGGCCAGCTCGAGCTGCGAGCGAGCCTGTCCACCTTGCTCGACCTGGGCCTGGGCTTCCACCAAGAGTTCACCGGGCGCCAGAACATCCGCCTGAACTGCGCGCTGCTCGGCATGCCCGAGGCCGAGATCGACCACCGCATCCCCGAGATCATCAGCTTCGCCGAGCTCGGCGACTTCATCGACCTGCCCGTGCGCACCTACAGCGCGGGCATGAACCTGCGCCTGGGCTTCGCCATCGCCGCGCACACCGACAGCGACATCTTTTTGGTCGACGAGGTGCTGGCGGTGGGCGACCAGTACTTCCAGCGGCGCTGCGTCCGCAAGATTGAGGAGTTCCTGCAGCAGGGCCGCACGATCATCCTGGTCAGCCACGACCTGCACGCCGTGCGCAGCCTCTGCGACGAGGCGCTGTGGCTCGACGGCGGCGAGGTCCGGGCGCTGGGCCCCGCCCGCGAGGTGGTCGACCGCTACCTCGACATCGAGCGCGAGCGCGCGGTCGGCGGCCGGGGCCGCACGATCCACCCCTTCCCCAGCCGCAGCGGCCTGCCCCTCGAGCCGGCGACGGGCCCGGTCAGCCCGCCGCCCGCCGCGCCAGCCTACCTCGCCACCGCCGACGATCCGCAGCTGCGCGCCAATGTGCTCGCCGCCACCCGGCTCGACGACGCCGCGGGCCTCTGGGCCGAGCAGACTGAGACGACGCCCTTTGACGTGGTGGACGGCGACACGCCAGTGGTCCAAGGCACCGGAGAGGTCCGGGTGATCGCCGTGCACGTGCTCGACGGCCAGGGCCGCCCACGCGAGCGCTTCCGCACCGGCGAAGATCTCGTGGTGGCCGTCACCTTCCGCACCACCGAGCCGGTCGAGCGGCCCATCTTCGGGGTGGCCATCTTTCGCGGGGATGGGGTGTACATCCATGGCCCGAACACCCGCTACGACGGTGTTTTGGACGGCACCTACCATGGGATCTACACCTTCTTTATCCGCTGGAAGGCCTTGCCCCTGCTCAGCGGCCGCTTCCGCCTCAGCGTCGCGGTCTTCGACAAGAGCCACCTCAAGCCCCATGTCTGGCACAACCAGCTCTACGACTTCGAGGTCGCGGCCGGGGTCGATGATCATGGCGTGGTGCTGCTCGATCACGCCTGGGGCCTGATCACCCATGTGGCGGCGGAGGGGCACCGCGGGCCGGCGCTCCCGGCCGACCGCGGGGGAGCCAACGGTGCCTGAGGGGGCCGCGCCCCGCCGCGCGCTGCTCATCGGCCACGGACCGTTGCCCGGGCCCGGCTGCCGCCAGAGCACCTTCGGCCCCCAGCGCACCCTCGCCTTCGCCCACGCCCTGCGCCAAAGCGGCCTTGAGCTGCGGATCGTGCTCATGGAGGAGGGGAGCGACCCGCCGGTGGAGCCCCCGCCCGGGCCTTGGGCCGCGACCCTGCGCCGGAGCCGCGCCGCCGCCCTCGCCGGCCCGCTCTGGACCGGCCCGGGCCCCGCGCTCGTGGTCTCGGCGGGCCCCTACACGCCGGCCCTCATCGCCGCGCACCACCGCGGGGACGCCCCCTGGATCGCCGATCTGCCCGGGGACCCCTTCGCTGAGCTGCAGGCGGCCGCCGACGGCGCGCCCCTGCCGCCCGGCGCCGCCGACGACGCGCGGGCCATCGCCACCCGCACCCTCGCCGAAGCCGACCACCTGCTCGTGATCTCGGCCCCGCAGCGCCTCGCCTGCTTGGGCCAGCTCGGGCTCTTGGGCCGCCTCGGCGCGGCCTCAGGCGCGGAGCGGGTGCAGGTCTGCCCGATCAGCGCGCCGGCCCTCGACGCCGAGGGCGCGCCCCTGCCCGCCCGGGCGCCCCGCGTGCGCGCGCCGGGTGAGCCGCTGCGGGTGCTGGTGGGCGGCGCGCTCAACGGCTGGCAGGCCCTCGACGCGCTGATCGGCGGCGTGGAGCGGGCGCTGGACGCGGGCGCGCCGCTTGAGCTGCACCTCAGCGGCGGCGCAGGGGGTGCGCTCGCCCCGGCCCAAGAGGCCCAGCTGCGCGCTTTTTTGGAGAGGCGGGCCAGCGATGGGCGCGTGATCGCCCACGGCTGGCTGGAGGAGGGCGCCCTCGAGGCCCTCGAAGCGCGCTGCCACGTCGGTCTGAGCCTCGACGGCCCCGGGCTCGAGCCCGAGCTGGGCAGCCGCACCCGCCTGCTGCGCTGGACCTGGGCCGGTTTGGGGCTGCTCGGCTCGGCCCGCTGCGCGCTGGCCGCAGAGCTCGCGGCTGTGGGTGGGCTGCGCGTGATCGACGCCCAGCCCGAGGCGGTGGCCGCGGCGCTGGGCGCGCTCGCCTCTGGCGCCCTCGACCCCGCGGCGACGGTCAGCGCAGCCCAGGCCTGCATCGCCGAGATCGCCCACCCCGACGTCGCCCTGGCCCCGCTCCGCGCGCTGGCCCGCGCGCCCTCCCGCGCGCCCGCGGCGGCCCTCCCCTGGGCGCGCCTGCCCGCGGCGCTGCACGCGGCCCAGGCCGAATTGGCGGCGATCCACGCCAGCCCGACCTGGCGCGCGCTCTCCTGGGCCCACCGCGGGCTGCGGCGCTTGGGTGGTCGCGGCTGAGCGCGGGCAGGGTCGGGGTGAATGAAGACCCGCGCGCGCCGCAGAGCGCAGGATCACCGTGCCTGTCGTCACACAGCCGTCAAGCTCAGGCCCGCCCTGCCGATTTCTGCTTCCATCGGTTTGCATAATCATTCACGCCGGTGCATATAGGCGCGCGCCTGGGGAGCCACCCAGGCGCACGTGGGGCGCCCGCGCCCCGCCCTGTCACCGCCCCGAGGAGGGCCGCCATGTTTGAGGACGCCCAGATCGCCGCCGAGCGCAACGACGAGCAGCAGGTCTCCCTCGACTTGCGAGACGTCAGCCTCCGCGCTGCACACGCGCGCGACCTCTCCGCGGTGGCCCAGCTGGTCGCCGCGGCCGTCGCCGCCGGCCAGATCCTCCCGATGACCGAGGCCGGCCTCGCCGCCCGCCTGCGCGACCTCACCGTCGCCACCCACGCGGGGCAGCTCGTCGGGCTGGTCAGCGCCCAGCTGGCCAGCGCCACCCGCGGCGAGCTCGGCCTGCTCATCACCGCCGACGCCGGCCTGCGGGCCCTGCTCATCGAGGCCGCGGTCGACCAGCTCGCCAGCCTCGGCGCGGCCGAGGTCTACTGCTTCACCAGCCAGCCGGCGCCCTTGATCGCGGCCGGTTTTGGGGCGGTGCCCCGGGCCGAGGTGCCTGAGAAGGCGCTGGGCGCCTGCCTGCGTTGCTCCGCCGCGCCGCGCTGCCGCAAGGTGGCCCTGCTGCGCGCCATCTCCGCCTGAGCCGCCCAGCGGCGGTCGCCCCCTGCGGCCACGCCCCCGCGCAGGCGCCTCCACCCGCGCCGGTCCTCCCCGAGGCCCGGCGCGTCGTCGTTTTGGGCCTCCCCTGCCCTTCTCAATGACCCGACGGTGACAGCGCGCGCGGGCTCTGGCGCCGCCGGGCCGACGCGGGCGGTACCCTCACACATGGGGAGGGCCGCCCTCCCCTCCTCTGGTCGCCGAGGCCCGCATGTCCGCCCAGCAGCTCTCTCCCCTGCAGCGCTCGGCGCCGCAACAGGCCCAAAACGGACAGCAGAGCGTCGCTCCCGCGCAAGCGCCCGCCAAAGGTGCGCCCGGGGCCGCCGCGCCCAAGTCCAAGGGTGTGATGGGCTGGCTGCGGGGCGCCGGCCAATGGGTGTCCGAGAAGGCGGGCGCGGCCTCGGCCGCGGTGGGCGACTTCGTCGACAAGTCCAAGCAGGTCGCCAAAGACGCCTACGAGGTCGCCAAGGCCACCGACATCGGCTGGAAGGACGGCAAGATCACCGTCGAGACCGACCTCGACGAGCTGATGGACCTCGTGCCCGCCCACCTGCGCGCGGCGCTGCAGCTCGACCGCAAGGGCGCCGACAACAAGTGCAAGGTCAGCCTTGACCCGCGCAGCGGCGTGCTGGTGTTGACCAGCGCCGCCGTGGCGATCGGCGCGGTCGACGCGCCGGGGCTGAAGACCGGCCCGGCCTTCCTCCGCGACGTGCGCATCGAGATCGCCCGCCCAGGCGGCGGCGTCGAGGGCGTCGACCCGGCCGAGGCCGCCAAGCAGGGCCAAGGCGCTGCGGTCAAGATCAACGTCGGCAGCGCCGATGTCAGCGCGGTCAAGTTCGAGGGCAAAGCCGGCCCGGTCACCCTCGACCGCCTGCAGCTCGAAGGACTCAGCGGCGAGCTCGGCCGGCAAGGCGGGCCGCTCAGCCTCGAAGGCGGCGACGGGCGCGGCAGCTTCGCGCTCAAGTCCGCCGTGCTCGCCGGGCTGCGCGCCCAGGGCCACGAGGTGGCCGAGCTGAAGGTGGCCGGCGCCAGCGGCGCGCTCGGCCAAGGTGGTGAGCAGGCGCACCTCGCCGCCGAGCAGCTCGAAGTGAAGGGGGCCAAGAGCGGCGGCCAGTCGCTGGGCGGCGCGCGGGTCAAGGGCCTGCGGGTCGACGCCCAGAACCGCGGCGGCGGCCTGCCCATGGCCGACGCCAAGGCCGACCACCTGCGGGCCAAGGTCGCGGTCGAGGCGGCCGAGGTGCGCGACTTTGACGGTACCGACGCCGATCTCAAAGAGGCCAACCTCATCGGCGCCACGGCGACCTACGATCAAGACGCCGGGGCCTCGGGTGTGGCCGCCCAACAGCTCGGGGTCAGCGGCCTCGACACCGCGTGGATCGACGCGCAGGACGCTGCTCTCGACGGGGTCGATCTGCAGCACCGGGGCGCGGCGGGCGGCCAGGCCGCGGCGGTCGCGCTCAAGGCCGACGCCCTGCGGGCCACCGCGCTCAAGGCCGACACCCCGGCCGCAAAAGACGAGGCGGCCCCCGCCAGCGCCCCCCTCGACTGGAGCGCATCGCTCGGCAAAGCCGACGTGACCGGCGCGCAGGCCGGCGCCGTGCAGCTCGGCGGCCTGCGGGCGCGCGGCCTCGACGCCAGCGGGCGCGCCGACGGCGCGGCGAGCCGCTACGCCGCCAAAGCGACCCAGCTCGGCGCCAGCGACGTGAAGCACAAAGACATCAGCGTCGAGGACATCGCCGCTGTCGACGTGGCGGTGGGCGGCGACGCCAAGGGCGCCGAGGCCTCTGCCGGGGCCATCTCGGCGAGCGCGATGACCGGCAAGGTGTTCTCGGCGTCCAGCCTGCGGGGCAAAGGTGCGAAGGGCCGTTTCGGCGCGGCCGGGGCCTCGGGCAGCATCGACAGCGCCAGCGTGCGCGAGGCCAAGGTGCTCGACCGGGTCGAGGTGGCCGCAGCCGACGTGACTGGCCTGCGGGGCGGGCCCGAGGCCGGCGGCGGGCGCTCGCTGCAGCTCGACGAGGCCAGCGTCAGCGGCGTGCATGACACCGTGAGCGGCGCACGCCTGGGCCGCGCACGGATGCGGGCGGGCGCGCTCACCGCCCATGAAGGCGGCCTCGCGGCCAGCCTCGGCGCGCTGCAAGCCGAAGAGCTCAGCGGCGCCGGCGCCAAGGCCAAGGCGGCCCAGCTCAGCGATCTCAAGGTCCAGAAGAACAACGACGAGCTGCGCGCCACCCTCGGCGAGGCCAGCCTGACCGGGGCCGCCTACAAAGACCGGGCCGCCGCCGAGACCCTCAGCGCTAAGGGCCTACGGGGCGGGCTGCGCCGCGGGGGCGCCGATCTTGCGGTCGACCGCGTCGAGGGCGCGGGGCTGAAGGGCGCCGGCGCCAACGCCCGCGCGGCGAGCGTCGAGGGTCTCAGCGCCAAGCTCAGGGGCGACACCGCCACGGGTACGGCCACGCGCGCCCAGGCCAGCGGCATCACCACCGCCCAGGGCAGCGTCGACGGCGTGCAGCTCTCCGGCCTCAGCGGCAGCGCGGGGCCGAGCGGCGGCGCGGCGCAGATCGCGCAAGCCAACGTGCAGGGCGTCGATCTCGCTGGCGTGAAGGCCAAGAGCGCCAGCGCCACCGACCTGCGCGGCGCCAAGGGCCCCGACGGCCTGTCGGGCAGCTTGGCCGCGGCCGAGGCCCAAGACCTGTCGGCGGGCGGGGTGCAGGCCGCCTCGGTCAACCTGCGCGGGGCCGCGGGCAGCAGCGGCAAGGCCGGCGACGCCCTCACCCTCGACGCGCTCGACGCCACCCAGATCAAGGGCAGCGTGGCGGGCCTGAGCGGCGGGGCCGAGAGCGCCGCGCTGCGGGGCCTCGACGCCAAGCGCGGCGGCGGGGCCACCGCGGTGCGCCTCGACAGCGCCGCGGCCACGGGGCTGAGCGGCAAGGCCGCCGGGGGCGAGGGCAGCGCGGCCGCCCTGCGCGCCGAGGGCCTGAACCTGAACCAGGCGGGCGGACGCACGACGGCCAGCCTCGCCGCAGCCCATGGCGAGGGCCTGCGGGGCAGCGCCGGCGGCACCAAGGGCAAGATCGACAAGATTGACCTCAGCGACGCCAAGCTCACCGAGGACGCCAAGTCGCGCGCCGTCTCGGTGGGCGGCCTGGGTCTGTCGGGCGCGGCGGTGCAGAGCGCGGGCGGCGGTGGGGGTGGCGGCCCGGTCGCGGGCCTCGACCTGCGCCAGCTCGCTGCGACCGGCGCGCGCCGCGTCGACTCCGCCGATGTGAACGTGCAGGCGCCGCTCCGGCCGGGCGCGGTGCCCGGGGCGCCGGTCAAGGTGCGCGAGGGCACGGCCCTCGACGCCAGCGTGCAGGTGCGCGACAACCGGCTGGTGCCCGGCGGCACCAAGGCCGACCTCAGCCGCCCCCTCGACGGCCCCGCCTGGACCGGCGTGCGCGGCGCCTACATGAACGACGACAACGAGCTGAAGGCCGATCTCAGCGGCACGCTGGGCATCGACATGGACGTGGGCGGAAAGATCAACGACAGCCTGGGCATCAAGGGCGACGCCCTGCCCTCGCTGGGCACGCTGGGCGAGGCCTACGCCCGCACCCCGGCCGCGCCGGCCAGCAGCGGCGGGCCCAGCGCCGCCGATGTGGTCGATCTGTCGCGACACCACGCCTCGGGCAGCGTCGGCTTGTCGGCGGGCACGATCAGCGCTGGTCAAGCGGGCGGGGTCGAGCTCGCCCGCGGTCAGCGCCCCGGCGACAACACGGTGAAGTTCGAGAGCGACGGCCAGACGGGCCAGAGGGCCGCGATGCAGCGCATCCTGCTCAACAGCGCCCGCGCCCAGCAGGGCGGGGTCAGCGCGGTGGCCGGCAAGACCAGCGCCAGCGGCGTGCGGGTCGAGGCCGGCGGCGGCAAGACCAAGGCCGAGCTCGACGCGCTGCAGCTCCAGGGCCTGCAGGTCCAGCAGCGCAAGAGCTGAGCAGCCGCGGGGATCGGCCCCCGGGCGGGATAGGCGCTCGGCACCAGCCCCGGAACACCGATGGTCGCCCCTCCTCTGCCCCCGCCCAATGGCGCGCGCCGCCCCGCGCGTCACCGCCCCTTCCTCCCGATGAGCGTCGACGAGCTCGCCCCCGGCGAGCAGCTCGACATTATCCTGGTGACCGGTGACGCCTACGTCGACCACCCCAGCTGGGGCGTCGCAGCGGTCGGCCGGTGGCTCGAGGCGCACGGCTACAGCGTCGGCATCATCGCCCAGCCCGACTGGACCGACCCCGCCGCGTTCACCACGCTCGGCCGGCCGCGCCTCTTCTTTGGCGTGACCGCGGGCAACATGGACACGATGGTGAACAAGTTCACCGCGGCCCGCCGCCTGCGCAGCTCCGACGCCTACACGCCCGACGGGGTCGCCGGTCACCGCCCCGACCGCGCCACCATCCCCTACACCGGCCGGATCAAGCAGGCCTACAAGGGCGTGCCGGTCATCGCTGGCGGGGTCGAGGCCAGCCTGCGCCGCCTCGCCCACTACGACTTCTGGCAGGAGAAGATCCGCGGCTCCATCTTGCTCGAGGCCAAGGCCGATCTCGTCGTCTACGGCATGGGCGAGCGCCAGGTCATCGCGATCGCCGACGCCCTCGACGCGGGCGGCACGATCGCCGACTGCCGCGGGATCCCCGGCGTGGCCTGGGCGACGGGCGGGGGCGCGCCGCCGCCGGCGGGCCCCGAGGTCATCACCCTGCCCAGCCTCGACGCCTGCCGGGCCGACCCGGCGGCCTTCAACCAGCTCACGGTGCTGATGTACCGCGAGAGCAACCCGTCGTGCGGGCGCACGCTGATCCAGCAGCACGGTGACCGTTGGGTGGTGCAGAACCCGCCCGCCGCCGCCCTGACCACAGAGGAGCTTGACCGCCTCCACGAGCTGCCCTTCGCGAACCAGGCCCACCCCTGCTACCGCGCGCCGATCCCCGCCCTGCAGAGCATCCAGGGCAGCGTAATGGTCAACCGCGGCTGCAGCGGCGGGTGCAGCTTCTGCGCCCTGACCATCCACCAGGGCAAAGACGTGGTCAGCCGCTCGGCTGAGAGCGTCAAGCGCGAGGTGGCGCGCATGGTCGAAGCGCCCGGTTGGAACGGCATCATCACCGATCTGGGCGGGCCGACGGCCAATATGTTCCACATGCGGTGCACCAGCGACGAGGCGAACGCCGTCTGCCGGCGCGTGTCCTGCCTGCACCCCGTGCGCTGCAAACATTACGGCACCGACCACAAGCCCTACATCCAGCTCCTGCGCGACCTGCGGGCGACCCCTGGGGTGCGCAAGGTGTTCGTGAACTCGGGCATCCGCTACGATCTCGCCTCGCTGGACGATGAGTTCGTCGAGGAGCTCGCGCTGCACCACACCCAGGGTCAGCTCAGCGTCGCGCCCGAGCACGCCAGCGAGCGCGCCCTGCACCAGATGCGCAAGCCTGGCTCTGGCTACTTCACGGCCTTCATGCAGCGTTTTATGAAAGCAAACGAAGAGGCGGGCAAGAAGCAGTTCCTCGTGCCCTATTTCCAGTGCGCCCACCCGGGCACGGGCCCGACCGAGTGCATCGAGCTGGCCCTGTACATGAAGGCGCAGGGCCTGCGGCCGCGCCAAGTGCAGATGTTCATGCCGACCCCGGCCACGCTGGCCACCGCGATGTACGTCAGCGGCGTCGATCCGCACACGAAGGAGCCCCTGCCGGTGGCCCGCGGCCTCAAGGAGCGCAGCCGCCAGCGGGCCCTGCTCTTCTACTGGAAAAAAGAGGAGGCCCCCCACGTACGCGAGGCGCTGCAGGCCTGGGGTCGCACCGACCTGATCGGTCATGGGCACGACAAGCTCGTCCCGCCCGGCCCCGCCTGGGGGAGCTGGACCAAGCCCACCGCCGGGCGGCTGCGCTACGACACCCACGCCGCCGAGGGCGCGATGGGGGCCCAGATCGAGCGGGCCAGCCCCGAGGAGGAGGCCGAGCAAGCCTGGGAGGCCGTCGCAGCCAGCCCCTGCGGCTGATCGCCGCCGCTCAGGCCCCGTTCAGGCAGAGGTACCGGTCGAGCAGCACGCGGTCCTCTTCGAGCACGCCGCCGCCGACCGGCATGGTCTGCGCGTCCAGCGTGCGGGCGCGCACACGCGGGCCGAGGGTGCGCACCGCCTCTTCGGTGTCGAGATCGACGCCGGGAGGCGCGCCGTGGCGATCCGGGGTGGTGCTGCTGTGGCAAGCGGTGCAGTAGGTGCGGAAGAAGCCCGCGCCGAAGGCGTCCCAGCTCAGGCCAGTGGGGTCCCCACAATCCACGGGCCCCGCGCCGTCGCCCTCCCCTCCCGTGTCAGCGGTGTCGGTGGCCTCCGCTCCTTCACCGCCCCCATCCGGCTCCCCCTTGTCGCCGCAGGCGAGCAGGCCGAGCAGCAGCCCGAGGGAGAGGGAGCGGAGGGGGAGGGGGCGAGGGCACATCAGGCAGGCCAAGGGAGGAGGGAGCGCGGCCAGCGGAGTCAGCGGGGGCCGCCGCGGCGCCGCGCGGAGGCGGCGCGGGCTCAATAGGTGAGGAAGAGCGGGTCCTGCAGCAGGGCCGAGGTCAGGCTGGCCCAGGCCGCCTCGGGGCCATCGGCGGCGGCGACGGTGGTCCACAGCGCGGTGAGCGCCGCAGCGTCGGCGTCTGCGAGGGGCGCGGCGTGCAGCCGCCAGGCGAGCCCCTGCAGCAGCAGGTCAAAGTTCGGGTCACCCGGCAGCAGCGCGGGGTCGAAGCCGGGCAGCAGGCGGTTGCCCGCAGGGTCGGCCACTGCGGCTTGGACGGCGGCCTCTGCGGCCCCCTCCGCCGCCCGGCGGGTGACCAGGGCCGAGGTGAGGTTGGGGCGCAGCTGAGGCTCCACCACGCTGATCCCGTTGACGCCGCCTGCGAGGATGCGGTAGCCGACCTCATCATTGCGCAGCTGCGCGAAGCCCTCGCTGGTCCAGTCAAGGCCGGTGGCCTCGGCGAGGCTGCGCTCGAGCTGCTCGGGGCTCAACAGCCGGGCGGTCGTCTCGCGGGCCTCCCACGCGGCGTCGGCGCCGGCGTCCACCGCGGCGGCCCGGTAGTGCGGCGTGGCGAGGATGGCCCGCAGCAGGGCCTTCGGGCGTGAGCCCCCCTCGAGGAAGCTGCGGCGCAGGGCCTCGAGCTGGGCCTGGTCCTCGGGGGTCATCGGCCGCCGCAGCAGCCCGCGGCTCAGCGTCTCGACCGCACAGGACGTGAAGCGCGGGTCGCTGGCCACGGCGGGCCCCAGCTCAGCGAGGCCGCTGATCGGCTCACCGAACCAGGCGGGAGAGAGGCCCAGCGTCTCTTCAGCGAGCACCTCACGCTCGGGGTGGTACCGATCCTCCTCGATGCGGGAGTAGAGAGAGCGCCACCAGAAGCCAAAGAAGCTCGCCGCGATCGGGTCGAGCGAGCTGTGGCAGTTGAGGCAGTAGGGGTCGGTGCGGATGGCCTCTTCCGGGTCGGCGAGATCAGTCGACGCGGCGCTGAAATTAATGGGCCGGGCGATGTAGTCGACGCAGAGGAAGATGCGGCTCAGCGCCGAGGCCCGGCCCCGGTTCATGTTCGAAGGGGTGGTGGTGTAGCGCCACCACAGCCCGTTGGTGGCCAGCGCGCCGGCCGGCGGGCGGTCGTCTGTGTAGCGGGTGACCTTCCAGCCCGTCTCACCCGCAGGGTAGTCGAGCGGCCACAGCGCGCCGAGGACCTCGTTGGCCACGGTGTAGTCGGCGGTGACCACCTCAGACCAGGGCAGGTCCTCGGCGATGACGTGGGCGGCGAGGCGCAGGGGCTCCTCGCCCACGCTGCGCTCAAAGGGAAACTCCTCGGTCGCCCGCAGGTCGTAGTCCTCGTAGCGCACGTCAAACTCGTCGACCCGGGTCCACCACTGTTCGGCGAGCAGGTCGACCATGCGCTCACGCAGGGCCGGGTCGGCCAAGTAGGTCTCGATCAGGGGGTCGAGGGCAGCCGGGTCGGCGGCGACGGCGTCGAGCTCGGCGGCCGTGGGCAGGCTGCCGCGCAGGTCGAGGCTGATGCGGCGCAGCAGACGGGGGGCGTCGAGCGGCTGCAGCGGCGGGGCCTCGACCTCGGGCGGGGTGGTCTCGCCGCCGCTGTCCGCGGGGGACTCGACGGGGACCTCGACCAGCTTGCCCTCGCGGGTCTGGACCCCGGGATCACAGGCGCCGAGCACCCCGATCCAAAGGGGGAGGCGCAAAAGCCCGGGAGGCACGGAACACACGGGAGAGGTGCGGCGGAGCGGGCTCATTCGCCCTCCAGCCGCGTGAGCAGCGGCTCCACGAGGGGGGAGAGGTCATAGCAGACCTCGTCGTCGGGCTGGCCCGGGAAGCGGTGCACCGCGCAGGGCGCGCAGGCCCCGCCGTAGTCGAGCTCATGCCAGGGACCGTTGGGGTCGCGCAGACGGAGCACCCCGCTCCCACCCCGACAGGTCGGGGTCAGCAGCGCGTTCTCAAAGCTGATGTAGTGGCTGCGAAAGCCGAAAGAGCCGCGCAGCACGATGCTCCGCTCGTCGAGGTTGAACTCACCATCCCAAGACCAGCTCAGCACCTCGCCCATCCAGCGGCTGTCACGCTCCCAGAGCACGCTGCCGTGGGCGAAGACCCCACCACCCCGGGGGACGCCGTCCGAGATGCTCCACCCCGCGGCGCCGCCGACCTCCAGCGTGTAGCCCTCGCTGTCCTTGAGGCGGAAGTCGCCAGAGAGGCCCTCGTTGTGACCGGCCCGCAGGTCCTGCTCCCAGAAGGCGATGCCCGAATAATACGCGCCGCTGAGGGCGAGGCAGCCGAGCAGCCACCGACCGTCCAGGTCATTGGGCTGACCAGGGCAGTAAGGGTCGCCCTCCGCCATGATGGCGAGGTAGGGCTCAATCATATCGGCAGGGGTCGGGAGCCCGTGCTGCAGCGCGTCGTCGAGGGCCGCGACCAGCCCCGCGCTGTCGTAGGCGGGGGTGATGTCGTCTGCGGCGAGGTCGGGCAGCGGCGGGCCAGGCTCCTCGGTCAGGCCACCGCCCTCCCCTCCCGTATCCTCGACAGCGACCTCGACGTAGCAGCGGCCATCCTCCCCCAGGGTCGCGCCGGCGGGGCAGACTACCTTGACCGCCGGCTGCGCGCAGCCGCTGATGACCACAACACCGAGCAGGGCGCGCATCAGGCCTCCTCGGCGAGGGCAGCGCGGATGGGCGGCTGGCTGAGGCCCACGTCCCCCGGCGAGACCCCGCCCAAGGTGAGCAGGGTGGCGCCGAAGTGGCCCGCGCCGATGAGCTCGCCTCCCGCTCCCGTGGCCCCGCTGTCGAGGTCCAGGGCCACCCCTTTGCCCTCCCCGTCGACCGCGCCCAGCGTCTGGCCGCCCCGCACACCCGCCCCGATCAACAGGGCCGTGGTGTAGGGCCAGTGGTCCTTGCCGCCGGCCGAGTTCGGGCTGGGCGAGCGGCCCATCTCGCTGAGCACGACGATGGTCAGCTCGTCGGCGAGGGCCCGGCCGGTGGGGCTCACCCGGCCCGCCCGGTCGGTCATGATCTCGTCGAGATAGCCGAAAAGACCGTCGTAGTGCAGGGCTTGGCGGTCGTTGCCGGTGTGCGTGTCCCACCCGTTGCTGCACCAGCCATCGCTCTGGATCATCGCGCAGCGGCTGAGGCCGAGCTCCATCGCGGTCATCACGGTGGCCGCGTCGTCGGTCAGGTCGCGCTCGCAGCCGCCGCCCGGCACCGAGAGGTCGACCGAGCCGCGCAGCGCCGAGAGGCGGTCGACCCGCTGCAGGGCCTCGAGCTGGGCAGCCGCCCAGGCCGCCTGATCGCCGGCGCCCGCCGCGGCGCGCCCCAGCCGGCCCTGGATGTAGGCCTGCTCGGCCGCTTGGGCCGCCTCGGACGGCCCGCGCAGCCCGCCGAGGCCCCGCATCTCTGACGTGACCGCGCCCTGCAACAGCCGGGGCAGCTGACCGTCATCACCGACCCGCACGACCTTGTCGGTGTGCTCGCGGGTGAACGAGACGCCGGCCATCACGAGGTAGGGCAGGCCGAGGCTGTCGCCCCCCGCCGCGGCGAGGATCGAGGGCCAGTCGTCGCGGCCGGCGTCGCCAAAGCCGGTGAGCAGCAGGCGCTGGCAGCGCTCGTGCACGATGCTGGGCACCTCGATGCCGTTGATGATGCAGCTCTCGCCGCCCCAGCGCTCAAAAAACCGGCGGACCTTCGGGCGGTTGCGGTTGTCGACGAAGTCGACGCCGGCCACCGAGGCGGCCGCGCTGCCCGTGTCGGCCCGCACCGCCCCGGCGGGCGGGGTGAACACAAAAGCGGGGTCCCACCCGCGGTGACAGAACACAAACAACAACTTGCGATCCGCCGGAGCGGCTGCGCGCGCGCGACCGGGGAGCAGCGCCCCGCCCAGCCCGAGGCCGAGCGCCCCCGCGCCCAGCCCGCCGGCTCTCAGCACCCCGCGCCGTGTCCAGACCGCCATCACCCCTCCGTGTGCGCCGCTGGCACAGGCGCAGCGTAGCACAGCCTCCCCGATGGGCACCCGATCTTCACCACGCGCCGGCCGGCCAGCCGCCCTTGCGGGGGTCGGCCCCGCCGATGAGCTCGGGCCCGTCGGTGGCGATGAGCTGGACCGCCGAGAAGAAGGGCAGCTCTTTGGTGACATGGCCGCGGGCCCGCAGCAGGGCCGCCGTGTCGGCCGAGATGCCCTCGTCGAGCATCAAGACGTCGGGCTGCCACTGGTGGTGCACCCGCGGCTCGGCCACCGCCCGGCTCGGGCTCATACCGAAGTCGATCACGTTGAGGATGGCCTGCAGCGTGCTCGAGATGATGAACGGGCCGCCGCTCGCGCCCACCGCGATGCGCTGGCCTTCGGGCCCGATGAGCACGGTCGGGCTCATGCTCGACAGGGGCCGCGCGCCCGGGGCGACCGCGTTGGCCTCGCTCCCCACCAAGCCGAAGGCGTTGGGCACCCCGGGCCGGGCCACAAAGTCGTCCATCTCATTGTTCAGCACGACGCCAAACTTGGGGCTGATCACGCCGCTGCCGAAGCTGGTGTTGACCGTGGTGGTCAGGGCGACGCTCAGACCTGATGCGTCCATGGCCGAGATGTGCTGGGTGCCCGCGTCACGGCCGGGGTCGACCGGGGTGCCGTAGTGGGCCGGGGCAAAAATACGGGAGGGCAGCACCGCGCGGCGGATGGCCTCGACCCGCGCGGGGGCCAGCAGGGCCGCGACGTCTACCGTCACGCGATCCGGGTCGCCCATGCGCCGCGCGCGGTCGGCGAAGCCATGTTTCATGACCTCGGTGACGAGGTGCAGGTACTCTGCGCTGTTGTGGCCGAGCCCCCGCAGGTCGTAGGCCTCGAGCGCAGCGAGGGCCTGCAGCAGCACCACGCCCCCGCTGCTCGGCGGCGGCATCGTGATCACCGTCCAGCCACGGTAGCTGCCCGCCAGGGGCGCCCGGTCTTTGGGTGCGGCGGCTTTGAGGTCCGCCATCGTGAGCACGCCCCCCGCGGCGCGCGCGGCCTCGACCATATCGGCCGCGACCTCACCGGTGCGAAAGCTCTCTCCCGAGGTGCGCGCGAGGCTGCTCAGGGCCGCGGCGAGGCGCGCCCGCCGCACGCGGGCCCCCGCGGTGGGCTTGACGCCCGGCCCGAAGAGCCCGGCGGCCAGCCGCTCACCTTCGGCACCGCTCAAGGACTTGAGCAGGTGCGTGCCCGGCTCGAAGCCACCAGCCGCCAGCTTCTGGGCCGGGGCGACCACCTTGGCCCAGGGCAGGGCGCCGTGGCGCTGGTGGAGCAGCGCGAGGCCCTGCGCCTCCATCGGCACGGCCACGGCGAGGCCGCCCGCCACGCTGGCCTTGGGATCAGCGCTCTGCACGAACATGTCGCGGTGGGCCGCCGCTGGCGCCACCTCGCGGAAGTCGAGCGCCCGCGGCTGGCCGTCAGCGCCGACGAGCACCGCGAAGCCGCCCCCGCCGAGGCCGCTGGCCGAGGGCTGCACAACGCCGGCCGCCAGAGCAGCGGCCACCACGCCATCCACCGCGTTGCCCCCCTGGGCGAGCAGCTCGGCCCCCGCCGCGCTGGCGAGGCGGTGATCGGCGGCGACCATGCCCTTGCGCGCGCGCTCAGGCGGGGGCGCCGCCGCGAGCAGCAGCCAGGGGAGGAGGAGGACAGCGGCCAGGCTGAAGGTGCGGGTGCGGGTGCGCATCGGGCTCCAGGGGGAGGATGGACCGCGCCGGCCTATCGGGCCGCGGCGGCCCGGTCCGACCGCAAGATGACCGGGTTGCGCAGCAGGCCCGCGCCCTGCACGAAGACCTCGACCGTGTCGCCCGCGTTGAGCGGGCCGACGCCCGCGGGCGTGCCGGTGAGGATCACATCACCGGGCAACAAGGTCATGATGTCGCTGACAAATACCACCAGGGCCAGCCAATCGAAGACCATCTGGCGGGTGTCGCTGTCTTGGCGCGCGACACCATTGACGTGGCAGCGCACCTTCAGCTCGGCCGGCGGCGCGCCGAGGCAGAGGAAGGGGCCGAGCGGGCAGAAGCTGTCGAAGCCCTTCGCCCGCGCGAACACGCCGTCGATCTTTTGCAAATCACGCGCGGTGACGTCGTTCCCGCACGTCCAGCCCAGCACCCCTGCCCGCGCCTCGTCGGGGGTGGCGCGAGACAGGCGCCGGCCGATGACGATGGCCAGCTCGGCCTCGTGGTCGACCCGGTTGGTGCCCGGGGGCAGCTCGATCGGCAGGCCCGGGCCGATGATCGCGGTGCTGGGCTTGAGGAAGACCTTGGGGACCTCGGGCACCGGCTTGCCCATCTCGGCGGCGTGGTCGCGGTAATTGCTGCCGATGCCGATCACCTTCGACGGCACGACTGGCGGCAGCAGCGTGGCGGTGGCCAGGGGCACCGGCAGGCCGGCCGGGCGACGCTCGCCGAACATGTCGCCGACCAGCGGCTGCAGCGCGGCGCTGGGCCCGGGTAGACCATCGGCGTCCAGGCCGAGCACCTCGGCGAGGAAGTAGCGACCCTGGGCGTCGACCGCGCGCGCGAGGCGGGTCATGGCTCAGGCCCCCTGCGCCGCGGCGATGGCGCGGGCGAGGGCCTCGCGGTCCTGCACCACCGCGCCGACCTGACCGACCGCCAGGGCGGCGACCCGCGCGGCCAGATCGGCGGAGCGGGCGGCGTCCCAGCCGCGCACGTAGCCGTAGAGGAAGCCGGCCGCGTAGCAGTCACCCGCGCCGGTGGTGTCGACGGCGGTGACCGGGTGCACGCCCACCGCGACCCGCTGGCCCTTGTGGGCGACCACCGAGCCGCGGCCGCCGAGCTTGAGCACCGCGGTGTCGACCCGCTCGGCCACCCAGTCCAACGCGGCCTCGGGGCTGGTGGCCTCGGGCACGAGGCGGCGCGCCTCTTCCTCGTTCATGAAGACGACGTCCACCAGCTCTTCGAGGATGGGGATCATCTTCTCGCGGGTGAGCGTCACCACAAAGGGGTCGGAGACATCGAGGCTGACGATGATCTCCTCTTGGGCGGCGATGGCCATGGCCTCTTGGGCCCGGGAAAGCATCGGGTCGCCGAGCAGCAGGTAGCCCTCGACGTGCAGCACGTTCGCCGCGCGGATCTGCTCGTCAAAGGCGCCGAGCGTGGGCAGCGCGACCGCCGCGCCCAGATCGGTGAGCATGGTGCGCTCGGCGTCGACGGTCGAGATGATGCTCAGGCACTTGCCGGTGTTGGCGCTGCGGGTCCAGTGCAGGGCGTGGCCGCCGCAGGCCTCTTCCATGCTCTTCGCGTAGAGGCGGCCGAGCTGGTCGTCGCCCACCTGCCCGCAGAACACCGTGCGAGCGCCCATATAGCCCAAGGTGGCGATGGAGTTCGCGCCGCTGCCGCCCGAGCGGATGCTCACCCCGTGCACCTGAATCTCGTGAAAGACGGCCTGCCAGCGGTCATGGTCCACCGGGGTCGAGTGGCCGCGCGCGATGCCCAGGCGGCTGAGCAGCTCGCGCTCCTCCATGCGCACAAGAGCGTCCACCAGGGCGTTCCCGACGCCGACCACATCAAAGGTCGCCGAGGGGGACGGGCGGAACATCGGGGAGGGACGGGCGGAGGTCGGGGTGCTCACAGCGGGGGGCTCCGGGCCGCAACGCAAGCGCGCGGCGATGGGGAGAGGAGGGGGCGCCCGCGGAGGGGCGCGCGGGCGGCATCCCACCACAGGAGGCCCCCCCTGTCGAGGCGGTCGGGGCAGACCGGCCGCGCGCCTGCGCTATGGTCGCGGCTGGAGGGCGCACCCATGACCACCCCGGGGCCGTCGCCGCGGCGCTCGCGGCTGCTGCAGCTCGCCCTCCCCTTGACCGTGAGCGGGGCCGCCGCGCTCTGGTTCATCGAGGACGTCGACTGGCAGGCCCTCTCCGCCGCGCTGGCCGGCCTGCGCCTGCCCTGGGTCGGGCTTGCCGCGCTGCTCCTGCTCGGCGAGTTCGGGCTGCGGGCCCTGCGGTGGGCCGCCTTACTCCGCCCGCTCGGGGCGGGCGCGCGGCCGGTCGACCTCTTCGCCGCCCAGCTCATCGGCGCGGCGGCGAACACGCTGCTCCCCCTGCGCGCCGGCGAGCTCGCCAAGCCCCTGGTGGCCAGCGCCCGCAGCGGTCACCCCCTCTCCTCCGTCGTCGCGACCGCTGTGCTGGAGCGCGTCTTCGACCTCTTCGGCCTCTGCTCGCTCCTCGTGGTCATGGCCTGGAGCCTGCCCGAGGCCCCCGGCGAAGAGCAAGAGCTGGTGGTCAACCTCAAACGTTACGGCGGGCTCGCCGGCATCGCCGCGCTGACCGGGTTGAGCGCGGGCATCGGCCTGTCGGGCGCGCCGGGGCGGGTCGAGGGCCTGCTCCGCCCTGTGCTCGCCGCGCTGCCCCGCCCGCTGGCTGAACGTGGGGAGCGCGCCCTGCACGGCTTTCTCGCCGGCTTGGGCAGCAGCCGCGACCCGGCCGCGCTGGCCCGCGCCGGCGCGCTCTCGGTCACCTTGTGGCTCAACGGCGCGTTAGCAATATGGGCCTTGTTTCAAGCATTTGGCAACGGGTTACCCTTTGGCGCGGCCTGTTTCACCACCGTGGCCATCGCGCTGACCGTAGCTTTGCCCCAAGCCCCAGGCTTTATCGGCGTGTTTCACGTGGCGATGGAGAAGACCATGGCGCTCTGGGGCCAACCACCCGCCGAGGCCAAGGCCTTCGCCGTGGTGTTTTGGGCGGTGAGCTTCGTGCCGGTGACCACGCTCGGCGTGCTGGCCATGTGGCGTGAGGGGCTCGCCCTGCGCGGCCTGCTGGCGCGGCGCGCCGCCGCGGGGGACGAGGGGCCGCCCACACCCGCGGAGGGCCGATGAGCACACCCCGCCTCGCCCCACCCTGGGGCCCCCCTGGCGCGCCGAGCCCGGGCTGGTTCGCCCCACACTGGGACCTTGGCCCGCCCCAAACCGCATTGATCGGCGACCACGCGGTCGATCTGCGCGGCGACAGCCTCGTCGGCAAGCGTGTGGCGCTGCTGGTCACCGGGGGCATCGCCGCCTTCCGCGCGCCCGCCCTGGTGCGCGCGCTGCGCCGCGAGGGCGCCGCGGTCACCCCCATGGTCAGCGCAGAGGGCGCGCGCTTCGTCAGCCTCGAGGCGCTGGCCTGGGCGGCCGACGGGCCGGTGGTCACGGCGCTCGGCCCACGCGCCGAGCACCTGAGCGAGAGCGCCCCCATCGACGCTTATCTCGTCGCGCCGGCCACCTACGATACGATCAACAAGCTCGCCGCCGGCATCGCCGACGGCCCCCTGACCGCCACCTTGGCCAGCGCGCTCGGGCGCCTCGAGCGGGGCGGCTGCGCGGTGCTGGTCGCGCCAACCATGCACGGGACCATGCACAACCGCGTCCTGGTGCGCTCTCTGCGAACCCTGGTCGAGCTGGGCGTCGAGGTCATCCCGCCCCGCGACGCGCTGGGCAAGGACAACCTGCCCCCCGACGAGCAGCTGGTGGCCGCGGTCGCCCGCGCGCTCGCCCCGGCCTCGACCCGGGGGGAGCGGGCGCTGCTGCTCGGCGGGCGCTGGCCGTGGGAGGGCCGCCTCCCCGCGGCGGCGGGCGGCGATTGGCGGGCGGAGGCCTGGCGCCTGCACCTCCGTGGGGGCGCGCTGGGGCTCTGGGTCCCCGACCGCGCGGATCGGCTGCCCGAGGGGCTGCCGCTGCGGCGCTCCCCTGGCCTTGAGCAGGCCGCGGCAGGTGCGCTGCACGCGCTGCGCGCCGGCGAGATCGACGCGCTACACGTCAACCTCACGACTTGCGCGGAAGACCCCGGCCTGGCGATGCTTCGCGCGGCCGGCGCGCTGCGCGTCGACGAGGGGCCCGAAGGTGCGCGCGCCCAGGGTGCCCTGCGCCCAGACCGGGCAGGTGCCCCTGTATAACACCCGTGTTTGAATACTATACGGAAAGCCAAACCCCAGGCCTAGCACAGAGGGGCCGGCGCCCCGCGGCCCCGGATAGGGGCGCCCTGCCGCGCCCCCGGGTGGGCGCAAGGAGACCCCTTGGCAGTCAGCCGCGCCGAGATCGTCGACTCCAACCTGCGCGCCGCGCTCGCCGCGCGGGCCGCCCTCCCCCCTGCCCCTCCGCTCGACCTCGACGCGCCCTGGGCCGCCGGCTCCCCGATGACCGGCCGCGAAGCGCTGGCTTGTTTTGAGGCCCAGCTCAGCAGCCGCCTGCTCGACTTGGAAGCCCGCGAGCTAAAATCCAGAAACGAGGGCTTTTACACCATCGGCAGCTCGGGCCACGAGGCCAACGCGGTGGTCGCCGCGGTCACCCGGCCCACCGACCCGGCTTTCTTGCACTACCGCTCAGGCGCCTTCTTCGTGCGCCGGGCCCGCCAAGTTCCGGGGCTCACGCCCCTGCTCGACGTGCTGCTCGGCATCGTCGCCGCGGCCGACGAGCCGATCGCCGGCGGGCGCCACAAGGTCTTCGGCTCGGTGCCGCTGAACATCCCGCCCCAGACCTCGACCATCGCCAGCCAGCTGCCCAAGGCCGTGGGCGCCGCCTTCACCCTGGCCCGCCAAGCGCGCCTCGGGCTGCGCGGCCCGGTGCCCGCCGACAGCATCGTCATCACCAGCTTCGGCGACGCGAGCAGCAACCACGCCACCGCCTGCACGGCGTTCAACGCCGCGGCCCTGGCCACCCACCAGCACCTGCCGTGTCCGGTGCTTTTTGTGTGCGAAGACAACGGCATCGGTATCAGCGTGCGCACGCCCGAGGGCTGGGTGGCCCGGCGCTTCGAGGCCTTCGCGGGCATCCAGTACTTCTTTGGCGATGGGCGCGATCTGGCCGACGCCTACCGGGCCGCCGCCGCGGCCGCCGCCTACGTGCGCGAGACCCGCCGGCCGGCCTTCTTGCACCTGCGGGTGGTGCGCCTGATGGGCCACGCGGGCAGCGATGTCGAGCAGCTCTACCGCTCACCCGAGGAGATCGCGGCCGGTGAGGCTGAAGATCCGGTGCTGCGCAGCGCGCTCTCCCTAGTCGAGGCCGGCGTGCTCACCGCGACCGAGGCGCTGGCCCTCTACGACGACCTGCGCGACCGGATCGAAGGTCTGGGCCGCGAGGCCGCCGCCCGCCCCAAGCTCGAGACCGCCGCGCAGGTCGTCGCCCCGCTCGCCCCCCACGACCCGGCCCGCGTGGCCGCCGAGGCCGGTCGCGCGCCCGACCCCGAGGCCCGCTTGGCCTTTTGGGGCGGCCGCCTGCCCGAGGCCGACCGGGCCCGGCATATGGCCGTCCTCATCAACCGGGCGCTGGGCGACCTCTTCGTGCAGCACCCTGAGCTGATGCTGTTCGGCGAAGATGTCGCGCGCAAAGGTGGCGTCTACCACGTCACCGCCGAGCTGCAGAAGCGCGCCGGCCTCGGGCGGGTGTTCAACACGGCGCTCGACGAGACCAGCATCCTCGGGCTGGCGATCGGCGCGGCGGGCCTCGGCATGTTGCCCATGCCCGAGATTCAGTACCTCGCCTACCTGCACAACGCGATCGACCAGCTGCGCGGCGAGGCCTGCTCCCAGCAGTTCTTCACCAATGGCCAGCTCAGCAACCCGATGGTCGTGCGCATCGCCGGCCTCGCCTACCAAAAAGGCTTCGGCGGGCACTTTCACAACGACAACGCGGTCGGCGCGCTGCGCGACATCCCCGGGCTGCTCATCGCCACGCCGAGCAACGGCCGCGACGCGGTGGGCATCCTGCGCACCTTGGTGGCCAGCGCCCGGGCCATGGGCCGGGTCGCTGTTTTCCTCGAGCCCATCGCGCTCTACATGACCAAAGACCTGCACGCTGACAAAGACGGCCTTTGGTCTTTTGACTACCCCGCGCCGGGCTTCCACATCCCGCTCGGCGAGGTCGGGGTCTACGGAGATGGCGATCAGCTCACCATCTTCAGCTACGCCAACGGCCTGTGGATGAGCCTGCGCGTCGCCGCCCGCCTCGAGGCCGAGGGCCACCGGGTGCGGGTGATCGACCTGCGCTGGCTGAACCCGCTGCCGGTCGAGGCGATGGTCGAGCACGCGCTGGCCACCGGGCGCGTGCTGGTGGTCGACGAGTGCCGGGTGACCGGCGGGGTCGCCGAGGGCGTGATCGCCGCGCTGGTCGATGAGGTCGACGGGCTGACCATCCGACGGGTGGCGGCGGCCGACACCTACATCCCGCTCGGCGGGGCGGCCAACCTCGTGCTGGTGCAAGAGCCCGACATCGAGGCCAGCGCCCGCGCCCTGCTCGCGCGCCCGCGACCCAGGCCCGCCCGGGTCGGCTGAGGCGGCCGCGCCTACTCTTATCCTATTCAAACACGGGCGTAACATCGCCGATGTGCCACATGGCGCAGCGCGAAGCCCTCCGGAAGGAGCCCCATGTCCGGCGCAGCCCTCCCCTCCCCTTCCCGTCCCGGCGGCCGCCTGCGCGCGCTGGTGCTCTTCCCCGGCCGCGGCTCCTATGGCCGCGACTCCCTTGGGCAGCTCCAGGCCTTGCCCCCGGGCCCAGCCCAGGCGGTGGTCGACGCCTTTGACGCCGCGCGCTCCGCGCAGGGGCTGCCGACCACGCGCTCCTTAGACGCCGAGCCCGCGCTGCGACCGGCCCTGCACGCGGCCGGGGAGCACGCGAGCGCGCTGACCGCCGCCTGCTCCTTGGCGGACGTGGCCCAGATCGACCCCGAGCGCTTTGAGATCGTTGGCGTCTGCGGCAATTCCATGGGCTGGTACACCGCGCTCACCGCGGGGGGCGCCCTCCCCCTGGCCGACGGCGTGCAGCTCATCGAGACCTTCGGCGGCTGGCAGCGCGACAACATCATCGGCGGGCAGGTCCTCCTCCCGCTGACCGATGAGGAGTGGCGGCCCGAGGCTTGGCGCCTCGACCGCGTCAATGACCTCGTGCAGCAGATCCCCGACCTGTACTGGTCGATCCGGCTCGGCGGCCAGGCCGTGCTCGGCGGCACCGAGGCGGCCCTCGCGGCGCTCAGCGCGGCCGTGCCCCCCGAGGAGCGCGCCGGCGTGCGCTTTCCGCTGCGCCTGCCCCTGCACTCGGCCTTCCACACGCCGCTGATGTCGGCCACCGCGGCAAAGGCCCAAGCCCTGCGCTCGCTCGGCTGGCGTGCGCCAGCGGTCACCTTGATCGACGGCCAGGGCAGCTTGTGGAGCCCGCGCAGCGCCGACCCGGGCGCGCTCGCCGCCTGGACGCTGGGCCCGCAGGTCGACCAGGCCTTTGACTTCACCGCCATGCTGCGCGTGGCCCTGGGCGAGCTGGCGCCCGAGGTCATCATCTTGCCCGGCCCGGGCGCCAACCTCGGGTCGGCGGTGGCCCAGGTGATGATCAGCCTCGGCTGGCAAGGCCTGCGCGACCGGCAGGCCTTCCTGCGCCGGCAGGCCGAGCGACCGCTGGTGCTGTCGATGGGCCGCCCCGACCAGCGGGCGCTGGTGCGCGCGCCGTGAGCGCCGACATAGCCGCCCTCGCCGCCACCCTGCTCGAGGTGGCGCAGCTCAAGGCCCTGCCCCGCGCGGGCTGGGTGCGGCAGGGGGTGCCCGCGCCGGAGTCGGTCGCCGCCCACAGCTTCGGGGTGGCCTGGCTGGCCGTCATCCTCTGCCCGCCCGATCTCGACCGGCTGCGCGTGCTCGAGATCGCCCTGCTGCACGACGTGCCCGAGGTCCGGGCCGGCGACATCACGCCCCATGACGGCGTCGGCCGCGACGAGAAGCGGCGCCTCGAAGCCGCTGCGGCGGCGGGCCTGCTGGGCGGCTTGCCCCGCGCGCTGGCGGCTTGGGCCGACTACGAGGCCGGCGAGAGCCCCGAGGCGCGCTTCGTGCACGAGCTGGACAAGCTCGACATGGGCCTGCAGGCGCTGGTCTACGCGCGCCAGCACCCCAACCTCGAGCTCGATGAGCTGCGGGCCTCGGCCGACCGCGGGCTGCGCGACCCAGGCCTGCGGGCGGTGTGGGCGGCGGCCCAGCGGGTGCCCGCGGCGGGCTGAGCTTTAGCCCGGGGGCCAGCGCAGGCTGCGGCCGCCGATGACGTGCAGGTGCAGGTGGAAGACCGACTGGCCCGCGTCGGCGCCGGCGTTGGTGACCACACGGTAGCCGGTGGCGGCGAGGCCCTCGGCGGCGGCGACCTGGGCGGCGACGACCATCAGGTGGCCGAGCAGCGCCGCGTGCGCCGGGGTCGCGTCGGCCAGAGAGACCAGCGGCTCTTTGGGGATGACCAAGAAGTGGGTGGGCGCGACCGGCTGCACGTCGCGGAAGGCCAGGGCGAGGTCATCTTCGTAGAGGATCTGCGCGGGGACCTCTTTGCGGATGATCTTGGCGAAGATGGTCATCGGGGGCTCCGGGCGGCGGGCGGAGAGCGGGGCCCGCCGCGCGCTCAGTAGCGAGCGGTCAGGGGCAGGACCAGCACCCCGTCGCCGTACTTGGGGCCGGCCACGATGAAGGTGCCGTTGCGCCGCACCGACACCGTGGAGTCGAGCAGCTTCTGGCCCTTGGGCCCCATGATCTGCACCCGAAGGCGCGCGTTTTGCTCGTCGCGGCTCAGCAGCTCGATGTGGACCTTGCGGTCGCCCGCGATCCCGAAGTTGCCGGGGGCGCGCCCGCTGACCGGCACCTCGTGGGTCGAGAGCAGCTCGTAGCCGGTGTAGCGCAGCGGCTTGAGGAAGCGGGTCAGGCTGCTGAGCTTGGCGTCGACCTTCTTGTGGGCCTCGGTCGCCTTGATGACGTGGACGGTCACCTCGACCTTGCCGACCTTTTGGCCGTCAGCCTTGCCGTTCTCCGCGAAGGCAGGCGCGGGGAGGGCCGCGAAGGGCGCCGCGAGCGCGAGCACGAGCAGGGCGCGCTGCAGCAGCGCAGAGATGGTGCGGGTGGGAGCCATGGTCAGCCCTCCTCGGCGGCCGGGGCCTGCGGATCGGCCTCGTCAATGAAGATGATGGTGGGCGCGTCCTCTTCGGCCTGGATGACGTGCACCACCGCGTCGGTCTCGGTGCTCAGCTCGATGATCTCAAGGCGGTTGTCAGAGGACTGGCTGTAGGTGAAGGCTTGGTCGCTGCTGACCCAGGGGCCCTCGACCAACACGCTGAGCAGGGCCGCCGCGGCCATCAGCAGGGCCGGGCCGACCGCGCGCCAGGGCCGCGCAGCGGGTCGGGCGGCAGGGCGCACGAGCGGGACCACCTCAGCGAGCGGCCGGAGGTCGAGCTCCGCGGCGAGGGGCGGGGTGACCGCAGGCGCCTCGACCGGGACCCGACCGCTGGCCAGACCCGCGGCGGAGAGCACGGCGTCCGCGAGCTCGACCGGGGCCGCCTCGGGCAAGCGCACCGCACCGGACCCGAGCCCGATCTTCGCGAGCACACCGTCCGCGACGTCGATCTCCGCCGCTTCGGGGAGGTAGATCGACCCGTGGTCGAGGCCGAGGTGGGCGAGCACGCCGTCCGCGACGTCAATCTCCGCCGTTGTGGGGAGGGAGATGGACCCGCGTTCTAGGCCGAGACTGGCGAAGACACCGTCGGTGAGGTCGATCTCCGCCACATCGGGGAGGGAGATGGACCCGCGTTCCAGGCCGAGACTGGCGAAGACACCGTCGGTGAGGCCGATCTCCGCAACATCGGGGAGGGAGATGGACCCGCGGCCCAGCCCGAGCTGGGCGAGCACACCGTCGGTGAGGTCGATCTCCGCAACATCGGGGAGGGAGAGCGAACCGCGGTCGAGGCCGAGCTGGGCGAGCACACCGTCGGTGAGGTCGATCTCCACAACATCGGGGAGGGAGATGGACCCGCGATCAAGACCGAGCTGGGCGAGCACATCGTCGGCGAGCTCAACCCCCGGCGGCCGGGCCAGCCCCGCCCGGAGCAGCAGCCCGAGGCGCGCGGCCTCAGCCATCGCGGGATCATCGGGCTGGAGGGCGCCATCGACGGCCTGCATCCAGCGCAGTTCACCGGGGGAGAGCCGGGGCGGAGCAGCAGCCATGGGGCACGCGAGGGCAAGGGGGGGAATTCTGCGGGCGTCTCTGGCCGCGCTACGGGCGCCAGGGGCCGATATTCACGACGAGGCGCCGATGCGCCGCGGGTTCAGCGCTCCTCTTTGAGCAGCGCCTGCATCTTCTTGCGGGCGTAGAAGAGGCGGCTCATCACCGTACCCTCGGGGATCCCCATGACGTCGGCGATCTCCTTGTAGGCGAGGCCGTCCATCTCGCGCAGGATGAGGACCTGGCGCTGCTCGGCGGGCAGCGTGTCGAGGGCCGCGTAGATCTTGGCGTTGAGGCCCTTGCGCTCCAGCTCACGCGCCGGATCGTTGCGGTGGTGGGCGTAGTAGAAGCCGCCCCCGCTCTCACGCGCGGCGTAGCCCTCGTCGAATTCGTCGGCCCGGCGGATCTTCTGCCGCCGCAGCAGGTCGATCGACACGTTCACCGCGATGCGGCACAGCCAGTGGTAAAAGCTGCTGCCGTAGCGGAACTTGTCGAGGTTGCGGTAGGCCTTGACGAAGGCCTCTTGGGCACAGTCCCGCGCGTCCTCGCTGTTGCGCATCATGCCGTAGCAGACGCCATAGATGCGGCTCTGGTACCGCTCGACGAGGCCCCGGTAGGCCGCCGCGTCACCCTGGGCGGCGGCCGCGACGAGCTCGACGTCGGGATCGGGCTTCTGGGGGCCGCGGTAAGGGCTGAGGCAGCCGAAGGGGTCGCGCCGCGCGGCGCCGCCCTCACCCGAACCATCACCGTCGTCGCCTGCCTCGGCGTCCGATGCGGCAGACTTCTCGCCGTCGACCTCGGCGAGCGGGTCGTCAGCGGCCTCTTCGGACAGGTCGGACGGATCAGGCGGGTCGTCGGTCCCGTCGCCGCCCGCGCCCCCGCGGATGGCCCGCAGCCCCGCCGCCAAAACCGGCAGCAGGGCGGCCAGGCCCCACAGGCCCTCGCTGAGCGCCGGCCAGTACGTCATCGCCATCGAACCTCCCGTCGGAGCGGGCGCAGGAGCCCACCGCCGGGCAGGCTAACCCGGGCGGGCCCGGCCCTCGCGCGCAGGCCCAGTCAGGCGCGGGTGCTCAGGCGCGCGGCCTCAGTGCGCGAGGTCCCAGCTCGCGCCGACGCCGGTGTCGACCACCAGCGGCACCTTCAGGGTGGCCACACCCTCCATCTCGGCCTTGACCCGGGCGGCCACCACGTCGACCTCGTCGACCGGCACCTCGAGCACCAGCTCGTCGTGCACTTGCAGCAGCAGGCGCGCGCGGGGGTGATCCGCCTTGAGCGCCCGATGCACGCGGATCATCGCCATCTTGATGAGATCCGCCGCCGTGCCCTGCACCGGGGTGTTGATGGCGACGCGCTCGGCCTCCCCGCGGTCGTTGGGGTTGCGCGCGTCGAGGCCTTGCACCCCGCGCCGGCGGCCGAACAAGGTGCGCGCGTGGCCCGTGGACTTGGCCTTGGCGATGGCCTCGTCCATATAGGTCTTGACTTGGGGATAGCGTGCAAAATACCCATCGATGTACTCTTGCGCGACCCGGCGGGAGATCTTCAGCTCATTGGCCAAGCGGAACGCGCTCATGCCGTACACGAGGCCAAAGTTGATCGCCTTGGCCGCGCGGCGCTGCTCGGCGCTGACCAAGGCCGGGGCGCAGCCAAAGACCTCGGCGGCGGTGCGGCGATGAATGTCCTCCTGCTTGAGGAAGGCGTCCACCAGGGCGCCCTCGCCGCAGAAGTGGGCCAACACCCGAAGCTCGATCTGCGAGTAGTCCGCGGACAGGAATACAAAGCCATCGTCGGGCACAAAACAGGCCCGGACGCGGCGCCCCTCTTCGGTCCGGATGGGGATGTTCTGGAGGTTGGGCTCGTTGCTGCTCAGCCGCCCGGTGGCCGCGACGGCCTGATGGAAGCTCGTGTGGATGCGCCCGTGCGTATCGATGCAGTCTTGCAGCGCGTCGACATAGGTGCCCTTGAGCTTGGCCAGCTCGCGGTACTGCAGGATCATGCTGCACAGCGCGTCACCTTGGTCGGCGAGGGCCTCGAGCACGTCGGCGGCGGTCGAGGCGCCGGTCTTGGTCTTCTTGGTCGACTCCAGGCCCCGCTTCTCAAAGAGGATGGTCGCGAGCTGCTTGGGGCTGTTGAGGTTGAACACCTCCCCCGCCTCGGCGTGGATCGCTTGGGTCATCGTGTCGATGCGCGCGGCGAGCTCGACAGACAGCGCCTGCAAGGCCGGCTTGCTGCAGCGAATGCCGATGCGCTCCATGTCGGCCAGCACCGGCACCAGGGGCAGCTCGACCTCGGCGTAAAGCTGGCGCAGATCATCGTCCAGCGCGCCAAGCTCGGCGATGCGGTTCTCGATGAGCCAGACGACGTGGGCGTCCTCGGCCGCGTATTGGGTGGCCTGCTCGACCGGTACCTTTGCAAAATCGCCGCCGGTGCTCGCGGTCACCTCGCCATAGGCGATGTTCTTGTGGTCGAGGTAGCGGCGGGCGAGCTCGTCGAGACCATGCTTCTGGTCAACATTCACGAGGTAGTCGAGCAGCATCGTGTCGCCGTCGAGGCCAGCGAAGGTGCAGCCGTTGGACCACAGCACCTGCATGTCGTACTTGAGGTTCTGGCCGGTCTTTTTGATCGTCGGGTCAGCGAGGATGGGCCCCAGCACGGCCAACGCGTCGGGGCAGTTCTGGTCCACACCCTCATGCCCGACCGGGACATAGGCTGCGTCGGTGGGCGACCAACAGAAGCTCATGCCCACCAAACGAGCGCCGGCGGCGTCAAGGCTGGTGGTCTCGGTGTCGAAGGCGAAGCGCCCCGCCGCCCGCAGGGCTGCGGCGAGCTCAGCCAGCTCCCCCGGGGTGCGCACGGTGCGGTAGCGGGAGCGGTCGACCTTCGGGGTGGCTTGGACCACCTCAGCCCCCGCGGCCGCCGCGCCCTCTTCGATGAGGGTGAGGATGCGACGGAAGCCGTAGTGCTTGATCCGGGCGGCGAGCGCCGTCCAATCGGGGGTGGTCGGCCGGAGGTCCTCGAGGCCGAAGCCGAGGTCGACCTCGGTGTGGATGGTGACCAGCTTCCGGGCCAGGGCCACGATGTCGCGGCCCGCGGCCACCGCCTCTCCCGTCTTTCCGCCGATCTTGGCGGCGTTCTCGATGACCCCTTCGGCCGTCCCATAGGTCTGGATGAACTTCGCCGCCTTCTTCGGGCCCACGCCCGCGATGCCCGGCACGTTGTCGCTGGTGTCGCCCATCAGCGAGAGCAGGTCGATGATCTGCTCGGGGCGGACGCCCCAGCGCTCCTCGACCTCGGCCCGGCCAAGCAGCTCGTCCTTGCCCAGATCATGCACGAAGACGTGATCGTTGACGAGCTGGCAGAAGTCCTTGTCGGAGCTGAGGATGTGCACCCGCAGCTCGGGGCCGCCATACCGCGCGGCGAGGGTGCCGATGACGTCGTCAGCCTCCATCCCGTTGATCGCGACGGCCTTTACCCCCCACTCGGTGCACAGCGGGATGAAGTCATCCCACTGCGCGCGGAGCTCTTCGGGCATGTCGGGCCGCTGGCCCTTGTAGTCGGGAAAGATGTCGTTGCGGAAAGAGAGCCCGCGGTCGAAGGCGACCAGCAGGTAGTCGGGTTGCTCGTCTTTCAGTAGGCGGATCAGCAGGTTGGCAAAGCCGTACAGGGCCCGCGTGGGGCTGCCGTCGGGCGCCCGCATGTCTTGCTGGATGGCGAAGAAGAGGCGGAAGGCTTGGTTGCTGCCATCGACCAACAACATCCGGCGCTGGCGCGGCGGGGCCTCAACCACCGGAGGGGTTGGTGGCACCACGGCCGGCGATGACGCCTCGGACACCGAGGGAGCAGCAGCAGGGTGGGTCGGGAACAGCGAACCGGGCGTGGCCATGGGACCTCCAGCGCGCGCCGTATCCCGCGGCTCTGCGCCTCGGTTATGCGCCCCCCTTGCCCGCCCCACGGAGGTCCCGCGTGCCCGCCCAGAGCATCCACCACCCCGCGTATGACGCCCTGTTCAACCCGACCGAAGAGCACGCGGCCCTGCGCGAGCTGGTCGCGGGCTTCGCGCGGGCCGAGGTCGCCCCCCAGGCCGACGAGTTCGACCGCCGCGAGCAGCTCAACATCCCCCTGCTGCGCCGGCTCGGCGAGCTGGGCCTGCTCGGGATCACCGTGCCTGAGCACTTGGGCGGCGCGGGCCTCGACAGCGTGGCCGCGGTCATCGTGCACGAAGAGCTCAGCCGCTTCGACCCCGGCTTCTGCCTCGCCTACCTCGCGCACAGCATGCTGTTTGTGAACAACTTCGCGCACTGCAGCAATGACGACCAGCGCGCGCGCTACCTCAGCAAGGTCATCTCGGGCGAGTGGATCGGCGGCATGGGCATGACCGAGCCGAGCCACGGCACCGACGTGCTCGGGCTGAGCACCCGGGCCGTGCGCAAGGGCGACCACTACCTGCTCACCGGTACCAAAACCTACATCACGAACGGCCCCGAGGCCGACGTTTTCCTCGTCTATGCCAAGACCGAGGGCAAGGTCAGCGCCTTTGTGGTCGAGGCGACCAGCCCCGGCTTCTCCAAGTCGGCGCACATCTCGAAGATGGGCATGCGCGCGAGCAGCATGTCTGAGCTCATCTTCGAGGACTGCGAGGTGCCGGTCGAGAACCTGCTCGGGCGCGAGGGTCAGGGCCTCGAGCACATGATGCGCAACCTCGAGATCGAGCGCCTGACCTTGGCCGCGATGAGCGTGGGCATCGCGCTGCGCTGCGTCGAAGAGATGGTCACCTACGCCGAAGACCGCAAGGCGTTTGGTCAGTCGATCAACAACTTCGGCCAGATTCAGCGGTACATCGCCGACGGCTTCGCCGCCACCGAGGCCGCCCGCTGCCTCGTCTACAACGTCGCCCGCGCTGTCGGCCCCGATCTGCGCAACCGCATCGGCTCTGATGCGGCCAAGCTCTTCGCCGCGCCGGTGGGCAAGCAGGTCGCCGACAACGCAATGCAAGTGCTCGGCGGCGCAGGCTACTGCCGTGAGTACAGCATCGAGCGGCTCTTCCGCGACGCGAAGCTGCTCGAGATCGGCGGCGGCACCATCGAGAGCCACCAAAAGAACCTGACCAAAGACCTCACCCGCGCGATGTACCGCCGAAGCTGAGCCGCCGGGCCCGGCACCCTCCGGTGGTCCAGCGGGGCCCGCGGGTCAGTGGTCGAGGCGGCCCTCCCCGCCCGTCGAGAGCGCGCGGCAGCAGGCCGCGACCAGCGCGTCGAGGCGGGGTCGGTCGGCCACCACCTCTGCCGGAAGGCCGAGCGCCTCGAGCGCCGCCGCCGTCGAGGCCCCCATCACGATCCGCCGCGTGCCGGGGGCCCAGGTCGGCCCGCCCGCCGCCGCCCAGGCCCGGGCCATCGACCCGCTGGTGAAGCAAACGGCCTCGACTGCGCCCACCTGCGCGAGGGCCAGCGCCAAACCGGGCACCGGCAGCTGATCGTAGACCGCCCAGCGGGCCACCCGACCGCCGCCCCGGGCCGCCAACGCCGCGTCGAGCTCGGGCGAGGGCGTCGCCGCGCCCACGTAGAGGCCACGCGCCTCGGGGCCGCGCGCCTCGAGCTGCGCAGCCAACAGCTCCACCGCCTCAGCACCGCCGCCCGCGCCCACCGCGGCGAGGTTGAGGCCACGCGCCCGCAGCCCCTCGGCAGTGGCCTCGCCCACAGCGACCGCTGGCACGCCCATCTCGGCGATCGACGGGCAGAAGCGGGCCGCCGCAGGGGAGCTCACCAACAGCAGATCCACCCGACCCGCCGGGCGCGGCGCGCCGGTCGGCCCGAGGCGGAGCATCGGCAGGTGCACCGGCGTGAGGCCGGCCGCGGCGAGCAAGGCGCAGAGGGGCTCGGCCTCTTCGCGCCCGACCAAGACCCGGGGCGGCGCGCCGCTCAAGGGGCCCGCCCGCGGCGCGGCGCGCGTCGAGGCCGCACGTTCACATCAGCCTGCTGCACGTCAACCTCACGCGTTGGGCCGGCAGCGCCTCCGCGGAGCGCCCCCACCCTGGCAGCATCCGCCTACCCGCTCCGGAGCCCCCATGCGCGCCCCTCCCCTCACCCTGCTCTGCGCCCTCGCCGTCGGCTGCGGCGGCTACAAGCACGAGGACTTCGCCGTCGCCTTCGCCGAGAAGACCTGCGAGCTCTACGAGACCTGCGACGTCTTGACCACGACGATGGGTTTTGACGACCTCGACGACTGTTTGACCAAGCTCGAAGACAAGGTCGACCCGGCCCGCGGCAACTGCCCCGAGTACGACGACGAGGTCGGCTTCTCGTGCATCGAGGCGATCGCCCAGCTCAGCTGCGAAGACGCGCTCGAGGGCGTTTGGCCCGAGCAGTGCGACCAGACCTGCCCCGACGGCGCGGCGAGCAAGCCCGAGCCCGAAGGGGAAGAGCAGAGCGAGGCCGGCTGAGCCGCTCGCAGTGCGGGATGGCGCAGCTGTGCGTGCGCTTTCCCACAGCTCCGCCGCGAAGCGCGGCCCGCGCCGCAGGCGGCGCCTCTGGCACAGTCGTTGCATGCCCCGGGTCACTCAACCGACCCGGAGGTCCGACAATGGACAGCCCTCTGACGGTGGCCGCGCTGGTCACCCAACATCCTCGCGCCGTTGCCGTGCTGCAGCGGCATCTCATCGACTTTTGCTGCGGGGGCGCCCGGCCCCTCGCCGAGGCCTGCGGCCGCGCGAACCTCAGCCTCGAGACGCTGATGGACGAGCTTCACGCGGAAGAGGCGCGCTTCACCAGCCCCGACACCCGGTGGGACCTCGAGCCCCTCCCGCGCCTCATCACGCACCTGCTGGAGCGCTACCACGCGCCGCTCTGGTCGGAGCTGCCGCGCCTGCGGGCGATGGCCACCAAAGTGCTGCGGGTGCACGGCGACAAGGACGCGCGCATCGCCGAGATCAACGTCATTCTCAGTGATCTCGCAGACGAGCTCGAGCAGCACATGCGCAAAGAGGAGCAGGTGCTCTTCCCGATGATCGGGTCAGGCAGAGGGTCCGCCGCCGGAGGGCCGGTCGCGGTGATGCACGCCGAGCACGACAGCGCAGGCGAGGCGCTTCGCGCGATGCGCCGGTTGACCGACGGGTACACGCCGCCCGCCGAGGCCTGCGGTACTTGGCGGGCGCTGTGGCAGGGCCTTGAGGCGCTCGAAGCCGAGCTTCACGCCCACATCCACCTTGAGAACAACATCTTGTTCCCGCGCGCGCTGCGGGGCGGGCGGTGATCAGCCGGGCGGCGCTGCGCCGAGGCGGCCCAGCCCCGGCGCACAGCGGCCTCGTCGCTCCGTTGATGGAGTGCCACGGCCGGATCCGCGCCGTGGCGGCCAGCCTGCGCGCGCTGGCCGGGCGCGGCGCGCTCGACAGCCCGGCGGCGGTCAGCACCGCCACGCAGGTCGCCCGCTATCTTCGCATCGCCCTGCCGCTCCACGCCGCCGATGAGGAGCAGTCGGTGGCGCCGCGCCTCTGCGCGCTCCGGCCCGAGCTCGCCGCCCAGCTGGATCAGATCGCCGACGAGCACGCTGAGATCGAGGAGTTGGTCGGGCGCGCGCTGCCCGGCCTCGACGGCACGGCCCCCCTGGATCAGACCGCGCTGCGCGCCCTCGCCGCGGCCCTCCACGGGCACATCGAAGGCGAGGAGCGCTTGATCTTCCCGCTGATCGACGCGCTGAGCCCTGCGGAGCAGGCCGCGGCCCTCGCCGAGCTGCGCGCCCGACGGGCGATGGCCTAGGCCTAGGCCGAGGTCGACGGCCCTCTCACCCACCGGGTCGCGGGCGCCCTTCGCCCAGACCAGCGCCGGCTGCGGGGGATCAGCCCTGCCGCAGCTCCGCCGCGAGGCGCCGCCCGAGGGCCTGACCGTCGAGGCCGCTGCCCTCCGCCCGCCGCAGCCCGCCGGAGGGATCGGGGGCGACGGCCAGCGCGCGCAGCTCCCCATCCGCGGACCAGGCGTGGCAGGCGGCGGGGGTGTTGCATCCTCCCCCAAAACGTTGGAGGAAGGCGCGCTCAACGCCGACCGCGGCCCGCGTGGGCGCGTGATCGATCTGCGCGAGCAGCGCGAGCACCACCGGGTCGCCCGCCCGGCACTGCACCGCCAGCGCGCCTTGGCCGACCGCGGGGACCATCTCGGCCACCGCGATGGGGTGCCCGTCGGCCCGCCGGATGCCCAGGCGATTGAGGCCGGCCGCGGCGAGGATGGTCGCGTCGAACTGGCCCTCGTCGCGCTTGCGAAGCCGGGTCTCGACGTTCCCGCGGATGTCGCCGACCCGCAGGTCGGGCCGAAGGGCCAGGGCCTGCACCCGCCGGCGGAGCGAGCCCGTGCCCAGGTGGGCGCCCACGGGCAGGGCCGAGAGCGGCGCGCCGACGATGACGTCGCGCGGATCCTCGCGCTCGGGGATGGCGCCCAAGGTCAGGCCGTCGGCGTCCTCGGTGGGCAGGTCTTTGAGGCTGTGCACCGCCAAGTCGAGGCTGCCGTCGCGCAGGCCCTCTTCGAGCTCGAAGGTGAACAGGCCCTTGCCGCCCAGCGCGGCGAGGGGGCGCTGCTGGTCGAGATCGCCGCGGGTGGTGAGGATCACGAGCTCGACGGGCCAGCCGGTCGCCGCGCTGAGCTGGTCGGCCACCATCTGGCTCTGGGCGCGCGCCAGCAGGCTCCCCCGGGTGCCGAGCTTCAAGGTCCGCTTCATGTGCCCTCTCCCTCATCGCCGAGGGTCGCGAGCAGCGCCTCGAGCCGGTCGACCTCCCCCGCCTCGGCCAGAGCGCGAGCCTGCGCCAGCGAGGGGTGGAGGATCTTCTTCACGATCGCCTTGGTCATGGCCTCAATGGCCTTCTGCTGCTTCGGATCGAGGCCTGTCAGCCCTGCGCGCCCGAGCTCGGCGGCCCGGATGGCCTCGGCCCGCCGCGCGATGCCCCCGACCCGCCCGATGAGGCCGTCGACCTGGAGCTGCCGCCAGGCGCGCACGGCCTCCTCCGACACGATGCGCTCGGCCTCAACCGCGGCGACCTTGCGCTTCTCCACCCCGACATCGGCGATCTGGCGCAGGTCGTCGACGTCAAAGCGGTAGACACCATCGATCTGATTGACGTCAGGGTCGATGTTCCGGGGCACCGACAGGTCGATCATGACGATCGACCGCAGGCGCCGACGGCGCATCACCGGCGCCAGCTCGGCCCGCGAGATCAAGGCGCGGCCCGCGCCGGTGCAGGCGATGACCACGTCGACCCGCTCCATGATCCGGGCGATGTCGTCCATCGGGGCGGCGGCGGCGCCGAGCTGGGCGGCCAGCTCGCTGGCCCGGTCAAAGGTGCGGTTGGTGACCACCAGCTCGCCGAGGCCGTAGCCGAGCATGGCCTTGGCCACGAGCTTCCCGTGCGCGCCCGCACCGATGAGCAGGGCCGAGCGCCCGCTGAGCTCGCCGAGCACCTGGCGCGACAGCTCGACGCCCGCGCGCCCGACGCTGACCGCCTCGCGGCCGATGCCGGTCTCGGTGCGCACCCGCTTGGCCACGCTGAGCGCCCGGTCGATGACCCGGTGGAGCACGGGCCCCGCCGAGCGCTCGTCGGTCGCCAAGCGGTAGGCCTCGCGGAGCTGGCCGGTGATCTGGGGCTCACCCACCACCATGCTATCCAGGCTCGACGCGACGCGAAAGACGTGCCGCACGGCATCTTCGGCCTGATAGCGAAAAATGTGCGCGCGCAGCGCCCGGTCCTTGAGCCCGCTGTTCGCGGCCAAGAAGCCGACCAGCTCCTCAGGGGTGCGGCCCTCGGCGGGCACGGCGTAGAGCTCGACGCGGTTGCAGGTGGAGAGCAGCAGCGCCTCGCGGCCGATGTGCTCGGCGCGCAGACGGTGAAGGAGCTCGGGCACGAGGCCCATCGGAACCGCGAGCTGCTCGCGGATCTCGATGGGGGCGGTGTGGTGGCTGACCCCGACGGCGACGATGTTCATCGGCGCCCCCTGGCCCAGCCGGGCCCGTTCAGCGAGGGCATCAGTGCCACCCCCGCAGCACCACGGCGGCGATCGCGACCATCGCGCCCATGCCCACAAAACCGCCCACACCAAAGACCGCGGCGAGGCGGCCCTGCCAGCCGCTCACCAGCCGGGCGTGCAGCGCCGCCGCGTACCACAGCCACAACAACACCGTGCCCCAGACCGTAAAGGTCGGCCCCATGCTCGCCTCGGGGTGGGTGGCGGCCCAGACCCCGCCGATCGCCATGCCCGCGGTCAGGCAGACGAAGCCAAAGGACATGGCTTGGTAGTTTCGGCGATCCAACACATCCAACGACGGGAGCCGGGCGAGGCCCTGGAAACGTTTGGCTTTCAGCTGGCGTTGCACGAACAAGAACACCGTGGACAGGGATGCAGAGACGGCCAGACCGCCGAGCCCCACCAAGATCAGCGTCACGTGGGCCGGGAACCAGAGCCCCTCACGCGCAGTGCCGCCGCCGGCGTTGGGCGCGAGCTGCGCGGCGCCGAAGAGCAGCACCACGAGGCCGATCAGGAGCACGCCGAGGCTCTCCATCCGCGGCTGGGCGCGCAGCCAGCCCCAGCCCAGGGCGACCCACAGGGCCAGCGCGCTGAGGCCAAAACGCATCGAGTCGAGCGGGAGGTGCCCGGCCGACCAGCAGGCCGCGCCGAGGCTGGCGAGGTGCAGGGCGAGCCCAAAACCAACCCAGGCGGGCCGCCCCGTGAGCGCGCGCGGGGCCGCCCATCGGGTGCCGGCCAAGCTGAGCGCCCACACCACGAGGACGGCGGCAGCGAGGGCGCTCTCGACCTTCTCCACGCCTCCCATTCTCCACCTCCGCGGCCGTGCGCCCGCCCCCGCGCCTAACGCGCGGGCGGAGCGCCGCGGGAGCGCTCAGCCGCCCGGCTTCTTGCCCCAGCCCGAGAACAGCCCCTTGATGCCGCTGAGCGGCGAGGCGGACTTGGCTTCGACCACCTTCTCTTCGCGGGTTTGCCGCAAGCGCACGCGCCGCTGGGCGCCGACGTGCTCCGGGTCCTTCTCGAGGCAGGCGTGGAAGCGCTTGTAGGCCTCGTCCTCTTTGCCGGCGGAGAGGAGCATCTCGCCCGCATGGTACTGGATGTCGGCGTTGATCGACTTGCGGTCGGTCTTCACCGCGAGCAGGCGCTCTGCGGCGACCAAGGGCGCGACCTTCTCGGCGCGCCACTCGGCGATGATGAGCTGGACGGCGATCTCCCAGTCGAGCGGGTCACGCACGGCGCCCGCGGCGAGCTCTTCCACCGCTTCGGCCAGCCGCCGGGCCCGCAGCGCCGCCTCACCCTTCTTGAAGTGCAGGCGCGCCGCCTTGCGGTCGGCGTCCGAGACATAGGGCCGCCCCTCGGCCCGGCAGAGCAGGCGCTCTCGCACCTCTTTGCGGAAGTCCTCGCTGTCGAAAGCGGCGCGCGCCGACTGGTAGAGCGCGAAGATCTCGGTGGAGAGCTGCGCGACCTCGGCGGGGCTGCCCCCGTGACGGTCGGGGTGGTGCGCGCTCGAGGCCGCCCGGAAGCGCTTGTCGAGCTCGTCGATGTTGACGTCGGCCGGGGCGTTCAGCTCAAAAACATCCCAAGGCGTGGCGCTGGTGAGCTTGGACAGCAGGGCCCGCAGAGGCTCGGCCGGGCCGGCCGCGGGGCCAGCTGCGGGTGCCGGGCCACGCGGCGCAGGGGGAGGAGCGGCGGCAGGAGCCGCAGCGGCGGGAGGAGCAGCCACCCGAATCGGGGGCGTGGACACCGGCGTCCGAACCGGAGGAGCGACCACCGGCGGCCGGCCCGGGGAAGGAGCAGGCCCCAGATCGACGCCCTCGACGCTGATCCCGCTGGCGTCCCCCGAGGCGGCCTCGGCCTGGAGCAGCCCGAGGTGCAGCAGCCAGTCGAGCGCCAACCACACGTCGTCGCGGTCGGCCCCGCCCGCCTCGAGCAGGGCGCCGATGGTCGGGGCCCGCCCCGCCGCGCGCACGAGGCGCAGCGCGGCCGGAGAGAGGCCCCAAGCGCCCTCTTCGGCGTCGTCGGGCAGGCTCAGGCGCAGGTGATCGTCGCGCCGGGCGCCGAGCTCGCCGCGGAGGAGCGCCGCCGGTCGGGCGCGCTCGAGGCAGCGGGCGACTAGGCGCGGCACCGGCAGCGGCAGGCCCAGGGGGCGCGGCGGGGCCTCGGCCCGCCAAACGACCTGCGCCTCTGTGGGGCAGCCTAGCCACAGATCACCGATGGCGAGGGCGATCTCAATCATCGCCTCGTCGGGGCTGCGCCCCGCGTTGATCGCGGCCCCCACCAGCGCCGAGAGCTCGCCCGCCCCGACGCCGAGGCCCAAGGCCGCGGCGAGGGCCCCAGCCGAGCGGGCGCCGACCACCCGACCGGCGCCGAAGGCGACCGCCTCTTCGCCGCCAGGGCCGCTGATCACGAGCCACCCGCTGGCGCCGACCCGGTGGGCCAAAAATGCCACCCGCGCAGGCGCGAAGCGGTGCGCTGGGCCGTCAATCTCGGCGAGGAAGTCGGCGCCAGCCCAGCGGTCGGTGGCGGCCCCCCGGTGGCGGGCGAGCAGGGCGTTGAGCGCCGGCAGCCGCGGCGGGATCACGAGGAAGTCGTCGCCGATGGCGGCGTCGAGCGCCGGCTCGACCAGCTCGCGCAGGGGCCCGGTCCAGATCACCTTGCCGCGGCCGGGCAGCGTGCGCAGGACGTCCCAGGTGGAGTCGATGAGATCACCGCCGGGCCCTGCGCCCACGAAGATGAGCTCGGGCCGGGCGACCAGCGCGGCGCGCGCGCCGCTCACCGACTCGGCGACATCGACCCGGTGGCCGAGCTTGAGCAGCAGGTCGGCCAGCGCGCGGCCCGACCGAGAGTCTGCGTCCACCACCACGACGTGCCCCACTCCGCCTCCTCGCGCGCACCGCGCCGCCGGCGCCCGCTTAGCCCGACCACCGCCGCCGGGCGGCGCCCCGAGCGCCGGTTAGCTCCACCACAACGGCCGCTGGCCCCGTGGCCCCGGTCCCTCCCCCTCCACCCCGACGGAGCCCCCGATGGCCAACGACAAGATCATCCACACCAGCACCGACAGCTTCGACGCCGAGGTCATCGGCGCGCCCGAGGCCGTGCTCGTCGACTTCTGGGCCATCTGGTGCGGCCCCTGCAAGGCGATCGCCCCCCTGCTCGACCAAGCCGCCGATCAGTACGCGGGCAAGCTCAAGATCGCGAAGGTCGACGTGGACAAGCACGGCGCGCTCGCCGCCAAGTACGGCGTCCGCAACATCCCCACCCTGCTGCTGTTCAAGGGCGGCGAGGTGGTCGGCACCCACGTCGGCACCCTCAACAAGAGCGCGCTCGACGGCTTCCTCGCAAAGGCGGTCTGAGCAGCGTCGATAGTCGGACGCGGGGTGGGCTCCGGCTCACGCCCCGCCATCCGGCCCAGCGCCGCGCTTCAGCCAGCGGCGCGCTTGCGGGAACCGGCGCGGCCGACCCACTCTGCCGCGCCGCGAACCACGGCCAGCTGCGGGTCTTCCGCCACGATCACCGGCAGGCCGGCCATGCGCGAGACAGCCCGGTCGAGCCCGCTGAGCGAGGCGACCCCACCGGTCAGGACCACGCCCGTCTCGGCCACATCGGCGGCCAGATCGGGGGGCGTGCGCTCGAGCGTGTGGAGGACCGCCTCGGCCAGCTGCTGGATGGGCTCTTGCAGCGCGATGCGCACCTCGTTGGCGTCGAGCTCCATCGCCCGCGGGTAGCCGCTGTCGAGGTGGCGCCCGCGCACCCAGGCGGTGGGGTTCGACCCGCCGGGCATCACCGACCCGATCGCCCGGCGTACATCTTCGGCGGCGGCCATGGGGATCAACAGGCCGTGGTGCTCGCGGAGGTGGTTGACCAGCGCCTCGTCGAGGTGGTCACCGCCGACCCGCAGGCGGCGGGAGAAGACGATGCCGCCGAGCGAGAGCACGCTGACTGAGGTGTGGCCCGCGCCGACGTCGAGCACGAGCTGCCCGCAGGCCTCATCGACCGGGAGGCCCGCGCCGATCGCCGCGGCCAGAGGCTGCTCGACCAAGTGGACCTCACGCGCCCCCGAGGCCTCGGCCGACTCGCGCACCGCGCGGCGCTCGACGTCGGTGAGCGCGTGCGGCACGGCGATCGCGACGCGCGGACCGACCCAGAGCCGACGCCCCTGCACCTGCAGCATCAGGTGGCGGAGCATGACCTCGACCACCTCGAAGTCGATGATCGCGCCCTCTTGCACCGGCTGCAGTACGCGCACGTCGGCGGGGTTGCGGCCCTCCATCTGGCGGGCCTCGGCGCCCACCGCGAGCAGCCGCCGGCGGCCGTCGCGCTCCTCCAAGATCGCCACGCGGGTCGGCACATCCACCACCAAGCCCCGACCCACGGCGAAGATGCGCGTCGAGGCGCTGCCGAGGTCGATGGCGAGGTCGGCGCTCAGCGCGCCGAGCATGGACTGGAACATTCAAGACCGCAGGGACGGAGGGACGGTTGGCGCGAGGCGGGGCAGGGGCAGCCCTCACATCTCAATGCCCTACCACAGGCTGCACCTGCGCTGCACCAGTCGCTGTGTCACCATCAGTCGTGCCCCGTCGCGAAGCGGGGGGCACCGCGGAGGGCGGCCCAGGCGCGGTCGACCGAGGCCGAGCGCGTGTGTGGTGGAGGTGATGGTGAAGGTGATGGTGGAGGAAGGGGCGTGCGCCGTCAAGAGCACGGTCCGCTATGCGCGGCCGGCGCCGCCCGCAAGCGGCAAGTCCACCGCGGCGGGGGCCCCTCGGGTAGGATTGCGCTCCCGGCCCGGAGTGCCCCGATGCCTACACAGCTCCTTGTCCTGATTGGCCTGCTCAGCGCCATCCTCACCCTGACTGGCTGCGTCCGCGCGCCCGTGACCGACCGCCTGCAGGTCTCGGTGATCCCCGAGAAGATCATGCTCCCCCTCGGGAGAAACACCTACCAAGACATGCTCAGCGGCGCGCGCCTCGTCACAAACGGCGATGACGTCGGCACGCTCCGCCGGGTGGGCAAGCGCATCGCGCGGGTGACCGGCGAGCCCGGCTACGGCTGGCGCTTCTCCCTGGTCGACGACCGCGACACGCTGAACGCTTGGTGCTTGCCCGGCGGCAAGATCGCCTTCTATACGGGCATCCTCCCGGTGCTCCAGAACGAGGCGGGCATGGCCTTCGTGATGGGCCACGAGGTCGGGCACGCCACCGCCCACCACGGCGCCGAGCGGATGAGCCAGCAGCTCGCCGTTCTCGGCGGCCTGGGCGCGCTCTACCTGTACATGGACCGCAAGTCCGAGCTCACCGACCAGCAAAAGAACCTGATGATGGGCGCCCTCGGCGTGGGCGCACAGGTCGGCTTCATCCTCCCCTTCTCCCGCAAGCACGAGAAAGAAGCCGACATCATCGGCTTGATGTATATGTCCCGGGCCGGCTACCCGCCCGAAGAGTCGGTGGCGGTCTGGGAGCGCATGCAGGCGCAGAGCGGTGGGGGTCGGGTGCCCGCCTTCCTCTCCACGCACCCCAGCCACGAGCAGCGCCGGGCCAACCTGCGGGAGTGGATGGCCCAGGCCCGCAAGCGCCACGCCCGCAACCCCCTGTCCGAGGACACCCAAAAGACCCTCTGGCGCTGACTTTCTCGGCGGCCTTCGCGCCGTGTTCAGCTTGCCGCCGCGCCGGTCGGTCGGTATAGCGGGCGCCTGAGGTGCCTCATGTCATTGATGGACAGCATTCGGCGGAGCACAGACAGCACCGTCATGCGGCTGATCTTCGGCGGAATTGTGCTGACCTTCGTGTTCTGGGGCGCAGGCGGCGCAGGCGGGGATGGGGTCACCGTGGCCGAGGTCGGCGGCGTGATGATCACCGACTCCGAGATGAACCGCGCGGTGCGGATGGCCGCCCGCGGCGAGTCCCTCGACGACGCCGCGGTCAAAGAGCTGACCCGCGAGGTCATTGAGCAGCTGATCGTCGAAGAGCTGCTCAAACAAGAGGCGCGCAAGGTCGGCCTCGAGGTCTCTGATGAAGAGGTCGCCCGCGCGATCATCCGCGAGAAGGCCTTCCAAGACAAAGAGGGCAAATTCAGCGAAGCGCAGCTCGAAGCGGTGCTCAAGTCGATGAACTTGCACCGCGGTGACTTTGAAGAGCGCACCCGCCAAGACCTGCTGCGGCAAAAGCTGCAGAACGCGGTGGTCACCGGCGTGATCGTGACCGATGCCGAGGTCGAGGCCATGCTGCGCGACCAGCTCACCCAGCTGCAGGCCCGCTGGGTGCTGCTCAGCGACAACGCCCTGCTGCCCAATGTTCCCGCCAGTCAGGCTGAGATCGACAAGAAGCTCGCCGAAGAAGAGAAGCTGGTCCGTGAGCAGTACGACCGCGAGCTGGCCACCCGGTGGAGCACCGAAGAGAAGGTCCTGATCCACAAGATCAGCCTGCGCCGCAACCTTGACCCGGGCGGGGTCGATGACGCGGCGCTGAAGGCCAAGGCCGAGCAGGTCCTCGCCGAGGCCAAGGCCGGGGCCGACTTCGCCGCCCTCGCCCGCCGCTGGTCCGAAGACCTCAGCGCGGTCAACGGCGGCAAGATCGGCGCGATGTCCAAACTTCAGCTCGGCGATGCGGTCGCAGAGGCCGTCTTCGCCGTGCCCGACGGCGGGCTCAGCGCCGTGCTCGAGACCGCGACCGCCTACGAGATCATCAAGGTCGAGTCGCGGACCCCAGCCAAGGTCACCGCCTTCGAAGAGGCCCGCGCCGCCATCGCCCGTGAGCTCGTCCAAAAAGAGAAGCTGCCTGCCTTCGCCGACGAGACCAGCAAGGCCCTGCTCGCCGCGTGGACCAGCGGCGGCGCCGCGCCCGAAGAGCAGCTGCGCGCGCTCGGCCTGCAAGCGCTCGAGTCCGCGCCCTTCTCACCGGCACAGCCCCGCCTGCCCGGCGCGGGCACCAGCGAAGAGCTGACCACGGTCCTCGCCAAAACGACGACCCCGGGGCTACTCCCGCAGGTGTTCAACGCGACCAACGGCAAGCTCTTGCTTGAGGTCACCGCGGTCGAGGCGCCCGATCCAGCGATGCTGGCGATGTTCCTCGACATGGGCCGCGCGCAGGTCGAGCGCGAGCGCCGCACCGAGGTCTTCGAGCGCTGGCTCAAAGACCTCCGAGGCCGCAGCCGCGTGGTCCAGACCTACACGCCCTGAGCTGAGCCGGGGCGGTCAGGCCGCCGCCCCGCGCCCGCCTCGTCACGCCCCACGTCCGCGCCTGTCCGCTGCCCACCGGCGCGTCTTTGTTTGCTGGGCCGGGCGCGGGCGCGCTTCGTCTGCCTGGCTGACCACCCGGGCGACCCACGTTCACCGGGAGTCATCCGCACCGATGGGCGGTCGCTTTACGCGCCTCGGCCTGCGTGCTACGACTTGACGTGCCAAGGCCAAGGCTGAGGCGCAACCTCACCAAGACGCGTGGCCGCGTCCCGCCCCTCGGCGCGACCCGCCGCCCGCCCCATCGCCCGGCCCGCCCCCATGGCAGACCCCACCGAGACGCAGCTCCGCACCGCGCCGCCGGGGCTGGCCGCGCCGCGCCGCCCGCTGGTCTCGACGCTGGGTGCGCTCGCGTTGCGCGCGGCTTGGTCGGCGCGCCGCCCCGGCGAGGCGCTCTCCCTCCCCCTGCCGCCCGCGCCCGAGCGCAGCTTCTACGTCGCAGCCGACGGGTGGGAGAGCCCGCTCCTCCGCCTGCGCGCGGCCGGTGACCAACGGGGTGAGCCGGTGGTGCTCGCCCACGGCCTCGGCGCCGGCCAGCGCAGCTTCGACCTGCACGCCGACAGCTTGGCCCGGCACCTGCAGCGCGCCGGCTACGACGTGTTTTTGCTCGCCCACCGCGGTGACGAGGGGGCGCGCCCACCCGCGGGCCGTGGGGGCTTCGACTTCGATGACATCGTCACGCACGATGTTCCAGCGGCGCTCGACCGGGTGCTCCGCCTGAGCGGCGCCGCGCGCGCGCTGTGGATCGGCCACGCGCTCGGCGGGCAGCTGGCCTACGCCCACCTCGCCCGCGCGGGTGCCGACCAGCTCGCCGGGCTCATCACCCTCTGCGCGCCGGTGCGCTTCAACCCGCCCCGTAGCCACGCGCGGCTCGCCGCCCAAGCGGCGCGCCTCTTGCCCACCGGCTGGCGGGTGCCCGCCCGCCGCCTGCACGCCGCGCTGGCCCCTTTTGGCGGTGAGCAGCTCACGCACGAGCTCGCCCCCGACGCGGATCCCGAGGCCCTGCGCAGCCTGATGCTGCACGGCGCCGAAGACCTGCCGCTCGGCCTCGCCCGGCAGGCCGCGACCTGGCTGCTGTCGGGCACGCTCTGCGATCGCGACGACCGCATCGACTACATTGGCGCGCTGCACGCCATCTCCGCGCCGCTGCTCGCTGTGGTGGCCGACGCTGACCCCCTCTGCCCGGCCGAGGCGGCCGCCCCGGCGGTCGAGGCGCTCGCCCACGCCGGCGCGCGCCTGATGCCCCTGCGCGACGGGTGGGGTCACCTCGACGTGCTGATCGGGCGCCGGGCGACCGATGAGCTCTTCCCCGCGCTGCGGGCGTGGCTAGAGCCGCTGCGCGGGGCCTGCTGGACCGAGCCGACCCCGGCGCAGCGGCGGCGATAGGCCGCGCGCGGGCTTCGGCCCCAGCCCCCTCGCCCTGGAGCCCCGCTTGGCCCCGACCCCGGACACGCACGAATCGCCCACCTCCCCCGGCCGCCCGCGGCCGGCCCCCCGCGGTCAGGGCCGCCTGCTCCTCGTCGTCGGCCTGCTCGGCGCCGCGCTGGTCGCCGCGGCCGGGGCGAGCGTCGCCGTCCTGGTGGGCGCAGAGACCCCCGCGCTCCAGTCCGACCCCGCTTGGCTCGAGGTCAAGCTGGCCGGCGCGCTCGCCGACGCCCCCGGTGGCGAGGGCCTGCTCGCCGACCCCGCCGACCTGCCGCCGCTCCAGACCGAGCTGGTCAGCGCCATCCGCCACGCGGCGACCGACGACGAAGTGAAGGGGCTCTACCTGCAGATCGGCGGGCTCGACATGGGCTGGGCCTCGCTGCAAGAGCTGCGCAGCGCCGTGCAAGCCTTTGAAGCGGCGGGCAAGCCCTGCATCGCCTGGGCGAGCGCGTATACGACCCGCGAGTACTACCTCGCCACCGGCTGCTCCCGCGTCGAGCTGGCCCCCGCTGGGCTGTTTTTCGTCAACGGCATGTCGACCACACAGATGTACTTCGGTGAGACCTTCAAGCGCTACGGCGTGACCGCGAACTTCGAGCACGTCGGCGACTTCAAGAGCGCGGTCGAGCCCTACGAGCGCACCGGGCCATCTGAGGCCGCCCAGCAGGCCACCGACGCGCTGCTCGACAGCATCTACGCGCAGCTGCTCGCCGGGATCAGCGAGGGCCGCAAGATCGACGGCCCCGCCGCGCAAGCCGTGCTCGACGACCCGCCCATGACCCCAGAGGACGCCAAGGCCCGCGGCTTGGTCGACGCCCTGCGCTACCCCGACGAGGTGCTTGCCGAGGTCGGCGGAGATGACCGCACCAAGCTCAAAGCCTACCTGCGCGCCCGCCGATCAGAGTGGAGCAGCGGCCTCGACGAGATCGCTGTGATCTACGCCGAGGGCGCGATCATCGACGGCAGCGGCGGCCAAGACATGTTCGGCGGCCGGTACATCGGCGACCGCAGCCTCAACAAGCTCATCCGCGAGGCCCGCGAGGATGACGACATCAAGGCCGTGGTGCTGCGGGTGAACTCGCCGGGGGGCAGCGGCTCGGCCAGCGACGCCATCTGGCGCGAGCTGCAGCTCACGAAGCAAAAGAAGCCCGTGGTGGTCAGCATGGGCGACTACGCGGCCTCGGGCGGCTACTACATCTCGATGGGCGCCACGCGCATCTACGCCGAGCCCGGCACCTTGACCGGCAGCATCGGCGTCTTCGGCGGCAAGCTCAACCTCGCCGGCCTCTATGGCCAGCTCGGCGTGCAGCTGCACACCAACAAGCGCGGCGCCTTCTCCGACCTGCTCAACCCGACGTCGGACTTTGGGGACGCGGGCCGCGAGAAATTCCGCAGCTTCCTCGGCGCCTTCTACACGACTTTCATCACCAAGGCGGCCGAGGGCCGGGGGATGAGCACCGAGGACCTGCACGCCGTCGCCCAGGGCCGGGTCTGGACGGGTGAGCAGGCGCTCGAGCGCAAGCTCATCGACGAGCTGGGCGGGCTCGACGAGGCGGTGGCCTTCGCTGCCACCGAGGCTGGTCTCGAAGACTACGCCCTGACCCGCATGCCCGAGCGCAAGGGCTTCTTCGACGCCCTCGCCGAAGAGCTGGCCAACCCCGACGCCGGTGAAACCGCGCTGGGCGGCGAGCTGGTCGGCCCGGCGGCCCTCGCCGGCCTGCCCGCCGAGGGTCGGCAGGCGATCGGCGCGCTGCTGCGGCTCGACCGCGTCGCCGCCGCAGAGAATGGTGTGATGGCCATCCTTCCCGGCGAGCTGCAGCTCCGTTGAGCGCCCTGGGCGCCCGCGGCGGGGCTCAGGGCTGCGGCGCCGGCTCCTCCCCCTCGACCGGCTCGGGGTCGCAGAGGTCGGGGTCCTCGAAGGTGCAGACGGTCTGGAAGACGAAGCGGGCGGCGGTGAAGCCCGAGACGGCCGTGTTCACCGCCGCGTAGTCGCCCGGCCCGGCTTCGTCGGCGCCGGCCACGCCGACCGCGAGCAGGCGATCTGCGCTGAAGACATCGCCCGGGACGGTGACCTCGAGGGCCTCGGGGCCGCGGCTCGAGGGCCCAGCGTCCTCGGCGCTCTTGGGCAGGTTGTCCCAGACCGTCTCGCTGGTCTCCACGTCGATGACCAGCACCAGCGCGCGCACAAAGTCCTGGCCGGCGAGAGAGACGGGCAGCTCTTCGCCCGCCCCGTGGAACTCCGAGATGGCGACCGCCGGCGCCTCGGGCGAGACCACCCGCAGCCAGCGCGGCTCCTCTTCGTAGACGACCTGAACCTCCACCTCATCCCCCGGGGTGAAGCGGGCGCCGTCCTCTCCATCCAGGCGGAAGCCCTCCCCCTCCGGATCCTCCTGCATGGGGAGCGACCCGCCCGAAGCGAGGCCGGCGAACTCCGGCTTGAGGCCCCCGGGCGCGCCGCCAGCCCGGGTGTCGTAGACCCAGGTCCGCACGAGCACGCCGCTGGCGTACTCCGAGCCGGCGAGGGCGTCGGCGATGCGCTGGTCTTCGCTCGGCACGACGCCGATGTGCGTCGACTGCAGCGCGAAGGGCTCGAGCGCACCCTCGACCACCTCGCGCAACGAGAGCAGCGCTTGGCAGCCGGTCAAGGGCAGGGCGAGGGCGAGGAGGGGCGCTGGGTGCAAGGACAACAGGCGGTCGCGCATGGGGGCTCCGTGGGCTCTGGCGCTCGTGGGCGCCGCATCCCCGGCTACGGAACCGCGCCGCGCCGACATGAGCCCGCGCCCTTGGCCTCGCCAGCGCGCACGCGGCGGGATAGCCCCCGCCGGTTCCCAGCCCGCCCGGCGCGTCCCCAGCGAAGCCGCGCGCCCTTCCGTGGACCCCTGCGCCTGGCCCCGCCGCAGAGCCCCCGCTCCGCAGCGCCCCATGAAGCGCCAGCCGCCCGCATCTGCGACGCGGCGCCCGGGTCGGCCTCCCCTCTCATCCCCGCGCGGCCCCGCCGCACCCTCGGAGACACGCACATGGCCAGCAACACCCAGGAGACCACCTTCCGCCGCAAGACCCGCGCCAAGAACGCCGGCGCCAAGCGGAAGGCCCGCCTCCAGAACTACGGCACCACCCCCTCGTTCCCGGTCCACACCGCCGACGCCGACAAGAACGCCCCCAGCGAGGTCTCCCCGGTCACCGGCCCCGTCCTCGCCTGAACGGCCGCCCGCCGGCCTCCGCGCTGCTTCCTCCGAGGCAGGTGCGATGCCCACACGGCCCGCAGCAGCGGGCCGTGCGTCGTTTTGGATGAGGCATGCGGTGCGTGCGCGGCCCCAGGGCCCTCAGCCCGCAGGCGCCGCGAAGGGGGCGCCCGCCCGCCGCGCCGGCCCGAGCTCCGCGGCGATGCGCACGATCAGCGCGTCAAAGACGAGCCGACCGTTCACGTGCTCGGCCAACATTTGGCGGCTCTTGTCGAGCTCGTTCGCCAGCGCCGCGACCCCCTCGGCGTGCAGCGCGCCCGCCCAGGCCGCCACCAGCGCGGCCCGGTCGGCGTTGTAGCGCAGCGGTCGGCCGGCGTGGTGGGCGAGCACATCTTGCAGCAGCCGCTCTAGCGCGTCGAGCGCGAGCGCCTGATCGCCGGCGAGGCGCGCCTTGTCAGCCTTCTCTGCTTTGCCGAGGCGCTCAGCCAGGGCGAAGAAGCGCCAGATCTCGGTCGCCACCTCGCCGATGAACAGGTCGCGCACCTCGCGCCAGCGCTCTGCGCCCCCCTGGGCCAAGCTGAGCGCCCGGCCCGGGCAACCCTCGGCCATCACCGCCAACCAGGCCGCCTCGGGGAGCTCTCGCGACGCCAGCCACGCTTCCAGCTCACCGTTGGGCACCGGACCCAGGCGGACGCGCAGGCAGCGCGAGCGCACCGTGCTGAGCAAGGCGGCCGGGCGGGCGCTCACCAAGATGAACATGGTGCCGTCGGGCGGCTCTTCGAGGGTCAGCAGCAGGGCGTTGGCCGCCTCAACCGTGAGGCGGTCGGCCTCGTCGATGATCACGAAGCGGGTGCGGGCGTGGGCCCGGTGCAGCGAGAGCTGGGCGCTCAGCGCGCGGGCTTGGGCCACCGAGATGATCGGCACGGCCTTTTCGGGATCAGGCTCCAGCTCGATGATGTCGGGGTGCTGGCCCGCCTGGATCTGCCTGCAAGACCAGCAGGCCCCGCAGGGGGCGCCCGGCTCGTCGCAGTTGCGGCGCATGGCCAGCCAGCGGGCGAGCTGGCGTTTGCCCAGGCCCTGCGGCCCGACGAACAGCAAGCAGGGGTGCAGCCGGTCGGCGTCGAGCTGCTGGCAGAGCCGCTCCCGCGCCGCCCCGTTGCCCAGCGGCGGCGGCACCACCGGGGGCAGCGGGCCCGGCTCTTCGACCGCGTAGCGCCCGCCAAAAAGGCCGGCCTCGTCGAAGGCAGCCTCGCAGTCGGCGCTCTCGTCGACGGATGGGCTGGCCTCACCCCACGCTGCCGCGCCGCTCATGCAGGCTCCTCGGCGGGCGCACCCGCGGGCCGCGCCTATCGCCGGGCGCCCGCCGCGGGTAGGCTCGGCCGCCGGAGGCCCCCATGCCCAGCCCGCTCCCCCCTCGGCCCCTGCGCCCCATCGTCCAGATCGGCGCGCTGTGCGCCATCTTCAGCATCTTCAGCACGACCGCCGCATCGGCCGCCGAGCCTGCCTATTACCTGCCCGACAGCGTGGCCCAGAAGAGCGCGGTCTTCCGCTCGGCCGCCGAGCTCAGCGGGCCCGCCTTCGAGGCCCGCAACAAGCAGCTCGACAAGACCGGGGCCGGGCTGCGCCGCCTGGACCTCGCCGTGGCCCTGCTCGGCGACGAGGCCAGCGCCGAGCTGCGCGCCTGGACGCTCGACACCCGCCGCCAAGCCACCGGCGAGGGCATGCGGCTGCAGCGCCACCTCGACCTGCTCCAAGATGACTACGCCCAGACCTTCGGGGCGGCGGTCGACCGCGCCGCGGCCACCGTCGCCAAGGGTCGGGCGCTCAAGGCCTGCGAGGCGCCACCCCGCCCGATCGGCATGCCCGGCTCGGGCAAGCCGCCCTGCCCGGGCGTCGATCTGAGCGCCGATCTCGCGGCGGCCATCGACAATGACCCCGTGCTGAAGGCCAAGATCACCGAGCTCAACGCCTTGCCCTGGCCCGAGGTCAGCAGCCCGAGCCGCAGCTGGCCGATCATCCCCCTGACCGGTGCGACCGGCTGGATCAACCTCGGCGCGGCGGCCGAGGCGCTGATCCCCGAGCGGATCAAGCTCAGGCAGGCCGTTTTGGAGCAGCAGCTCGCCCCACTCGAGGCCCGCATCGCCGCGGGCGACGCCGCCGCGCTGGCCGAGGCCCAAAAGCACCGGGCGGCCTACGACCAGGCCCTGGCCGGCGACGGCCGCGCGCTCAAGGCCGCGCTGAAGGTCAGCATCGAGAAGACCAAGGGCGCGCCGGCGGTCGGCATCTGCCCCAGCGGGCCGGCGCTCGGCGGCTGCGCGGGGCCCGACCTGACCCGCGAGGTGCTCGGGCTGCTCAAAGACAACAAGACCTGGGAGAAGGCCTCGTCCGACCTGCGCGGGGACTGAGCGCCCCGCCCTTCACCGACCGTGGTCGTGCCCGTGGTCATGCCCGTGGTCATGACCATGGTCATGCGCCGCCTCGGGCCCGGCGGCGCGGGCGGCGGCCTTGGCGGCGCGCGCGGCCTCTTCTTCGGCGAGCAGCTGGGCGTAGCGGTCACGCTTCGGCGCGTAGCCGGCGCTCGGCGCGTCGGCCGAGGTGTCGGCCATGCCGCTCACCACCTTGCCGCCCAGCTTGTCCATCGCGCGGGTCAGCGAGCGGCGCACCAGCCGCGAGAGCACACGGGTGAGCATCGACACGGCGGGCCTCCGGCGCGGGCGGCGGCCCAGGCGCTCCACGCCCTAGCCCAGCGCTGGCCCCTTCGGCAGGCGCCGGAGCGCGCGGACCAGGGCCTCAGGGCTGCGCAACGGCAAGCTGCAGGCGCCGTCGGCGCAGAGCAAGGCCCGGGCCGGGCCGCGACGGGCGCCCGCGACGAGCAGCTCCGGCGGGGGCAGCTCCGGGGGGAGCGCCTCTGGATCAAGCACCAGCACGCTGTCCTCATCGTCTAAGAGGGGGAGCGCCGCCGCGTGGAGGGCTGCGCGCAAGGGGTCGTCGGGGGCGCCGAGCACACAGAGCAGGCGGCCCGCCTTGGCCCCTCCGCCGGCCGAGGCGCGCAGGGCCGGCCAGCCGAGGGCCCCGACCGCGGCGACCGCCTCTCGCTCGGCGTCGGGAGGCGCCTCCTCCCCCGTCCAGGCGGCGCGCATCGCGGCCGCGCCCCGGTACGCCTCCACCAGATCGACCATCTGGCCTTGGTCCCGATGCCGTCGAAGCGCGGCGCGCACCGCGGCCGCAGCCCCTCCCTCCACGCTCAGGCCCGCGGGGCTGGGCCGAGCGGTCGGCCCTTCCAGGTCGTCGTGCCCCGCGTCGTTTGCACCGCAGAGTTGAGCAAGAGGAGGGCGAGCAGGCCCCAGCCCAACGCCACGGTCGGGGCGTAGCGGCGGTCCTGGGCGAAGACCCCGTCGAGGTAGAGGCGCAGGCCGAGCTGGAGGCCGACCGTGAGCAAGGCCCAGACCCCCACCGACAGGGGTAGGACCGGCGCGCCGAGCAGGCAGAACCAGGGGAGGAGCACGAAGATGACGATGAAGCCGACCACGCCGAGCAGCTTGGGCCACGAGTAGGAGAAGCCGGCGAAGAGGTTTTTGCTCCAGCCCTCCCAGATCTCCGAGAAGCTCGTGTACATGCGGCAGCTGAAGATCGAGGTCATGAACACGACGTGGTAGGCCTCGCCGCGGGCGGTCAGGGCCGTGGCCATGCCAACATCGTCCAGCACGTTGTCTTTGACCAGCTCATGCCCGCCGTGCCGCTGGTAGGCCGCCGCCGAGAAGAGCAGCAGCTGCCCGTTGGCGATCGGCGCGCCCCGGCGCTGGGCGGGGTCATTGGTGTGCTCGAGCTTGTTCGCGCCGAGGATGAGCCCGGCGACGGCCGGCTGCAGCACGTTCTCCCAAAAGCCGCGCAGCTCGAGCAGGCCAAAACCCGAGAGCAGGGCGAGGCCGTTGCGCTCGGCGTAGCCGACCACCGGGGCCACCGCGCCCGGCGCCAAGCGTACGTCGGCGTCGATGAACAGGAGGAAGTCGAGGGCCGGATCCTGGGCCAGGGCCGCGCGCCCGAGGCGCTGGCAAGCCCAGGGCTTGCCCTTCCAGCCCGCCGGGAGCGGGGAACCGTCGCCGGTGATGACGTGCAGGTCAGGATCTTCAGCGGCGAGACGCCCGAGGATGGCCCCGGTCTGGTCGCGGCTCGCGTCGTCGAGGGCCCAGATGGCCGGGCCGGGCCCGAGCGCGGCCCGGGCGGCGCGCACGCAGGCCTCGATGTTGGCCTGCTCATCGCGGGCGGGGATGAGCAGGGCGACCCGCCCCTGACCCGGGGGGTCGCCGAGCCCCACCCGGTAGGGCGTCTCGCGCCGCTCGCGCGTGGCCCGCAGCAGCGAAGCGGCCCAAAACAGCGAGATGAGCGCGGGCCCGATCCACAGGGCGGCGCTCATCGGCGGCCGCCCGGCAGGGCCTGGACCACGCGGGCCCACTCCGCCTCATCCACGGCGATCAAGGGGTCCTTCACCTGCCCTTCGGGGGCGCCCTCTTCGACCCGGCGGGCGCGCCAAGCCGCGTAGCTGCCCGCGGCCAGCGCCCGCACGCTGGGCAGGCCCAGCCGGTCCGAGCCGCGCTTATCATCGTACTCCACGTTGACCTCGCGCAGTGCTTGGTCGAAGGCCGCGGCCAGGGCGCCAGCGAGGGGCAGCCCCTCCCCCTCCACCGCCAGCTCGATCGAGGGCACCTCTCCCCAGCAGAGCCGCGCGGTGAAGCCATCGGGCCGCACCCCGAGCGTGCGCGCGACCCTCCGCATGGCCTCGCTCACCTGGCCCTCGGTGACCTTCTCGCCCGTCGCGTTGAGGTAGCGGCCAGACTTGCCGACAAAGCGCACCACTGGGGTGTTCTTGGCCCGCCCAATGACCTCGAGCGTGTCTTGGAGGTCGTAGCGCAGCAGGCCCGCCTCGGTGGAGATCACGAGCCGCACGCGCTCCCCGACCTCGAGCTCCCAGGCCCAGCGGGGCTGCTCGTCCTCTCCGATGAACTCGAGCACGTGGCCGATGGTCCACAGGGCGCCGCCGCCCCAGTCCAAGCCGAGCGGCACGGCGAAGTAGCCCTCGCTGGCGGTGATCCCGACCTCGCGCACCGGGAGCTCGGCGCCCAGCGCCTCAGGCAGGCGCTCACAAAAGTAGGCCGCCGGGCCGCCCTTCCAGCAGTTGACCACCGAGAGCGGCCAGAGCTTGGCGGGGCGCCAGTCGGTGGGCACCGGGCGCTTGCGCAGGCGCAGCTCGAGGGGCGCGCGCTCCCGCCAGCTGAGCGCGGCGGCCGGGCCCCGCCGCAGCGTGCCATCGGCGAGGTCGGCGCTGAGCTCTTCGCGCCACTCGACCAGGCGGCGGGCGAGCAGCAGCACCGTGCTCGGGTTCGCCGTGGTCAGCGAGGTGACCTGGGCCTCGAGCGCAAAACGCAGCAGGGCGTACTGCCGAAGCGGCGCTGGGCTCATACAAAAGACCCGGTAGGGCACCGGGTAGCGGGCGCGCACATACCAGGGCTGGGCGAGGTGCATGCGGCCGGTGTTGCTGCCGATGGGCAGGCCGCCCGGGCTGCGGCTGTGCGCCGCCGGGGACACGACGGTGAGCGCACGCCCCCGGGCCGCTGCCTCGTGGTCGCGCACCATCGCCAGCACCCACAGGGACTGGGCCTCGGCGATCGACGCCGCCCACGGGTCGGTGACCGGCAGGTGTTTGGGTCGGCCGGTGGTGCCGCTGGTCTCGAGGAGCTGGCGGACGGGATCGGTGGTCAGCACGCCATCTTCACCAACGGAGACCCGGTCGAGCCAGGGCCGGAGCTGCTCATGGGTGCGGACGGGCACCGCCCGGCGCAGGTCGTCGAGCGTGCGGACGCGGGCCAAGCCGTGGGCCTCGCCGAAGCGGGAGCCGCGGGTCGCCGCCAAAACAGCGGAGAGGCGCTGCTCTTGGGCGCCACGCGGGTCGTCGAGCGCGGCGAGGTAGCGCCGGATGAGGCGCTCGCGGCCGGCGCGCAGCAGCCGGTAGGGGCCGTTGCCCTCTGGGCCCAGCCCTGGGTCGAAGCCCGCGCCACCGGCTGCCGCCATCTGCCCTCCCGTCCCCGCGCGCCGCTGGGGCCGGGGCGCCCCACGCTACTCCACGGCCCGCCGCCGCGCCCGCCCACCGCGGAGACCCGCTGCTTGTGGGCGTCCCGCGCGAATTGTTGCCGGTGCACGCGCCGGGTGGGCTCCGGGGCGGCCGTCGACGGGATACGCGCCCGCCAGTCCGCGGCCGACGCTCCATCGGCGCGCGAGGTCCGCGCAGGCATGTCCGCCGCGGCCGGCGCGGCGGCACCCCTCCCCTCCGCCCCCCTTCCGAGCCGAGAGCGCCCCATGAAGACCGGCGACGCCGTCCGGGACGGCCACGGCAAGACCTGGCAGATCGGGCAGCTCCTCGGCCGTGGGACCTGGGGCCGCAGCTACACCGTCCGGGGCGAGCACGCCTCCGACGAGGCGGTCATCAAGGTGCCCTACTCCGCCGCCGACCTGGGCGGTGACGAGGCGCTGGCCACCGCCTGCCGCGACATCCTCATCGAGCAGGCCCGCTGGCAAGCCGAGGGCAAGCTGCCCGGCACGGTCCCCGTGCTCGACCGCTTCGTGCTGCCCGACGGCCGCCCCGCCCTGCTCATGCCCAAGAAGGGCCAGAGCTTCGAGCGCCGCACCGGCCAGAGCCTGAGCACCGAAGAGATCCTGAACATCGGCCTCAACGTGCTCGCCCGGCTGCAAGAGCTGTCGGTGCACACCCAGGTGCACGGCAACCTCAAGCCGGGCAACGTGCTCATCACCGACGGCGGCGAGGTCCTGCTGGCCGACGTGGTGACCCCGCACTTCCGCCGCTACCAAGCCGAGCTTCGCGCGGTCATCGGCGGCGACAGCACCTTCGCCGCGCCCGAGGTCCGCGAGCCCACCCGCAGCCCCTTGCCGCTGAGCGTGCCGGCCGACACCTACAGCGTGGGCATGCTGATGGTGCTCGCGTTGGGCACGGGCACCGAGCGCTTCCCCGACCTGCCGGTCGACGGCATCGACAAGCAGCGCTTGGTCACCCTGCGCGACCGGCTGATCAACCGCCTGAAAAAAGAGCCGAGCAACCCGCGCTTTCACACGCGCATGGCCGAGCGCCTCTCGGCGGTGCTCTCGCGTGCGCTCAGCCGCGAGACCAGCCCCTCGCCGCCCTTCCGGTTCAAGGGCCTCGACGATATGCGCAAGCGCCTCGAGGACGTGCACGCCCTCATCCGCCCAGGCATCGCGCAGGTCGGCCGCTTCAACCTCGACCTCAAGCCGGGCACCGAGGCCTTTAGCACCGAAGACACCGCCACCTTCTCGGTCAGCGTGGCCTGCACGCCGGGCGTCGAGTCGCACGACGAGATCAGCTGCGGCATCGCGCTTTTCGACGCCGACCGCGACGAGCGCCTGCGCAACGCCGACTGCAGCTACACCGTCGACCGGCACCCCAGCGGGCGCTTCCGCTTCGGCTTCCGGGTCACCGCCCTTGCGCCGGGGGCCTACCGGGTGCGGGTGGCCTTCCGCATCCGCGACGCCCAAGAAGAGCCGCAGACCGTCGACGGCCAGTTCCATGTGCGGGCCGCCCCCGGCTACGTCCCGCCCCGTCAGGCGCCTGCGCCGACGCCGCTGCCCATCGAGCGCGACGAGCACAGCCAGGCCACCGAGCCCGGGCGACGGGGCCCCACGCCGCCCCGGCCGCTGAGCCGGCCGGCCGACCCGCGGCCCTCGGCGATCGCCGCCGAGCTGCCCAGCCCCATCCCGCCGACCGCGCCGCCGCCCGCGCCCCCGCCGCCAGCGCCCCCCGCGCCGGTGCCCCACACGGGCGCGCTGCCACCGCGCCCCGATGAGCTCGCGACCCAGCAGCTGCGCTTCGATCCCCCGAGCAGCGCGCGCCCCTCGCGGCCCTTTGACCTCGACACCGGGGCGGCCCGCTCCCCGCAGGCCCCCGCGCACCCGCCGACCCCGATGGTCGGCGGCCGGGTCGCGCCGCCGCCGCACCCTCCGGCTGCAGGAGCGGCGCCCGCCCTCAGCCCTCCGACCGGCGCAGGGCGCCCCGGGCCCACCCCGCCCATCCAGCCCGACCGCGCGGGCCCCCTCGCCGCGGCCGGCGGCCACGGGGCGCAGAGCCCGGCGCCGCGCACCAGCCCGGGCAGTCTGCCCACCGGCCCAGCCACCAGCCCAGGCGCGGGCTTCGGGCCTCCGACCAG
>JAEUKK010000070.1 GCA_016792625.1 Deltaproteobacteria bacterium | reverse complement strand
GACGTGGTCGCGCGCCACGCTGACCGCCGCCGCCGCCGAGAGCCCCGCCCTGGAGTACGCGATGCAGGTCCTTCACCGCTTCACCGAAGACGAGATCTTGCGGCGCCAGCTCGAGCGCGAAGAAGACCGCGCGCGCATCCTGGCCGGCCGCGCCCGCCACGCCGAGCGTGAGGCGGCCGAGAAGGCCGCGGCGCTGGCCCGGCTCGCCGAGCTCGAGCGCGAGGCGGCCGAGAATGCTGCCGCGCGGCAGCAAGAACGAGCGCAGGCCGAGCGCGCGCTGCAGCAGGTCGAGCAAGAGCGCGCGCAGGCGGAGCAACGCGCAGCCATCGTCGAGCGTGAGAAGGCCGAGGCTGAGCAACGCGCCGAAGCCCTCGCCGCCCGGCTCCGCGCGCTGGGCATCGACCCGAGCACGGTCTGAGGCCCGGCGCCAGCCGCCCAAGCCCCCGGCCGCGGCCGACGCCCGCTGGCCGAGGCCCTGTACGCGTCGTCACTCCCACGGGGGCCTGCGCGCGGCACCCTCGACATCGCTTGTGCTCGCCCCATTGCGCGCCGCTTCCCGGGGCGGGAGCGCCGCGCGCACCGTCTCCGCAGCCCCGGTCGCAGCTCCACCAGCCCCCGCGCGGAGCCCGCGGTCGCCCCGACTGGGGGCGCCCGCAGCGGCCTAAAAGTCCAACGGGCTCTGCCCACCCGCCAAGCGCCGCGCCCCATCGGGCGCGCGCACGACGCCCCCGCGCCGGTCGGCGTCGTCTTCGGGCCAAGCGTCGTAGTACCGCCCCCAGGGCCTGCGCCGCAGGCGCCAATGCCCCAGATCAAACAAGAAGCGGCTCACTGACGGTAGTCCCACCACGAGCAGGTACAGTGGCCCCCAGCGCGCCGACTGCGCGGCGTGCCCCAGCTCATGCGCCCGCACCAGCCGCCCGGCGGGGGTCTTGGGCCCGCGGCCGTCGTCGGGCCAGAACACATAGGCCCCCAGCGAGACCCCGACCCTCCGGGTGGCGACCATGTGGCGGCCGTCGGGGCGGCGCTCGACGGCGCGCACGGCCCCCCGCCTGCGCAAGGCCCAGAGCAGGGCCGCCCCGAGCGAGGACTGGGGCAGCTCCCACAGCGGGCGAAGGGGAATGGTGGTCATGGACTCACCAGACCAAACCCGTCGAGACCGCCCGCATCGGACCAGGCCCAGACCTCGCCAATGGACCGCGCAGGGTCTCCGCCGCGGTTGTTGAAGCGGCTGAGGTGGTAGCGCCGCGCCGCCTCGGGCGCTGGCCAGGGCAGCTCGGGCCAGCGCGCCGCCCAGGCCCAGAGCGCCTGCTGCACCCAGGCCGCCCAGGCTGCCTGCGCCCCCAGCGGCTGGTGCCAGGTGCGCCGCGGCGGGCTGCCCGGCGGGTCTTTGTGCGGGTGGGGCGGGGCGGTGGCCAGGGTCAGGGGGCCCAGCGCCAGCGGCGGGGGCGGGCCCGGCCAAAACAGCGCCGGCGCCGGCGTATCGGGCCCGAGCGCGGCCACCAGCGGGGCCATCGCCGCGGTGGACAGCAGGGTGATGTGCAGGCCGGCGACCGGGGCCACCGCCTCGCCCGGGGCGCCGGCGGGCAGCGGCAGGGCGGGCACCGCCGGGTCATCGTCGGCGACCGGAAAGAGCACGCCCCCCGCTCCCGGGCGCCAGTGGGGCGGGGAGGGGGGGCGAAGCGTGGGCATCGGGCCTCGATCTTGGCGCGGTGGGCGCCGGTCGGGGGGCGTTGCGGGGGGCTGGCCCCCCGCCCACCTTGCCCGTCGTTGTCGGCGCCCTACCTGTTCACGCTCTACTTATTGACGATGTGGACGGCCTCGCCGAGCGCGTGCTTGGCGGCCTCCATCACTGCTTCGCCCAGCGTGGGGTGCGGGTGGATGGTCAGGCCGATGTCGAGGGCCTCGGCGTCCATCTCGACGGCCAGGGCCGCCTCGGAGATCAGATCGCTCGCGTGGGGGCCGACGATGGTCACGCCCAGCACCCGGTCGTTGGCCGCGTCGACGATGACCTTGACGAAGCCGTCGGTCTCGAGCGTGGTGAGCGCCCGGCCGTTGGCCGCCCAGGGCATCTTGCCGACCTTGAGCGTGTAGCCCTTGGCCTTGGCCTCGGGCTCTTGCAGGCCGGCGGTGGCGATCTCGGGGTCGGTGAACACGACCGCCGGCACGGTGCGGGCGTCGTTGAACGCCTTGTGGCCGGCGATGACCTCGGCCACCACCTCGCCCTCATGCGTGGCCTTGTGGGCCAACATCACGCCGGTGGCCACGTCGCCGATGGCGTAGATGCCGGGGATGTTGGTCTTGAGCTGCTTGTCGACCTTGATGTGCCCGCGCTCCATCTCGAGGCCGAGCTCGCGGAAGGCCTCGGAGTTCGGGCGGCGGCCGACCGTGACCAGGATGCGGTCGGCGCCGATCTCCTTGACGCCCTCGGCGGTCTCGATCTTGACCACCGCGCCGTCGTCGCGCTCTTCCCAGCCCAGCGCCTTGGCGCGCAAAAGCACGTCGATGCCGTTCTTCTTGAGCTGGCGGGCGATGACCCGCACCACGTCGGGATCAAAACCGGGCAGCACCTGGTCTTGGGCCTCGACCACGGTGACCTTGCAGCCGACCTTTTGCAGCATCGAGCCGAGCTCGAGGCCGATGTAGCCGCCGCCGATGACCACGAGCCGCGCCGGCACATGATCGAGGGCCAGGGCCTTGGTGCTGTCCATCACGCGATCGTCGGCGAAGGAGAAGCCGGGGATCTCGATCGGACGCGAGCCGGTCGCGATGACGATGTTCTTAGTCGCCACCTCGACGGTCTGGCCGTCGGGCGTGGTGATGATGACCCGGCCCGGCGCGGGCACGCGGGCCTCACCGACGATCTGGTCGGCCTTGTTGGCCTTGAGCAGGGTGCTCACGCCGCTGGTGAGCTTGTGCACCACGCTGGCCTTCCAGGCCTGCAGCTTGCCCATGTCGAGGGTCGCGCCGGTGGGCACCGAGATGCCCATCACGTCGAGGTGGTTGAGCTCGTCGAACTTCTTGCCAGCGGTGATCAGCGCCTTGCTGGGGATGCAGCCGACGTTGAGGCAGACGCCGCCCCAGTACTGCCGCTCGACGCAGAGGGTCTTCTGGCCGAGCTGGGCCAGCCGGATGGCGGCGGGGTAGCCGCCGGGGCCGCCGCCGATGACGACGGCGTCGTAGTTCTGCTGCATGTTGCGCTCCTGCGTGTGCCTGCGGGAAGGGGGACCGTCGGCGCGCCGCATCGGCGGCTGCCGCGGGTGAGGGGAGGGGAGCTCAGGGCACGTCGACCCAGATGAGCGCCGGGCCGCCGGCCGCGCGCGCGGCGGAAACGGCTTGCTGGACGCTGTGTTGGTCGGCAACCACCCGGGCGCCGGCCACGCCCAGCGCGGCGGCCAGGGCCACCGGGTCAGCGGGGATCAGCGGGGCGACCGCGGCCTCGGCGGGCAGGGCCAGCGCGCTGAGCACGACGATGAGCGGCAGGCGCTGGGCGGCGGCGAGGCTGAGCGCCTCGGCCAAGGCGCCCGTGGCGGCCAAGCCGACGAGGCAGAGCACGGGCTGGCCCGTCGCCCGCGCGAGGCCGGCCGCCTGCAGCAGCCGCGCGCCCGGATCGGCGACCGCCGGGGCCACCTTGTAGGGCTGGGCCCCGGCCATCGGGTCGACGAGGCGGCCCACCGCGCAGCCCCGCAGGGCCGCGCCCACCCGCTCACGGGGCCCGAGCGCCAGCCAGTCGGCCTTGGACATGCCGCTCACCGCCCCCGCTACCACCGGCGCGAGGCGGCCGAGCGGCAGGTGGGGGTGCGGGCCATCAGCCAGGGCGGCCTCGAGCGCGGCGTCGGCGGCGAGGAGCTGCTGCAGGGCGCTCACCTCACATCTCCAGGTAGAGCCGCTGGGGGCTCTCGAGCAGGGCCTTGACCTCGCTGACAAAGCGGGCGGCCACCGCGCCGTCGATCACGCGGTGGTCGAAGCTCGGCGAGAGGTACATCATCTTGCGGGCGACGATCTGGCCGTCGACCACCATGGGCCGCTCGTGGATCTGGTTGACGCCGAGGATGGCGACCTCGGGGGCGTTGATGATCGGGGTCGCGAAGCGGCCGCCGATGTTGCCCACGCTGGTGATGGTGAAGGTGCCGCCGGTCAGCTCTTCGACGCCGGCCTTGCCCGCGCGGGTGCGGTCGGTCAGCTCGGCGATCTCGCGGGCCAGCTGCAGGATGGGCTTGCGGGCCACGTCTTTGATCACCGGCACATAGAGCCCGGCGTCGGTGTCGGTCGCGATGCCGATGTGCACGTCGCGGCGGACCACCAGCTCGTTGGCCGCCTCGTCCATCACCGCATTGACGGTGGGGAACTTGCGGAAAGCAGCGACCAGCGCCTTCATGATGAAGGGCAGGTAGCTGAGCTTGACCCCGGCCTGCTCGGCGGGCCCCTTCAGCTGCTCGCGCAGGGCGACCAGCGCGGTGGCGTCGACCTCATCCACGTAGGTGAAGTGGGGGATGCGGCGGTAGCTCTCGACCATCTTCTCGCTGATCTTGCGCCGCAGGCCGATGATCTTGATGCGCTCGTCGCCGGCCGAGGGGGCCGGGGCGGGCAGGGCCACCGGCGCCACGGGCAGGGGGGCCGGGGCCGCCGCCGGGGCGCTCACGAAGCTGTCGACGTCTTCGCGGGTGACGCGGCCGCCCTTGCCGGTGGCCGGCACGGCGTTGATGTCGACGTCCATCGTGCGGGCGTGGGAGCGCACGGCGGGGGTGGCCTTGGCCGGGCCCTCAGCCGGGCGGGCGGCGGCCGGGGGAGCGGCGGCGACCGGCGGCTTGGGAGCAGCGGCGATCGGGGGAGCCGCCGGAGCAGCAGCGACCGGCGGAGAAGCCGGAGCAGCCGGCGCAGCGACCGGAGGAGCAGCGTGCGCCTTTGCCGGGGCCTGGGGCGCGGCGGCGGCGCTGCCGTCGTCGAGGTCCATCAGGGGGGCGTGGACCTTCACCACGTCGCCGGGGCCGCCGTAGAGCTTGATGACCTTGCCCGAGCGGGGGCTGGTGATCTCGACCGTGGCCTTGTCGGTCATGATCTCGCAGACGCGGTCGTCAGTGGCGATGACCGCGCCCTCTTGCACGAGCCAGCGGACGATCTCGCCCTCGACGACACCTTCGCCGATCTCAGGCAGCTCGAACACGAACATGGGGGACTCCGGGAGGCGGCCGCGGCGGGCCGGCGAGGGCGGTGGGCGCGGCGCGGGCCGCTCAGAAGGTGGCGCTGGCCCGGGCCGCGGCGGCGATGGCCGCGACGGTCGGCTCGGCGAGGCCCGGCGGGCTCTCGAGGCGCAGGAAGGCGAGCAGGGCGGCGTCGAGCAGCAGCTCGCGCGGGGCGCCGACCAGCACCGGACGGCCGGTGGCCATCAGCGCGGCCGACAGCGCGCGGGCGTCGAGCGGCCGCAGGCTGCGCAGGTCGATGACCTCGGCCTCGATGCCCTCGGCCGACAGCGCGGCGGCGGCCTCGAGGCAGGGCGCGGCGGCGGCGCCGAAGCTGAGCAGGCTGACCGCGGCGCCTTCGCGCAAGCGGCGGGCCTGGCCGAGCGGCAGGGCGGGCTGGGCCTCGCCGGCGGGCAGGTCGGCGGCCTCGAGCAAGACCACCGGGCCGGGCTGGGGGCCGCGCACATGGGCCAGGGCGGCGTCCAGCAGGGCGATCTGCTCGGCCTGGGTCGAGGCGGCGGCGATGGCCAGGCCGGGCACGCCGAGCAGGGCGGCGAGGGGGGCGCCCTCGGCCGGGGCCCGCAGCACGAGGCGGGCGGGCAGCTCGGGGCCGCGCGCGGCGGCGTCGGCGAGGCCGCGCAGGGCCCCCCAGAGCGCGGCGCCCGTCGCCAGCTCAAGAACCGGGATCGCCCCGCCGGTCGCCATTCCCAGCGCGACCTCGACCTGGAGCCGCTCGTTCATCGGCAGGGTGGTCGACCGCCCAGGGTGGCGGGCGGCGAGCCCGCGGGTGGCCGGCGCGTGCTCGAGGGCCTCGCCGAGCAGGTGGACGCGGGGATCGGCCGCGAGGGCGGCGCCTAAGGCGGCGCGCAGGGGTTCAGCACCGTTCACGGGCGGATCTCCAGGGTGGCGGCGATGTCGGCCAGCGCGAGGGCCGGGCCCAGCAGCGCGTCGATCGGCGCGGGGGCCGGGGCGTCGTGCGGGCCGTGGCCCTGCGCCCGGGCGCTGAGCGCGCGGTGGATGAAGAACTCGGCCGCCTTGTAGCTGCTGCGGACCAGCGGCCCGCTCGCCACGTACAAAAAGCCAAGCTGCAGGCCCTCTTGCTCAAGGGCCGCGAAGTCGGCCGGCGGGAGGAAGGCGCGCACCGGCAGGTGGCTCTGGGTGGGCTGCAGGTACTGGCCGATGGTGAGGAAGTCGACGCCCACCGCGCGCATGTCGAGCATCGCCTCGGTCAGCTCTGCGCGGGTCTCGCCGTGGCCGACCATCAGGCTCGACTTGGTGAAGCGGCCGGGGTCGAGGCGCTTGACCTCGGCGAGCAGGTCGAGGCTCTGCTGGTAGTTGGCGCGGGGGTCGCGCACCGTGCCCTGCAGGGCCTCGACGGTCTCGACGTTGTGGGCGATGACGTCGGGCTGGGCGGCGACCACGACGGCGAGCAAGGACAGGTCGCCGCGGAAGTCGGGGATGAGCACCTCGACCTTGGTCTTGGGGGCCAGCTGCCGGATCATGCGGATGCAGGCCGCGAAGTGGTGCGCGCCCTGGTCGGGCAGATCGTCGCGGTCCACGCTGGTGACCACGACGTAGTCGAGGTCGAGCTCGGCGATGGCCTCGGCCACGTTGCGCGGCTCGTCGGGGTCGAGCGGGCGGCCTTGGCGGCGGGTGGTGACCGCGCAGAAGCGACAGCCGCGGGTGCAGACGTCGCCCATGACCATGAAGGTGGCGGTGCCGCCGCTCCAGCACTCGCCGATGTTGGGGCAGCGGGCCTCTTCGCAGACGGTGGCGAGCTTGAGCTCGCGGGCCCGGCCCTTGAGGCGGTTGTAGCGCTCGCCGCCGGGCAGCTTGACCTTGAGCCAGCTCGGCTTGGGGGCGCGGGCCGAACGCGCCGAAGTGGCCGGGCGGAGGGCCGCAGCGCCGGGCGCGAGGCCGGGCTCGACCGCCGGGGTGCCGCAGCCGGGGGCGCCCTCGACCAGGTCGCGGTCGGGGGGCGCGTCCATCCCCGGGCGGAGGCCGAAGTGGCCGCCCTCGGTCGGGGCGGGGCTGGACGCGGCGGGCGCGGCGGGGGCGGCGGGCGCGATGGACACGGTCCCTCCAGGCGGCAGGGGTCGGGGCTAACCCAGGCGGCCGGGCGGAGCGACGGCCCTCCGGTCGGGTTGCCGGATGGTCACGGGCCGGGCCGCTCGCGCGAAGATGACGTGGAGTACGCTCCTCTCGATGGAGGGGCCGCGCTCAGAGCTGGCCGTCCTCGTCGTCTGTGGCGCCCTTGGGGGTGGTCGGCTCGGGCTCAGGCTCGGGCTCGACCGGGGGGAGCTGGTCGGGCCGCGCGCTGCCCGCCGGCGCCGCGTTGAGCGACCAGTCGTAGGGGATGCGCCCCAGCGTGCAGCGCTCGGCGTGGGCGCGCATGTAGGCCGCGGCGGGGCCGGTGGTGTGGTCGGCGAGGTAGGCGCAGAGGCTCGGCTTGTTCGACCAGTCGAGGAAGTCGTCCTCGTACCAAAAGAGCAGCTCAGAGACGGCGTAGCCAGAGTCGGTCTGGACCAGCCCACCCGCGTCGAGCCAGATGCGGAGGGCTTGGCGCAGGTCTCCTTGAAGGCCACGCTTGCGCCAGAAGCGCAGCGGCGGGCAGCCCTTGCTCGCGCAGTTGAGCGCCATGTGCACCAGGGGCTCTTGGTAACGCCCGACGATGTCTTGATGCTCAAGCACATAGAGGGTCTGCCAGTCGCCGTCGATGCGGTGCTTGCGGCCGAGGAAGAAGTAGGAGCCGGGCTTGATGCCCCAGATGCCCTCGCCCACGCCGAGCACGCTGTCGCGGATCTTCAGGCGGAGCACGTCCTCGATCACAAAGGCGTTGTAGGCGTTGGCCATAAACGCGATGCTGTGGTCTTCGTCGCTGTCGGACCAGTCGTCGATGATCGGCCCGTGCTCGGCCACCCAGGCGATGTAGCGGTGCAAAACATCGCGGTGCTCGTCAATGTAGGCGTAGTCGACGCCCTGGGGCGTGGCCGCCGCCTCGACCACCCGGCCCCAGGCGCGGGTCGGGTCGCGGGGCGGCGCCGGGGCCGCGACCGTGACGTGCTCGGCGCAGCCGCCGAGCAGGGCGCTCAGCGCGGGCAGCAGGGCGGAGAGGTTGCGGGGCATCGGCGCTCCAGGGCGGCGCGCCTATCGGCTGGGGCGGAGCGGGGCCCGGGCCCAGCTGCCGGGGATAAGGCCGGGCCGTGCGCGCCCTCTCTGCCCCGCCGCCCGCCGCCCTCCGCGCTGATCGGCTCTTTTGGGGGGCCTGGATCGGCCTCTGCCTCGGCGCGCTCAGCCTCAAGGCCCTCGCCCCGGCCGCCGCCCCGCCCCGCGCGCCGGTCGAGGCCGGCGCGGCCGCGGCCCGCGTGGTGGCCCTTCCGCCCAAGCCTGAGGGTGCGGGCGCCGATCCCGCGGGGGTGGGCGAGGGCGCGCCGGTCTACACCGAGGCCGACTGCCGCCGCCGCCAGGGCGAGCTGCGCCGGCTGTGCTTCAAGCAGCTCGCCCGCCAGCGGGCCCCCGACGACCTGTCGGGTGCTGCGGCCGCCTGCCGCGAGGCGCCGCCGGGTGAGGGCCGCGACGAGTGCCTGTCCGACGTGGCCGAGCTGCACGCCCGCACCGACGAGGCCGCCGCCCTGGGCCTCTGCCCGCAGATCGAGGCGGGCAAGTGGGCCGACCAGTGCGTCTTTGGCGTGGCCCTGGCCCGGGTCAGCCTCGACCCGGCCGGCGCCTTCCGCCGCTGCGACGGCGCCGGGCGCTTCCGCGACTTCTGCCGCCACGATGTCAACGGCGAGATCGCCGTGTTTGACGTCGATCTGGCCCTGCAGCACTGCGAAGCCGAAGAGGGCGACCTGCTCACCCGCAAGTCCTGCTGGCATGGCATCGGCAAGTACATCGCGCGGGTCGACGTGGAGCGCGCCTGGGCCGCCTGCGACCGCGTGCCCCCCGGGCCCGAGCGCCTCTACCGCGAGAACTGCGTACACGGCCTCGCCTGGGGCGCCGCCGAGCGCCAAGGCGCCGCGTTTACCGCCCAATGTGACCGGGCGGGCGGTGAGCGCGACTCCTGCCTGTTGGGCGTGGCCTACAACCTCAAGCGCTTCGACAAAGCCCAAGCCGAGGGCCTCTGCCGCTCCGCCGCCCGCGCCGACCTTCAAGCCCGCTGCCTGGAGTTCGTCGGCGGCTGAGCCGCGGAGATTGACGTGCTACAGACCGTCGTAGGCACGTCGATCAGCCGCCCGGCGGCCGGGCCGGCGTCCCTCCACCCTCCGGGGCGGTCCCCTCCCGCCCGGGGTGCAGATGCGGGCGGCTCACAAAAACCCGGCAGCGCTCCTCCAGCACCGGCGCGCTGATCTTCTGGCAGTAGCGCACCGAGCCGGGCTCCACCGCCCGCGTGACCTCGAACCAGATCAAGTCCCGGGTGGCTGGGTCGCCCACGTCCCGCTCGACCGCCGCGGTCGCGGCGGCCGGGTCCTCGCGGAACAGGCGCACCGCCTCTTCGGCGTAGCAGGCGTCCCGCGCCGGACCAGCGTCCAGCGCGGCGCAGTCGCGGTGCCCACAACCCAAGAGCAGCAGGGCGGCGAGCGCAGGCATCAGGACAGATCGGCGCATCAACAGAGACCTCGGGGCACGGAAAGGGCGCCTGACGCGCAGCGCCCGCGCCCGACCGGCGGAGGGCGGCGCGTGGCGGCGCCCGCCAGCTTAAAGCCCCCCGGCGGAGGCCCCCCTGCTCAGCTCACTCCTCACCGCGTTCACCCGCCCCGGCTGGGGTTTTATGGTCGCCATCGCCGCCCTCGGCGCGCTGTGCCTGGCCGTGGTCGTTGAGCGCGCCTGGATGTTGTGGCGCTGGCGGGTCGACGAGGCCGCCCTGCTCGCCGAGCTGCGGTCCGGCGCGCTCGACGCGGCCTTGGCCCGGGCCGCGGCGCACCCGGCGGGGCGCTTGCTCAGCGCCGGGGCGACGGCGGCCAGCGACGATGCCGCCTGGGACGCCATCGCGGCCGAGGCCACCCTGGTCGAGCAAGGCGTGCGGGCCCGGGTCGGCTACCTCGCCGCGGCGGGCAACCTCTCGACCATGCTCGGCCTCTTGGGCACCGTCTACGGGCTGATCCTCGCGTTCTCGGGCCTGGCTGACACGGCGAGCACCGAGCGGGCCGCCCTGCTCAGCGACGGCATCGCCGCGGCGATGAACACCACTGCCTTTGGCCTGCTGGTCGGCATCCCGGCCCTGGGCGCCCACGCGGTGCTCGAGGCGGCCTGCGGCAAGGTGCTCTCGACCGCCGAGGCGGCGGCGGCGCTGCTCATGGCCGCCCGGCGGGGGCGCGGGTGAGCCGCGGCGCGGCGGCATGAGCCGGCTGTTCTCGGCCCCGCCGGCCCGGGCCGACGCCCGCCCGGCGCTGCTCGCCGTGATCTCGCTGCTGCTCATTGTTTTGCCCCTGCTGCTGGCCAGCGGCGAGCGGGTCGGCCTCAGCGGGCTGCCCTTGTCGGTGCCCGCCGACGGCGCGCTGGCCCCGCTGCCCCACCCAGGGCCGGTGCAGGCCTTGGTGATCCAGCAGCGCCCCGACGGCTTTGTGATCGAGGCCGAGGTGCGGGCCACCGACCTGCGCGCGGGCAGCGCGCCCGCGACCCAGCACCGCGAGGCGGCGGCCGACCTGCCGGCCCTGCAGGCGGCCCTGCTGCGGCTCAAGGCCATCGACCCGGCGCGCACCCAGGCCGAGGTCCAGCCCCTGCCCGACACCCGAACCGACGCGCTGGTGCAGCTCCTCGACGCGGTGGGCAGCGCCGATGGCCGCCCGCTCTTCCCCGACCGGGTGCTGCGCGGGGCGCGCCCATGAGGCCCCGCCGCCTGATGCGGGGGGCGGCGCTCGCTGGCGGCGCGGCGCTCGGCGCGGCCGCCCTGGCCCCCTTGGTCGATCTGCTGACCCTGCTGCTCATCGCTTTGCTGCGCAGCCACAGCCAAGACCCGCCGGTGCTGCTGCCCGAGGGGGCCTTCGCCTTGCCCCGCACCCGCGCCGAGGCGCCCACCCACCCCGGCGTGGTGACCGTCGACATCGGGCCCGAGGGCCTCTGGCTCGACGGCTTCCGCCTGGGCCCAGCCAGCGCGCTCACCCGCGGCGCCGGCCGCCTCGACCTGCTCTACGCCCCGCTGCTGCAGCGCAGCAAGGGTCCCTTGGTCTTGCGCGCCGACGCCGCGGTGCCCTGGTCCTCGCTGGAGCGTGCGCTGCTCACCGCCCGCGAGGCCGGCTTCGTCGAGGTCGAGCTCGTCGCCGAGCGCGCGGGCAGCCTCTGAGCCTGAGCGCGGCGAGGGCCTCATCGCCCACCCCACAGCAGCCAAAACTACGCAGCAGACGTCGTTCTCAGCTCCGTCGAAGACGAGCCCGCGCGATCTCTCCGCAGCTCCGCAGCTCCGCAGCGACGAGCTCCAACTCCGGCCAAACGCCGCAAACCCCGGCGCGGGCGCCAAGCCTGGCCCACCGGCCAGCGAGCCTGCCGGCGGGATGCCGAACCGGCGAACCGGCCAAGGCCGAAAAGAGGCGAGGCCGGCCCTCGCAAAAGGACCGGCCTCTAAGTGCCGTCGCTGCTGCCCCGCCCGATCAGGGGCTGCGGCTGGGTAAGGGCCGCGCAGCGCAAGCAATGACCCGAAGCGTACGCGCTCTCTGGAAGGTCCCCCCCGCAATCGGGCCCCACCGCGATGAGATGGAGGAGACGCTGAGACGATGCATTGTGCGGTCCGGCGGAGGGGACGATCCAGTAGAGCGGCCGGGGCGGGCGCCTGTTGCCAGGGACCCGCGGCGGCCTCGCGCGCGCTCGAATCGGAGGTGGGAAAGATGGAGGTGGATGCCTCACCCCTACATGGCGCCAGCCCCTGGGGCTGTGCACAGCTTCCTCACTTTTTTGCGGGCCGGGGCCGCGCGGTGGGGAGCCTGGGGTGGAGGGTGCGCCTCGCGGCGCTCCGTCCTCATGCGGTCAATATAGAGCAGCCGTGGAACGCCCGCAAGGCGAGTTGGTCACGGCTTGTCAAGAACCCGCGGGTGGGCGAATGGCCGCCGCGCCCCCGGGCCCCGGGCCCGGTGCTGGGCGGGGCTCGTCTGCGGTGTCGACGTCGTTGATGATCTGCAGAAGTGTGTCGACCAGGGCCCGCATGGGGATGGGCTTTTGCAGCACGGGCACCGGCACCGGGCTGCGCAGCCGCAGCTCAGGCCGCGGCTGGCCGCTGAGCACGACCAGGGCGGTGAAGGGCCAAATATCGCGCAGGCAGGCCAGCAGGTCGTTCCCGGCGATGCCTGGCACATTCCAGTCCATCAAGACGAGATCGGGGGCTGGCGCGCCGCCCCGGGCCCGGCTGATCGCGTCGGTGCCGTTGCTCACCCCCTCGACCCGAAAGCCGTGGCGCTCGAGCACCTCGGCGAGAACGAGCCGCAGCTCGTCTTCATCTTCGATGAGCAGCACGCGGGCGTCGCGGGCGTCGGCGAGGAGGCGGCGGCGGGGCATCGGAGGCTCGCGGGCGGCGGGGGCGGTGGACCTTAGCCGGGCGCCCGGGGCGGCGGGCGCGCTCCTCCCCCGGGGCGCGCAGATCGCGGGCAAGCCCGCAGCGGTCTCCCCGAAGGTGACGGGCCGTCCCATCCGCGCCTCCTCCGCGCGCCCGCGCGCCCGCCGGCCGGTGTAGACGGGCAGGCCGACCCTCCCCCGAGGTCCTGTGAGCTCCTCCTCCGCCCGCACCGCCCCCGCGCCCCTCTCCGCCGAAGCCCTGCGATGGCGCGTGCCCACCGCCGACCTCGACTTTGCCGACACCGACGCTGTAGACGCCGTGGATGGCCTGGTCGGTCAGGGCCCGGCCACCGAGGCGATGGCCCACGCCGTGCACATGCAGGCCAACGGCTACAACCTCTTCGTCGCCGGCCTCGACGGCGGCGGGCGCCTGCAGACGGTCGCCCGGCTGATCCGCGCCCTGCAGCCGGTGCGCCGGGTGCGCCGCGATCTCTGCTACCTCCTGAATTTTGAAGAGCCGGGGCGCCCGCTGCTGGTCGAGCTGCCCGCGGGCCGGGCCGCCGCGCTCAAGACCGCCCTGATCAAGCTGCGGGCCGCCCTCCACGAGCAGATCCCCAAGGCGCTGGAGGCCGACGCGCTGCGCGCCCGGCGCCAGGCCACCCTCGACGCGCTCGAGGCCGGCGAAGGTGGCCAGCTGCGCGCCATTCAGCGCAAGATGGAGGGCGATGGCTTCGCCCTGGTCGAGCTCGAGGACGACCCCGAGCCCGCCGTGGTCCTCACCGCCGAGGGCGGGCCGCTGCGGCGCGCCGAGCTGCTCCTGCGGCCGCCCGAGGAGCTGATCGGCGAGCGCCCCGTCTCCGCCTTGCTCGAGCTCTTCCGTGCCTACGAAGACGTTGTGGGCACCACCTTGGCCAAGGTGCGGGCCGCCGCCCGGGCCACCTCCAAGGCGGTCGACGCGCTCGACAAGGGCGCGGTGCGCGAGGCCCTGCGCCCGCTGCTCAAGCCGCTGCGGCGGGCCTTCCCCCAGGTCAAGGCCTGGCTCGGCTCTCTCGAAGAGGCGATCACCGAGCACCACGCTGTTTTCGTGCAGGGCGCCGAGCCCGAGCCCGAGGCGGCCGTGCTGCAGATCGCGTTCACCGCCCAGGTCCTGGTCAAGGCCGGCGCCGAAGAGGCCGCGCCGGTGGTGGTCGCCGCCGATCCGACCTTCGCCGCCCTGTTCGGCGGTGTGGTCACCGACGGCCTGCAGGGCCAGCCCCCCGACCACACCCGGCTGCGCGGCGGGCTGCTGCATGACGCCGACGGCGGCTTTTTGGTGCTCGACTGCGGGGATGCGGTCGCCGAGCCCGGCGTGTGGAAGACGCTTATCCGCTCGATGCGCTTTGGCGAGGTGGGCGTCCAGAACCTCGATGTGGCCACCCAGGGCGCCTGCGCCGCTCTGCGCCCCGATCCGCTGCCCCTCGACGTCAAGGTCGTGCTGGTCGGGCCCATGGCGCTGTACATGGCGCTTTTTGAGGGCGACGAAGACTTCGCGGCCGTGGTCAAGGTGCTCGCCGAGTTCAGCGCGGTGGTCGACTACCAGCCCGGCCTGCCCCGCGCGCTGGCCGGCGTGCTGCGGCGCCTCGGCGCGCGGGAGGGCCTGCGCCCGCTCAGCTGCGATGGCCTCGCCGCGGTCATTGAAGAGGCCGCCCGGGCCGCGGGCACCGGCGGAAAGGTGCGCCTCGACGTGGGGCGCCTCGCTGACATCCAGCGCGAGGCCCACCGCTGCGCCACGGGCCGCTGCGTCGACCGCCCGGCGGTGCAGGCCGCCCTGCGCGCCCGCGCCGCCCGCGCCGGCCGGGCCCAGGTCGAGCTGCACGAAGAGCTGCTGCGGGGCTCGACCCGGGTGCACACCCACGGCCTCGCCACCGGCCAGGTCAACGGCCTGTCGGTGCTGCAGGTCGGTGATCACCGCTTTGGGCGCCCGCTGCGCATCAGCGCCACCGCCGGCGCGGGGCGCGGCCGCGGCATCCTCAACATCGAGCGCGAGAGCGGCCTGAGCGGGAACAGCTTCGACAAGGGCGTCTCGGTGCTGCAGGGCTGGCTGACCCAGCGATTCGGCCGCCGGCGCCCGCTCGACCTGCGGGCCAGCGTGGCGGTCGAGCAGAGCTACGGCCCGATCGACGGCGACAGCGCCACCCTCGCCGAGCTGCTCGCCTTGCTCTCGGCGGTGGGCGAGCTGCCCCTGCGCCAGTCGATCGCGGTCACCGGCAGCCTCGACCAGCTCGGCGAGGTGCAGCCGGTGGGCGGGGTGAGCGAGAAGATCGAGGGCTACTTCGCGCTCTGCCGCGACCGCGGCCTGAGCGGCGAGCAGGGGGTCATCATCCCCGAAGACAACGTGCGCGACCTCATGCTCGACGAAGAGGTGGTCGAGGCCGCCCGCGCCGGCCGCTTCTCGATCTACGCCGTGCGGCGGGTAGAGCAGGCGCTGGACGTCATCGTCGCCGAGGGTGGGGGCCCGCCCCTCGACGCGGTCGAGGCGGCGCTCGACGCGATGGCCGCCGCCACCGCCCGCGGACTGGTGCGGAGGCGGTGAAGCCCGGCCGCGCCGCGCGATCTGGCGCGCCGGGCGGGATAAGCCCGGACGCCACCCGTCCCACGGAGCACCGCCATGGACCACTCGCCCCGCTTCTTGGCCCTGGTCGGCGCCGCCCGCGCCCGCGTGCGTGAGCTGAGCGTCGCCGACTACGCCGCCGCCCCGCCCGCCGGCGCGATCTTGGTCGACGTGCGCGAAGACAACGAGTGGGCCGCTGGTCACGCCGAGGGCGCGGTCCACCTGGGCAAGGGCGTGCTCGAGCGCGACGTCGAGAAGCGCTTCCCCGACCTCGACGCGCCCCTGGTGCTCTACTGCGGCGGCGGCTTCCGCTCGGCCCTGTCAGCGGCCGCCCTGGTCGACATGGGCTACCGCAACGTCTGGTCGCTCGACGGGGGGTGGAAGGGCTGGGTCGCTGCCGGGCTCCCCGTGCGCACGCCCGGGGTCGACACGCCATGAGCGCCGGCGGCGTGCAGCTCGACTTCCTCGATCAAGACCGGGTCGAGCGGGCCTGGCGCCTCGCGCCCGGGCGCACCCGCGTGGGCCGCGCCCCCGACAACGACCTCGTCATCCCCGAGCCGGCGGTCTCGGGCTACCACCTGTTGCTCACCAGCGGCCCCGAGGGCGTTGAGGTGCGCGATCTGGGCAGCACCAACGGCACCTTCGTCAACGAAGAGCGCGTGCAGTCCACCGCGGCGCTCAACGCCGGCGACCTGCTGCGGGTCGGCCTGACCGTGCGCTGCCGGGTGCGCCTGCTGTCCGCCGAGGCCGCCCCCGCCGAACATTGGCTGGTGCACGTCAACACCGGCCGGGCGATGCGCGTGCCCCTGGCCTTTGTGCTCGAGCACCTGCTGGCCGGCGACGACGAGGCCGACGAAGAGGCCGGCCCGCCCCACGCCCTGCGCATCGAGGGCGACCGCGTGATCGCCGCGCGCGACGGCGTCGAGACCGAGGCGGCCCTGGGCGCCCACCTGCAGCTCGGCCCGCACCGCGTGCTGGTGGTCGACGGCGAGGTGGCCCGCGAGCGCACGCTCACCGCGGTCTCTGACGAGCCGTGGACGCTGCGCATCGACCTCGACGCGGGCGGCGGCCCCGAAGCGGCGGTGCTCGACCCCGACGCCGAGGTGCAGGGGGTGGTGCGCGCGGGCAACCGCGTGACCGTGCTGCACCTGCTCGCCTGCCAGGTGCTCGACGACCGCGCGGCGGGCCTGGCCGACGACGAGGTCGGCTGGTGCGGCGACGAGGCCTTGATGCGCGGCGTCTGGGGCCGCCAGTGGAGCCAAAAGGGCCCGGCCAGCTTCCAAGTGCTCGTGCACCGGGTGCGCAAAGACCTCGTGCGCCTCGGCCTCTCGGGGGCCTTGCTCGAGAAGCGGGCCGGGCGCAGCCGCCTGCGGCCCGGGCTGGTGCAGCTCCAGGTCAGCCGCGCGCCTGAGGGCTGAGTGGCCGAGGGCCCCCAGGGCGCCGCGGGTCGGCGGCTCGGCGGGCGCTACCGCCTGCTCTGGCCGCTGGGCAGCGGGGGCGCGGCCACGGTCTGGGCCGCGCGGGATGAGCTGCTGGGCGTCGATCGCGCGGTCAAGCTGCTGACGGTCGAGCCGGGTGAGCGGGCCGAGGCCCTGCGCCAGCGCCTGCGGGTCGAGGCCCGCACCATGGCCGGCCTGCGCCACCCGCACATCCTGCGGGTGCTCGATCTGGGCGAGGACGGCGCCCAGGACTTCGTGGTGATGGATCTGGCCCCCCGCGGCGCGCTCTCGGCCCGCCTCGCCGCCGAGGGCCCGCTGCCCCTGCCCGAGCTGCTCAAGGTCGGCGCCCAGCTCTGCGGGGCGCTCGCCGCCGCCCACGCCGCGGGGGTGGT
>JAEUKK010000066.1 GCA_016792625.1 Deltaproteobacteria bacterium | reverse complement strand
ACTACAACGTGTGGCGCGTCAACCTCGACACGCATCGGCGCTCGGCCGACCGCGAGCCCCTTCGACCAGACAGCCGCGCCCAGGCTTCAGGCATGGGACAGCCAAGGACCGGTGAATGCAACGTGCTGCACGCCACCCTCGACGCGCATCGGCGCCCCGCCGGCCGCGAGCCGCGCCATCCAGCACGCCGCGCCCGGGCCTCAGCACAGCGACTGCACCGGGACTGCGAGTACGACGTGCGGCACGTCAACCTCGACGCGCATCTGCACGGGGCAGCAGCGGGCCCCTTCGACCAGCCAGCCGGGCCCGAGCTTCAGCGCGGCAATCGCGAAAGGTCGGTGAGTACAACGTGCTGCACGTCAACCTTAGCGCAGATCAGCTCTCGGCTGACGACGAGCCACTTCGACCGGCACGCCGCACCGGAGCTTCAACACAGCGACTGCACCGGGCGGGTGAGTACAACGTGCTGTACGGCAACCTCACCAATCATCGCCACTCGGTCGGCAGCGAGCCGCTTCAACCAAACCGACGCGCCGACGCTTCACCCCGAAGACTGCACCGGGCCGGTGAGGACAACGTGCGGCACGCCAACCTCGACGTGCATCTGCACTTGGTCGGCCGCGAGCCCCCTCGACCAGCCAGCCGCGCCCGGGCTTCAACACGGTGACTGCACAGGGCAAGTGAAGACAACGTGCAGCACATCAACCTCGGGTTGGATCCGCGCTCGGCCGGCCGCGAGCCACCTCGGTCAGCAGGCCGCGCCTGGGCCTCAGCACAGCGACTGCACCGGGACTGCGAGTACAACGTGCGGCACGTCAACCTCGGCGCGCATAAGCACTCGAGCAGTCGCGAGCAGCTTCATCCCGCGAGCGCCTGGTTCGACGGCCAGGGCTGAATCTTGGAAAGCGCATCGGCGATGACGTCCCGCGCGACGGCGGAGTCATAGTCAACCTGAAGCCCAAGCCAGAAGCCGTCGGAGGTGCCAAAGAACTTGGCAAGCCGCAGCCCCGTGTCA
>JAEUKK010000065.1 GCA_016792625.1 Deltaproteobacteria bacterium | reverse complement strand
TAAGCGGCTTGCACGGCGGTTGGTCCACCGAGCGGGTTGCGGCCTGCCAGGGCGATCAACAGCTTCAAGCTGGGTGGCGAGCGCCTAACAGTGCGTTGCAGCTGACGGCCTTCGGCCGCAGCTGAACGCTGGACGTTAGGCTCATTTAGCGTTGCAAGGTGCTCTCCGGATAGGTTGTGCCGGGGCGCGACGATAGGCGGCGTGGCTCTTACATTGCGGTGCTTTGATCTAGGGCTTTCGATCTGCTGAAAGTGGTCTGATTGACGTTGCCGTCGCAGTCCCGAGGTTGCCCCGGGTTTAGTGTTTGGTGTCGAGTAGGAAGTCGGGCAGTGGGTCGGTCTTTGAAACAGCAGAAAGGCCACCGCCATGAAGGCGGCTTGCACGACGTTGTAGTCAATCCCGCGGCGATCAGGTTGTTGAAGGCAGACTTGTGCTCGCCGGGTTGGTTGTGCCGGGGCGCGGCGGCAGGATTGGTTTGATTGACGCCAATCTCGGCCACCACTTGGGCGACATGCTCGACGCAGTGGCTCCCGGCCGGCCGACCGCCGAATCGCGCCGGGGTTGGCGTGCTACACGTTGTAGTCGCCGTTTCGGCGCGTTCGATGCGTCAAGGCTTGGGTGCGGCTTGCTTGTCGAAGTGGCTCGCGGTCGGTCGAGCGGCGACGCGTATCGAGGGTGATGTGCTGCGGGTCATATTCGCCGGTCCGGCGCAGTCGACGTGTTGAAGCTCGAGCGCGGCTGCCTGGTCGAAGAGGCCCGCGACCGGCCGTGTGCTGATGTGCGTCGAGGTTGGTCTACCGCACGTTGTTGTCACCAACCCGGCGCTGTCGATGTGTCCAGGCCCGGGTACGGCGTGCTGGTTGAAGTGGCCTGCAGTCGGCCGAGCTCCGATCCGCCTCGAGGTTGATGTGCTGCACGTCGTACTCGTCGGCCCGGCGCGGTCGGGTGGTCAAGGCTTGGGGGAGGCGTGCCGGTCGAAGTGGCTCACCGGGGGCCGACCGGCGAGGCGCATCGAGGTTGATGTTGTGCACGTTATTGATGGGAACCCGGCGCGGTAGTGTGCTGAAGTTGGGGCGCGGTGTGCAGGTCGAAGTGGCCCTCGGCCGACCGAGCGTTCCTCGTGGCGAGGTTGGCCTGCCGCACGTTGTAGTCAGCCTTCCGGCGCGCTTGCTGTGCTAAAGCCCGGGCGCAGCTCGCTGGTCGACGGTGCTCGCGGCTGACCCCGACCTGGGTGCTTGTGGTAGGCTTGAGGTGGCGATGCGGCTTGCACGGCGGGTGGTCCATCGAGTGGCTCGCGACCTGCCAGGGCTATCAACGGCTTCAAGCTGGGTGGCGAGAGCCTAACGATGCATTGCAGCCGACGGCCTTCGGCCGCGGCTGAATGCTGGACGTTAGGCCCGCGAGCGTGGGGTGGTGCTCTCCGGGTGGGGTGTGCCGGGGCGCGGCGGGAGGCGGCGT
>JAEUKK010000064.1 GCA_016792625.1 Deltaproteobacteria bacterium | reverse complement strand
AGCGGCCGCGCAGCGGGTCGGCCGCAGGCCGACGGAGCGGCCCCGCCGCGACCCGCGCAGGCACCCGGCCCGCCGGCCCTGGCCGGCGGGGCCGCCCAAGGTGCAAGGACCGCAAAAGGAACGCGCCGACGACAGGCGGGGCCTGCCATCGGCGCGAAGGGAGCCGGGATGGGCCGACCCGAGGGTCGACCCCGCGGGGCTCAGCCGCCGAGGATCTGGGTCAGCGCGGCGTCGTCGAGCTTGGCGGGGTGGCCGCGCCAGACGACCTTGCCGTCCTTCACCACGGCCGCGGCGGGGATGCCGCCGATGGCAAAGTCTTCGGCGAGCTTGCCGTTCTCTTTGGCCACCGGGTAGTTCACCTTGTTCTCGCTGAGGAAGGCGGTGACCTTCTCTTCGGTCGAGGACTTGGTGATGCGGGTCAGGCCGACCACGTTGAGGCCCTTGCCCTGGTACTTGCCGTAGGTCTCGACGAGCTTGGGCACCTCGCGCTTGCAGTGCGGGCACCACTCTTCCCAGAAGACCACCAGGGTCGTGCCCTTGGTCAGGTCGACCTTGCCCTCGCCCTGGTACCACTTCTCGATCTTGGCGGTCCACTGGGGGTCGACGGTCTTGCCGACCACTGCGAGCTCGTCGAGGGTCTTCTTGGCGCGCTTGTAGGTCTGGGTGGTGCCGTGCGCGGCGGCGAAGGGCGCGATCTTGGCCGAGGCCTCTTCGTACTTGCCGGCCTTGGCCAGCTCGTCAATCTCTTTGAAGGCGGCCGCGGCGGCCTCTTCTTTGGCCGGGTCGATCGGGGCGGCGCCCGCCGGGCCGGCCGGGCGCTTCTCGAGCTCGGTCACCTTGGCTTCGAGGTCGGTGACCTTCTTCTCGAGGTTCTGAACCTGCTCGGTGGTGGCGCAGCCGGTGAGCAGGGCGAGCAGCAGGAGGGTGCGGTTCATGGCGTGGAGCTCGGGGTGTGGAGGGACGGGGCGCGGTCGGCCCGCGCGGCCCAGGAGCAAGGCGTGGTCAACGGGGGATGGCGCGCCGGCAGCCTGCCATGGGGAGGCGTCGCTCGCTGGCGCTGGCGGCGCGGCGGCCGCGGGCCCCGACGGGGCGCCGATGCCGGGCGCTTCGCAGCGCGGGGCCGGTGCGGCGTGGAGGTGAGGCGCGGTGGTCGCCGTCGCAGCGGGAGATAGCCCCGCCGGGGGGCGGTCTGCAACCCCGCCCGTCGCCCGGTGCGCGGCGGCCTCCGCTGTGGCATGCTCAGCGCCGGGCCCGCCGGGCAGAGGGCCGCTGCGCCCGCCCGTCCCGCGCCCCTCGCCCCCGCGCGCAGCCTCCGCGCCCCCTGGTCCGCAGGAGCCCCCATGTCCCGTCGCCCCGCCTCCTTCTTGGCCCTGCTCTCGTTGCCGGTCTCGCTGCTGGCCTGCGGCGGCGAAAAGACCGACGAGGACACTGTCTCGGCCACCCGCGGCGGCGCGCTCAGCGTGTTCCCGCCGTCTGCGGGGCAGGGCACCGAGCTCGAGCTCTCGGTCGACGCGACCGCCTCGATCCTCGCTTTTGAGTCGACCAGCGTCGATCTGGGCGAGGGCATCGAGGTGCTCGGGGTCGAGGTCGATGATGGCTTTGGCGCGCGGGCCCAGCTGCTCATCGACGAGGGCGCGGCGCTCGGCGCCCGCGACGTGACCATCACCAGCGACGACCAGTCCTACCTGCTGGCCGACGCCTTCACCGTGGTGGCCGAGAGCTTCCAGATCGCGCCGGCCAGCGGGCGCATGGGCGAGACGCTCAGCATCGACTTCTTGGGCAAGAACACCGCGTGGGAGCCCGGCCTGAGCTGGCCTGACTTCGGCGATGGCGTGACCGTGCGCGACTTCACCGTGCTGACCGACAACCTCGCCACCGCGACCGTGACAGTGGCCCCCGACGCCACCCCGGGCTGGCGCGACGTGACCGTCGACAGCGGCGGCGGCGCGCGGGTCACCGCTTGGCAGGGCTTTAAGGTCGACCGCGTGGCCCTGGCCGCCACCTTCGACCCGCCGATCGCCGAGCAGGGCGATACGGTCGAGTTCACCATCCAGGCGCGGGGCACCGACTTCCGCACCGGCACGCCGCGCCTCAGCTTTGAAGACCGCTTTGGGCCGAACGCCGACATCGTCATCGACAGCGTGACCGTGCTCGACGCCGAGAACCTCTACGGCCGCATGACGCTCAGCAACGCCGCGGCGCTGGGCGGCCGCGACGTGAACCTCGTGGTGGGCGACGAGGGCGTGTCGATCCCCGAAGCTTTTGAGGTCATCGGCGGCGGCTGGGACATCTCTGAGGTCGCCATCGACCTGCGCTTCACCGTGGTGCGGGTGCGCGACAACAACACCGGCGAGATTGACGAGCGGGTGCAGGCCTTCTGCATGTTCTACATCCCGCTCGACCCGCCCTGCCCGCTGCCCCAAGAGACGACCTGCGACGACGGCGTCGACAACGACACCGACGGCTGGATCGACTGCAGCGACCAGGACTGCATTGACATCGGCGCCTGCATGAGCAGCGGCCCCCCGCCGATCGGCGGCGAGCCCTCGCCTTACGACGCCAACGGCGTCATTGTCTACCCGAGCAGCGACGGCGCCGAGGTCGGCGACGGCCCCGACGACTGCCCCTTCCCCCAGACCGTGCCCGCCGGCGAGTTCGTCTGGCTCGAGAGCGATGACAACATCGTCACTCTGGTGCGCACCTACGACTCTGAGTCCGGCATGGTCTACTACACGGGCGAAGCGCTCACCATGGCCGACTACGTGCCCGACAACTGGTACGACCTGCACACCCAGGGCCAAGAGGACGGCATCGGCGAGTACGTGCTGCCCGGCGTGCAGCCCACCGTTCCGTCCGATTGGGAGTGGGTCGCCCCGAACCTCTGGGGCAACTACACCCACAACCGCGCCCGGCCCTTCGAGTTCGAGTGGACGCCCGCGGGCACCTACCCCGACGCCATCTTCGTCTTCTCGATCTTCAACTCCCAAGAGATGGGCCCCATGGAGGGCGGCTCGGGCTGGGGCGGCGCCTACCCCATGGACGACGGCAGCCACGCGATGAGCGCCGGCGAGATGAGCCTCTTCGCCCCGGGCGTGGTGCCGGTCTACACCTACAGCCTCATCTCCGGCCCCACCTTCGGCCTGCCTGACAGCATCTACCAAGAGAACCAGGCCACCTCCTACATCTACCTCGTCCAGCAGATGGTTTTGGAGTAGCCCATGGCCCCGGCTCTTCGCGCCGCCCCCTCGCTTCGGCCCGCCCGCGGGGCCGCCCTGCTGGCCCTGGCCCTCGGCCCGGCCTGCCAGAGCGACAACAAGATCAGCTCCATCGCCGTCGAGCGCGTGGCGGTCACCACCGGCGACTTCGACCGGGTCGAAGAGTCTCTCGCGCGCAATGGCGTCGTGCACGATGTCTTCGAGGGCTACATCAGCATCCCCGTCTATGACCCCGAGGCCGACGCCGGCGCGATGAGCCCCAAGGTCGAGGAGCTCTTCTCGGGCCAAAACGAGGACGGCTATCCCCTGACCGTCGAGTACGACGCCATCTTCGTCAACTCGGGCACCCGGGGTTTTGGCGCCTTCGTCTACAACGGCCTTGAGAGCGACGACAGCTTGGTCAACGCGGCCAGCACCGGCGCGGCCATCGACGCCTTCCTCGAGCAGCCGCGCACCCTGGTCGTCTCGGACTGGGCCTGGGAGCTGGTCGAGGCCAACTTCCCCGACCAGATCCAGTTCCAGAACGAAGAGCTCGGCCTCGACGGCGCCCAGGTCGGGCTGTCGGATCGGGTCACCGCCGAGATCCTCGACCCCAAGCTGGCCGAGAACGCGCTCAGCGACACCCTCGACCTCAGCTTTGACTTTCAATACTGGGCGGTCATGGCCAGCGTCGGCCCTGAGGTCGATGTCTACCTGCGCGGCGACATCGAGCTGCGCGGCCAAGACGGCGAGGGCGCGGTGACCCTGCAAGATGTGCCGCTGCTGGTCGGCTTTGACGCGGGCGCGGGGCGGGTGCTCTACTCGTCCTTCTCGTGGAAGGCCCAGCGCCCGGCGGTCACCGACCTGCTGCTGCTCAGCCTGATCGAGGGCCTGCAGGTCGACACCAACGCCGATGACGAGGCCGCCGCGCAGGAGAGCACGCCGTGAGCGCCACCCCCCGCCTGCTCCTCCTGTCCGCCTGCGCCGCCGTGCTCGGGTCCTGCAGCGAGTACAGCTACACCCAGAAGACCACCGTCGACGTCTTTCGGCAGCGCCGCCGCAACACCGTCGACGTGCTGATGGTCGTCGACGACTCCTGCTCGATGATCGAAGAGCAAGAGAACCTCGCCGCCAACTTCTCGGGCTTCATCAGCGCTTTTGAGGGCGTCGACGTCGACTGGCGCCTCGGCGTGGTCACCACCGACATGCAGTCCGACACCGCCAAGGGCCGGCTGCGCGGCGGCGATGACGAGGTCATCCTCGTCGACGCCGAGGGGCGCACGCTCGAGCGCGTCGGCTGGGACCGCAGCTGGGGCGCGGTCGAGGGCGTGGCCCTGCAGCTCGACCCCACCCGCATGCGGCCCACCGAGAACGACAGCAAAGACGCCTGGTGTGCGGCGACCGACGCCTGGGATGGCGGCGATCTGGGCAGCCCTGGCGCGGCCAACCCGGGCTGCGGCCTGAGCGGCGAGCCGGTGGTCTTGCCGGTGACCGAGCCCGAGGCCGAGCCCCGCGCGCCGGGCTCGGGTGACCTCGTGATCACTGAGCTGCTCGCTGATCCCGCCGCGGTCGGCGACCCGGCGGGCGAGTGGGTCGAGATCGCCAACCTCTCGGGTGTGCCCCTCGACCTGAGCGGCCTGTCGGTGGCCGACACGGGCCGCAACTCGGCGCGCATCCCCGACAGCACCGTGCTCGCGGCGGGCGCCTACCTGGTCATTGGGCGCTCGGCTGACGCGGCGGCGAACGGCGGCCTGCCCGCGGTCATCGTGCCCGACGGGCTGTTCACCCTGACCAACAACGTGCTGGTGCTGACCAGCGACACCCCCGACGCCGAGGAGATCTTCTCCGAGATGGTGGCGGTGGGCACGGGCGGCGCGGGCATCGAGACCGGCCTCGCCGCCGCCAAAGCCGCGCTCGAAGAGCCGCTGCTCAGCGGCGAGAACGCCGGATTTTTGCGCGAAGACGCCAACCTCTCGCTCATCTTTGTCAGCGACGAGAACGACTACTCGGGCGAGGCGGTCAACGACTACTACCGCTTCTTCGCCGAGCTCAAGGGGCCCGAGGCCTACCGCGACCCGGGCATCGTCAACTTCTCGGCGGTGGTCGGGCGCGACGTGCCCGCCTACGACGGCCAGCCCTCCTGTGAGTCGCCCCGGGGCTCGGCCGCCTATGGCGCCCGCTACGTCGATCTCGCCGCGGTCACCGAGGGCGCGGTCGAGAGCATCTGCGACGAGGACTGGGCGCCGATCGCCGTCGAGCTGGGCCTGACCGTCTCGGGCCTCGACCTCGAGTTCGCGCTGAGCGAGCCCTGCGACGAGGGCAGCCTCGTGGTCACGCTCTACCAGTCCGAGGACCGCAGCAGCAAGCTCGCCGAGCTGACCCTGGGGGTGGACTACACCTTCATCCCCAGCCGCAACGCCATCCGCTTCGAGCTCGGCCACATCCCGCCGAGCGAGGTCTACATCGTGGCGGAGTACAAGGTGCTCGCCGCCTCTTCGACCCGCGAGGACACCGGTGCCCGCTGAACCCTCTCCCTCCGCGCCCCTGCGCACCGTCTGGGTCCGCACCCCCTGGGTCCGCGCGCGCGGCGGCGCTCCGCTGGTCCTCTCCCCCGCCCTCGGCTTGGCGCTCGCGCTGGGCCTCGGGGCCTGCAAAGAGTCCAAGGTCTACGAGTGCTCCGAGACCGAGCCCTGCCCGGGCTTCTCGACCTGCACCGAGGGCGTCTGCGAGGCCAAGCGCTGCGGCACCTCGGCCGACTGCGGCATGGAGGCCTGGTGCGACGGCGGCGAGTGCGTCGAGGGCTGCCAGGGCGACAAAGACTGCTACCCGGGCGACTTCTGCGACGGCGGCACCTGCAAGGCGGGCGGCTGCCGCAACACCAGCCTCGACTGCGACTTCAATGAGTTCTGCGACGTGGCCACCGGCGAGTGCTACGAGGCCGCCGGCTACTACTGCCAGCCCTGCGATGGCAATAGCACCGACCCCGACCAGTGCGGCAACGAGGACAATGTCTGCCTCAACCTCGGGGGTGGCTACGGCAGCTTCTGCGGCGTGCAGTGTGACACCGAGGCCGACTGCCCGGCGGCCTACACCTGCATCCCGGTGACCGACAACTTCGGCAACGTGTTCACCCAGCAGTGCGTGACCTACTGCTGGCTCTACGAGTGAGCTGAGGCGCCCGCCCCGTCGCTCGCGGTTGGGGGTGCCCCCTCGAAGTGGGCGTGCAGCGCGTCATTGAGGCCCTCGACCAGGGGGCCGTTCCCCGTGAACAGGGCCTGCGCGGCCGCGGTGATCGGCGGGCTGAGCGGGCGCGCGGCCACGGCGGGGTCATGGGCTCGGCCCACCGCGCGCAGCAGGCGCTGGGTCAGCACCGGGCGCAGGTGCCGCAGCGGGCTGCTGCGCTCGGCTTGGCCGTGGTGCAGCAGCGCGGCGTTGAGCTGGCGCAGGGCCGCCGGGTCGGGCGGGTGGCCGAGCCAGCCGGCGGCCAGGGCCCTCTCGGCGACATACAGCTCGTGCCAGAGGCGGGCGCCGACCTCGATCGCGTCCTGCACGGCGAAGATGATCGTGGCCTTGCGCAAGATCTTCTTGATCACCAAGGCGCGCAGCTTGCGCAGGGGCCAGAGCAGCAGCCAGAGGGCGAGCCGCCAGAGCTGGCCGGACGGGCGCGGCGGGCCGAGCCAGAGCCGGGCGCGGTCGGGGCCGGGCAGCGCGGGGGCGCCGGGCGGCCGGGCCCAGCTGAGGTGCACCGTCGCGGCGAGCCGGCGCAGCAGGCCCACCGCGAGGTCATCGACGAAGGGCAGGGGGATGAAGACGCAGAGGCCGGCCAGCACGGCGAAGAGCGCGCGCAGCGGGTGCGAGAGGGGGTGGAGGGGCGCGGCCATCGGGCTCACCACAGGCCGGGGACCAGCCGCCAGCGCACCGCGGCCGTGTAGGCCTGCCAGCCCGGATCCGCGGCCAGCGCCTGCTCTTCGACGACGACGCGCAGCATGACCGGCAGGGCCGCCGCGGCGCAGAGCCCCTGGATGGCCGGGCGCATGCTCGCCGCGCCGATGAGCTGCAGCACGGCCAGCTCGCCCAGGTAGGCCGGGTGCCGCACGAGGCGGTAGGGCCCGTGGGTGACCAGGGCGCGGCGGGCGGGCAGCACCCCGAAGCTGTCGCCGAGCGAGAACAGGCTCCAGCACGTCCATGCGGTGGCGAGCAACAAGAAGCGCCCCATCCACAGGGGCCAGTCGGCCGGCGCGGGCCCGAGCGACCACGCGGCGCCCCCGAGCAGCAGCGCGGGCAGGGCGGCCAAGGCGCCGACGAGGCGGGGCCCTTCGGTCGGCGCGGCGCGGCGCAAGAACAGCAGCCCAGCCGTGGCGTGCAGCGCGGCCACGGCGAAGGCGGCGGGCGACGGCGCGGGCAGGGCGCCCACCAGACCCGCGGTCGCCCAGCCCAGGGCCGAGAGGCCCAGGCCGAGGTCGAGCGCCCGACCCCCGGGGATCAGTAGATCCAAAATCCCCACCCGAACACGTAGCTCAGGCCGTTGACCAGCAACAGGGCGCCGATCCACAGGCCCCACTTCATCAGCGCACCACCACCACCTTCGCTCATCGCCGCCTCCCTCGGGGTGTGGACCCCTCGCCACGGGCCACCGCGGCGGCCTGAGCGTAGCACCCGCGGGGCGCGCGGGGGCGGTGGTCGGGCCGCGCCCCGTGCTATGGCGTTGCAGGAGGGTCCATGCGCCTCGGCTACATTCTGCTCTACGTGCCCGACGTCACCGCCGCGATCACTTGGTACGAGGCGGCTTTCGGCCTTCAGCGCCGCTTCATCAGCGAGGGCGCCGACTATGGCGAGCTCGACACCGGCGGCGTCGTCATCGGCTTTGTGCTCGAGAGCCTAGCCGGCAGCCACGGCTTTGGCTTCCAGGCCCAGCGCCCCGAGGGCCCGCCGCCCGCGGTCGAGCTCGGCCTGCTCTGCGATGACGTGCCCGCCGCTTTTGCCCGCGCGCTGGCCGCCGGCGCCCGCCCGCTCGCCCCGCCGGCCACCAAGCCCTGGGGGCAGGTGGTCTCGTATGTCAGCGATCTCAATGGCTTCCTTGTCGAGCTGTGCACGCCGATGGGCTGAGGCCAGGGCGCGGCGCCGGCGAACCCCCGGCGCTCCCTTGGGTTAGAATGGCCCGCCGGGGGCGCGCTCGCCGACCCCGCACCGGAGCCCTGATGTCGCCCGCGCACCGCCCCTCCACCGCCCTCGGCCCCGCGGGTCGGCTGTCCGCTCCCGTCGCCCCGCGCAGGCCGCCGCTGGTCCTCCTGCCCTTGCTGCTCTTGCCGCTGGGCGGCCTCGGGCTGGTGGGCTGCGGCAGCGGCGGCGACAAAGAAGACGAGGCTGAGGGCGAGGCCAGCCCGCCCGAGATCGAGCACACGCCGGGCGAGGGCGAGCTGCTGGCGGGTGAGGTCCTGGCGATCGAGGCCACCGTGCGTGACCCCGACGGGGTGGCCGAGGTGCTCTGTTACTTCCGCACCTCCGGCGCCACCTTCTGGGATGTGGTGGTGCTTGAGAAGGGCGAGGCCGGCTTGTGGACGGGTGAGCTCCCCCGCCTCAACGCGCCCGCGGTCGAGTACTACCTGCGGGCGACCGACCTGCCCGGGGCCGCCGCCGAGCTGCCCGCCGAGGGCGACGCGGGGCCTTTTGTGCGCGCCGTGCGCCCGCTCAGCGCCGGCCTGCCCTGGGCCGAGGGCTTCGAGATCGGCGACGGCCGCAGCTCTTTGTTCACCATGGGCTGGCAGACCCCGTCTGAGGGCTTCAACTTCTACCAGTTCACGCTCAGCACCAGCCGGGCTGCGGCCGGGGCGGCCAGCGCCTTTCACGCCCGGGGCTCGGCCGAGGGCGACGAGATGATCGACTGGCTCATCAGCCCGCCGCTCGACTTCACCACCCTTGACCAGATCATGGTCACCTGGGCCGAGTCGGGCGCGGCGACGGCCAACGCGGGCAGCCACGGGCTCTATATCTCGACCACCACCCCCGACCCGGCGGCATTCGAGCCGGTGGTTGAGGTGCTCCCCCTCCCGTCTGAGGCTGCGTTTGGCCGCTCCGCCATTTATGACCTCTCGGCGTGGGCGGGCAGCCCGACGGTCTACTTGGGCTGGCGTTACCAGGCCCAAAACGGCGACGACTGGTACATCGACGAGGTGCGGGTCGAGCAGCTCGCCGCCGAGCTCGAGCCCAGCTTTAGCTCGAGCCCCGAGGAGGTCGAGCCCGGCGACGTGGTGACCTTGCGGTGGGACCTTGAGAACACCACCGGCGCCCCCGCGACGGGGTGGGTGGCCTCGGTCGAGCTGCCCGCGGGCGGCGGCGTGGTCGACCCGACCAGCCAAGACATCCCCGAGGTCGCGGGCGGCGCGACCGTCCCCGTCGAGTTCAGCCTGGCCCTCGACCCCGACCAGCCCAGCGACCGGTACCTGCCGGTGCGCCTCGTCATCACCGACGGCGACCGCTCGTGGACCTATGACGAGCGTGTGTTGCTCGGCCAAGGCAGCGCGGCCGAGATCGAGCTCAACCTCGACCTCGCCGCCGGCGCGCTGATCGAGCTGGGCGTCGGTGATCCCAACGCGCCCGACCTGCTGCTGCCCGTGCACGCGGGCCTGGTCGAGGTCGGCCCCCAGGTCTTCCGCGTCGACCTCACCGAGCACGTCGACCTGCTGCCCCCCGCGCCCGGCCCGGACCGCTGGTTCGCCCGGGTCGAGACGGCGGCCACGGGCAGCTTCACCGCGCTGCGCATCGACGCGGCGGGTGATCTGTACAGCGCCGGGCCGGCCACGCTCAGCGGCACGGCGGTGACCCTGCAGGTGCCGCCCCCGCCGGTGCCCGCGGTCAGCTCCTTGTCGCCGCGCAGCGCACGGCCGGGTGACCTCAGCCTGCCGCTGTCGGCGGTGCTGCTCAACACCGGCGCGGTCAGCGCGGGCCCGATCACCGCCGACGTGGTCAGCACCCACCCCGACCTGACGGTGAACTTCGGCGAGACCCTGCTGCTCGATCCCGACCTGTGGGCGGCGGCCGAGTCGCTGGTCATCAGCGGCCCGACCCTCGACGTCGCGGCCACCCACGCCGACAGCACGCCGGTCACCCTGTCCATCGAGCTCGACGATGGCCTCGAGAGCTGGAGCCTGCCCGTCTCGATCAGCGTGCCCTGGCCGGTCCTGCGGGTCACCGCGATGGAGATCCGCGACTCGGGGGGCGATGGCAAGCTCGACCCCGGCGAGAGCGCGACCATCGACGTCTCGCTCACCAACACCGGCGGGCTGCCCACCGACGGTCGGGTCGAGGTGAGCGCGGCGCTCAGCGGCGACGCCACCGCGACCCTGACCGATGCGACCGACACGGCGGGTCTCATCGGCCTCGGGGCGACCGTGCTGGTCGACTTTGGGGTCAGCGCGGTCAGCGGCGCGCCCGGTGACCTGCTCAACCTCGAGCTCACCGTGGTCGACGACAGCCACACCTACACGGCCATCGCCCCGGTGGTGCTCGGCGAGCCCCCGTGGACGGCCCTGGCCACCACCGACGACGCTGCCGGCGACAACCTGCTCGGGCACGCCAATGACCTCGCCCGCGGCGAGTACCGCTTCATCGATGGCGAGCTGGCCATTCGCCTGACCGCGCACGCGCCCATCGACCCCGACACGCTGTTTATTGAGGCCTGGGGCCTGTCCTCGGGCGCGCCCTACACCTACTACCGCTGGGTGCTCCAGGCCGGCACGCTTCGGGTCCAGGGCTATGATGGGTCGTGGACCACCCTCACCACGGGTACGGTCGAGATGCCCTCGCTCGAGGTGGTCGAGATGCGCTTCCCCACCGCGCCGCTCGGCCTCATCCTTGACGTGCTGGCCATCGGCTTCGCCGCCGGATGGTGCGGGCCGCCGACCTATTACTGCGACCAATACCCCGACGCCTGGGGTTACCCCTACGACGCCTTCTCCACCGGCGAGTGGTTCGACCTGCGCTGGTGAAGGCCGGCGGGGCGCCCTCGGCCCCCCTGCGCGCGCGCCCGCGGGCCCCGGTCGGCGCTCCGGCCCCGGGGGCCGGGATCGCCGCCCGCGCGGGCTTGGTCTGGCCTCGCGGCCAGACCGCCGCTGCGCGGCGCGCTCCGGTCGGCCGGGCGCGGGCCTGATCCCAATCGGATCCCGCAGCACCTCTCCGAAAACAGCGACGGCCCCGCCGAGGCGGGGCCGTGCAGGGATGTGGCGGCCGCGCCGCCCACCCTCACTGGATCTTGGCGGGCACCGCGCGGACCTCGAGCAGGTCGATGTTCGCGACCTCAAAGCCGGGGGTGTCGAGGATGACCTCGATGCCCTCAGACCAGCGCAGCTGCAGGTCGGGGTCGACCGCCGAGAGGTCGGCGAAGCTGGTCGAGGTCAGCAGGCGGCGCTCGCCGGCCTTGTCTTTGGGATCGGGCAGCAGGGTGCCGACCATCGAGCTGTCGTAGCGCTTGATGTGGCCCTCGATGCGGACCTCTTTCTCTTCGAGCACCTTGCCGTTCTTGTCTTTGATCGTGGCGTTGAGCACGATGTTCTCCATGTCGAACTTCGAGCTGTTCTGCAGCTGGAAGCTGAACACGGTCACGTTCTTCTTGCCCTTGGCATCGGGCACCTGCATCCACCCCGCGTTGCGCACAAAGACGTAGCGGTCGGGGTTGTAGATGGGGTCATAGTCCTTTTTGGTCTCGGCGTCGGCGAAGAAGTAAGCCGGGACGACCTGGTCGACGGCGATCCAGCCCTGGGTGCCGCTGGTCGTCTCGACCCGGTACCAGGGGCCGCGCTTGCTGAGCAGCTGCAGCTTGTCGTTCTTGGCGGCCGAGCCCGCGACCGCGCTGGTGCCGCCGGGCTCGGCGTAGAGGCTGACGCTGTCGCCGGTGACCAACATCTCGGTCAGGGACAGGTCTTTCATCAGGTCGAGGTTCACGCCCTGCAGCAGCTTGTAGTAGTGCATGATGGTGGCGCCGCCGGCCGCCGCGACCAAGATGAAGAAGACGGCCAGCGCGAGCAGGGGCGCCTTGCGGGCCGCCGGCAGGTCGTCGTCGTCGTCCCGTTTGGTGGCCTTGAGCAGGGCCGCCAGCTCGGGCAGCTCGACCGCGTAGAGCCAGTCAGACGCGCCCGGCGGCTGGATCATGTCGCCGCGGCCGACCTTGCCCTGGCGGGCGAGCTGCTTGAGCTCTTCAAGGTCTTTGGTCGTGAACTGACGGTCTCTCTGGGTCACAAGCCAGCGGGACATGGGGGCATCCTTGTCGGGGCGCGGGCCCAACGGGCCGGGCGGGCCCCGAAGGGCGGGGATGGGCAGGGAAGGGGGCGCAGCGCTGTGAAACGCGCCGCTGTCCCGTTGGAGTAGCCGGCGGCCCGGCGGCCTCGCAAGGCGCGCCGCGGGCGAGTGGGTCGCTTTGACCCCATGTTTGCAGGGCGCTGGCGGGGCTGCGGCGCGCGCAGAAGCGGCGGCGGCGGCGCTCCTCGGGCGGCGGGGCTCCGGGGGGCGCGGGCGGGCCCGCGGCGCGATAGGCGGTCGGCTGGAGGTGTCCATGTCGACCGAACACGAGAACGATCAAGAGCTTGACGCGCCGGCCGCCGCCGAGGCTGAGGTTGAGGCCGCGCCGGCCCCCGCAGCCCCGGCCGAGCGCTCCCAGGTCAAGCAGAACAGCGTGCTGAGCCGCGCCAGCGACTTCGTCGCCCGCCCCGGCTTCCGCAACCCGCCGAACCAAGCGAGCAAGGCCCAGAAGAAGGGCGGCAAGAAGCGCTGAGCGCCCCGCGGCCCCCCGCCGCCTGACCCAAACGGGTCAGGGGCGGGCCCTCAAGCCGTCGGCCAGGCCCCCCGCAGCAGGCCGAGGCCACGCAGGGCCCGGGCCACGCGGCCGGCGATGCGCTCGACCTGATCGTCCTGCTCCAGCAGGTCTTGGCGCACCTCGAGCTCAAGGTAGGGCAGCCCCTGGGCCCGGCCATGGCGCTGCGGGCTGTAGATGAGGCCGTCTTTGCCGCTCCACGGCGCGTTGCGGACGACCTCGACCCCATCGGGCGCCGCCGCCTCGCCCGCCTCAAGCGCGGCGGCCAGCTCTTCGGCGAGGGCGTCGTGCTCGTCAAAGAGCACGCCCATGCCCATGCTGCGCGGCTGGCCCAGGTAGAGCGGCGTAAACGTGTGCACGCTGAACAGCAGGCGCAGCTGCCCCCGGCGGGCGGCGAGCCCGGCCTCGACCGCCGCGTGGAAGGGTGTGTGCCAGGCCGTGACGCGGGCCGCCCGGGCGGCCTCGGCCGCCGCCTGGTCATGGGCGTGCAGCGGGGCGTTGAGCGCGAGGCGCGCGCCCTCGACCTCGGCGCGGGCGAGGTCGGGGTGCGCGGGCGGTCGGTTCAGGTCGCAGAGCAGGCGGCTGACCCCGCCGAGGAAGGCCGGCGCGTCGAGGCGGCGGGCCAGGGCGGCGGTCAGGGGCGCCGCGCCCAGATCGACGCCCCAGTGGGTGTGCAGCCAGGCCATGTCGGCGGCGCTGGCCCCGCAGCCCCGGGGCAGGCGGGCGCTCGCGTGCTCGCAGAGCAGGGCCAGGGGCGCGGCCCCCTCGGGGTGCAGGGTGACGATGGGGGGCGGATCTTCGACGAGGAGCTGGCTCATCTGCCGGCGCAGCGCGGCGGGGCTCCAGGGGTGGTGCTCGGTCTGCATGCGGTCCTCGATGGGTGGGCGGCGCGCGCCGGGCGGGCTCTATTGTCGGGGGCGCGGGACGCCCTGGCCCCGCCGCCCCGGACCGCCCATGCACCGCGCCGCTGCGCTCCTCCTCACCCTCTGCGCGTGCGGGCCCGACCCGGCCCTGGTCGAGGCCCGCGCCGGGCTGCAGGCCGCCCTCGCCGGCGGCGCACCTGCGGCCGTCGCCCAGGCCGCCCGCGCCGCGGCCAGCTTCGAGGGGCAGGACCGCGAGCTCGATCTGCTGCTCGCCCAGGCCTTCGCCGGCCCGCTGGGGCGCCCCGCCGAGGCCTGGCCTCTGCTGATGAAGCGCGCCGGGCCCGACCACGCCGAGGGCCGCCGCTTGCTCGGGCACGTCGCCCTGCGCCTCGGCGGGGGCGCCCTCATCGACGCGGCCCGCGTCGGCGGCCTGAGCCCGCTGCCCCCCGATCACCCCGCCCTGGCTTGGCTCGGCGCGCGGGCCGCCGCGGACCTCACGATCAGCTGGGACCAGGCCGAGGTCGCGGTCGCTGACTGCGCCCTGCTGGACGCTGAGCCCGACCGGGGCCACCGCGAGGTCGACGCGCCCTTGCCCGCCGACTGGGCCGCCCGGGCTGAGGCCGCCGGCGCGCGCCGGCTGGTGATCGGGCGCGCCCCCCTCGACGGCGATCCGCCGCCCGACACCGGCCGCGGGCCCATGCCCTGCGGCCGGCGCCGCCTGCTGCCGGCGGTGCCCGCCCCGCTGCCGCGCCACCTCGTGCTCGGCGCCGCCCTGCCCGGCGGCGAGGTCTGGCTGACCGTACAAGAGCGCGAGGGCCAGCCCTGGGTGCTCGTCGCCTCGGATCCGGCGCTGGCCCGCGCCTGGCTCGGGGCCAGCCCGCGCCCACGATAAGGCGCCGCGACCCCCGCGCCCTGAGGCCCCGATGACCCCGACGCGCTCCGTCGCCCACACCTGCCTGCTCATCGGCTTGTTGCCGCTGCTGCCGGTGCCCCTCATCGACGACCTCATCCGGCGGCACCTCTCTCGCGGCCTCTACGCCCAGCTCGCCGCCGCCCACGGGCACCCCAGCGGCCACGAGGCCCTCGCGCCGTTGTCCGAGGGCCGGGGCAACCTGCTGCTCGGCTGCCTGATCGGCGTGACCTGGGGCCTGATCAAGAAGTTGGCCAAGACCGTGCTCTACCTGCTGACGGTCAAAGAGCTCGGCGACTGGGCCGCCGAGGCGGGGGTGCGGGCCGAGCTGGTGCGCCGCTCCTTCGCCGCCGGCGCCCTGCCCGCCCACCCGGCCAAGGTGCGCGATCTCATGGACGCGGCCTGGGCTGCGCACAGCCGCAGCCCGCTCATCGCGCTGCTCCGCGGGCAGGCCAAGGGCTGGCAGGCCGGGGGGGCCGAGCCCGAGGCCCGCCTCGTGGGCACGCTGATGGCCGCTGCCGGCGGCCCGGCGGTGATCCAGGCTTTTGACGAGGCGCTGCGCCGCGAGGGCCTCGCCGCCCCCGCGGCCCTCACGGCGGGGGCCTGATGCTCCACCACCTGCTCCAGCGCGTCGATCCCGCGCTGTACAGCCCGCCGGTCGGCGGCCCCGACAGCGCGCTCAGCCTCCGCTACCTGGGCACCGCCGGTTTTGTGCTCAGCGGCGCCCAGCGCACGCTCGTGCTCGACCCCTTCATCAGCCGGCCGGGCCTGCTGCGCACGGGCCTCAGCCGCTTGGTCAGCGACGAAGATCAGCTGCAGCGCGTTATCCCCGTCGCTGACGAGGTGCTGGTCGGCCACGCCCACCACGACCATGCCCTCGACGCGCCCGCGCTCTGCCGCCGCACCGGCGCGCGGCTGATCGGCGCGCCCGACGTGGCCTGGATCGGCCGCGCCGCCGGCCTGCCCGAGGCCCAGATCGTGGCCACCGAGGGCCGCGAAGACATCGCCTGCGGCCCGGCCACCGTGCGTGGCCTGCCCAGCCGGCACGGCCGTGTCTACTTCGGCCGCGTGACCCTGCCCGGGAACATCACCGCGCCCCCGCCCTGGCCGCCGCGCTTCACCGACCTGCCGCACGGGCTGGTGTTGAACTGGGCGGTCGAGCTCGCCGGGGTGCGCGTGGTGCACGTCGATTCGGCCGACTTCATCGACCGCGAGCTGCAGGGCCGGCGGGCCGACGTGCTCTGCCTCTGCGCGATTGGGCGCAAGTATCGTCCGGGCTATGTGCGCGCGGCGGTCGAGCTGCTCAACCCCCGGTACGTGGTCGCTTGTCACTGGGATTGGTTCTTCACCCCCTACCAAGACGAGCCCCGCCTGCTCCCCGGGGTTGACCTGCCCGGTTTTGTGCGCGAGGTGCGCGCGGCGGGGGCTGAGCCCTTGGTGCTGCCTTTTGACGGGCGGGCGGGCTTCGACCCCGCCTGAGCCCCCGCGCGAGGGGCCCCGCGGGCGGCCGCAGGCCGGTCGGCGCAGCCGACGGAGCCGCCCCGCGGCGAACCCCAGGCGGGGACCCGACCCGCCGCCCCGCGGCGGGGCGCGCCCAAGGCCTCAACCGCGGCGCCTCCCGGTCCGTTCCTGGTGGGGAGGGGCCCCGCGCCCCCTGGGGAGGATCGGTGGCGACCTGGGAAGTAGAGGCCGACGAGGCCGTCTTTGTCATCGAGGCCGAGGACTGGATGGGCGCCGCGGTCGAGGTCCTGCGGCGGATCGCCCCCGCGCACGCCCGCAAGCCGATGCTCTGCTGCGCCCTGCGCGGCCTCGGCGCGGTCGACGTGCACGAGCAAGGCAGCGGCCTGCGCCTGCGCATGCGGCCCCGCGGCGGCCCGCGCGACTGGGTCGACGCCCGCCTGGGCGCGTCTAGCAGCCCGATCTTCCTCAATGAAGACCAGCCCTATGTCTTCTGCGGCGGCCCGCCCCTTGAGCCGGCGATGGGCCTGCGGGTCGGGGGCGCCGACCCCTCCCTGTCCGACGACGAAGAAGAGGACAGCGGCGCCCTGCCCCCCGACGACCTCGAGGAGCGCCTCAGCGAAGCGGTGAACATGCTCGGCGGCGCCAATTCCCAGGCCGAGGCCGCCCAGCTGGCCCTGCAGCTGCTCCGCGCTTTTGTGCCCGCCGAGGCGGGCGCCGTGCTGCTCGGGGGCGCCGGCCGCGACCACCTTGAGTTCGTCGCGCTGCGCGGACCGCGGGCCGACGCGCTGCGGCGCCGCAAGCCGCGCATCCCGAAAGGGCAGGGGATCGCGGGCTTCGTCCTGGCCTCTGGGGCGAGCCTGCTCATCCGCGACGCGGCCGTCGACACCCGCCACCTGCGCGCCGCCGACCAAGCCAGCGGCTACCGCACCCGGTCGGTGCTCGCCGTGCCCATTCACGAGGGCGACGGGCTGCCCCGCTGGGGGGTGCTCGAGCTGCTCAACGCGCGGGACGGCTTCCACTCGTGGCACGTCGAGTGCGCGACCGTGTTCGCCGCGGTGCTCGCCGAGCTGTTCGCCGGCTTGCCCGAGGGCCGTGAAGGGTACGCCGCCGCGTCCTGATCGGTCGCACCCCACCGGTGGGCTCGGCGTGGGCCCTCAGCGGTGGAAGCGGCCGTCGACGACCTCGACCTTCATCATGTTGGTGGCGCCGCGCATCGGGGCCCGGCCGGCGAGCAGCACCACCTCGGCGCCGGGCTGCACGAAACCAGCGTCGATGAGGGCCTTCTCACCGGCAGCGATCAGCTCGTCGGTGCCTTCGATGACCGGCAGCGTCACCGCCCGCACGCCCCAGGCCATCGCGAGGCGGTCGGCGACCTGGTGGTTGTGCGTGATCGCGAAGACGCCCTGGCGGGGCCGGCTTTTGCTCGCCTTGATCGCGGTGGCCCCCGTCCAGGTGAACACCACCATCGGCGCCGAGACCTCGCGCACGGCGTAGCAAGCGGCCCGCAGCACGGTGCCCTCGGCCACGCTGCTCGCCGGCAGGTGGTGCAGCGGCGGCAGGCGGAACCACTCGCTGCCCTCGACCTGGCGGGCGATGCGGTCCATCACCGAGACGGCCTCGATGGGCCAGTTGCCCGAGGCGGTCTCGCCCGAGAGCATCACCGCGTCGGTGCCGTCGAGGATGGCGTTGGCCACGTCGGTGATCTCGGCGCGGGTGGGGCGCGGGTTGCGCTCCATGCTGTCGAGCATCTGGGTGGCGGTGATCACCAGCACGCCGGCCTTGTTCGCCTTCTCGATCAACATCTTCTGGACGCCGGGCACTTGCTCGAAGGGGATCTCGACGCCGAGATCGCCGCGGGCGACCATAATCCCCTGCACCACCTGCAAGATCTCGTCGATGTTGGCGACACCCTGCGGCTTCTCGATCTTGGCCACGATGGGCACGTCGCCGGCGCCCAGGCGCTGCAGCTCGGCCCGCAGCATGTTCACGTCATCGGCGCTGCGGGCGAAGCTGAGCGCGACATAGTCAGCGCCGGCCTCGACCCCCACAGCGACGTCGTGCAGGTCTTTCTCGGTCAGCGCGGGGGCCTGGATCTTGGTCTCGGGCATGTTGATGCCCTTGTTGCTGCCCAGCGCGCCGCCCACGTCGATGCGGATGTCGACCTCGTCGGGGCCCGCGCCGCCCTGGCGCACCGCCACCACTTGGCCGAGCAGCGCGCCATCGGCGAAGAGCACCGGCTCGCCGGGCAGCACGTCGAGGGACATGCGCGTCCAGGTCGTGCCCACGACGAAGACGCGCCCGGGCTCGGGCTCGCCGGTGCCGACCAGCGCGCTGTCCATCACCACGCGCAGCACGTCGCCGCGCTCGAGGGGCAGGGGCTTTTGCACCTTGCCGGTGCGGATCTTCGGGCCCTGCAGGTCGAGCAGCACCGCCACGTTCTTGCCGCAGGCCATGGCCGTGCGCCGGATGCGGGCCACATCGCCGCGGATGGCCTCGGCGCTCGCGTGGGAGCAGTTGATGCGGCAGACGTCGACCCCGGCCTGGATGAGCTGCTTGAGCACCTCGGGGTCGCGGCTGACCGGGCCGATCGTGGCGACGATGCGCGTGTGGCGGACTGCGGACGGGGCGGCGTCGGTGGACATGCGGGGTCCCGGGCGTGGGGGAGGTGGGCGGCGGCCGCCTCTATCGGGGGCGCCGCGCCCGGGCCCTCTCGGCGGAGGTGGGCGCCGGTCCGCTACAGTCCGCAGGGCTCCGGTCCGCAAGGGGTGGTGGAGGCACGATGCCCAGCCACCCCCGCGCGCCGCTCCCCGCCCTGCGCGACCGCCACCGCCGCGGCAGCACCGCGCTGCTCGTCGCCCTGCTGCTCACCACCCTGCTCGTCTTCGTGTCGATGGCGGTGGACTTCACCTTCATGATCATGCAGCGGCAGCGCGCCCAGAACGCCGCCGACGCCGCCGCGCACGCGGGCATGATCGCGTTCACCCGCGAAGACGGCGATCCTGTGCGGGTCGAGGCGGTGGCCCGGGCCATGCTCGAGCGCAACGGTTTTGAAGACGCCGCGGTCGAGATCGGCTCCTATGACTTCGACACCTACAGCTACTCGAGCGGGGGTTCGCGCGACAACGCCGTCCAGGTCGTCATTGACCAAGACGATGTGCTGACCACCGAGCTGTTCTTGGCCCCGCGCCTCGGCTTGCCCATCGGGGCCCGCGGCGGCGACCTGTCGGCGGTCTCGGCCATCCAGCCGCGTGAGCTGATGTTCGTGCTCGACCAGAGCTGCTCGATGGCCGACGGGGCCAAGATGGCCAGCGCCAAAGAAGGGGCGCTTTTGGCGCTGCAGGCCATGCGCGACACCGACCCCAACGGCGCCGACACGGTCGGTTTTGTGGGCTTTGGCGACGCGGGCTTCTTGCATGACCCGCTGCAGAACCTGCGCGACAACTACGGCACGCTGCAGGCCCGGTGGGACCGCGAGATCTGCCTGTGCACCCTCGATCCCTTCGTGCGCTACTACGCGCGCTACTCATTTGGGGCGAACGAGACGACCACCGAGGCCATCGACATCGTGGGCTGGCGGGCGGTGAGCAGCCACGAGTCGCTGCACGCGCTCAACACCGGCGAGAGCCACTACGCCAAGTGGGGCGCCGCCGAGCGCACCTACAAGTGCTGCGAGCCGCACTGCAACGCCGGCCTCGAGGCGCTGCAGCCCGCCACCACCCACGCCCGCTTCAACGAGTGGCTGAACACCTACAGCCACGGCAACGGCGTGCTGTGGGGCCTGCAGGTCGCCGCGCAAGAGATCGACGACAACGGCCTGCCCGGCTCGCACCGCATGCTCATCGTGCTCGGCGACGGCATCGACTTCTGCCCCGGCGGGGCCAACCGCGCGGCCATGCCCGAGCCCTGCCGGTCAGGCGGCGATCTGCTCGGCGCCACCGCCACGTTCGCCCAGCAGCTCTGGGAAGATGAGCGGGTGCACATCTACCCGGTCATCTACGGCAGCAACGCCGCGGCCCTGACCTACTACCGGCGCCTGGCCACCGGCGAGGGCGTCGTCTTCAACCCGCGGACCCCCGCCGAGCTCGAGGCGGTCTTCGCCGAGATCGTCTACCGCTCGCAGATCGTGCTGGTGCCCTGATGCACACGCCCCCACGCACCCGCGCGCGCCGCGCCGCCTGCGCCCGCCTCGCCCTCGCCCTCTCCGTTGGATGCGGGGGAGGGGAGGAGGGGGCCCCTCTGCCCGAGGATGGCGCCACCGGCGTTGATCCGAAGGAGGAGCTGGCCGCGCCCGCCCTCACCCCGCCCAGCGCCGCGCCCGCCCCGGTCGCGGTCCGCGGCGAGATCCAGTGCCCGGGCACCGAGGGCCCCTGGACGGTGATCGCCGAGCGCGTGCCCAGCGGCCTGCAGCAGGGCACCGACACGCCCGCGCCGCCGGTGCAGATCGCCACGGTCGAGATCCGCGAGGGCAACACCTTCACCATCGAGCTGCCGCCGGGCCCGCGCCGCCGCCTGCGGGCCACCGCGGGGGAGCGCACGGCCTGGCCCGCCCGGGGCGCCACCCCCTGGGAGATCAAGGGCCCCGTCGAGGGCTTGGTGCTCGACTGCAGCGTGCCTGAGGCCGGTCTGGCCGAGGTCGGCCGCGTGCCCTACGCCCGCCCCACGGTCAGCGAAGAGGCCTGGGTGCAGGCCCGCGGGGGCAGCGGCGGGCTCGAGCACCTCGGCGAGGGCTACACCGCCGAGGCGGGTGAGGCCGCGCTGCGGGCCCGCTACCGGGGCCGCCTCACCGAAGATCAGCTCAACGGCATGATGCCGGTGCTGTTGCAGCTCGGCCAAGAGCCCGAGCGGGCCGACGCCCTGGTGGCCGCCACGCTGGAGAACGCCGCCGCCGCCGCCCCGCCCGCCCGCCGGGGGCGCCGGTGAGCCGCCGGGCGCGCCGGGGCAGCGCGCACCTCGAATTCGCCCTCCTCCTGCCGGTCTTGCTCACGATCATCTTCGGGATCATGGAGTTCGGCTGGCTCTTCTTCCAGCGCACCGCCGTCCAAGAGGCCATGCGCCAGGGCTGCCGCCAGGGCGCCACCCTCGACCCCGCCTCGGACGACATCGACGCCGAGGTCGAGGCCCTGACCCTGACCGCGCTCAGCGGCCTGGGCGTGCGCTGCGACGACGGCGCCTGCGTGGTGCGCAGCACCATCGAGGGCAGCCACCCGACCCTGCGCCTGCGCTGCGTGGCCGACGTCGCCTACCGCCCGCTGGTGCGCTTGGTCCCCGTCCCCACCCAGCTCAGCGCGGGCTACGTCTACTACCTGGAGGTCCAATGAGGCGGAGCCTCCCGCGGCGCTGCGCAGAGGGCGGCGCCGAGCTCATCGAGTTCGCCCTGCTCATGCCGCTGCTCATGGCCATGCTGCTCGGCATCATCGAGTACGGCATGATGTTCTCGCGGATGTTGTCGGTGCAGAGCGCGACCCGCGACGCGGCGCGCTGGGCGGCCACCCCCGGGATCCCGCTCGACGAGGCGCCGGCCGAGGCGGTGGCCATGCTGCGCGAGGGCCTGGCCCTCCAAGGCCTGTCCTGCACCGCCGAGGACGAGGCCGCCGGCCTCTGCGCCCTCTCCGCCGAGCTCGACGAGGTCGAGGGCTACACGGTGGTCGAGGTGATCACGCGCCTGAGCTACGCCTCGGCCGCCGCCGGCCTGCTGCCGGTGCCCGACGAGCTCACCGCCCGCAGCACCTTCATGTTGACCAACCAGCCCATCGCGCCCTGAGCGGCGGCGCGCGGGGCCTGGCGCACGGCGAACCGACGGGGATCGGATCGTCTGCCTGACGTCGTCTTCGACGATCTCGGGCCCCTTGTGTGGGCGGGCGCGCCGCGCAGGGGCGGGCGAAACACCCCGCGGCGTGAAAAAGTCCGGGGCGCGCGGCCCGGGTTCCACGTCGGGCCCGAGCCGCCCCGGCGCGGCGGGCTGCGGATCTTCGGCGAGCGCGGCCACCCCCCGATCACGCTGGATCGGAGCGCGGGAACAAGGCGCGCTTGGCGTGATCTTGACAGCCCGGCCCACCGTGGAACGCCGGTGATTCCACGAATGATTGACGCGTCAACGGGAAGCGCGTAGGGTGATCGGGTCTGGGGTGATCGCCGAGCGCGGCCGCCCCCGGCGCCCGCCCCTGCCTCGCGCTCTGGGCGGTCCGCGCCCCGCGGCGCGCTGCACCTGCCGACTGCGCTGAGCCCGCCCCCGCGGCGGTCTTGGCGCGCCTCTCCCCCGCGCTGCCGGCCGACACCGGCGGCGGGGTGCGCCCGCCGTCCCCTCGGCGGCTCCATCCCATCGCCAGCGCCGACCCGCGCCCGGCGGGGGGCCACGACCACCCTCCGGCCCGGCCACGGGTACGGGAGCTTCGCGTATGTCTGTCGCATCGCCCAAGAGCCGCGAGCGTGTCGCGCGGAATTTCATCAAGTCCTACGGCCGAACCAAGTTCCGCCGGCTGCTCGAGGCCCTCGCCGTCGGCGAGAGCGGCCAGACCATCGCCAATGAGTTCGACGTCAGCCGCGAGCGCGTGCGCCAGTGGAAGAACACCTTCGGCGAGGTGATCACCCACTACCGCATCTACCCCGAGGTCGACCGCATCCTGCGCGAGCGCGAGCGCCGCACCGCCTGAGCGCGGCCTGCTGTTCGTTCCGCAGCCTGGTCCGCAGCCCGGTCCGCAGCCCGGTCCGCAGCCCGGTCCGCGGCGCGGATCCACCGTCGGTCAAGATGGCCTGCAGCGCGTCATCCTCGACGCCAGGGTTCGCGTGGATCCGCGACGCTCAGCACAGCGGCCTCCCTCACGGCGTTTTCGCAGGGGTGCTGCACGCAGCGCGGTGAGGCGCCCCTGGCGCTGGCGCGGCCCGGTCCTCCTGTTGGGCCGCTGCGTGACGGCTCGATGCGCGCCCTTGCATGACCATACAGGATCGTGTATGGCGGCCCGCCCTCAACCCCGGAGCGGGCGTGGCGGAGAAGCATCGACGGCGCGCGCACATCCGGCGCCTGCTGCAAGAGCACGAGGTCAGCAGCCAAGAGCAGCTCAGCGCGCTCTTGGCGGCCCAGGGCATCGAGTGCACCCAGGCCACGCTCTCACGCGACCTGCAAGACATGGGCATCGCGCGTGAGCGCGGGCCCTCGGGCTTCCGCTACCGCATCGACAACCGCGCCCGGTACATGAAGGTGCTGCGCGAGGTGGTCGGGATGGAGATCACCTCGGTGCAGCACAACACCGTGATGGTCGTCATTCGCACGCTCAACGGCCGCGCTGAAGGCGTGGCCGGCTTCCTCGACGCCTGGGACAGCCCCGACATCCTCGGGACGGTCGCTGGCGACGACACCGTTTTTATCGCCCCCACCCACCCGGACCGCTGCGAAGCCCTCGCCGCGGCCATCCGCGCCCTCGCCGACGGCGAGGAGGATCTCCCATGAGCACGCTCTCCGCGGGCCAGATCGGCCGCTACAAGAAGATCGTCTGCGCCTACTCCGGCGGCCTCGACACCTCGGTCATGATCCCCTGGCTGCGCGAGAACTACGGCGCCGAGATCATCACCTACACCGGCGACCTCGGTCAGGGCGATGATCTCGCCAAGATCAAGGCCAAGGCGCTCAACACCGGCGCGGTCGCCGCCGAGGTCGACGACCTCCAAGAGCGCTTCGTGCACGAGTTCATCTGGCCTGCGGTCAAGGCCGGCGCGCTCTACGAGGGCCAGTACCCGCTGCACACCGCGCTGGGCCGGCCGCTGCTCGCCCGCCGCCTGGTCGAGGTGGCCCGCGCGCACGGCGCCGACGCCATCGCGCACGGCTGCACCGGCAAGGGCAACGACCAGGTGCGCTTTGAGGTCACCGCCCAGGCCCTGGCCCCCGACATCGGCGTGGTCGCCCCCCTGCGCGAGTGGGACATGCTCACCCGCGAAGACGAGGTCGACTACGCCTTCGCCCGCGGCATCCCGGTGCCGATCACCCGCGAGAAGCCCTACTCGATCGACCAGAACCTCTGGGGCTGCGCCATCGAGTGCGGCGAGATGGAGGACCTCTGGACCGAGCCGCCCGCCGACGCCTGGCAGATGACCAAGGACCCGATCGAGGCCCCCCGCGGCAGCACCGAGGTCGTGATCGGCTTTGAGCACGGCATCCCGGTGAGCGTCGACGGCGTGGCGCTGGGCGGCGTGGCGCTGATCCGCCAGCTCAACGAGCTGGCCGGCCACTACGGCGTCGGCCGCATTGACATGGTCGAGAACCGCGTGGTGGGGCTCAAGTCGCGCGAGGTCTACGAGGCCCCGGGCGCGAGCCTGATCCACATGGCCCACACCGAGCTCGAGCGCGTCTGCCTCGACCGGGCGACCTTCAACTACATGCGCCGGGTCAGCCAAGACTTCGCCAACATCATCTATGACGGCGTCTGGTTCGGCCCCCTGCGCGAGAGCCTGTCGGCCTTCGTGGATCAGGCCAACAAGCCGATCAATGGCGTGGTGCGCCTGCGGGTCAGCGCCGGCCGGGCCATCGTGACCGGCCGCAAGTCGCCGACCAGCCTCTACGACGACGGCCTCGCCACCTACAGCCACGGCGACACCTTTGACCGCACGGCGGCGGTGGGCTTCCTCAAGCTCTACGGCCTGCCCTACCGCACGGTCGCCAGCGTGCGCCGCAAGAACGGCGACGATCCGCTGGCCCGCTGAGGCCGGGCGCGTGGGTGGGGTCGTTGGCCCCGCTGCACGTTGACCCAATCTACGGTGCGCGCCGCGCGGTGTGGCTGCATCGAGCTTGAGTTTCAGACGGCGGGGCCTCGGCTCCGCCGTCGCTGCGCAGCGGTCGGTGGCCGCGGGGAGGGGCCATGGCCCTGTGGGATGGACGGTTCAGCGGCGGGCCCGCCGCGTTGATGCTGCGCTTCTCCGAGTCGCTCAGCACCGACATGTTGATGTGGCGCCAAGACATCGCCGGCAGCAAGGCCCACGCGACCATGCTGCGCGCGGTGGGCATCCTCGACGATGACGAGCTGCAGGCCATCCTCAGCGGCCTCGACCAGGTGGCGGCCGAGCTTGAGGCTGGCTGGCAGCCGGGCATCGACCAAGAAGACATCCACATGGCGGTCGAGGGGCGGCTCGCCGCGCTCATCGGCGCCCCGGCGGGCAAGCTGCACACGGCGCGCTCGCGCAACGACCAAGTCAACACCGACGTCCGCCTGTGGACGCGGGAGCAGCTCGACAGCCTCGACGCCGACCTGCGCGACCTCATCGGCGCCTTGCTTGACCTCTGCCAACGCAGCGGCAAAACCCTGGTCCCTGGCTACACCCACCTGCAGCGGGGCCAGCCGGTCTGGTTTGGCCACGTGCTGTTGGCCCACGCCTGGGCCCTGTCCCGTGACCGCGAGCGCCTCGCCGACGCGCGCAAGCGGGTGAACCGCAGCCCCTTGGGCGCGGCGGCCATGGCTGGCACGCCCCACCCCATCGACCGGGCGATGACGGCCGCGCTGCTCGGCTTTGACGGCGTGCTCGAGAACGCCATGGACGCGGTGGCCGCCCGCGACCACCTCATTGAGGTCTGCGCCGCCTGCGCCATCCTCTCGGGCCAGATGAGCCGCATGGCCGAAGAATTGGTGCTCTGGTCGACCCGTGAGTTTGATCTGGTGCGGCTGTCTGACGCTTGGAGCACCGGCAGCAGCATCATGCCCCAGAAGCGCAACCCCGACGCCGCCGAGCTCGTGCGCGGCCGCACCGGGCGGGCCTACGGCGCCTTGATGTCGATGCTGACGCTGATCAAGGCGCTCCCGCTGGCGTATAACCGCGACCTGCAAGAGGACCGCCCGGCCCTGTTTGAGGCCGTGGCCTCGACCCGGTCCTGCGTGCAGGTCTTGGCCGGCTGCTATGCGAGCCTGCAAGTCAAGGCGGGGCCTGAGCTGCGTGGCGACTTTTCGCTGACCACCGAGCTGGCCGACTGGCTGGCCGGCCGCGGCGTGCCCTTCCGCGAGGCGCACCACGTGGCGGGCCGCTTGGTCAAGCGCTGCGAGGCGCGGGGCCAAGACCTGTCGAGCCTCAGCCTCGCCGAGCTGCAAGAAGAGCACCCCGCCTTCACCGAAGCGGCGCTCGACGCGCTGGATCCGGCGGCGGCCGCCGAGCGGAGGACCAGCCGCGGCGGCACGGCCTGGTCCGAGGTCGAGCGCCAAGTGGCGCTGCTGCGGGCCAGCTTGGGCGAACTCAACGCGGTCTGACCCAAGCGAAGCCACTGGGCGCCACTTCGGCCCCCTGCGGGGTTCGCGGCCCATTCCGCGCGGGCCAAGGTCCCGCGCGGGGCCGCTCCGCCGCGCGGGGCGCGGCCCCGCTGCGCGGGCCCTGCGGGCGCCGGGCGCGGTCGGGCGCGGCGGGCGGACCGTGCGTCCGGGTGTGGCTACGGATACACTATAATCAAGGGGGTCGCGGGCATAGCTGCCGCACCGGGACAGCATATGAGCGGCCGCGACTGGCGGGCGCAGTGGAGGGTCGATGCAGGATCGAGTCATTTGGCGACGAAGTACGATGCACACATACTACGCTACGTTGGTGGCGCAGCTCGATTTGCCTTGTGTTGTAGTTCTCGGTGCCGACACAATTCGGGTCGAGTACGAGGATCAAGCGGGGACTGCTGCGTATGTTGGACAAATCGATGGGCCGGGGCACTATAGACTCGCTTGTCCGAGCCGGCGTGGAACTGCCTCCCTGCACTGTTTTAGCGGAGGGAGGCTGCTCGTCGGCGACTGGTTCGAGGGCGATGAAAGCGGGATGTGGCGAATTGTCCTCGGCGATCAGGTCAACGAGCCCGAGTAGGCGGTTCGGGCCCGAACGGTGGCGAGACAGAGGTACATCAAACTGCAACGCATACAAAACGGGCGGAGTGGGGGCGTGTCGCACCGGCGGCCCCGCCCCCAAACCCACCACCACCGGAAGCGGCGATGCCCACCCTTCTACAGGCCCTCGGCCCCGCCGACCTCGGCCTGATGCGCGCGCTCAATGACCTCTACGGCGTTGTCTTCGACGATCCCGACAGCTACCACCGCAAGCGCCCCAGCGCGGCCTACCTCGAGCGGCTGCTGGGCAGCGACAGCTTCATCGCCCTCGTCGCGCTCGATGACGGGGCGGTGGTCGGCGGTCTCTGCGCCTACGTGCTGCAGAAGTTCGAGCAAGAGCGGGCCGAGGTCTACATCTACGACCTCGCGGTCGCGCCGACCCACCGGCGGCGTGGGCTGGCCACTGCCCTCATCGGCGCGCTGCAGGCGCGGGCGGCCGCGCTGGGCGCCTGGGTGATCTTCGTCCAGGCCGACCAAGGCGAAGAGGACGCGCCGGCCATCGCGCTCTACGAGAAGATCGGCCTGCGCGAAGAGGTGCTGCACTTCGACCTGCCGGTGCCGGTGCAGAGCTAAGCGGGCGCGACCGCGCCGCGCGGGGGAGGGTTCATGCGCCCAGCGTCATCCGGCACAGCCTCGACCGGCGGCTCGGGCGGGCGCCCGCGCTGCGGGTGGGGCCTTTGCGCCCTCCTCACCCTTGTGTTGGCTTCGGCAGGGGCCGAGGCCGCCGATGCCCCCGCGGGCGCTCCGCCGCTCGACAGCGCGGCGGCGCCCTTCTCACCCGAAGACAGCTGCGCGGCCTTCGCCCAGCTCTTTCGCGAAGGTTATGCCTACCTCGACCGCGCCGACATCGCCACCGAGCCGTGGCTGTTCCGGGTGCAGCGGGCCTGCGCGGGTCTGCCTGACCCCGCTGCGCTGCGCTCGACGCTCAACCGCGCGCTCGCGGTCTTCGAAGATCCCCACCTGCTCGTCACTCCGCTCGGGCCCGCCGATCCCAACGTGTGGCCCACCGCCGCCGACCTGCAGCTGGCCGTGCGGGAGGACGGCGCCTTCGTGGTCGCCGAGGTGCGGGCCGGCTCGGCGGCCGACCGCGCCCAGCTCCGCCCGGGCCAGGTCATCGCCGCGGTCGACGGCCTGCCCCTGGGCGCGCAGGTCGACGCCTGGCTCGCGCCCTTTGTGGACGTGCCGCGGCCCAGCCAGCGCGCATACGTGGCGACCTTGCTGGTCAACGGCCGGCGAGAGGGCGAGCGGCGGTTGGGCCTGCAGCAGGGCCGCCGCACCCGCGAGCTTGTGTTGGAGAACCCCCGTGTGTTGGCCCGGCAGGTGGCCGAGCGCCCTCCGTTGACCGTGGTGCGTGAGGGGCCCTTGCTTTGGGTTCGTTTTGAGAACTCGCTGGGCGACCGCAAGACCATCGCGGCCTTCGACCAAGTGATCGCCGCGCACCTCGACGCGACCGCGGTCATCCTCGACCTGCGCAACACGCCGAGCGGCGGCAACACCGACGTGGCCCGGTCGATCATCGGCCACTTCATCACCGAGCTTCGGCCCTACCAGGTGCACACGGTGCCCGCAGTGGCCCGAGCGACCGGCGTGCCCCGCCACTTCGTCGAGCACGCCGCGCCGCGGGCACCCCACCACCCCGGGCGCCTCGCTGTATTGGGCGGCCCGTGGACGGGCAGCATGGGCGAAGGCCTGGTCATCGGGCTGGACGCAGCCGCCAACGCCCACACCTTCGCGTCCGACATGGGTGATCTCTTGGGCGCGCTCTATGTCGAGCCCATCCCCGGCGCTGCGGTCGAGATGGGGATGGAGGCGCTGTTTCACGTCAACGGCACCCCGCGGGCGGCCTACGTGGCCGACGTTCCGCTCGCGCAGGCCGAGCGCGGGCCCAACGGCGGAGATCCGGCCTTGGCGGCCGCGCGGGCCTGGCTAGGCCTGCCTGCGGTCGAGGGCGGGGCGGCGCCCTGAGCCTGGGGCGCCCCGCCGCGGGGCTTGCGCGCCCCCGCCGCTGGGTGAAATCGGCGGAGAGGAGGGCGAGCTGCGCCCGCCGGCAGTCCCCGAGCCCTCGCGATGCTGCGCTGTGATCGAACCGCTGCGTCGGCCCACCGCCCCTCAGGCTGGCCTAAGCTCATGATCCAGCGACTCTCCCCCCGCGCGCTGCTCGTCCTCGACGGCGCCGGCGCCCTGGCCACGGCGGCCGGCACCGCGCTGCTCGCCGCGGGCCTGCTCGAGACCGGCCTGCCCGCGGCCCACCTCAGCGTGCTCGCCGCGGTCGCGTTGGGCTTCGCCGCTTTTGACGCGCTGGCCTTGGCCCGGGGCGCGGCGGGGCCGACCGCGCTGCGCGCCATCGCCGCGCTGAACCTCGCCTACTGCGCTGCGACGGCGCTGAGCTGCGCGGCCTATGCCCCGGCGCTGACTCGGTGGGCCTGGCTCTACTTTGGCCTGGAGTGGGCCATTGTGGTGCCGCTCGCGCTGTTCGAGCTGCGGGTGGCCGCGCGCGCTGGGGCGTCCGCGCGGGGCTGAGGCGGGGCGCGCGCCATCGGCCGCGACGGCGCAGCCCCGCCTTCGGTTGGTTCATGCGGCGAGGTCGCCGCATCTCCGCGCGGAGCGCGTCGCCTGTGGTAGGTCCGGCGTGGGCCGGCCGCGGCACGCCGCCCACCGGGGGCGTCTCGGCGCGCGCCCGGGCCCCGATCCCCCTCGACCCGGTGCGCTGCCCATGTCCTCGATCCCGACCCTGCCTGGTGTCCGCTCCCGCCTCGTCGACACGCCGCGCATCCGTCAGCACCTCATCGAGACTGGCCCCGATGACGGTGTTCCGGTGCTCTTCGTGCACGGCAACGCCTCGTCCGCGACCTTTTGGGAAGAGGTCATGCTCGCGCTGCCCGCGGGCACGCGGGGCCTCGCCCCCGACCTGCGCGGCTACGGCGACACCGAAGACCTCGTCATCGACGCGACCCGCGGGGTGCAGGACTGGGTCGATGATCTCGTCGCCCTGCTCGACGTGCTGGGCGTCGATTCGGTGCATGTCGTCGGGCACAGCCTGGGCGGCACCGTGGTCTTCGGCCTGCTCGCCGCGGTCCCTGGGCGCCTCCGCTCGGCCACCCTCGTGGCGCCCGGCTCTCCCTTTGGCTTCGGCGGCTCGGGCCCCGACGGCGCGCCCAGCTGGCCCGACGGGGCGGGCTCCGGCGCAGGCGTGGTGAACCCCGAGTTCGCCCGGCGCATCGGCATCGGCGACCGCAGCAGCGACGACCCGGTCTCCTCGCCGCGGGTGGTGATGAACAGCTTCTATTGGAAGCCGCCCTTCCGCCCGGCCCGCGAAGAGGCGCTGCTCTCCTCGGTGCTCTCCGAGAAGGTCGGTCCCGACCGCTATCCCGGCGACGCACAGCCCTCACCGAACTGGCCCGGGGCGGCGCCCGGGCGCTTTGGCCCGATCAACGCCATCAGCGCCCGCTGGGCGGGCGACCTCGCGGCCCGCGTCGTCGCCGCCACGCCCAAGCCGCCGGTGCTGTGGGTGCGGGGCGACGCCGACCAGATCGTCGCCGATGGGTCCTTGTTTGACATCGCCACGCTGGGCAGCCTCGGCGTGGTGCCGGGCTGGCCGGGCGCCGCGCAGTGCCCGCCGCAGCCCATGGTCAGCCAGGTGCGCGGGGTGCTCGCCCAATACGCGGCGGGCGGCGGCGCTGTGCGCGAGCTGGTGATCGCCGACGCCGGTCACACGCCCTACATCGAGCAGCCCGCGGCGTTTCAAGCCGCGCTTCACGCGCACTTGGGTGGCTGACCGCGCGCGCCCAGGGCCATCCGCGGCCCGTGTGCGCCACGGGGCTCATACCGGCTTCGCTTGATTCTGCTCAGGCTCGCGGTGCTTGGCCTCATCGGCCTGCCGAGGCCGTTCGCCCGGTCGATGCGCTGTTTCGCCATGGATGCCGGGGGCCGCCAGCCCTCAGGCCCCCAGGCACGGGGCCTGCGAGGCCCCTTGCATCCCCCGCCAAAGAGGCCCAAGGTCCGAAGACTTGGCGGGCAGGCTTCCGCGGCGCATGGCTGCGCCGCGCGCCAGCCCGCAAAGGCCGCCCTTTGCGGCCCCGGAGGCGGCGCGACCCGCTGCTGCCGTGAGCGAGGAGGGGGCTCGCCGCGAAGGCCTCGGCCGCCGCGGTTGGGCCGAGGCTCACCGTTCGAGGTTCGTCCGAGCTGAGTCCGGGTCAGCCCGCATCACCCCGCCGCTCAGCCGAGGGCGACCGCGGGGCAAAGAGCCGATCCACCGCAGTTCACCGCCCTGCCCCATTGACCACGGCCCGGCCGGGCGTATCGGTCGCCATGCCTGCCAAACCGCCGTCCACCTCGACCCCCGCCGTCCGCCCGCTGGGCGAGCGGGCCCGCGAGGCCATGCGCCTCCGCCACCTGAGCCCGCGCACCGAAGAGGCATACCTCGGGTGGATGCGGCGCTACCACGAGTTCAACGGGCGGCGAGACCCGGCCCGCTTCGGTGCCGAGCAAGTGACGGCCTTCCTGACCCAGCTGGTGCGTGAGCGTGACGTCAGCGCCTCGACCCAAAACCAAGCGCTCTCGGCCTTGCTCTTCCTCTACCGCGAGGTGTTGGGTATCGACTTGCCCTGGCTCGACGAGCTCGTGCGCGCCCAGCGGCCGGCGCGCCTGCCCGTCGTGCTCTCCCGCGACGAGGTGCGGGCGGTGCTCCGCGAGATGGACGGCACCCCGCGCCTGATGTCCGCGCTGCTCTACGGCGCCGGCCTGCGGCTGCTCGAGTGCTGCCAGCTGCGCGTGAAAGACCTCGACTTTGATCGCAGCCAGATCGTCGTCCGCGAGGGCAAAGGCGACAAGGATCGTGTCGCTTTGCTGCCGGTTGGGCTGCGCGCGCCGCTGCGGGCGCAGGTCGAGCAGGCGCGCGCCCAACACGAGGCCGACCTGGCGCGCGGCGCGGGCTGGGTCGAGCTGCCCGACGCCTGGGCTCGCAAGGCGCCCAACGACGGGCGTTCTTGGCCCTGGCAATGGGTCTTCCCGGCGACGCGCACCTATACACACCCCGAGACGGGCCAGGTGCGCCGCCACCACCTGCACGAGACGGTGCTGCAGCGCGCCGTTCGCGAGGCGGTCAGCACGGCTGGGGTCCCAAAGCGGGCGACCTGCCACACCTTCCGGCACTCCTTCGCCACCCACCTGCTCGAAGACGGCACCGACATCCGCACGCTCCAAGAGCTCCTGGGCCACTCCGACGTCTCGACCACGATGATCTACACGCACGTGCTCGACCGCGGTCCGCTCGGCGTACGCAGCCCCGTCGACCGCCTCCCCAACCTGCTCGAAGCGCCCCCGCCTGTGGCCTACGTCGCCTAAGGGGCCGTGCCCCCGGGCCTCGCCGGCCTCGGGCGCCCACATAGGCAGGTCCGCCTATCTCAACCGGCGGCAACGACCGACCCAGCGACGACAAACTCCCTGAGGCCGTTCACAAGCCCTCGGGGCCCGCAGCCCGAAGGCCTACGTGGCCTCGGCGCTCGGATTAGGCAGACCCCCAGCGGGCCGCCCAGCGGCCCGCCGCGCGCACATCCACCGCGGGGACTGGCCGCCGAACCCGCCCGCCGCGCGCCCACCGACCGCGAGCTCCGCCGCTCGCCGCCCGCGCCTCCCCAACTACGCGGGTCTGCCTATCGCCCCCTCCAGCCCCATCAGCCCCGCGAGAACAAGGCGCTTGAGGCAAATCACCCCCCATCCGCACCCGAAGTGGCCGTGCTTGAGCGGCGTAGGAGCTTGGTATAGGCTCACCGGCCGGAACTATCCAGGGCTGTCGAATTGACGTTAGGCTCATTGGGCGTCGCAAGGTGCTCTCCGGGTAGGTCGCGCCGGGGCGCGGCGATAGGCGGCGTGGCTCTTACGTTGCGTGTCCTTGGTTGAGGGTGCCCGAGGAGTTGAAGGCGGTCTGATTGACGTTGTTGTCGGAGTCCCGAGGGTGTCCACTTTCAGCAACTGGTGTCGAGTTGGAAGTGGTTCAGCGGGTCGGTCTTTGAAACCGCAGGAGGCATTCCGCGAGGAAAATGGCTTGCAGAACGTTGTAAGTGCACGCGAGGCGGGGCCGGCTGTTGAAGGCAGACTCGTGCTCGCCGGGGTGGTTGTGCCCGAGCGAGGCGGTAGGGTTGGGTTGATTGACGCCAATCTCGTCGGCCAGGTGGGCGGATAGTTCGACGAACGGGCTCGCGGGGCGTCCGACCACCAAACCCCCGGCGAGATTGATGTGCAGCACGTTGTAGTCGACAGCCCGGCGCGGTCGATGCGTTCAGACTTGGCTGCGGCGTGCTGGTCGAAGTGGCTCGCGGTGCTCCAACAACCCAGCCCCGTCGAGATTGATGTGCTACACGTTGTAGGCGACAGCCCGGCGCGGTCGACGGGTCAAGGATTGGGTGCGGCGTGCCGGTCGAAGTGGCTCGCGGTGGGTCGAGCGGCGACGCGTGTCGAGGTTGATGCGCTGCGGGTGGTTCTTGCCGGTCCGGCGCAGTCGACGTGTGGGGGCTCGAGCGCGGCGGGCTGGTCGAAGGGGCTCACGACCGGCCGAGCGGTGATTGACGTCGAGGTTGACCTGCCGCACGTTGTAGTCGCCGGCCCGGCGTGGTCGCCTTACTGAAAGCCAGGTGCGGCTGGCTGGTCGAAGGGACTCGCGACAGACCGTGTGCTGCAGTGCGTCGAAGTTGACGTGCCGCACGTTGTGTTCACCCTCATGGTCGTCTCACCGCGCTGAAGCTCGGGCGCGCCGGCTGGTCGACGGGGGTTGCTGCTTACCGGGTGCAGGTGGGCGTCGAGGTTGACGTGCCGCACGTTGCCTTCACGAAGCCGAGGCGGTCGCTGTGCTGAAGTTCGGGCGCGGCTCCCGGGCTGAACGTGCTCGCGGCTGCCCCCGGCCTGCGTGCTCGTGGTAGGCTCGAGGTGGCGATGCGGCTTGCGCGGCGGGTGGTCCACCGAGTGGCTCGAGACCTACCAGGGCGATCAACAGCTTCAAGCTGGGTGGCGAGAGCCTAACGATGCATTGCAGCCGACGGCCTTCGGCCGCGGCTGAATGCTGGACGTTAGGCCCGCGAGCGTGGGGTGGTGCTCTCCGGGTGGGGTGTGCCGGGGCGCGGCGGGAGGCGGCGT
>JAEUKK010000050.1 GCA_016792625.1 Deltaproteobacteria bacterium | reverse complement strand
CGTCCCAGCGGCGCAGGGCGAGGGCGTCTTGGGCGTGGGGGCCGTCGAGGAAGGCCTGCAGCGCGTCATCGTCGAAGGGGCCGCCCTGCAGGGCCAAGCTGCGCACCGAGGCCGGCGAGAGCGCCTCGGCGTAGGCGCGGTCGCGGGCCAGGGCCCGCTTGGCCGCCACGTGTAAGCACACGGGCTCGCTGATCTCGGGCCGCAGCCAGGTGCTCAGCCAAGCCGCGCCGGCCCGCTCGTGGGCCCGGTCGACCGCGGCCTCGCCCTCGGGCAGCAGCAGGTGGCCAAGGTCGTGGAGCAGGGCCGCGAGCTGCAGGGCGACCGGGGCGCCGGCCTCTGCCGCCAGCGCCGCCGCTTGGAGCGCGTGGGCGGCTTGGCTGACGTCCTCGCCGTCGTAGCGGCGCGCGCCCGCCTCACGCAGCAGGGCGAGCGCCCCCTCGGGGCCCGGGCGCACAGCTGCGGGCATGGTCCCCTCCGCGGGGGCGCCGCGCGCTTCGCGCCGCGCCCCCACCAAAGCAGCCTACATCAGGCCGATCTCTTTGAGCCGCTGGAGCAGGAAGTCCTCGCCGGTGATGTCTTCGGGCGGGGTGGGCAGGCCGGGGCCGGTGCAGCTCGGGATCACCCGCAGCACGGCGTCGGGGCGGGGGTGCACGAAGAAGGGCATCGAGAAGCGCGCGCTGGCGTCATCATCGGGGTTCACCACCCGGTGGGTGGTCGCGGGCAGCACGCCGTTGGTGACCCGGCTGAGCATGTCGCCCACGTCGGCCACGATCTCGCCAGGCTCAGCGTTTACGGCCATCCACTGCCCGTCGCGGCGCAAGATCTCGAGGCCGGCCGCGGTCGAGGTCACCAGCAGGGTGATGAAGTTGATGTCCTCGTGGGCGCCCGCGCGCACCGCGCCGGGCTGGGCGTCGATCTGGTTGAGCGGGGGGTAGTGCAGCACGCGCAGGATGGTGTTGCCGTAGTCGGTCATCTCGCGCAGGTGGTAGGGCGAGAGGCCGAGGTACTCGGCGATGCACTCGAGCAGCAGCTTGCTCACCGCCTCGAGGCCGCCGTAGAGCTGGAGCATCGCCGAGCGGAAGCCATCGACCTCAGCGGGCCAGAGGTTGTCCTGGTACAGGGCCTTGTAGGTGTGGCCGAGGGGCAGCTCGCGGCCGACGTGCCAGAACTCTTTGAGGTCGGGCTTGGGGCTGTCTTTGGCGTGCTCGGCGCCAAAGGGCGTGTAGCCGCGCTGGCCGGCGCCGCCCTTGACGATGTACTCGGCCTTCTTGGCCTCGGGCAGGTCGAAGAAGGCCTTGCCGGCGGCATAGGCGGGGTCGACCACCGCCGGGCCGATGCCGTGGCCCTTCACGCGGACGAAGCCATACTCCTTGAGGGCCGCGCCGAGCTCCGCGGTGAAGCGGGCGCGCAGCGCGTCATCCCCGGCGGACAGGTCGCGCAGATCGACGACCGGGACCTCACCAGGCAGGACGGCGCGGGCGGGCGCGGGGGCGGGCGTGGGGGATGCGGACATGGGGCCTCCTCAGCGGGGGCAGCCGGCGCGGCCCGCTGCCATGCGGGGTGCGAAGGGGCCCGGCGCGGACGCGCGCCGGGGCGGGCCCGCGGTATCCAGCGCGTTGATCTGCGCCCAGGGTCGGGCCGCCCGCGCCTGACCGGGCTCAGGGCCGGGGCGCGGTCGGCCCCGGCGCCGTCGGCGCGTCAGCCAGGGCCCAGGCGAGGCCGGCCAGCACCAGCGCGCCCTCTTGCAGGGCCTCGGGGTCGACCTTGTCCAGCGTATCGGCCCAAGTGTGGTGCACATCGAAGTAGTGGCGGTCGTCGGGGATGAGGTTGACCAGCAGCACGCCATGTTCGCCGAGGGGGCCGATGTCGGCGCCCCCTTCTCCGGCGACCACGGGCAGGCCCAATGGTGCGGCGGCGGCGCTGAGAAAGGCGCGCTGAACGTCATCCCCGTCGGCGTCGAGCTGCACGGGCCAGCCCGCGCCCAGATCCGACTCGATGGCGGCGACGTGGTGCTCTCCGCCGTGGACCTGGGCGTAGGCTTTGCCGCCGCGCAGGCCGTTCTCCTCATTGGTGAACAGCACGGCGCGCACGGTGCGGCCCGGCGGGCGCTCCGCGGCGGCCAACAAGCGCATGGCCTCGAGCACCTGGGCCACGCCCGCGCCGTCGTCCTGCGCACCTTGGCCCACATCCCAGGAGTCGAGGTGGGCGCCGATGAGCACGATCTCCTCGGGCCACCGCTCCCCGCGCAGCTCGCCGAGCACGTTGTGGGAGAGCGCGTCGGGCAGGGTCTGGGCCTCCATCTCGAGGCGGACCCGCACGGGAACGCCGCGGCTGAGCAGCCGCCGCATCCAGCCCGCGTGCTCTGGCGTGATGGCCGCCGCGGGGATGGGGCGGGCGTCGCCGAACCAGGTGCCCCCGGTGTGCGGCGTGCCGAGGCTGGCCCCGGTGACCGAGCGCACAAGGGCGCCCACCGCGCCGTTCCGCGCGGCCGCTGCCGGCCCGCCGCCGCGGATGCCGACCGCCTCGCTGTAGGCCTCGCGGCCGCGGTAGCCCACCTCACCCGGGCGCAGCGGTTGCATGACCTTATCGAACAGCACGATCTTCCCAGCGACCTCGGGGCCGACCGTCTCAGGGCTCTCGGCGAGCACGACCTCGGCCTCGACCCCCGGCGTGCCGCCGCTGCCGCCGAGGCCGAGCATGGGCAGCTCGAGGGCCCGCGGCGCGGTGACCCAGGCGCGCTCGCGGCCGCGGCGCCAGACCGGCACCATCACCGGCTCGGTCCAGGCCCGGACGGCGGGCAGGCCGCGCAGCACCCCATCCGCCCAGACGACCGCCTGGTCGAGGCCAGGGCTGCCGGCGAGGCGGTGGCCGATGTCATCGCAGAGGGTGGTGAGCGTGGCCATCGCGCCGGGCTGCGCGCGGCCCGCGCTGAGGATGGCGTGCAGCGGGCCGTCTTGCAGGCCCGCGCCCACATGTGCCCGCAGATCACCCGGGTGCAGGCCCGTCGCCTCGGCCGGGGTGGGGCGCGGCGCCTCCTCCCCCTCCGCGGCGGGCGCGGGGGTCGGCGCCCCCTCCGGCGGCGCCTCCTCCAAAGGCTGGCGCGCGCAGGCGGCGAGCAGGAGCAGGGCCGCGGCCTCCCCTCCCCTCACCGGCGCGTCCGCAGCCGCGGCTCGGCGTCACCGGCGGGGTTGAGGTTGAGCTGCACCAAGGTGCGCCGCCCGCCGCCGATCTCGACCCGGGTCAGGCCGGCGTTGTACAGCACGCTGTTCACGGTGAAGGCGGCGCTGGGGCTGAGCCCGAGCAGGCGGCGGCAGACCGCCGAGATCACCCCACCCGAGGTGAAGATGATCGCTTGGCCCCCCGAGGGCAGGTCTTCGCAGGCGGCGTCGAAGGCGGCCTGCACCCGCTCATAGAAGGCGCCGTAGGGCTCGCGGAAGTCGGCGTCGTGCGCGCCGCCCGCCCAGCGGCCCATCGCCTGGTGAAAAAAGCTGGGCAGCTCTCCGCCGGCGTCCATGGCGCCCAGGCCCGCGTTCAGGCCCACCTGGATCACGTCCTGGTGGTCAAACTCGTCCCACCGGGCGTCTTCGTCGATGGGCAGCAGCAGCCCCGGATCGAGGCCGCGCAAGAAGGCCTCACCCGAGAGGTGGTGGCGGCGCATCGCCCCGCAGCGGGCCCAAGCCAAGGGCAGCACGAAGGGGCAGCGGGCGCCGGCCGCCGTGCACTGCTCGACGCCCAGCGGCGAGAGGCGGTCGTAGTCGCCCATGATGTCGCCGGCCTGGCCGTGGCGAAGCAAGAACAACGTGGCCATCAGCGATCTCCGCGGGCGTCGAGCAGGCCCTCGCAGCGCAGGATGAGGTAGGCGGCGCTGTCCCCGAAGGCTGCGAAGGCGGGGTTGCGGGTGTGGCCGGCGACCACGCGGGCCCAGATCTGCTGCAAGATCGCAGCGAGGCGAAATAGCCCATAGATCTCATAGACCTGGGGGTCGTCGACCGGGGCGCCCCGGCGCTCGCCCACCCGCGCCCAGATCTGCGCGCGGGTCGGCATGCCGGGCAGCTGGGTGGGCTGGCGGCGCATCATGTGCATCACGAGGTCATCCTCGGCCTCGACCCAGTAGGCGAGGCTGGCCCCCCAGTCCATCAGCGGGCAGCCGACGGTGGCCATCTCCCAGTCCAGCACGCCGATCACGGGGTGCGGCGCCGTGGGCGCGAGCATGACGTTGTCGAAGCGGTAGTCGCCGTGGATCAGCCGCTGGGCGCTGTCTTCGGGGCAGTGGGCGTCGAGCCAGGCCATCACCCGCTCGGCGTCGGGCGCGCCCTCGGTGCGGGCGGCCCGCCAGCGCGCGCTCCAGCCGTCGATCTGGCGGCGGGCGTAGCCAGGGCCCTTGCCCAAGGCGGCGAGGCCGGTCGCCTCGACGTCGACGGCGTGCAGGGCCGAGAGCGCGTCGAGCACGCCCCCGCAGAGCGCGGCCTGGGCCTCGGGCGTGTCAGCGACGCCGCTTGGGATGTCTTCACGCAGGATGATGCCGCGCAGGCGCTCCATCACGAAGAAGGGCGCGCCCAGCGGGCCCTCGTCTTCGCAGACCAGCAGCACCTCGGGCACCAGGGGGAAGTGCGGCCGCAGCGCGCGCAAGATCCGCGCCTCGCGCACCATGTCGTGGGCGGCGCCCACCCGACGGCCGCGGGGCGGGCGCCGGAGCACCAGCTCGCGGTCGGGCCAGCGCAGCAGGTAGGTCAGGTTGCTCGCCCCGCCGGGGAACTGCCGCAGCTCGGGCGGCCCATCAATGCCGGGCAGAGCGGCCTGCAGCACGCTCATCAGCGCGTCGATGGGCAGGTTGTCTTCGGCCCGCACCGCGCGGCCGTCGTCCAGCACCGGCCCGCCCGCACCCTGCGGCCCGCTCACCGGGGCACCGCCGCGGCCCGCTCGGCCGCCGCCTCGGCCTGCCGGGCCAGCTCGATGCGCGCGATGAGCCCGCGGTGCACCTCATCGGGGCCATCCGCGAGGCGCAGGACCCGGGCCTGCGCGTACATGGCGGCCAGCGGGGTGTCTTCGCTCAGGCCGGCCCCGCCGTGCACCTGCATGGCCTGGTCGATGATCTCGCAGGCCAGGCTCGGCGCCACCACCTTGATCGCGCTGATCTCGGCCATGGCCGAGAAGACGCCCTCGGTGTCGATGAGGTGGGCGGCCTTCAGGGTGAGCAGGCGGGCCATCTCGATGCGGATGCGCGCGTCGGCGATGATGTCGCGGTTTCCGCCGAGGTTGACCAGGGGCTTGCCGAAGGCGACCCGGGCGCCCGCCCGCGCGCAGAGCAGGGCCAAGGCCCGCTCGGCGGCGCCGATGCAGCGCATGCAGTGGTGGATGCGCCCGGGGCCCAGCCGCCCCTGCGCGATCTCAAAACCGCGCCCCGGGCCGGCGATGAGGTTGGCCCGCGGCACACGCACGTCGCGGAAGCTGACCTCGCCGTGGCCATAGGGCGGGTCTTGGTCGCCGAAGACGCTGAGCAGGCGCTTGACCTCGACACCCGGCGTGTCGCGGGGCACCAGCACCATGCTGTGGCGGGCGTGGCGGTGGGCCTCGGGCTGGTGCAGGCCCATGAAGATGAGCAGGCGACAGTCGGGGTGGCCGACGCCGGTGCTCCACCACTTGGTGCCGTTGAGCACCAGATCATCGCCGTCATCGGTGATCTGCGCGCGGATATTGCCCGCGTCGCTGCTGGCGACCGCGGGCTCGGTCATGCAGAAGGCGCTGCGGATCTGGCCTTCGAGCAGGGGATGCAGCCAGGTGCGGCGCTGGTGCTCGTCGCCGTACTTCTCGAGCACCTCCATGTTGCCGGTGTCGGGCGCGTTGCAGTTGAACAGCTCGGGCGCGAGCGCGCTGTGGCCCATCTCTTCGGCGATGTGGGCGTAGTCGACGACGGTCAGGCCGCTCTCGCTGGGCAGGAAGAGGTTCCACAGGCCCTCGGCGCGGGCGGCGGCCTTGAGCGCGGTGACCTCGGGCAGCACCACCCAAGGGTCGGGCAGCTGGCGCTGGCGGTGCAGCAGCGCGTCTTCAACCGGAGCGACCCGCTCCCGAATGAAGCGGCGGACCTGGTCGCGCAGGGCGGCGGCGCGCGGGCTCGGGCTCAGGTGCATGGGACCTCCGCCGGCTTGGTAGCCGACGCGGGGGGCCCGGCGCGAGGGCGGGGCCGAGAGCGGCGCGCAGCACGTCAAGCTGGAGGAGGAGCGCCCCGGCGCGCGGGCGCAGGTGGCGCGCGGGTCGGCCGAAGCGGAGGGCCCGCACGACCACGGATGGGCCCCGCCGCGCTCAGCTGCGCAGCAGGTCGGCCGGGGCGAAGGGCCGGGGCTGCACGCCGCAGAGCGCGGCCAGCGGCCCGGGATCGGCCAGCTCATCGGCGTCGACCGCGTCGATGAGCTCGGGCTCAAAGTCGGGCCGCAGCGCGGCGAGGCGGACGAACATCGCCTTGGGCAGGGGCAGCAGGCGCGGGCGGCGGCCGGCCGCGGCGGCGATCTGGCCGACGATCTCGCGGAAGCTGAGCGGCGTGGGGCCACCGGCCTCGAGCGGCGTGCGGTGCCCCCCGCGCTCCATCAGGGCGAGGGCGGCCGCGGCCAGATCACCCACGTGCACCGGCTGGCGGCGGTAGGCGCCGTCCCCGATGAGCGGCACCACGGGGCTGCGCGCGACCAGCCCGGCGAGGGTGTGGAAGCTCTCGGTGTGGCGGGGGCGGTGGTGGGCGAGCCTGGGCCCATAGGGCGCGCTCGGCCGCAAGATGGCGTAGGGCAGGCCGCTCTGCATCAGCCGCCGCTCATCGTCGGCCCGCGCGCGGCCGTAGGCGGTCGGTCGGGCCCAGCCCACCACCGTCGACGACAAGTAGAGCACCGGCAGGCCGAGGCCGAGCACGGTGTCCATCATCGCGGCGCTCTGGGCGGCGGCCTGGGGGCCCTTGATCTTGCAGGCGGCGTGCACGACCCAGTCGGGCTGCAGCGCGCGCAGCCGCGGGATGGTGTTGCCGCGCCGAAGGTCGGCCTTGACCGGCGTGACGCCGGGCAGGTCGAGGGCTGTGGCATGGTGAAGGCCCCAGACCTCGTGGGCGCCCGCGGCCGCGAGGCAGAGGTGGGCGCCGACAAAACCGCTGGCGCCTGTGACGAGGATGCGCATGGGCGCGCACCTACCCGACCCGAGGACATCATGCCCAGCAGGCTTTTTCTCCCCGACGTGCTGGCCGGCCAAGTGGCCGTGGTCACCGGCGGCGGCACCGGCATCGGCGCCGCCATCACCCGCGAGCTGGTGGGCCAGGGCGCCCGCGTGGTCATCGCCAGCCGCAAGCCCGAGCACTACGCCCGCGCCGCCGAGGGCCTCAGCGCCGAGCTCGGGGTCGAGGTGCTCGGCCTGCCCCTCGACATTCGCGACCGCGACAGCGTCGAGGCCTTCGTCGGCGCGGTGGTCGACAAGCTCGGCCGGATTGACGTGCTGGTCAACAATGGCGGCGGGCAGTTCCTCGCGCCAGCCGAGACCATCCGCCCCAAGGGCTGGGACGCGGTGGTCCAGACCAACCTCACCGGCACGTGGAACCTCACCCGCGCGGTCTTCGACCGGGTGATGGGCGAGCGCGGCGGCCGGGTGATCAACATCACGATGTTGACCAGCCGCGGCTTCCCGGGCATGGCGCACTCGGTGGCCGCCCGGGCCGGGGTCGAGGCGATGAGCCGCACGCTGGCGGTGGAGTGGGCGCCGCGGCGGGTGCTGGTCAATTGTGTCGCGCCCGGGCTCATCCTCAGCAGCGGGATGAACAACTACCCAGACGGCGCCTCGGTGGCCCAGGCCATGCAAGCCGAGGTGCCGCTCAAGCGCCTCGGGTCGGTGCAAGAGGTGGCCGAGCTGGTCGCCTTCCTCGCCGGGCCGGGCGGCGCCTACATCACCGGCCAGACCCTGGTGGTCGACGGCGGGCGCAGCATGTGGGGCAACACCTGGCCGCTGCCCGACGATGGAGATCCGCCACCGGTCGTCATCCCCAAAGAGCCCTGGGAGGCCTAGCCACGCCCGCGGCGGGAGGGGGCCCCGCCCGCGGGAGGGCGGGGCGCAGCGGCGCCGAACCGAAGGGCCGCAGCGCCCGAATTGGCGAACCCCGGGGCGCTTGCGCGACCCGGGGTTCGGAGTGGAGAGAAAGGGGCTCGAACCCTCGACCTCTGGAGTGCGATTCCAGCGCTCTCCCAACTGAGCTATCCCCCCACACGGGGATGTCCGCTTCCGGACGCCCCGCCCGTATCTCCTGCCGACCCGGCGGTCAAGGCTCCGTCGCCGCTTTCTCCCCGCTCGACGAAGATGGCGTGCTGCGCGCCGCTGTGCGCCTCCCCTGCCCTCAGATCGGCGCGCTCAGCGGGCCTGGCTGGCCGCATAGGCGGCGACCTCGGGCGGCAGGGCGGGCAGGGGCGCGGGCAGGGGCGGCGGCGGGCCCAGCGGCGCCACCTGGTAGAAGATCCAGCCGTAGCCATCTTCGCGGGCGCGCTCGATGAGCTGAACACCCTCCAGCTCGATGATCCCACCGGTCGCCAGGGCCGGCGCCACCCGCGGGGCCTGGGTCCACCCCTCGGCGAACCAGAGCACCCAGCGCACCTCGCCCTCGCGCAGCTGGCGGGCGAGGTCGGCCGGGTCACCCTCGGGCCGGGTCTCGATGTCGTACCAAGAGGTCATCCGCCGCTCTTGGGGCCGCCTGCGCAGCCAACAGGCGGGGATGTTGTCGACCCAGACGGCGTCTTGCTCGGGCACATGGGCCTCGATCCAGGCCGCCAGATCCACCTGCGGCTGGTACCAGGCCACCGAGCGCAGCACCTGGCGCTCGGTCTCGCGGTGCGCCGAGCCCAGCGCCTGCAGGAGCGTGAGCACCACGACCACCACGCGCGGCGCGGCGCCCAGGCGCGCCGGGAGGGTCTGCAGCAGCCCGAGCAGGCCTGCGACGCCGAGGGGCACGAGCACCGGCACCAACGGGTACATCCACTTCCAATAGAGGTTGTGCTCGGGCTCGTGCTGGCCCACAAAGCCGACCGACAGCCAAAAGCCGAGCAGCAGCAGCCCGGCGAAGTGCAGGGTGCGGGCGCCGCCCGCCTCGCGCCACGGGGCGCGCACAAAGCCCACCAGCAGGCCGATCCAGACGCCCCAGCCGATGCGCCAGGGCAGCAGGTGGCCGGCCATGCCCCAGACCACCCGCGCGCCGTTGCGCAGCCAGGCGCCGCGGTCCTCGTGCTCGGCGCCGAGGCCCGTCTCGACGTTGACCTCGACGCTGTGCGACCAGAAGGCCCAGGTGCCGTGCTCGACGCTGCAGTAGGCCGACCAGGCGAAAATGGCGATGGGCAGCGGCAGCAGCGCGCCGAGCAGCGCGGGCACAGCTGGCCGCGGGCGGGCACCGACCAGCGCCCCCAAAAACAGCGGGGGGAGGATGAACATCGCGTCGAAGCGCACCGAGAAGGTGAGCGCGGCGAGCAGGCCGGCGAGCAGCAGCCGGCCGTGGATGAGCGCGCTCAGGCAGCCCATGAGCGCCCCGGTGTAGACCGGCTCGCGCAGCTGGCTGCCGGTGTAGAGCGCGAACTCGGGCTGCACAATGAGCAGCAGGCCGCTGATCACAGCGACGGGCAGCCCAAAAAGCCGCCGGGCGAGCTGCACGGCCAGCGCCCAGGCGATCAGCCCGCCGACCAGGTCCAGCGCGCGCCCGGCCCACAGCGCGTCGTGCAGCAGCGCGTGCAGGGCCGCGCCCATGGCGTAGTAGCCGGGCATGTGGTTCATATCGTAGTGGAGGAAGCCGCCGTCCAGCACGCCCTGGATCATCGCCAGGTTGCCGTAGTCGGACTCCTCCCAGCCGGCGAAGCGGCCCGAGAGGCGCAGGCGCCAGGCCGCGGCGGCGAGCAGGCCCCAGACAAAAAGCCCCCGCTCCATCGAGGGGGGCCCTGCCGCGAAGGGCAAACGAGTGAGGAGCGGGCCGGGCGTGTCCATGGCCCGATCCTACCGGGGGCGCGGCCTGGCGGGCCGGCCCGGCCTCAGACCTCGTAGAGCAGCGGCTCTTTGCGCAGGCGGCTCATCACGCCGGCGAAGGCGCGGGCGGCGGGGCGGGCGAGGTCGACGAACTGGATGCCGCAGCCGGTCACCGAGCCCTCGGCGTCTTTGCGGTGCCAGCGCACGATGCCGTCTACATCGATCTCTTCGCTGAGATCGGTCTTGACCCGCAGCTTGACCTGCCCACCCACCGGGGGCGGCGAGAAGGTGGCGACGAAAAGCCCACCTTCCGACAGGTTCTCGGTCAGGCCGGTGAAGAAGTTGGTCTCGGACTCCACCGAGACCTCGGCGTGCAGCGGCAGGCGCTCGGCCCGGCGGCGATCCTCCTCCTCTTCGGAGAGGGCGTCCAGATCGAGATCGTCAATGGCAGCGGCGGAGTTGAACGTCATGCGGCCTCCTTGTTCCCTCCGCGCATCGGATCCGGAGCGCCGCTTGCTTAGGCCCTCGACCCGCAGCACGAGCCGAAGGGCGCGCGCGCCCCGCCCGCGGAATAGACCGCCGGCCTCACGTTGGCGGAGGGGAGGGACGATGCGCGCAGCAGACCCAGCGGAGAGCGCGGCCGACAGCGCCGTGGGCGGCGCGGCCGAGGGCGTGACCACCGGGACCTGCCGCACACCCGACGGCCAGCTGCTGCACTGGCGGCGGGTGGGCGAGGGCCCGCCGGTGGTCTGCTGCAACGGAGTGGGCGTCAGCACGTTCTTTTGGAAGTACTTCGTCGCCGATCTGCGCGAGAGCCACAGCGTGCTGGTCTGGGACTACCGGGGGCACGGGCGGTCGAGCCGGATCACCGACCCCAAGGCCACCGATCTCAGCGTGGCCCGCCACGCCGACGACTGCGCGCTGGTGATGGACGCCGCTGGGATCAGCGTCCCTGCCGTCATTGTCGGCCACAGCATGGGCTGCCAGGTCGCGCTCGAGCTGCGCCGCCGCCACCCCGCGCGGGTCGCCGGCGTCGTGCTCGCCTTGGGCACCGCGGGCAAGGCGCTGGACACCTTCTTCGACTGGGGTGGCAGCAAGGCCCTGCTCACCGGCATGCACCGCCTCGCCTTCGCCCTGGGCGCGCCGATGAACCTGCTGCTGCGGCCGCTGCTCGAGTCGCCGATCGCCTGGACGGTGGCCACCAAAGCCCAGCTGGTCGACCCCTACTACACACGCCGCGAAGACCTGCTGCGCTACCTCGGCCACCTGAGCACGCTGGACCAGCGCGTGTTTTGGAGCTCGGTGCTCGCCCTGCAAGACCACGACGCATGGGGCACCCTGCCCACGCTGGGCTGCCCGCTGCTGGTCATCGCCGCCGAGAACGACAAGTTCACGCCCATGTGGTGCTCAGAGAAGATCGCCGCGCTGACCCCCGGGGCCGAGCTGATGGTGCTGGCCGACGCCACCCACGCCGCCCTGGTCGAGCAGCCCGAGTCGCTCAACCTGCGCGTGCGCCGCTTCATCACCGAGCGCTGCAGCCAGCCCGCGCGCTGAGGGCGCGAGCCCCCGGGGTCGCCCGGCGCCGGCAGCTCGCCCACCCGCTCAGGCCGCGGGCGCCCGCGGCCAGCGGTGCAAGGCGCGGCAGCCGAGCAGCTGGTGGTCGAGGCCCGCCGACTTGTCCATGTCGCGGAGCTTCTCGGGCAGCGGGATGCGCTCCTTGAACAGGTGCTCGCTGACGCCGATCTCAGCGAGGGCGTCGGCGAGCTCGGGCCACCAGGGGCTGATCTTGGTGGACAGGGGCTCGAGCAGCAAGAGGCCCGCCCCGCGGTCCAGCGCCCGGCGCAGCGCGGCGACGGTGGCGATGCGCCCCGCCGGATCCAGCTCGTTGAGGCTCCACCCCAGGACCAGGAGCTGGCCGGGGCCCGGCTGCCCCAGCGCGCCGGGCAAGCTGCCGCTGCGCAGCTTGGCCCGCAGGCCCAGCGCCGCGTAGGTGCGGCGGGCGTAGGGCAGGTGCTCGGCGACACGGTCCACGCCGTCAATCTCGGGGGCGCTGCCCCAGGCGGCGAGCTGCAGCCCGACCCCAGCGCCGGCCGCCCCGCTCCCGCAGCCCAGATCGAGCAGCTGGCGCGGCAAGGCCTCTTCCGGCCCCGGTCCGGGCAGGCTGGCCACCAGGGCGCGGGCCACCAAGAGGTGCAGCGGCGCGAAGAAGCAGCGGAAGGCCGCCGCTTTGCCCCGGCCCTCGGCGGCGCGGGGCGCCAGATCCCCCTTGTCGCGGCCGTGCACATAGAGCGCGGACAGCGCCTGAACGCCCTTGCGCAGCTCGGGCCAGCGCAGGTCGGCCAACGCCTCGGCGTAGAGGGCCTCGACCCAGGCCTCGACCGGATCGACGTCGGTCGCGCTCACCCCGCCGCGGCCCGGCGCTCGGCCTCGGCGCGGAAGCGGTCGAGCGTCTCGGGCAGGTTGCGCTCAACCAAGGTGCGCACGATGTTGCCCGGGATGTACATCGCGACCTGCACGTCAATCTCGTAGGTTGCCCGGGTGCGGGTCGGGCCCAGCGCCTCGAGCGCCCAGCCGCCTTCATTGCGGAGGAAGGCGCCCTCCAGCAGCGTCCAGCGCAGCGTCCAGGGCGCTGGGCTGTGCAGCCGCAGCGTGTACCGCAGGTCGCGGAGCAGGTGCAGCTCAAAAGCGACCTCCCACTCGGGCGGGCCGGCGCGGCGCAGCTCGGCGCCGCCCATGTCGGGCAGAAAGCGCGGGTACGACGGGAAGTCGAGGATGGTCGCCCACACCTGCGCGATGGGGGCGTCAATCTCTACGGTCTGCGTGCTCGCCGGCATCTGCCCTCCGCCTCGCTTAGCGCCGCCGCCGCCGCCGCCGCCGGCGGTTCGCGGCCTTGTCGGACACCTTGCCCTTCTTGCCCTTGCCGCCCGAACCCGACTCGCCGAGCCACTCACCCCAGCGCTGCGAGACCGCCGCGCTGATCGAGGGCATGCGCCGCAGCTCGGGATCACCGTCGAGCAGCAAGAAGGCCTCTTGCCGGGCGCGGAGCAGCAGCTCGCGGTCACGCGGCGGGTCAGCCCAAGAGAACTCGGGCATCTCTGCCGCCCGCTCACCGAGCAGGGCCGCCGGACCGCGGTTCTGGAGATCGAGCTCGGCGAGGCGGAAGCCGTCGCTCTCGCCCGCCACCAGCTCGACCAGCTCGCGGGCGGCCGGGTTGGGGCTGTCGGACAGGACCATGCAGCAGAGCCCGGGCGCGTTGCCGAAGGCGACGTGGGTGCGCAGGCGGTGCAGGCGGATGAGGTCGTTGAGATCGGCGTACTCGACGACCAAGGCCGCGGCGTTGACCACGGGGGGCGCGTCTTCGATAAAGGTGGTGCAAACGAGCACGTCGATGCGCCGGTGCTGGAAGTCGTCGTAGACCCGGCTGCGCTCTTCGCGGCTCATCGCCGAGCAGTAGACGCCCACGTTCGCGCCCGCGAAGTGCTCGGCCTGCAGCGCCTTGGCCATGCGAACGGCGTCGCTGACGCTGAGCAGGTCGCGGCCGTCCTGCACGGGGAAGGCGACGTAGGCCTGCCGGCCCTGCTGGAGCATGGTCCGCACGTGGCCATAGGCCTTCTCGCGCTCGTTGGCGGCGAGCACCTCGACGTGCACCAGGGGCCGGTCCTTGGGAGCAACGACGCTGACGTCAAAGTCGCCAAAGACCGTGCAGGTGAGGCTGCTCGGGATGGGCGCCCGGGTGATCACCAGCAGATCGGGGCGGGTGCCCTTGCTGCGGATGGTGCCGGGGGTCACCGCGCCGTAGGGCCCGCGCTCTTCGGCGATGACCAGACCCAGGCGCTTCCAGCCCAGATCGGCGGCGAGCAGCTGGGTCGTACCGTAGACCACCTGGGCCTCGCCGCGGCGGATCGCGTCGAGCTGGGCATGATCGGGGTTGTCGCCCACGAACAGCGGCACCAGCCCGATGCTGCGCAGCAGGGCCTCGGCGTGCAAGAAGCGGCGCTCGGCGGCGAGCGCGTCGGGGTTGACCACCGCGACCTGGCTGCCGTTGTTCGCCGCGACGACCGCGCTGAACAACGCGACCAAGCCCTTTCCCGCGCCCACGTCACCTTGCAGAAGGCGGGCCATCGGGCGGGGCTTGAGCATGTCGCGGCGGATCTCGGCGAAGGCGGCCTCTTGGCCGTCATCGAGCGCGATCGAGTGCTGGCCTTCGAGCTGGCCGACGCCCTCATGCAGGGCCTTGTGGACATAGCCGCGCTCGGCCACGCCCTTGCCCGCCCGCCAGGCGACGCCGATCTGGAGCAGGAGCAGCTCTTCAAACGCCATGCGGACCCGGCCGCGCCCGGTCGCGTTGGCGGGGAAGTGCGCGTCGCGCAGGGCCTCGTCGATGGGCAGCAGGCGCTGCGACTCGAGCAGCGAGGCGGGGAGGATGTCCTCGAGGCGGCCGGCGACCATCTCGAGGCTGGCCGCGACCAGATCGCGCACCAGCACGTCATCCACATCGGGCAGGTCGTACTCGGGCAGCACGCCGCTGCCCCGGCCGTCGATGCCCACCGGCTCGCCCTGGTAGAGCACCAGGCCGTCGTCGGTGTCGCTCAGGGTGCCGACCACGCCGACCTCTTGCCCGACCTCCCACTGCTCCCAGCCGCGGGGGCGCCGACCGGCCCAGCGGCAGGCGAGGCGGACCTCTCCGTGCAGCTCGAGGCCGAGCTCCCAGACCCGCCCGTGCGCGGTGAGGCGCAAGCTCCGGCAGCGGACCTTGCCGCGCCAGACCGCGGGGGCCTCGCGACCCGGGCCGTCGAGCTCGCCCCGCAGCATCCGCTGCTGCTGGACCGGCGCCTGGGTCAGCAGGTCGGCCACGCTGTGGATCCCCGCGGCCTCGAGGGCCTCAAGGTCCTCTGGTTCGGCGATCCCGAGCACGGCCAGCGATTGGCCGCTGCCATCCGGGTGGCCCAGCGGCAGCGGGGGCGGCGGCGCCACGGGCGCGGCGGCGGACAGCTCTGCTTTGCTGCGGCGGGCGCGGCGGCGGCGGCCATCGGGGTCGTCCAGCTCAAGGTCGAGGGCCCGGCGCTCACGCTCGGCGGCGGCGAGGCGCTCGGCCTCGCGGCGGGCGGCGAGCTGCTCGGGATCTTCGACCGGCGGCCGCGCAGCCTCGGCCCGCTCAGCACGGGACGGGCGCTCTGGACGCTCCGTACGCTCGGGCCGGTCGGCGCGCTCCAGACGCTCCGGGCGGTCGGCGCGCTCCGGGCGCTCCAGACGTTCCGTGCGCTCCCGGCGGCGGCGCTCGTCGCGGGCCTCAATGGGCGCCTCACGGCGCGGGCGGCGCGCGGGGGCCGCGGCGGGCACCGGGGCCACCTCGGGCAGCAGCCGGGCGCACTCGGCGGCGCCGGCCTCGATCAGGGCCGCGCGCGCCTCGCCCCCAGACAGGTCGAGGGCGAGCAAAACGCCGAGCAGGCCGTCAAGCTCACCGGCATCAGGCCAAGCCGGCGCGGCGCGCTCGACGAGGCGGGCGCAGGCCGCGCCGAGGTGGGCGCTCGTGGCCCCCGGGTGGGCGAGCGCCCACCGCAGGGTGCGGAGGACGGCCAGCACGCAGAGTTTGGCGCGCGGGACCGCCGGATCGCTGGGCGGGAGCGGCTGCTCCGCCGGGGCTTGCTCGGTGTGCACAGGCGTCGCCTACTTGTAGAGGACTTCCGAGATCGCGAAGCGACGGATGCCGCCCGGCGCCTCGAACTTGACCTCGTCACCGGTCTCCTTGCCCACCAGCGCGCGGCCGATGGGCGAGGTGACCGAGATGAGGCCCTGCTTGACGTCCGCCTCGTCCGTCCCGACGATGCGGTAGGTGAACTCCTCGCCGGAGTCGAGGTCCTCGACCTTGACCGTCACACCGAAGATGACCCGGTCCGAGGGCTCGAGGCGGGTGACGTCGATCACCTCAGCGGCGGCGAGCTTGGCCTCGAGCTCACGAATGCGGCCCTCGCACAGCGACTGGCGGTGCTTGGCGTCCTCGAACTCGCTGTTCTCAGAGATGTCGCCGTGGGCGCGGGCCTCTTCGATGTCCCGGACGATCTGCAGCCGCAGCGTCTCTTTGTTGTACTTGAGCTCGGCGGCGAGCGCGGCGTAGCCGTCGGGCGTCATGGGGACTCGCTGCATCAGGACCTCTACGAACCGGAGACCGGGGGGAGCGCGGCGGGCTGCCGCAGGGGCCTGCGGTGCGGCGCAGGCGGAGCGATGGGGAGGAAAAGAAGGGCGGGAGCGCGGGCCTCACCGCCCGCCGTCGGCCCCGCGCGGGGCACAGCGCCCGGGCAAACCGCAGGGCCCGACCCAGGCGGGAGGACGACGCCCGCGGCCACGAAGGCCGTGCCCGAGGCTGCCCGAAGGCCCGCGCGCCGCGGAGGGAGGCGGGAGGAGCGGAGCGCGCCGATCACGGCGCCGGAGCACACCCGGCGGCGCGCCCGCGGAGGGCGAGACGCGACGATAGGCCGACGCGCGGCCCCAGGCCGCCACCTTGGGCGTATAACCGCTGCAGACCCAAGACGCGGGGGCTCCGGCCGCCAGACGGGGCGATCAGCGGGGGAAGCGGTCGACGCCGCCGACCAGCGTGCGCACCACCCGCCCCCGGAGGGTCCGCCCCTGCAGCGGCTCATTGCAGCCGCGTGACCACCGGGGCGCAGGGCAAGGGCCCTCCGCACCCGGGTCGATGAGCACCAGATCGGCGCGGGCGCCCGGCGCGACGCGGGCGAGCTGGCCGAGCACCGCGGCGGGCCCCAGGCTCAGGCGGCGCACCGTAAGCGCGAGATCACCGTCCAGCGCGGTCAAGGTGGCGGCGAAGGCGCTCTCGAGGCCCACCGCGCCGGGCTCGGCGTACTGGAACTCGATCTCCTTCTCGACGCGGCCGAGCGGCACGTGATCGGGCGCCACCACGTCAATCACGCCGCTCCGCACCGCCTCGATCAGCGCGCGCCGGTCGCGTTCGGGCCGCAGCGGCGGCATCAGGCGAAAGCGGGTGTCGTAGGCGCTCTCGGCCACCGCCGCGTCGGTCAACAGGAGGTGCCGGGCGGGCACCGCCGCGCTCACCGCGACCCCCTCGCGTCGGGCCCCCTCGATGACCGCGACCGCCCGGGCGGTGGTCACGTGGCTGAGGTGCACGCGGGCGCCGGTGGCCCGGGCCAGGGCGACCACCCGGGTCACCCCGACCTCTTCGGCCGCCTCGGGCAGGCCCCGCAGGCCGACGCTGAGCGAGACCACACCCTCGTGCATCACGCCCTCTTGCTCGAGGGCGGGCTCGCCGGGGCGCACGATGACCGGCAGGCCGAAGGGGCGGGCGTACTCGAGCGCGCGGCGCAGCACGCCCGCGTCGCTGACCGGCCGGCTGCCGTCGGCGAAGGCGCAGCAGCCCGCGTCGGCGAGCGCGCCCAGCTCGGCCAGCTCGAGCCCGAGCAGGCCCACGGTGAGCGCGCCGCTGACCGCGACCCGGGCGCCAGGGGCCTCGGCCCCGCGCCGCACGAGGTGATCGACGACCGCCGCACGATCCACGACGGGCGAGGTCGCGGGCGCGGCGACCAAGGTGGCGAAGCCGCCGGCGGCGCCGGCCCGGCTGCCGCTGTGCAGGTCCTCGCGCCACGGGAAGCCCGGGTCGCAGAGCTGGCAGGCCAGATCGACGAAGGCAGGCGCGATCACGAGGCCAGCGCAGTCCAGCGCCTCGCCCGCGGGCCCCGCGCCGGGCGGGTAGAGGCCCTCGATCCGCGCGCCGTCGAGCACGACGTCCAGCAGGTCATCGACGCCGGTTGCGGGGCAGAGCACCCGCGCACCTTCAAGCCGCAGCATCGCTGCCTCCTTCGTCGCCGAGCAGCAGGTACATCAGGGCCATGCGCAGGGCGAGGCCATTGCTCACCTGCTCCAAAATGACGCTGTTGGGGCCATCGGCGACCTCGGGGCTGATCTCGACCCCGCGGTTGATCGGCCCGGGGTGCATCACCAGCACCTCGGGGCGCGCCCGGCGCAGGCGCGCCTCGTCGAGGCCATAGAGGGCCGCGTACTCTTGGGTGGTGCTCATCATCGCCTTGCCCAGCCGCTCGCGCTGGATGCGCAGCATCATGATGACGTCGGCCCGCTCGACCACCTCGTCGATGCGGTGCCGCACGGTGACCCCGAGCTCGGCGAGGGCCGGCGGGCACATCGTGCCGGGCCCGGCCACCTCGACCTTGGCGCCCAGGGTCTGCAGCCCGAAGATGTTGCTGCGGGCCACCCGGCTGTGCAGCACGTCGCCGACGATCGCCACCGTGCGCCCCTCGAGGTCGCCGAGGTGGTCGCGCATGGTCAACATGTCGAGCAGCGCTTGGGTCGGGTGCTCGTTGATGCCGTCGCCGGCGTTGATCACGGTCCAGGGGAAGTGGCGGGCCAGCAGGTGGGGCGCGCCCGAGGCGGGGTGGCGCACGATCACCGCGTCGGGCCGCATCGCGTCGAGGTTGCGGGCGGTGTCGAGCAGGGTCTCGCCCTTGGCCGTGCTGCTCGTGCTCGCCGAGAAGGAGAGCGTGTCGGCGCTCAGGCGCTTGGCGGCCAGCTCAAAACTCAGCCGGGTGCGGGTCGAGTTCTCGAAGAAGGCGGTCACCACGGTGCGCCCGCGTAGGGTGGGCACCTTTTTGATGCGCCGCTCGTTGACCTGGCGGAAGTTGGCGGCGGTGTCGAGGATGCGGGTGAGCTGCTCGCGGCTGAGGCCGCGCAGGCCGAGCATGTCCTTGACCCGGCCGCGGTTGCCCTCGGTCATGCGGCACCCCCGCGGGCCCGCAGGCGGCTGACCCCGTCCTCTGGGGCGCCCTCTTCGCGCAGGGCCATCACGACCCGGTCGGCCTTGGCCGTGTCGAGGCGCCGGCCGACAAAATCGGGGGCGATGGGCAGCTCGCGGTGCCCGCGGTCGATGAGCACGGCCAGCTGGATGTAGCGGGGCCGGCCGTAGTCCATCAGCTCGTCGAGGGCGGCGCGGACGGTGCGCCCGGTGAACAGCACATCGTCGACCAGAACCACCCCGCGGCCGTTGAGGCCGAAGGGCAGGTGGGTGGCCCCGAGCACCGGCTTCTCGATGCCCGTGTAGAGATCATCGCGGTACAGGGTGATGTCGAGGCTGCCGGTCTGGGGCCGGCTGCCCTCGAGCGCGGCGATGGCCTCGGCGAGGCGCTGGCAGAGCAGCCAGCCCCCGCGGACGATCCCCACCAGCGCGTACCCGCTCGGATCACCGAGCCGCTCGACGATCTCGCTCGCGAGCCGCTGGACCGAGCGGTGCAGCTCCCGCTCGCCCATGACCCGCTCGACCGCCTCGGCCGCCGCAGCCTCCGCCATCTCGCCTCCGTCGGCCGGGCCGCAGGGGGGCCCGCGCACGCGGCGGAGGTAGCCGGGGCCCCAAGCGGCGGGGGTCAATACTCGGTGACATCCCCGCGCTCATCGACCTCAAAGGTTGAGGAGAAGTCTAAGCGCTTGTAATACTTGGTGAACGGATAGTAGACGGTCACCGACCAAGCGCAGCCCACGGTCTGGGTGAGGCCGGCCTGGGTGAAGGTGCAGTCGTCGATGGTGACGTAGTCGATGCCCTTCACGCCGAGCTGCTGGGTCAGGCGGGTGCGGGCCGAGGCCTCGACCTGGTTCGCGTACCACTCCATCGCCGAGGACTTCACCACCTCGCGCATGTTGAGGTAGTCGATGTAGTAGGGCAAAAAGAGCTTGGCCCAGAGGCCCACAACGGCGAGCAGCAGCACCAAGACGACGGTCAGCCAGTTCACCCTGCCTTGCCGGTTCCGCCTGTGGATGCCCATGGGTCCCCTCCCCTCGCCTCGGCGCGGCCGGGCGAACGAGGAGCTTAGCGCAGGCGGAGCAGCCGCCGCTCAGGCCAGCCGAAAAAGGAGCAACCACCACGGGAGAACAGCGTCCAACGGACTGTTCCCGCGATCTGCTCCACGGGGATGGGCCCCCATTGGCGGCTGTCGCCCGAGGCACCGCGGTCGTCGCCGAGCACGTAGACGTGGCCCTCGGGCACGGTCAGCGCGGCGCTCGGGCCGCCCGCGCGCACGATGAGGGGCCCGTCGGGCCAGGCCTCAGCCACATGCTCGACAGGGCCGGCCGCGCAGGCGCTGACGGGGCGACGGGCCTCGACCACCCCCGTCTGCGCCCAGTTCTGGCCGTTCACCACCAGGCCGCGGGAGGGGTGGACCTCGACCCGCTGGCCGGGGAGCCCGACGAGGCGCTTGACCATGGGCGCCTCTCCGGGGAGGGCCAGGGCGACCAGCTGGCCGGCGCGCAGCGGGTCTGGGGCGCCGTGCTCGAGCCACACCACGTCATCGCGCCAGAGGTTCGGCTCCATCGCGTCGGTCGAGATGCGCATCGGCGCGCCGGCAAACAGGCGCAGGCCGAGGATCAGGCCGGCGAGCCCGGCCAGGGCCCAAGCCCAGCGATCCGCGGCCGCCACGGCTCAATCGTCCCCGACCTTGAGCACGGCCATAAACGCCTCCTGTGGAATCTCGACCGTGCCGATCGACTTCATCCGCTTCTTGCCCTCTTTCTGGCGGTCGAGCAGCTTGCGCTTGCGGCTGATGTCGCCGCCGTAGCACTTGGCGGTCACGTCCTTGCGCATCGCCTTGACCGTCGTGCGGGCGAGCACCTTGGTGCCGACCGCGGCTTGGATGGCCACGTCCCACATTTGGCGGGGGATGAAGTCTTTGAGCTTGCTGGTGAGGCTCTGGCCCATGCGGAAGGCGCGGCTCGCGTGCACGATGCAGCTCAGCGCGTCAACCTTGTCGCCATTGACCAAAATGTCGAGCCTGACGAGGTCTTCGGGCTGCCAGCGAATGACCTCGTAGTCCATGCTCGCGTAGCCGCGCGAGCAGCTCTTGAGCTTGTCGAAGAAGTCGAAAACGACCTCGGCGTAGGGCACCTCGTAGGTGAGGACCACGCGACCCGGGCTGCTGTAGTCGAAGATGGTCTGGGTGCCGCGGCGCTCTTCGCAGAGCTTGAGCACGGCGCCGACGTGCTCTTCGGGCACGTGGATGGTCAGCTTGGCGATCGGCTCGGCGATGGCCTCGACCTCTTGCACCGCCGGCAGCTTGCTCGGCGAGTGGATCTCGAGCTCGGCCCCCTTCTTGGTGGTGACCTTGTAGACGACGCTCGGCGAGGTGTTGATGAGGTTGAGGTCGTACTCGCGCTCAAGGCGCTCCTGCACGATCTCCATGTGGAGGAGGCCGAGGTAACCGCAGCGGAAGCCAAAACCGAGCGCGTCGGAGGACTCGGGCTCGTAGGTGAAGGCGCTGTCATTGAGCTGGAGCTTCTCGAGCGCCACCCGCAGGTCATCGTGGTCGGCGCTGTCGACCGGGAAGATGCCCGAGAACACCATCGGCTTGCTCTCTTTGAAGCCGGGCAGGGCCTGGGTGGCGCCGCCATCTTTGGTGGTCAGGGTGTCGCCGACCTTGGCGTCGGCGAGGCGCTTGATGCCCGAGATGACGAAGCCGACCTCACCGGCGGCCAGCTCGGTCTTGTCGAGGGTCTCGGGGGAGAAGACGCCGACCCGGGTGACCTCGTGGATGGCGCCGGTCGCCATCAGCTTGACCTTGTCGCCGACCTTGACCCCGCCGTCGAAGACCCGCACCAAAATGATGACGCCGACGTAGGAATCGAACCAGGAGTCGACGATGAGCGCCCGCAAGGGGGCCGCGCGGTCGGCCACCGGGGGCGGGACGTGGGCGACCACCGCCTCGAGCACGTCGATGATGCCCTGGCCGGTCTTGGCGGAGCAGAAGACGGCGTTGCTGATGTCGAGCCCGACGCCATCTTCGACCTGGCGGAGCACGACCTCGGGCTGGGCGCTGGGCAGGTCGATCTTGTTGACCACGGGGACGATCTCGAGGTCTTGCTCAAGCGCGAGGTAGACGTTGCTGAGCGTCTGCGCCTCAACGCCCTGGGCGGCGTCGATCACGAGCAGCGCCCCCTCGCAGGCGGCCAAGGAGCGGCTGACCTCGTAGGTGAAGTCGACGTGCCCTGGCGTATCGATGAGGTTCAGGTGGTAGACCTGACCGTCTTGCGCCTTGTAGGGGATCTCGACCGTCTGGGCCTTGATGGTGATGCCCCGCTCACGCTCAATGTCCATCCGGTCGAGGTACTGCGCCTTCTTCTCCCGCTCGGTGATGAGGCCGGCGTACTCCATCAATCGATCCGCGAGGGTCGACTTGCCGTGGTCAATGTGGGCGATGATGGCGAAGTTTCGAATGCGGTCAACGGGGGCCGGCACGGTGCGCTCCTGAGCGGGGGCGGGCCCCGAGGTCGCCGCGCCTAACGCCGAGGCGCCGGGTGGGCGATCCCGCCCCGGTCAGCCCCGGGCGGGCCCGGGTCGGCCCACGCCGAAGTACTCGAGGCCGGCCGCGCGCACGTCGTCGGGGTCGTAGATGTTCCGGCCATCGAAGAGGACGGGCTGGCGCATGCGTGCCCGCAGGGCCCGCAGGTCGGGGTTGCGGAACTCGTTCCACTCGGTCACCAACAGCAGGCCGTCGGCGCCATCGACCGCGTCCAGCGCGTCTTCAGCGTAGTGCACGTTGTCTTGGAGCACCGCGCCCGCGGTATGGCGAGCCTCGGGGTCGTAGGCCCGGACGGAGGCCCCCGCGGCGAGCAGCCGTGAGATCACGACGAGGCTCGGCGCCTCGCGCATGTCGTCGGTCTGGGGCTTAAACGCCAGCCCCCAGACAGCGAAGCGCAGGCCGCTCAAATCGGCCCCGAACCGCGCGATGACCTTGTCGGCGAGCAGGTGCTTCTGGCTCGCGTTGACGTCCTCGACGGCGTTCGCGATGCGCAGCTCGACCCCCGCGGCGGCGGCAAAATCAATCAACGCCTTGACATCCTTGGGGAAGCAAGAGCCACCATAGCCCACGCCGGCGAACAAGAAGCGCGGGCCGATGCGGGTGTCGCTGCCCACGCCCTTGCGCACCAGCTCGACGTCGGCGCCCACCGCCTCGCAGACCCGCGACAGCTCGTTCATGAACGAGATCTTGGTCGCGAGCATCGCGTTGCTCGCGTATTTGGTCAGCTCGGCGCTGCGGTTGTCCATGCAGAAGATGGGCCGACCGGTGCGGACGAGGCCGGCGTAGAGCTGCTCCATCACCTCGCGGGCCCAGGCGCTGCGGTGGCCGATGACGATGCGGTCGGGCCGCATGAAGTCGTCGATGGCCGCGCCCTCTTTGAGGAACTCGGGGTTGCTGACCACGTCGTAGTCGAAGGGGGCGGCGCCGATGCGGGCGCGCACCGCGTCGGCTGTGCCCACCGGCACGGTGCTCTTGATCACGACCACCAGCCGCCGGCGCATGTGGGCGCGGATCAGGTCGGCGACCGCCATCACCCCCGAGGTGTCAGCGCTGCCGTCGGGCAAGCCCGGCGTGCCCACCGCGATGTAAACGACGTCAGCGCGCTCGATCACCGCGGCTGTGTCGGTGGAGAAGGCCAGCCGCCCCGTCGCCTGGTTGCGGCGGAGGATCGGCTCGAGGCCCGGCTCGTAGATCGGCACCCGACCCGCGCGCAGCGCGTCGATCTTGTCTTGTTCGCGGTCGCAGCAGGTCACGCGAAAGCCAAGGTCCGCCATGCACACGCCGACCACCAGCCCGACGTAGCCCGAGCCCACCACACAGAGTTCCATCGCCCACCTCGGGGCCGACGCTACCGGCGGGCGGCGGGCGCGTCAAACCCCAGGGCAGGCGGCCCTGCGCTTGTGCGCCGGCCGCGGCGCTTGACGCGTACGGGCGCCTTTGGTTAGCCGCCGGCCGTTCGCGCGGAGCGGAGGTGGGTCGAGCCTCGACCCTCTCTCCACCCTTCGTGGTGTGCGTGCCCCCAGTGCGCCGGGCCTGGGCCACCTCTGGTGGCTCCCCGCGGCTTGTGTCTCGGCGCAGACACATTATGCGGCCGCGTCCCAGGCTGCGGGGCCCCCGTGCACCGCTGGCGCCCGCCCCACCGGTCCGGGCCCTCCGCATCCCGACCGCTCATCCTCCCATCAATTCCCCCTCATCGAGCCGAAGCGGCGCCCACAGCGACCGCGACGCACCGGAGCTCCCCGTGGCCCACCACAAGGACGCCATCAAGCGCGACCGCCAGAACACCAAGCGCAACGCCTACAACCGGCACTACCGCACCCTGATGCGGGGCACGGTCAAGAAGCTGCGGGCCATCGTGGCCGATGGTGACGGCGCCGCCGCCGCCGCCGCGCTGCCCAACGCGGTCAGCATCGTCCAGAAGATCGCCAGCAAGGGCGTCATCCACAAGCGGCAGGCCGCCCGGCGCGTCAGCCGCATGGCCAAGGCCGTCAACGCCGCGCTGAAGGCCTGAGCGCCGCCGGGTCCGCTCGCACAGGCCTCTCGGCCCGAGCGCTCCGCCCGCTTGACCGAACCCCTCGCCTCGCCGGCGGGGGGTTTGTCGTTGGTGCCCCCCGCGGGGCCGGGCCGCGCGCCCTCAGGCAGCCTGGAGCAGCTCGAGCACCAGAGACTCAAAAACATGCTGGCTGCTGGGCCCGCTGCGATGAAAACGCTGGTTCGTACGGGCCAACGAGGCCATGACGCGCACAGGGTCCATCGGGCGGCGGGTGAGCAGCTCTTCGATGCGCCGCCGCCGCTGCGGGTTCTCGCGCGCCCACGAGGCCGGCGGGCTGGCCGGTCGGGGGCTCGCCCGCATCCAGCTCTGCAGCTCGAGCAGCTGGCGCACCTTCCAGGCCACCTGGGCCAACAAGCGGTGGGCCGCGCCGTCGCCGCCTTCCTCGTCGAAGACGCGCTGCAGCACGCCCAGCGCCGCGTCGACGTCGCGGGCGGCGATGGCGTCGGTCAGGTCCCAGATGCGGGCCTCGGTCACCAGCGCGCAGAGCTGATCAACGTCAGCGCCGCTAATCTCGCCAGAGCCGCCGACCCAAGCGCTGAGCTTGGCCACCTCTTGCCGCAGCCGCAGCAGGTCGGTGCCGGTCAGGGCCACGAGCAGCTCGGCCGCCGCGGGGCTGATCACGCAGCCTTGGCGGCGGGCCTCTTCGGCCACAAAACGCAGGGGGTTGGCGTCCTGCGCCTCGAACTTGCGGACCTCGCCGATCTTCTTGACCTGGTTGGCCAAGACCCGGCCGCGGTCCTTGCCGCCAGCGGGCGGCGGCAGCTTGAGGCCGGTGAGCAGCAGCGTCGTGCTCGGGTTGGGGTGCTCGGCGTACTGGAGGAGCGCCTCGATGAGCTCGGCGTCGGCGCGCTCCAGATCGCGGATGACCACCACGCGCCGGCGGCTGAGCATGGCCTGGGTGCGGGCCAGGCCGATGAGCTCGCCGGGCTGACCTTCGCCCGCCGAGCCCGCGGTGAAGTTGAAGCCGGTGGGCGCCCCGCCGAGGGCCTCGCGGGTGAGGCGGTCCTCGGCTTCGCGCACGAGCAGCTGCTCCTCACCGATGAGGATGTGGATCGGGACCTCAGCCGCCATGGGACCTCCGCGCGCCGGGCCTGCCTATCCCGTGCGGCCTGTGCGCCGCGGAGCGCGCAGAGAGCCGAGCCCGAGACCGACCCACAGCGCGCTGTTCTGGAGCCACTCAACCCCAGGGCCAGCCCGGGGCGCCGCGGCGCATTGACAGACTCCCCCGCCCTCGCGACACTCCCCCTCCGCCCGGACTGGAGGGGGCCTGCGGCTCGGCTGCGGCCCTTCCCTCCATCCTCTCGCTGGTCCTCGCCTTCGGTCCTCGCCCCCCTCCCCAGGGACCACGCCCAGGTGGCTCGCCTCCTGGCTCCAAAGGGAAGCTCATGGCCCCCCTCGCCGCCCTGCTCCTGCTGCCCCAGATCGCCCTCGCGGCGCCCATTGACATCCCCACCGAGCCGCTCCGGCAGGCCAGCCCGGGTGAGGCCGCCGCAGCGGGCAGCACGCCAGCCAAAGAGCGCCCCCCGATGGAGCTCAACCTGCGCGCGCGCTACCTCACCGTGCCCAACGCGATCATGGACGCGTGGTTCTTTGACGCGGGCGACGAGGGCGCCAACCCGTTCGAGCGGCCCCGGCTGCGCATGTACACCTTCGGCGTCGAGTACGTGCTCAAGCCGCGGCCGATGAACTGGGTGTTTTACTACGAGTACGTCGGCAACGGCATCAAAGAAGGCTACTGGGACGACCGGGAATCTCCGGCCGATCACGACGATGGTGACTGGCTCAAGCCCAGCAACTTTGGCCTGCACGTGCTCGGCTTCAACTACGCCCACGAGATCCCGATCAGCGACGAGAGCCGCGATGTGTGGGTCAGCATGTTGTTCGGCGCCGGCCTGGGCCTGGGCATCATGTCGGGCGAGCTGACCGTCTGGCACCCCGGCGGCAACTCGTCGATCACGAACAACTGCCTGCGCGACGCGCCCTCCTTCGAGCGCAAAGACACCTGCGAGCCCGACGGCGAGATCAACCTGCCTGGCGTGCTCCCCATCCTCGACCTGACCATGAGCACCCGGGTCAACTTCGCCGAGCGGGCGAACGCCCGGCTCGACCTGGGTCTCCACAACACCTTCTACGTGGGAACAGCGGTCGGCACGGTGTTCTAAGCTGGCGCCACGCGCAGGGCCGCGGGAAGCAGCGCCGCGTGGACTGGCGCACGGCGGCCCTTTTGGATAGCGGCCGCCATGAACGCCCCGGACCCCGTCCGCGCGATCTCGATCTCCTCTCTCTCGACGCCTACCGTTCGCGTCTGCCTGGAGTTGCCTTGATCCTCGTCACCGTCCGTGAGAACGAGCCCTTTGAGAAGGCCCTGCGCCGCTTCCGCCGCAAGGTCGAGCGCGAGGGCATCCGCAAGGACATCAAGAAGAACAGCTTCTACCTGAAGCCGGGCGAGAAGAAGCGGCTCAAGCAGCGGCTGGCCGAGAAGCGGCGGCGGAAGGCGATGCGCCGGGCGCTCAAGAAGCCCCGGTAGAGGCAGTTCGCAGCCCCGCTGCGTTCGGTAGAGCCCGCCCTGGTGGCGGGCTCTGCTGCGTTTGGTCGAGCCCGCCCTGGTGGCGGGCTCTGCTGCATTTTGGCCGTCGAGTCGGCACGCCTGGGCGGGTCCCGCGGCCCGCCGGATCGGCCGCCCCCGCTGACCGGCGGCTTCACCAAGCCAAGCTGAGCCCCAGCTCGGCGAGGCCGAGGCTCGACCGCGTCGAGATCTCCTCCCCGGCGTCATAGGTGCCGCGCCGCCACTGGTGCGCGTAGCCGAGGCGCCCCCAGACCGGGCCGCGCAGGTGGAGCTCCAGCGCCGCGCTGCCCGTGGCCCGCACCGGGTAGGGCGCCAAGCTCTCGGCCAGCTGCAGGTCGACGAAGAGGCGGTCGCGCTGCACGAGCAGGCCGCCCATTGCCCGCAGCCCGTAGACCGGCACGGTGGTCCAGGTCGGGGCGCTGCTCTCCCAGAGCACGAGCGCGCCGGTGCTGCGCTCGCCCGCCGCGCCGACCTGCGCCGAAATGCCCTCGCTCAGCGGGATCAGGTACCGCAGGCCGAGCCGGGCGCTGAGATCCTCGGCGCCCTCGTGCGCAGCCGCAGCCGAAGCTTCGCCGCCCTCTGCGCTGGGGAAACGGTAGCGGCCCGCCCAGGCCGCCCGCAGCGCCCGCACCTCGAGCTCGACGAGCAGGGGCCCGCCGGTCGGCGAGACGAGCGCCCCGAGGCCGGCGCCGCCGACCCCCAAGCCGCCGCCGTCGGCGAGGCCGCCCGCCCGCAGCTCGACCTCTTCCGGCCCGACGCGAAAGCCGTCCTGCACGCTGGAGTAGGCCCCTGTGCCCGCCACCCCGACGAGGTGGACCCGCGCCCAAGCGCCGCCCCCTGCCGCGGGCGCCCGGGTCGGCGCGCTCGGCGCCCCCGCGGGCGGTGGGGCGGTCGGCGCCGCAGCGGTGGGAGGAGCGGAGGCCACCGGCCCTGTGGAGACGGGCGCCACGGCCGCGGGAGCCGGAGCGCGCGCTGCAAGACGGGGATCGGGCGCCGGCGCCGCCGCGACCACCGGGGCGGGCGGCGCGCCGACCACCTGCACAGGCGCCGCCGCTTGCCAGCGGGCCAGCGCGGGGAGGGCCTCGGCGGGCGCCACGGGGGTGGGCGCCGCGCCGGGGCCCGCCCAGACCGCCGCGCGCAGACCGCCCAGCTGGACGGTGAAAACACCCTGGCCACGGACCAAGGCCGCGCTCAGGCCGCCCGGCCCGGTGGGGGGCAGGGCCAGCGGCGCGCCCTCGGGCCCCCGCAGCTCGAGCTTCTGCGCAGGAACACCGCGCCCCGCGTCATCTTCGACGACGGCGATCAGCACCACCGCCCCGTCGGGCCCCGGCCGGGCCCAGCTCAGCACCCGGGCCGGGGTGAGCCCGCCGCTCGGGGGCGGCTGCACCACCACCGCCGCGCCCGGCTTCAGCTTGAGCGAAGCAGCGTACCGGCCGCCCTTCTTGTCGGTCACGGACGCAGTCGGGCCCCCGAGGATGACCAGCCCGGGCGCCTTGCCCGCCCAGGGCCCAGTGGGGCCGCGCAGCTCCAGCGTGGCGCTGGTCGACGCGCCCGCCGCGGCGAGCTGGAGGTTCGCGGACGGTGGCCCGGCCTGCGCCACGATCCGCGCCACGGCCCGCTGCCCGCCGACCTGGGCCCGCAGCTCGGCCGGCCCCGCCTGCACCGGCGGCTGCCAGGTCGCGCCGTACAGCCCCGGACCCCGCAGGCTCAGCGGGCCGAGGCTGCCCGCGCTGGCCTCGACGGTGGGGGCCGCACCGGTCCACGGCGCGCCTGCGCTGTCGGTCACGGCGACGATCACGTCCTGTGGGGCGTTGGGATCGGCCGGCGCCGCCGCGGGGGCCAGCAGCAGCACCACGGGCGGACCGGGGTCGAGCAGGGGGACCGCGCGCTCTTCGCGCACCCCGTCGCGACGCACGGTCAACAAGGTGCCCGCCGCCACCCGCGGGTCCCCATCGGCGGTGAAGGCCACCGTGCCCGCCGGGCTCGCCCGCAGGGGGCCGACCTTGACCCCTTCGCTGAGCAGCAGGGTGTTCTCGCTGTCGGGCGGCGCCTGGAGCGTGAGCTGCAGCGGCGCGCGTTCGACGACCGGCAGCACCAGCGGGCCGCCCGCGGCGGAGGGCGGGACCACCGCCACCAAGCTGAGCCCGGGCCGGGCGGCGACCGGGGCGGTCCAGCTCGCCCCGCGGCCCGCCGCCTTGACCTCGCCGCGCGAGGCCACCGCCCGCCAACCCGCGCCCCAGCCGGGCAATTCGACCGCGGCGGCCCCCGGGGCGCGCACCAGCGGCGCGCCAAAACGTGCGGCCGCCGGGCCAGCCAGGGGGACCGAGAGGTTGGCCTCGACCTTCTGGCCCGCCCCGTCGCGGTAGCGGAGCTCGATCTGCAGGGGCGCGCCATCTTCGCCGGCGGCGGTCCACCGCAGGCGCACCAGCGGGCCCTCGATCAGCGGCTCGGCGAGCTTGCCGCGGCTGGGCTTGGCCTTGAGCGGGCCATCGACCCCCTCAGGCACCAGGATCAGCAGCTCACCGCCATCTTGGGGGAGGCTCGCCCCAGGGGCGAGCGCCGGCGCGGCCTGCGCCTCGACGGGGGCCAGAACCCCGAAGAGGAGCAGCGAGCCGAAGAGGGGCAGCGCCGCGGGGAGCGCGCGGCCGAGGCCCGGCGCCAGGCTGCGCAGGGGAAGGGAGAGCGCCGCCGCGCGGAGCAGCCCCGCGATCAGCCTGGGCGGCGCCGAAGCGCGGCGCGCCGCCGCCGCAGACAGGGAGGGGACGCAGCGGGCCATGGGCACCTCCACCGGGGAGGGCGGGGGTATCCGAGCCCCAAAGCGCGCGGGAGGGCGGCGAAGACAGCGTGTTGCGCGTTATTCTCGACAACGACACACAGGCCGTCGCCGAAGTTGACGCGCTGAGGCCCGCTCTCGACCGCGCCCGACCGCAGGCCGCGGGGCCGGCGCCTGTGCGCGCGCTGTCAAAGCGGCGCCGCGCCCGGCCGACCGGAGCGCGCCGCGCAGCGGCGGTCGCGCAGCGACCGAGGCCGCGCGGCGGGGGAGCCCGGCGGCGCCCCGCGCCGACGGCGCCCCCGCCGGGCCCGCGGCCGAGCGCGGAGGGGGGCCCTGGGCGCCCGATCAGGCCCTGCCTTCGCCCTGACCCCGGGGGCCTCAGTCGAGGCCGAACTCCTCGGCGGCGGAGGGCAGGCGCAGGGCAGGTTGTTGTTCTTTCAGGAGCAGGAAGGGGCCGATGACCAGCGCGTCCATGTCGGTGCGCATGAAACAACGGTAGGCGTCCTCGGGGGTGTTCACGATGGGCTCGCCCCGGACGTTCATGCTCGTGTTGATCACCACCCCGCAGCCTGTGCGCGCCTTGAACGCCTTGATCAGGTCGTAGTAGAGCGGATCTTGGTCGCGGCGAATGGTCTGGATGCGCGCCGAGCCGTCCACGTGGGTCACGGCGGGCAAGGCGCGCGGGCCGAAGCGCACCTCGTCTTTCACCGGGGCGACGAGCAGCATGTAGGGGCTCGGGCGGTCGAGCTCGAACCACTCCGCGGCGTCTTCTTCGAGCACGGTGGGGGCAAAGGGCCGGAAGCCCTCGCGCATCTTAATCTTCATGTTGATGATGTCGCGCATCTCGGGGTGGCGCGGGTCGCCCAGGATGCTGCGGTGGCCGAGCGCGCGCGGGCCCCACTCGAGCCCGCCCTGCACCCAGCCGAGCACGAGGCTGTGATCAATGAGCTCGGCGGCTTTTTCGAGCAATTTGGCCCGGTCGAGGCGGGTGTAGACCGCCCCGTAGCGGTTGAGCGCCGCCTCGATCTCGGCCTCGGTGTAGCTGGGCCCCAAAAACGCGTGATCTTGGCGCCAAGCACGGGGTTTTCCGAGCAGCTCGTGCCAGGCCCAGAGCGCAGCCCCGAGCGCCCCGCCCGCGTCGCCCGCCGCCGGCTGCACAAAGAAATTTTCGACGTTGGTGTTGCGGATAATCTCGCCGTTGGCGACACAATTGAGGGCCACGCCGCCCGCGAGGCAGAGGTTGCGTGTGCCCGCGTCGTCCATGGCCCGGTTGGCCAGCAGGATCATGACCTCGTTGACCACGTCTTGAAGGCTGCGGGCCACGTCTTTGTGGAACTGGGTGAGCTCGCCGTTCTCGAGCGGGCGGGCGGGCGCGCCCATGATCTCTTCAAAACGGCTGGTGAACATCCGCATGCCGTAGTCAAAGGAGAAGGCGCGCATGTCGAGGCGGAAGGTGCCGTCGTTTTTGATGTGGATGAGCTGCTTGATGCGGTCGACGTGCCGCGGCTCACCATAAGGCGCGAGGCCCATCACCTTGTATTCTGCCGAGTTGACCTTGAACCCAAGGTAGAGCGTGAACGCCGAGTACAACAAGCCCAAAGAGTGGGGAAAACGCAGCTCGTGGGTGAGCTCGAGCCGGTTGCCGCTGCCTTTGCCCCAGCTCGTGGTGGCCCACTCACCGACGCCGTCTACGGTGAGCACCGCCGCCTCATCCAAACCCGAGGCGTAGAACGAGCTCGCGGCGTGGCTCAGGTGGTGCTGGCCGTAGAGCACCGGGCCGGTGTAGCCGAGCTCGCGCCGCAGCAAGTGTTGGATGCGCAGCTTCGTGGCGAACCAGCCGGGGATCCCCCGGACGAACTGCGGGAAGGACCGCGGGAAGGTCGCCACGTGGCTGAGCAGCAGGCGCTCAAATTTCACCAGCGGCTTGTCGTAAAAGGCCACGCCGGTGATGTCTTTGGCGCTGAGCTTGTGCTCACGCAGCAGCCAGCGGATCGCCAGCACGGGGAAGCCCGGGTCGTGCTTCTTGCGCGAAAACACCTCTTCAGCGGCGGCGCCCACCGGCACGCCATCGCGCAAAAGCACGGCAGCGGCGTCATGGTAGAAGCAGGAGAGGCCGAGGAGCCAGGTGTGGGCCATGGTCTGCCGCGCTGCGCAGAGGGCGCTGTGGAGGGCTGCGGGGCCTCGCGGGCGCCGATCGCAGGCCGCGACCCGGACGCGACCGCCCCGCACCCCCGCAGCCTACCCCGCGCGCAGGCCCCGGGGCCCTCGGCCCCGCCGGCCGATCAGCCCGAGCGAAGGCCTTGGGCCGCCCGGGCGCGTTGGGCGAGCGCGGCGGCGGCGCCGGGGGCTGGCGCGGGGGGTGCACCGGCGGGCGCCGTCGCGGCGGCGAGCACCGGCGCCAAGAGCGCCTCGACCTCAGCTGCGCCGACGCCGGCGGGCAGATCAGCCTCTAAGTCGTCAATCCCGTCGAGCAGGTCGATCACCGCCACCTCGGGCAGCCCGCTCTGCAGCACGGCCGCCCGGGCACCGGCCAGCGCGCCCTCGACGGCGTCGGGCCCGGGCGCCTCGACCAGCGCCCGCCAGCGCGCCTCGAGGGCGGCGGCGGCGGCCCGGCCCGCGAGCGCCCGCTGCCCAAGCAGCCCCGCCCCGACCAGGGTCAGCGCCCCGAAGGCGAGCGCGATCAGCGCGCCGAGGCCCAGGGTGAACAGGGCGCTCACCGCGCCCGCGGCGAGCGAGATCAGGCCGACCAGGCCGAGGATGGTCGCGCCGATGAGCGCGCTGGTCGGCGCGGCGGCCTCGACCACCCGCACTGGCAAGGCAGCCCGGAGCGCCGCGGCGCGCGCCGCCGCCTCTGCCGGATCGGCCGCCCGGCCCAGCGGGAGGGGCCCGCCGCCGCCCGCCGCGGCCACCAAGGCGGGCGCGCTGAGCCCGCTGAGCGCGGCGGCTCGGCCGAGCGCAGGCCTAGCGAGATCACCGTCAGCGACGACATAGTAGGCCCCGCCGCCCAGCCGCGGGCGCGCGCGCGGCGCCGGAGCGGGGCCCGCCGGATGCGCCAGCGCGGCGCCCTCGGCGGCGGGCAGCAGCGGTCGGGCTGCTTGGGCCACGCTGGGTAAGGCGACGAGGATGGCGTCCAGCATGTCGGTCTGCGCGGGGCTCAAGCCGGGGGCGAGCTGGGCAGCGGGGCGACCATCGGGCGCCCGACCGGTCAGGCGGCGCCAGAGCTCCGCCGCCGGGCCAGCCGGATCACCGTCGGCCGGGGGCAGCCCGTCGGGGGCCACCGCCGCCCGGCCCGCCGCGTCGACCGCCAAATAGCGACTGGCCCACCGCGGCCCCGCGGCGGAGAACGCCGGGCCGAGGCTATCCACCAGCCCCGGCAGGGCCTCGGGCGGCAGCCGCGGGGCCGCAGGGCGCAGGCCCGCCGGCCGCACCCCCACCGGGCGACCGCGCTCGAAGCCGACGTCGAGAGGGGCCACCAGACCGTCGATCTCAGGGCGACCTGGCGCCCAAGCCGCCGCCCAGGCCTCGGCCGCGCCCGGGCGCAGGGCCGCGCCCGCGGTGGGGGCGCAGAGCTCCACCTCGACCCCAAGGGCCTCGTCGCGGGCCGACCAACGCAGAAGCTCACCCCAGGGCGCCAGGGCCTCGACCACACGATAGCGCCCCAACACCAGCTCTCCGGCGGCGAACGGCACGCGCCCTCCCCTCGCGGGACCACGCCCGCGGCGGGCGTCTAGCACAGCGCACCGGGCCGGGCCCCGCCCGCTGGAGGTCCCGCTGCTCCTTCGCCTGATCGGCGCGCTGCTCGTCGCCCTCGCCTGGACCTGGCGCGTCGAGCGCCGGGGCGCGCTGCCCGAGGGGCCGGCCGTGCTCAGCCTCTGGCACGGCGAGCTCGCCGCGCTGAGCCTGCTGCACCGCGGGGTGGGCCTGCGCCCGCTGATCTCGTGGAGCGAAGACGGCGCGCGGCTCAGCGCCCTGCTCGCGGCCTGGGGCTTCGCGCCGATCCGCGGCGGGTCGAGCAAAGGGGGTGCGGCCGCGCTGCGGTCTGCGGCGCGGGCGCTCGGGGAGGGCGCGCGCGTCGTGCTCGCGGTGGATGGGCCGCGGGGGCCGGCCGGCGCACCCAAGCCCGGCGCCGCCGCTCTCGGCCACTTCGCGCCGCTCTGGGCGGTGCGCTGCGCGGCGCGGCCGGCGGTTCGCCTGCCGACCTGGGACCGGCAGCTCATCCCCCTGCCCTTTGCCCGGCTGACCGTCGACTACATCGCCGTGGAGGGTGATCTCGCCGCGGCGCTGGGGCCCGTCGGCGGGCTCAGCCCCCCCAGCGCACCCGCACCTTGAACTGCCCCTGGGACGGGTTCTGGGCCACGCTGATCATTGCGTTGCTGTCGACCCGCAGGCCGAACTCGAGCTCGATGGCCGCGGGCACCGGCCGGGCCTCAGCGGCGCCAGTGGCCGAGGCCGCGAGCGCCTGGGCGAGGCCCGAGGCCGTCTTCACGACGTTCTCGACCACCTCGTCGGGATCAAAGCCCCCGGCGCCGCCACCTTTGTCAAAGCCGCCGACCGTCTCGCAGTCGACGAAGAGGGGCACCTTGCCCCCGATCCGGGTCTCTAAAAGCATGCGCAGCCTCCTCCGCGCGCCCCCCATCGACCGGGGAGAGCGGCGCCTTGAGGCCCGCAGCGGGGCTCAGCTGCCGTCGCTGCCCGCCGGCCGGTGGAGCTTGGCCATGACCACCTCGGCGTCTTCGCGGGGCACGCCCGGCCGCGCGTAGCCCTGCAGAGTCTCGGGCGCGGCGGCGCTGTGCTCGCCCGAGAGGCGGTCGATCACGCGACGCACGCCGGACTTGAGCTGGGCCCGCAGGCCGCCGCCCACCGCCGCCCGCGCCTTGCCGAGCAGGCCCCCGGCGCCCTGGCCTTGGTCTCGGCCCCCGTCTCGCTGGTCTGCCCCCATAGGCACCTCCCCGCGGCCGCGCCGCACCCGCGCGTCTATCGCGCCGCGCCCGCCGCGCCGCGGCTGCGCGCCACGCCGCCGCGCCCCGCACCTGTCGAAGATTGCCACCATCGGGCCCTGTCCGCCGCGGTCAGCTGGACACGCGGGGCCCCGTGCGCGAACCTGCAGCCGCCGCGTCGGACCCGGCCAGCGCCCCGCGCAAGCCCGGCCGCGCCCCGCCCACCGCCCCGCGCAGAGGTCGCGGGCCCCCTCACCGCCAGTCTGCGGCCCGACCGCTGCGCGCGCGGCCCTCTCCGGAGCACCCTCGATGGACCATCCGCTCACCTTGGAGGAGGTGATCTCCTTCCTCCTCCAAACGCCGCTGTTCGAGGACCTTGATCCCAGCGAGCTCGCCGAGATCGTGCACATCATGCAGATCCAGCGCTTGCGTGACGGGCAGGTCATCTTCCGCGAAGACGACCCGGGTGACTCCTGGTACGTGATCTTCCAGGGCACCGCGGTGGTGACCAAGAACCTGACTGAGGGTGGTTCGCGGGTCATCGCCTTGCTTGAGAGCCGGGCCATTTTCGGCGAGATGGCCGTGCTCGATGGCAGCAGCCGCTCGGCCAACGTGACCGCCCGGGGCGAGGGCGTGGTCTTCCGCGTGCGCCGCGACGAGTTCGAAGACCTGCTCGAGACCGGCAGCCTCGCCGCCTACAAGCTCGTGCTCGCCATGGCCCGCGTGCTCTGCCAGCGCCAGCGCAACCTGACCGCCCAGCTCTCGACCGTGCGCGGCGCCCAAGACCCGGGCCCCGAGGACAGCCTGACGCGCAAGATGGCCGAGCTGGTGGATGCCTACACGGTCTCTGAGTAGCGCCCGCCGGGCCACGGGCCGCGCGCTGCTCGCCCTCGGCGCGCTGGCGGCCGGCCCCGCTTGGTCGGCGCCCCCCGCGGTGCGCCTGTCGGCCGAGCGCAGCGAGGTGCCCGACCAGCACAGCGCCGCGGCCCTCGCCGACGGCCGGGCGGGCCCCGCGGCGGTGGCGCTGTGTGAGCGCGCCGCCGACGGCCTGCAGGTCTGCCTGCGGGTCAAAGACGGCGAGCGCTGGCGCCTGGTCACCGAAGAGGACGCCGCGCGCTGGGGCGAGGCCCCCGCGGCCGTGCGCGAGCGGGCGATCCGCGCCGCGGCCAAGGCCTGGGCGGCCCGCCCACCCCAGCCGGCGACCGTCGAGGGCATGCCCGGCCGCTACTTCCTGCGCCAAGGCGACGACGCAGCCGAGGCGCTGGCCCTGCTCGAGCCAAAGCGCCTCGAAGACGCCGCGGGCACGAGTGATCTGGTCGTGGCCTTCCCCGAGCGGGGCACGCTGCTGTTTTGGACGCCGGGCGCCGCCGACTTCGACAAGGTGGTCGCCGTGGGCGCCCGCCGCATCGCCGAGTCGGTGGCCGACCCGCTCTCGGCCTGGATCTACCGGCACGAGGCCGGCAAGTGGCTGGTGTGGGCCGAGGTGCGCGGCGAGGTAGAGCCGCGGGTCGACGCGCCGCCCGCACCCACGGCCCGCCCGGCGCTCCCGCCGGGCGTCGAGGCGCGCTGAGCCCGCCGCCGCGCGCAGGAGTTTTTGATGGGCACCATCCGTTCGTTGGCGCGGCGCGCCCTGGTCCACATCTCGACCCGCGTGGGCAAGGATGGCCTCTTTGAGCGCCCGGGCGAAGCGGGCCCGCCGCCGGCCCCGGTCCGGCCGCAGCGGTCCGCGGCTCCGCCGCCGGCCCCCGCGCCCCGGGCCGCCGCGCCCCGCCCGACCGCCGCCCCGGCCGCGCCGACCCACCCCGCCCGTCGGCTGGCCCTGCCCTGGGATCGGCCCGCGGGCACACGCCTCGTCGACATTGACGGCGCTCAGGCCCTGATCGCGCCGGGCTATGGCCTCCGCTTGGTCAATCACTGGGCGACCTGGTGCATCCCCTGCGTCGAAGAGCTCCCCTTGCTCCGCGCCCTCGCCGCCGAGCTCTCCCCCGCGGTCGCGATGATCGGCCTGTCGTGGGACCTCTTCGACCCCCGCGGTGACGAGGAGGACATCGTCGTCCACGTCGAGAACTTCGGCGCCGGCCACGCCCTGAGCTGGCCCTCGGCCGTGCTCGGCGAGAACGTCGACCCTGAGGCCTTCTTCCGCGCGCTGCAGGTGGGCTTCGACAAGGTGCCCCAGACCTGGCTGGTCGACGACCAGGGCGTCGTGCTGCACCGCGAAGAGGGCGCGCTGAACGCCGAAGCAGCAGAACGGCTGCGGGCCGCGGTCGACCGGGCGCTGGCCGCGCGCTGATCGAGCCGAGCACCGCGGCAGGCGACCTGGTGTAGGCTCGGCCTTCCCCCGGTGAACTGGCGCGCGCTGGCGCGGCCCCTCCCCCCTCGGAGCGCAGGTGCAGCAGCTCGAACGCTTCGTCCCCATCCTCGTGCTGCTCGTGGTGGTCGCGCTGGTCCTGGGCACGCTGCCCAAGGTCGAGGGCGTGGCGCACAGCGGGGCCTTCCGTCGCCGCCGCGTGCTCAACTGGCTGCCGCTGGGCCTGACCTACGCGCTGCTCTACATGGCCCGCTACAACCTCGAGGTCGCCAAGGGCGCCTTCTCTGAGATGCGCGGGGCCGACGGCGCGGCGCTCATGGGCAACGCCGACTTCGGGCTCATTTTCGGCGCGGGCACCGTCGTCTACGGCTTCTCGTTCATCCTCAATGGGCCGCTGACCGACCGCTTCGGCGGCAAGGGCGCCATCCTCACCGCGGCGGCCGGCGCGGCGGCCTGCAACCTGTTGATGGGCGTGGGGGCCACGCAGCTCTCGACCGGCGGGCCGATGGCGGGGTTCATCGGCGAGCACTTCGTCGCCCTCTACGCCGCGCTCTACAGCATCAACATGTATTTTCAGAGTTTTGGGGCGGTCGCGGTGGTCAAGGCCAACGCGCCTTGGTTCCACCTCAAAGAGCGCGGGGTCTTCGGCGCCATCTTCGGCGTGCTCATCAGCCTGGGCATCTACTTCGCATTTGACCTCGGCCGCATGATCCTCGAGCAAGCCGGCGTGCGGCACGTCTTTTTCGTGCCAGGGGTGCTGCTGCTGGTCGCCCTGGCCATCGATGTGGTCGCGGTCAAGAACAGCCCCGCTGAGGCCGGCCTCGACGACTTCGACACCGGCGACGCGAGCGGGCCCCCGGGCGAGCGCCTCGGCGCCGCCGCGGTCTTCGGCCGCATGCTGCGCAACCCCGCGGTCATGACCATCGCGCTGGTCGAGTTCTGCTCGGGTTTTATGCGCCAGGCGATCATGCAGTGGTTCCGCACCTTCGCGAAGCAGACCGACGCGGTGCTGCACCTGAAGTCCAGCTATGTATATGAAAACTGGGGCATGCTGCTCTGCTGCGCGGGCATCCTCGGCGGCGTGGTGGCGGGCATCATCTCTGACCGCCTCTTCGGCAGCCGGCGGGGGCCGGTCGCGGCCCTGCTCTACGCCACGATGCTCACCGGCGCGCTGATCTTGTGCTTCACCTACGACATTCCGCCGGTGGTCGGGGTGCTGGTGCTGCTGATGTCGACCGCGGTCATCGGCGTGCACGGCATGCTCTCGGGCACCGCCTCGATGGACTTTGGTGGCCGCCAAAACGTCGGCGTCGCCGTCGGGATCATCGACGGCTTCGTCTACTTGGGCACCGCGGTGATGAGCTTCTCCTACGCCTTGGCCCTGCCCAAAGAGCAGCTCAACCCCGACGGCAGCCTGACCGGCCCGGCGACCGATCCGGCGAATTGGCTGTGGTGGCCGGGGCTGATGGTGCCGGTGTCGGCGCTGGGGCTGGGGCTTACGCTGCGCTTGTGGAACGCCCGGGCGCAGCGCAGCGCGGGCCACTGAGGCGGCGCGCGGGCAGCGGTGTCGTGGGCGCAGCGGGCGGCGGGGCCGCCGAGGAGCAGAGCATGAGCGCGAGTGGGAACGGGCCGCAGGGCGGTGATCCGGCAGACGAGGGCGCGGTGCGCGACGCTTTTGGCGGCCTCATGCGCGCCGTGCTCGGCCGCGGCAAAAAAGAGGTCGAGCGCGCCGCCGCTGAGGGCCGCAACCGCCTCGAGCTGCGCACCCTGCGGCGCGACCGCGAGCTGATGTACCAGAAGCTCGGCAAAGAGGTGCGCCGCTTGGCCGAGGCCGGTGAGCTCAGCCACCCCGGGGTCGCGCGGGGGGTCAGCCGCATCTCCGAGCTCGACGGGCGCATCGCCGCGCTCGAGCGGGGCTTGCCCAGCCCCGAGCCCGAGGCGGCAGAGGCGGCGGGCGCCGAGGGCGAGCCCTCGTCGGGTTGAGCGTGCAGGGCGCTGTTCTGGCAAAAATCCAGCACAGGCTGCGCGCCGGGCCTTGCCAGCGGTCGACCGGCGCAATACTCCTGGGGCATCAAGCGGCTCGCGTGAGCGTCGCGGCTTGATGCGGTGATTGTTGTAATGTGTGGGCTTTTGCCCTCACGACCTCAACCTCACCATTGACATCGTGAACTGTGGTCCAAGGCGCTCTCTGCGGGGATGTAGCTCAGTTGGGAGAGCATCAGAATGGCATTCTGGGGGTCAGGGGTTCGAGCCCCCTCATCTCCACTCAGATTCGCGCCGAAGACCACTCCGCCGCCACGCTCAGGGTTTTGGGGATGTAGCTCAGTTGGGAGAGCATCAGAATGGCATTCTGGGGGTCAGGGGTTCGAGCCCCCTCATCTCCACTCCCTGAGGCTGGTCGGTGGCACGGTGTAGACAAGGCCTGCGTTCATCGCAGGCCTTCGTCGTTTTTGCCTGTGGCCTTCGGGTCATGCGCCTGCTGCTGCGCGGGCCGGCCCTCGTCAACGCACACCAATCACGTGCATCAGGTGCATCAGGTGCATCAGGGCCGGCGGGCCCCGGGCGCTCGCCCCGCGGCGCCGGGCGAACCCAGGCCCGGCTCAGACCCCGACCCGCGCCTTGAGGTGCTGCTGCACCCGCACGAGGTAGGTCGACAGCTCGGTGAGGTTGGGCACGTCCTGGCTTTTGAGCACGGCCATGCGCGCGCGCTTGAGCGCCTGGTCGAGGCCGTCGAGATCCGAGCGGTGCAGCTCGCCCTGGTGGATGCGCTGAAAGCCCTCCAGCCCGACGATCTGCCCTTCGATCGTCTTGCGAATGGCCCGCAGCTTCTTCGCCTCTTCGTCGGAGTGCGCGGCCGCCGCGTGGCTCTCGGTGAGCTGCAGCAGCTCTTGTTTGCTCATGCCGGCGGGGGCGTCGATGCGCAGGGCCTCGCTGATGCCGCTGCGCGTGTCTTTGGCGCTGACCTCGACGATGCCGTTGGCGTCGATCCCAAAGCTGATGTCGATGCGCGGCAGCCCGCGGGCGGCGGGCTGGATGTTGTTCAGCTCGAACTCGCCGAGGCTGACGTTCTCGCGCGCCCGCTCGGACTCGCCCTGCAGGATGTGGATCTTGACCGAGCGCTGGTTGTCGACCACCGTGCTCACCTGGCGGCGGGCGACCGTGGGCAGCGTGGTGTTCTTGGGGATGAGGCGGGCAAAACGCCCCCCGGCGACCTCGATGCCCAGCGAAAAGTTGGTCACGTCGAGCAGGGTGACGCCCTTGATGTCGCCCTCGAGCATGCCCGCTTGAATGGCCGCCCCGATCGCCACCACCTCGTCGGGGTTAAAACCTTTGTTCAGCGGCCGGCGAAAGAGCGCCTTCACCCGCTCTTGTACGAGCGGAATGCGGCTGCTGCCGCCCACCATCACGACCTCGTCGATCTGCTCGACGGCGAGGCCGGCGTCGCGCACCGCCGCCCGGCACTCGACCAGGGTGCGCTCGACCGCATCGGCGATGAGCTCTTCGAAAATGGCGCGGGTGACGGTGACCTGCAGGTGGCGGGGCCCGCTGGCGTCGACGAAAAGGAAGGGCAGGGCCACATCGGTCGAGCTCGCGGTGCTCAGCTCGAGCTTGGCCCGCTCGGCCGCGTCGCGCAGCCGCTGCATCACCACCTTGTCGGTGGGCAGCGGCACGCCGTTCTCACGGGCGAAGGCCGCCGCCAGCCACTCGAGCAGCATGCGGTCGAGGTCGGCGCCGCCGAGCTGGTTGTCGCCGCGGGTCGCCTTGACCTCGGCCACGTCGCGGTCGACCCGCAGAATCGACACGTCGAAGGTGCCGCCGCCGAAGTCATAGACGGCGATGGTGCTCGCCTTGCGCCGGTCGTGCACATAGGCGAGCGCCGCCGCCGTGGGCTCGTTGATGATGCGCAGCACGTCAAGGCCGGCGATGGTGCCCGCGTCGCGGGTCGCCTGGCGCTGGCTGTCGGTGAAGTAGGCCGGCACCGTGATGACCGCCTCGGTCACCGGCTCACCGAGGAAGTCCTCTGCCGCCTTCTTGAGCTTTTGCAGCACCAGCGCGCTGATCTCGCGGGGTGAGTACTGCCGCCCGAGCACCTCGACCGCGCACTCGCCCGTGGCCCCCTCGAGGATCGGGTAGCTCACCAAGCCCATGTCGGCGCGGCACTCGCGGTAGCGGCGGCCCATGAAGCGCTTGATCGCGTAGACGGTCGCCTCGGGGTTGACCACGAGCTGGCGCTTGGCGACCTCACCGACGAAGCGCTCGCCGTCCTTAGCGAAGCCGACGACCGAGGGGGTCGTGCGCCCGCCCTCTTCGTTGATGATGATGCGCGGCTCCCCCCGCTCCATGAAGGCACAGCACGAATTGGTGGTGCCGAGATCGATGCCGATGATGGTGCCCATCGCGCAGGGAGCTCCTCGGACGCCTGACCTGGGCCGTCAGGCCCGGCACCGCGCCGCGATCAAGGGGAGAGGGGGTGGCCGGCCGCGGCCTCGGGGGCGACCGCGGGCAGCGAGGATATGCCCGGAGCCGGGCTCGAACCGGCACTTCCGAAACGGAAAGGGGCTTTTAAGGCCCCTGTGTCTACCTTTCCACCATCCGGGCGGCCGACCCTCCCCGCGCGGGCGCAGAGGTGGGCCAGCGGCCGGCTATCGCGACCGGAGGCGGCCTGGCAGGCAGACCGCGCCTGGATGCCCGCTCCCGCGGGCCCTGCGGATTAGGGGCGGGCGCGAGGCGGCCGCGGCCGCCCACCGGGGGCGATGATGACGAGGCTGATCCGCCTGCTGCCGCTGCTCTCGCTGCTGCTGCTGGTGGGCTGCGCCCGCTGGCGTGGCGGCGGGCGCGAGCCGGTCGACAAGCAGCTGCGCCGGGCCGACACGCTGTGGAAGCGCCGGGGTGAGCCCGGCCAGCTCGAGCCGCTGACCCAGGCCTACCTCGACGCCTACGCGCTCAGCCCCGAAGACCCGCGCGTGCTCGGCCGCCTCGCGCGGATTTACGTGCTGCACGGTGATCTGGCCGTCACCGACCCGCTCCAGCACTATGGCAGCGCCAAAGAGTTCGGCCTGCGCTGCCTGATGTTGCGGGCGAACTTCGCCGCCCAGGTGACCGCCGCCGGCGGCCGGGTCTCGCCCAAGGCGGTCAGCCAGGCCGATGACGAAGACCTCGAGTGCCTCGCCTGGACCACCATCGCCTGGTCGCGCATCGCGCTGGCCCGCGGGCCCGGCATGGGCCTCGACTACGCGGTGATCGACGCGATGGGCGCGCGCACCTTGGCGCTCAGCGGCGCCGATGGCGACGGGCGCGGCGCCTTGGCCCGCGGCCTCAGCCTCGCGGTCGTGCCGCGGGTGATGGGCGCCAAGATCGACGAAGCCAAGGCCCAGCTCGAGGCGGCGGCGGCCCGCCAACCCGAGCGCCTGGGCCGGCAGGTCGATCTCGCTGTACATGGCCTGCACCGCGTCGACAAGCAGGCCGAGGCCGATCTGCTCCGGGCGGTGGCCGAGGCGCCTGCGCCGCCCGAGGGCCCCTCCCAACCCGAGGACCTCGCCGCCCAGCGCCGGGCCCGCCGCCTGCTGGGCATGCCCGAGCCCCTCCCCGGCGAGGCGCTGGATCCGTCGGCGCCGACCACACCCGAGGGCGTCGAGCCCATCGAGGCGCCCGCGCCCTGAGCGACCGGGTGGGTTAGGGCCGTTCTGGGCGCCGACGCCCCCCGTCCGCGCTCGCCCGCGGGCCCGGCAGGGGCGCCGCCTGCGGCGGTCTCCCCCGCCGCGCGGGCTCGGTCGCTCCGCGACCGCCGCTCCGCGGCGCGCTCCCGTCGGGCGGGCGCAGGGGCAGCGGCTCGAAAGAAGCGCTCCCCTCCCCTCCCCTCGCCCGCGCTTAGAGCGGGGTCCAGCTCACCGCGGGCACTCCGGCGCTGGCCGGCGGAGGGTTCGCGCCGACCATGTAGAGCACACGCCGGTTGCGCACCTCGTCCACCCCATCGCCGGTGGGCACCGCGAGCAGACCCTCACCAAAACCGTGGAAGAAGATGGGCTTGTCGTAGCCGTGCTCCTTGAGCCAGCGGGCGATGGCCCGGGCCCGGCGGTTGCTGAGATCGCGGTTGTGGGCGCCATCCCCCGCGGTGTCGGTGCAGCCAGCGATGTAGAGCTTGACCGGCACCACCTCGCCGTACTTTTCGAGCACCTCTTGGAGCTGCCGCAGCGTCGCCTCAAGCTTGTAGGCTTGGCTCGCCGAGATGACGTCGCTGTTGGTGTCGAAGAGCACGTCCTCGTGGGGGATGTCGAGGAACCAAGGCGAATAGGTGAAGCTGGCCCAGGCGTTGCCGCCGCGCACCGTGACGTCGAGCAGCACCACCTCGCTGGCCTCGCCCACCCAAGGCAGGGTGACCTCGCCGGGGCCGCCGCTGAGCGGCACCTCGCGCTTGTCGAGAACAGCCTTCTTGGCGCCATAGGCGGTGATCTCGGCGCTGTCGACCTTGCCGGTGACCTTGACCGTGATCGTGCGCTGCTTGACGTCGGCGCGGGCCCGGCTCAGGTCGACGCTGAGCTTGCCGCCGTAGCTCCACTCGATCGGCACGGACTGCTCGGTCACAAAACCGTCGGTGAACTCGATCCGAATGAAGGCCTCGGCGCTGGTCACCGCGGGGTCGCGCTTCCAGGCCAGCTTCACCAGCTTGCCGGCGGGCAGGGCGCCCTTGTCAAAAGTGTAGGTTTGGCCGCCGGCGGTCACCTCGACATGCAGCGCCACCACAGGCTTCTGGGGCGTGATGAACAGCGCGGGCTGCTCGCTGGGGCCCGGGTTCTGGGTGAAGCCGAGGTCGAGGTCTTGGGCGGCGGCTGGGCGGGGGCCCAGCGCGAGGGCGAGGCCGAGGCTGAGCGCGGCGAGCAGCCGCCCGGGGGCGAGGCGGAGAGGGGGCATGGGTCGAGCTCCAAGGCGAGGGAGGGGCCGGGCGAGGCCGGCGCGGCGGCACCATGCTGCCACAGCCGGCGCGCCGCGCCGCGGGGGCACACCAGACCGCGGCGGGCGGGCGCAGTTCGCGAGGCCGACGACCGCGGCCAGCGCCGGGGCCGGCTGCTATGGTGCGCAGGATGGAGCCCTCGATGACCCACCGCCCCTCCGCGCGCGCCCTCCCCCTCCTCGCCCTCGGCGCGCTGCTGGGCGCCTGCTGGGGGCCCGCGACGCCCGAACCAGCGGCCGCGCCCGGCGCGCCCCCGGCCCCCAGCGCGACGCCCGCCCCGGCGGCGGTCCCCAGCGCCCAGGCCGCCGCCCCCGCGGCCTCGGGCCTGCCCGACCTGCGGGCGGGGCTCGCCACCGGCCTCTGCGAAGAGATCCGCGGCACCAACGTGCCCGGGGCCGACAGCTACTTCTTCGGCGAGCTGGTCGTCGATGGCAGCGCGGCGCGGGGCAGCGAGACTTGGGAGCTCCACGCCAACTCGGCGTGGAAGGCCCGCGGCGGCGGCGACTGCGTGATCGAGTGGCGCTTGGTCGGCTCGAAGGTCGCCCCCAAGGCCTGCCAAGAGTGTGACTTCGGCCTGAGCCTCTCGAGCACGCCGCTGGTCGAGAAGAGCGGCTGCGTCGAAGACCTGAAGAAGCGCGAGGCGCGCGCGGAGCAGCTGGCCTACGACGTCAAGCTGCAGACCGATGGCACGGCCCTGGTGTACTTCGCGGGCAGCGGCAAGCTGCTCGGCGAGGGCCACCACAAAGACGGCACCGTGCAATTCCGCTCCGCGCACCAGTGCAAGTGGTTCTGAGCCCTCCTCCGCGCGCACCCCGAGGTGATCCGATGACCCGCGCCCTGCTCCCCGCCCTGCTTCTGCTCGGGGCCTGCTCCTCTTCGCTCAAGGGTGAAGACCCCGACGACTCCAGCGGCGAGGGCCCCGGCTCTGATGGCGGCGACGGGGGCGGCGACGGCGGGGGTGGTGGCGAGGGCGGCGAGGACGCGCTCGACGAGCTCCCTGACCTGCTGGCCGGGGCCGACCTCAGCGGCTGCCAGCAGGTCGAGGGCAGCGACGGCGAGATGTATGACGTGCCCGGCGCGGTCTCCTACTTCTATGGCGAGTACTACCAGACCGAAGACGGCAGCGGCTGGGCGGGGGAAGAGCGCTGGCTGCTCTACGCCAACGAGCGCTGGAAAGAGCTCGGCGAAGACGACTGCCAGATCGTCTGGACGATGGGGGCGAGCCTGTCGGGTGACCTGACCCCGGGCGGCCAAGTGACCCTGCAGGTCAACGCCGACATCCGCGGCAGCGAGACCACCTGCCCCGACGGCCTCTACGAGGGCGAAGAGTCGTGGAACGCGTCGTACTCGATTGAGATCAACGACGACGGCGACAGCTTCTGGTACTACAACGGCGCCGACCAGTTCGGGGCGGGCGGCTCGAGCGACGTGGCGCTGAACTTCCTGACCGAGAAGGCCTGCACCTGGTTCTGAGCCCGTGGCCGGCAGGCCGCGCCGCGGTCAGCCGACGCCCCTGCGCCCTGCCCCCCTGAACAATGGGGCGGGCGCGAAGGGCCGCGTCCGGCGCTGCCCCGCGTGCGGCGGCCGGCCCGCTCGGGGCCTACTGCAGCTTGTCGGTGATGTCGATCACGTGCAGCTGGCGCCAGTCCGAGCCCTTGAGCGGCAGCGCGGTGAACGCGAGGTAGACCCGCCCATTGGCCATGGCCAAGCTGGGCTCTGCGGCGGCGTGCAGGCCGGTGTCGATGTCGACGCTCTTGCTGCCGTCGACCTTGGTGATGCGGATCTTGTCGGCGACCTTGGGGTCAGAGAAGCCGTAGGCCACCCACTGGCGGTCGACCGAGAGGGCCGGCGGCGCGCGCAGGGGCAAGCGCACGTCTTTGGCCAGGGTGCGCTTTTGGCCCGCCGCCTCGGACACGGCGATGTCCCACTTGTCGTCGCCGCGCTCGTTGGTGAAGAAGACCAAAGACATGCCGGCCCACGAGGGGCGGCTCTGATCACCATTGCCGCCGATCCGCGGCACCGGGGCCTCACCCGCCCAGGTGAACATGTCCTCGCCGCCTTGGTTTTGGCGGGAGTAGGCCAGGGTCATGCCGTCGAGGGCCCAGCGGGGCGCGCCCTCGGACTGGGGCGAGGCCACCGCCAGCTTCACGGTGTTCTCGGCCTGGTTCCACACGTAGATGTCGCCGTGGCCGGTGGCGTCGCTCACGAAGGCGACCTTGCGGCCATCCAAGGTGACCGTCGGCCAGCTGAGGTCGCCAGCGATCTGCTGCAGGGTGAGCAGCTGGCCCGGCGAGCTGCCGCCCGGCTTCCAGTAAAAGAGCCGGTTGGTGCCGCCGTTCACCGAGCCTTGGAAGATGAGCTGGCCCGCGGGCAGCCAGACCGGGCTGACCACGGTCGAGCCGCCGGCCGAGAACTGCGAGCTGCCGCCGGGCACCGACACCTTGGTGGGCGCGCCCACCGCGGTGCCGTTGGCCATCTTCACCACCATCAGGTCGACGCCGCCTCCCTCAAAGCGGTTGAGCTCAAACGCCAAGTATTGGCCGTCGAGCGACCAGACCGGGTTGTAGGCGTGCCCCTGGCCGGTGACGGGGACCTCCGCCGCTGACGCGACGCCGCTGAGCGCGGTGGCGAGGCAGAGTGCGATAAACATCGGAGGCTCCTTCAGATGGACGGCGAGACCGTAAAGGCGAGTTGGACCCAGGGGAAGGTCCGCTGCAGGTCGGTGTGGGCGCCGCCGATGAGGCTGACACCGCTGCGCGAGCGGGACATCCCGGGCGTGTCAAAGAGGCCGTAGAACACACCCACCGTCGCGCCGCCAGCCTTGACCGTGCCCTGCACCGCGGTCGGGTTGCCCGCCGCGTCTTCACCCAGCGCCGAGCTGCCGCCCACGAACCAGGACGGGCCGGCCGAGATGGCGAGGTCATCCTTCGCCCAGGTGGCGCCGCCCCAAAGGTAGAAGGCGTTGAGCTTGGACTTGGTCTCGCCGATCTGGTCGGGAATAACGCCAGCGTCGTCTTTGTCGACCCGAGGGAACATGCCGTGGTAGCCGGTCTCGGCCATCAGGCCGACCGGCGACTTGCCGAGCTGCACCTCAAAGCCGACGCCCGCCCGCAGGCCCGCGCCGCCGAAGGCCCCCGCCGCGACATCACCGCCAGAGGGGCCCTCTTTGGGGGCGCCGGCCGCGGCCCACTGGGGCCCGAGGGTCACCCGCAGGCCGTCGCGGCGCTTGCCCGAGGCCCCACCGCCGCTGGTCGACAGGTAGTGCGCGACGACCTTGCCGCCGGGGCCCACCTCGAAGGTATGGCCGCCGAAGGTGTACTTCCCGAACGGGATCAGGCCCTTGTACTCGAGGTTGTTCTGCAGAGCGAGCTGCGCCGCGCCGATCGCGTTGCGCTGGGCGGGATCGAAGGGCATCTCGCTCGGGGTGAGCGCCGCTTCGCCGGTGTAGCGGTCATCGCGGGAGAGGTCGACGCGGCCGTAGGCGCCCTCGATCTCGGCGATCCAGGCCTCGCAGGCGTCGACCTTCTTGCGGGCGCGGGCGCGCAGCAGGCGGTCGTAGACATCGGTGATGCGGCCGAGCTCGCGGGCGGCTTCAGCGCCCATGAAGTGGTCCTCGTAGTCGAGCACCACGCCGTTCTTCTCAAGCGCGAGCATCTTGACGTAGGCCGCGTCGACGCCGCGCCAAGTGCTCTTGCCCGCGAGGCGCCGCATCTCTTCTTGCAGGCGCACCCGCTCGGCCTGGGCGGCCTGGTCAGCGGCCGCCGCGGGCAGCGCGTACACCAGCGCGATCGCCGGGGCGAGTCTCAAGAACAGCGATGACATGGCAGCTCCTAACGGAGAGTGGGCGGCGCGGCGGACAGGGCCGCCGCCTGCAGAGCGGGCCCGCGCGGGGGGAAGATAGCCAAAATCGGGGCAACGCGGCGGCGCCGCGGTGAGAACGACGTCATGAAGCACCGACCTGCGCCGGGTCAGCCGATGGGGCCTGGCGCGGGCCCTCGGCGTGGCAGGCGACCCGGTGCGCGCCGGACCCTTCGGGGCCGCGGGGCCGGAGCGTGGGCAGCTCCGCCGCGCAGCGCCCGCCCGCGACCCCAGCGGCGTCGGGGCAGTCGGGGCGGAAGGGGCAGCCGGTGCTCGCCAGCTCACCCCGGGGGAGCGGCCCCGACCAGGGGTCAAAAAGCACCCGGGCATAGGGGTGGGCGGGTCGCGCCGCGTGCAGATCGACCTCTTCGATGACCCGCCCGGCCAGCATGACCACCACCCGGTGGCACCAGTCCCGGGCCTCGCTCATGTCGTGGGTCACCAGCACGCAGGCGGCCTTGGGCGGCAGGTTGCCGATGAGGTCCTCGAGCACGCTGCCCCGACGGTCGGGGTCGAGGCCGCTGGTCGGCTCGTCGGCGACCACGAGGCGGGGCTCCAGCGCGAGCACCCGCGCAAGGGTGACCCGCCGCTGCTCTCCGCCCGACATCTCGCGGGGCAGGGCGTCGCGGCGCTCGGCCAAGCCCAAGCGCCGCAGCATCGCCATGCCCTTGGCCTCGGCGTCGGCCGGCGCGCAGCCGCCGAGCACGGTGAGGGTCTCCATCACGTGCTCGAGGGCGGTCTGCTGGGGGTCAAGCGCGCCCATCGCGTCCTGGGGCACGTACTGGTAGGGCAAGCGGCGCGCGCGCCGCTCGGCTTCCGACAGGCTGTCCCAGCGCTGCCCGTCCAGCCAGATCTCCCCGCTGCTCGGGCGCTCGAGGCCCAGAATCAGCCGCGAGACAGTGGTCTTGCCCGAGCCGCTCTGGCCGACGAGCGCGACCACCTCGCCCTCGCGCAGCTCGAGATCAACGCCATCCACGGCGTTCACGACGCGCTTGGGGCTCCAGGGCAGGGCCCCTCCCACGAGGAACTGCTTGCGCAGGCCCCGCAGCGAGACCACCGGCGTGTCGGTGCGCGCGCGGTTGATCATCGCTCCCCTCCTCCGCTGCGGCCAGGCAGGCGGATCACCGCGTGTGCGAGCCGCTGGACGGTGTCCTCGTGGTGCGAGATGAGCAGCAGGCCCGCCCCGTGCACCTGGCAGACCTCGACGAGCAGCTCGACCACCGCCCGCCGCAGCACCGGATCGAGGCCGGTCTCGGGCTCATCGGCGATGACCAAGCGCGGCTTGGGCGCCACGGCGATCGCCAAGGCGGCCCGCTGGCACATGCCGCCGCTCAGCTCACCGGGCAGGCTGGCCGCGGCGCGGGGGCTGAGGCCGACGTCGGCGAGCACCCTGCGGATCTCCTCGCCCAGATCGGCCGGGGGCTGGGCCCGGCGGCCGATGGCCATGGCGAGCTGCTGCCCGATCGTCCGCCCCGGGTTGAGCGCTGAGCTGGCCGCCTGGGGTGAGTAGGTCAGGTAGGCGCCGCGCAGCACGCGGGAGCGCTCGAGCAGGGCCGCCTGGGCCCGGGCGCCGCCGCCCCGCACGCCCTCGAACCAGTCGATGGCGGGGTCGTGGGCCGGGTAGCGCAGGCTGCCCGCGAAGAGCCCCGGCGCCACGTCGAGCACACACATGGTCGCCCGCGCGGTCAACGACTTGCCCGCCCCCGACGGGCCGACCAGCGCGGTGACCTTGCCCGCGTCGATGTCGAAGCTGATGTCTTCGACCAGGGTGCGGTGCGCCGAGCGGATGCCCAGCCCGCGCATCTCGACCAGCGCGCTCATCGTGCCCTCGCCGCGCGGCCGATGGCCGAGGCGAAGCCCGAGACCAACAGCAGCAGCCCCAGGCCCAAAATAGCGGCGTGGTCGTAAGGTTCGCGAAAAGCAAGCGCCGTGTAGCCGAGGTAGAGGATGTCGGCCCAGCTCATCAGGCTGTCGGGGTGGGTGAAGCTCGGGTCTTGGCGTGAGGCGGCGAGGTAGCTCAGGCCGATCTCGAGGAAGACCACCTGCGACATCACCTCGGCCCCTTGCCGCACCAGCACGGGCCGCAGGTTGTAGCCGACGATGTGCACCAAAAAGATGCGGGCGCCGCTGTAGCCGTGGGCGCGCAGGGCCTCGACGAAGCGCGCACCGCCGAGGCGCTCGGCCACCGCCGCCGCCTCGTCCATCGCGCCGGGGGCCGAGAGCAGGGCCCAGGTCAGCGCCAGGGGCATGAGCCCGCGCCACTCCCGCGGCAGGACCAGCGCCACGACCAAAATGACGACCATGCGCGGCAAGGCGCCCACGACCTCGCTGGCCGCCGAGATCACCGGGTCGAGGCGCTCGAGGCCCATGGCCCGCACCACGCCGCCGAAGATCGAGGCGGCGGCGACGACCAGGCCGGCCACCAGCGCCGGGAGCGCGACCACGCTGGCGCCTTGGGCCGCATACTCGAGCAGCGGCCGACCGCGGCCATCGGCGCCAAAGGGCGGCAGGGCGGCGGGGCCGGCGGCGGCGCGCTCTTGGGCGATGGGCGAGAGGTGCTCGGGGGCGAGCGCGACCAAGGCGGCGAGGGCGAGCATCAGCACCAGGGCCACCGCGGCGGGCAGGCGGCGGTTCACGCGGCACCCCCGGGCAGCTTCGGGCTGCGGCGCACGTGCAAGGCGACGCCCACCTCGGCCACCGCCTGCAGCAGCAACAAGGCCGAGGAGATGAGCGAGAACGCCGTAACCAGGGGCATCACGAGCCCAAAATCCTGCACCAGCGTGGCCTGCCAGAGCAGGTCACCGATGCCGTCGATGCGGAGCACCACCTCGATGACCACCGCGCCGCTGAGCAGTTGGATGGTGCGGGCCCGGAGCTGGCCGATAAAGGCCGGAGCAACGTTGGGCAGGGTGTTCTCGATGATGCGCTCGCCGCGGAGCAGCGCCACGCCGACGTAGCGCTGGCGGCGCTCGCCCCCAAAAAGGCTGCGCGTGCCGATGACCGCGCCCGAGAAGACGCCGTCGCTCAGCCCCAGGACCGCCGCGCCGAGCAGCAGGCCGGCGGTGGGCTCGCCGTCGAGGCCGAAGGTCAGCGTCTGCCAAGCCGCGGCGATGAGCGCGAGCAAGATGCCGGGCACCGCGCCGATGAGCTGCAGCGCGGGGTCAACCTTCTCGCCGACCACCTCGAGCGCGGCGAGCAGCGAGCCGACCAGCACGGGAATGAGCGCCAAGCCGAGCAAGATCAACGTGTTGGGCACGGACTCTTCGACGAGGCCACGCACCCCCATCCCGGTCATCAGCCGCCAGGAGTTGCCCCACTCCCCCTGGGCCACGCCGCCCGCCCAGCTCAAAAAGTAGTGGGTCGGGCCCTGATCGAGGTTCCACCGCCGGGCCAGCTCTTCGGTGCCCGAGCAGGTCTCGGGCGGGCAGATGATGCTGGCCGGGTCACCCGGCAGGGCCCAGAGCAGCAGCACGCAGAGGAAGGGCACGGCCACCGGCAGCACCAAGGCGGCTGCCGAGCGCACCAGGGGCCGCAGCCACCAACGGTTCACGGGGGCTCCTCGGGCCGCGGGTCAGCGCCCGTACTTCCAGCCGTCGATCTCGGTGAAGTAGTAGTAGGGCGAGATCAAGTTGTTGCGGACCTCGGCCCGCCAAGCCGACCGGGTGTCGAGCTTCCACAGGAAGAGGTAGGGCAGCTCTTCGGCCAAGGTCGCGTGCAGCTTGTGGTAGGCGTCCTGCGCGGCCTTGTCGGTGCGCGCGGCGTCGTACTCTTTCAGAATGGCGTCGACCTGGGCGTTGCTGTAGTTGAAGATGTTGAGCTTGCCCTCGCGACCGGCGCGGGTGTGGAAGAGGTCGTTGACGTCGTCGCCGACGCCGAAGGACCACTTGCCGACCACGAGGTCATACTCGTTGGCCTGACCGGCCTTGACCCGGCGGTTCCACTCATCCTCGTTGATCTTCTGGTCTTGGCGCCCAAAGCCGACCGCGCTGAGCTGGTTGCCGATCTGGGAGAGGAGGTCTTCGGCCTCGTTGTTCAGCGGCGCGAGGATGCCGATGTTCAGCTGCACGGGCTGGCCGTTGGACGACCAGTTGCCGCCGACCTTGGTGAGGCCGGCCGAGGTCAGCAGGGCCTCGGCCTTCTTGACGTCGGACCGCTCCGTTACGGGCACGGCCCGGTTGTAATAGGGGCTGGCCTGCACGAAGGGCCCCGAGATGAACTCGCAGGGGCTGGTCTGGTCGCCGGCGATGGTGCCGATGGCCAGCTTGCGCAGCTCGCTGCGGTCGAGGCTGACGTTGAGGGCCTGGCGCACGCGCTTGTCTTTGAGCGGGCCCTTGTTGGTGTTCACCGCGACGAACCACCAGGACCGCAGGTCGTAGGTCTTGAGCGCCACGTCATCGGACGCGCTCAGCTCGGGGCGCAGCAGCGGCGGGACGGCGATGATGCCCTGGCTGCCGTTGTTGATGATCGAGCGCACCTGCAGCTGCGGGTCGCCCGCGTCGTTGAGGCGGAGCTGGGCGATGGTCGGCGCGTGGTGGGTGTTCGCGAAGACGTCGAAGGTGACCGCGCGGCGGCCCTTGCTGCCCTTGAACGGCCCGGTGCCGATCGGGTGCGCGGCGAACTCGAGGTCGGGCGCGATGGCCGTGCTGGTGAAGCCGGCCTCGGGCAGGACCGCGAAGCCAAGCCGCTCGAGCGGGTTGTGGAAGACCTGGGTGAACTTGATCTTGGCGACCTGGCTGCCCTGGGCCTCGCAGCCGGCGAGCACCGCGCGGTAGCCCTCGGCGACCGGGCTCGCGGTCTTCGGGTCGAGCATGGCGTCGACGGTGAAGCAGACGTCTTTGGCGGTCAGCGGCTTGCCGTCGTGCCACTTGATGCCCGGCACCAGGGTCAGCTTTACGCCGCGGCCGTCGTCGACCATCTCGAACTTCTGGACCACCCGGCTCTTGAGGTCGTTGTTGATCGCGTCGTGGAAGTAGAGGCGGTCGAACACGAGCTCTTGGCTGCGGTGGTCGGACATCGACGATGCGTAGAGCGGGTTCAACGTCGAGGGGAGGACCTCCTCGTTGTAGCTCAGCGAGGAACCGGTCCCCACCACCGCGCCGAGCGCGAGGGTGGCGAAGAGGAGAGCGGTTCTACGGGCCATGGGGCGTACTCCAGTGAGCGGCAGGAGGTGCGGAGGGGGCCGGTGAGGCGGGCGCGGCGGTCGGGAGGGACCGGGGTCGGCGCCGCGCGCTCAGTGCACGGGCGCAGACGGCGCGGCGGTGCGGCCAAGGCGGAGGTGGAGCGCGTCGAGCGGGTAACGCGCGGCCCCCAAGGCGGGGAAGCGCGGGAGCTGGAGGTGGATGATCTCCTGCGCGCGCACGGGGCTGCGGTTGCCGGCGTCCCAGGCCGCGAGGCCCAGCAGGAACACCGGATCAGAGGAGGGGCCAGCGGAGCGCTCAAACGCGTTCACGCGAAGGATACCGGCATCCCGGGGCTCACCAGCGGCGTCGGCCACCAGCGCGCCCGCGCGGAGCAGGCCCACCACGGCGACGTCGGCGAACATCCGGTGGAAGTCCTGGGGGCCGCCGGCCGCGGCGCCCATCCCGTCGCGGAGCGCGCGGCTCATCGCGGCGGCTTGGTCGAGGACAAGCTCGGGTACGAGCTTCCCGCCCTGCACCGCCGGCGCGAGCGCCGCAGCGTAGAGGCTGCGGCCCTTCCAGGCCTCGACCGCGGCGAGCCCATCCCCGCGGGCGGCCGCGGCGAAAGCGACGTCAGCGCCGCTCATGTGGAAGCTGCCGAACAGCCACTCGTCGCTGAGCACCGGGGCCTCGCCCACCGCGGCGCGGGCCTCGCCGGGCAAAAGGCTGGGAGCGACGTGCAGGTCAATGATCCCACCGGCGTCGGGCACCGCGGCCCGGGCGGCGGCCTCGTGCCAGCGGGCGAGCTCGACGAGCAGGCCGAGCTCGGCCCCCTCGAGATCGCTGGCCCCATCGGGCAAGGCGAAGCGGTAGGGCGCGGCGACGGGCACAGTCGGGCTGAGGCCGGGGGTCGGCGCCTCGGTCAGGGTCGCGAAGGGTGCGGTCGAGAACACGGACAGGTCGGCCGGGCAGGCCGGGCCAGCCGACCAAGCGCTGAGCGCAGCGGCGCGCGCGCTCAGCTCGCCCTGCGGGGCGAGGGCCTCAAGCTTGGCCTTCGCGCCCGCGCAGTCGCCGAGGACGGCGAGGGCATCGGCCATCAAAAAATCGACCTGCGGCGGATCTTGGGGCAGGCGGTCGGTGCCGTAGACGTGCCGGGTGGCGTTGGCCCCAAGCAGCGCGGCGTTGCGGTAGACCGCGGCGATGTCGAGGTGCACGCGGGCCAAGCCGACCGGGAGCGCGGGCGCCGCGGCGAAGGCAGGCAGGGCCTCGTCGAGCTTGCGCGAGAAGAGCAGGCCCCAGCCCGGGTGGGCCTCAAAGGGCGCACGGGGGGCGTCCGCGGCCAAGCGCACCGGCCACGCCGCCGACACCAGATCAGCAGGCAAGGCGGCAGGCGCGGCGACGACCTCGACAGGCGGCGCGACCTCGTCAGCCCCGCCGCAGCCGACAAGGGGGAGGAGGGACGCGAGGCCGAGCGCCAGGCCAAGCCAGCGGTGCGACAGGGCGGAGCGCCGGGCGGCGGAGCCGTGCGGCGGCGAGCAAGAGGGGCGGCTCATCCGTCGCAGGACTCCTTGTTGCCCGCGGCGGAGACGCAGAGCGCCATCGGCGCCGAGGTGTTCTCGCCCGAGGCGCGGGCGAAGTCGAGCCACTCGCGGGCGAAGTCTTTGGTCATGCCGCGGTACTTGGCGGCGGCCTTCTCGTTCTCTTCCGAGCGGGCCTCGACCTGCTTCTTCTCGGCGTCCTCCCACAGCTTGTTCGCCGCCGTGGTCTTCAGCTTGTAGAGGTTGTACACGTTCTTCGTGTAGTTGGGCCCGCTCCACTTTTGCTTGTTCTCAAGCGCATAGTCGGCCCACCGGATCACGCCCGAGGCGCGCGCCGCGCCGCTCTTGCTCAGAAACATCGCGTAGCTCATGCACATGGCCGGGTCGCTGCGGTCGATGTTCTCGAGGTGGCGCTTCATCAGGCGCTCCCAGTCCCCGCGGTCAGAGCGGGCCTGGGCGTCGCTGATGAGCACGAGGCTGATCTTCTTCTTGTCGGTCTGCTGGGCGGCCCCAGCGAGGGCGCCCTCGAGGCACTTGCGGCGGCCGACGCCGAGCTGGCCCAACATCGCCGGCGCTTCGAGCGCGACCAGATCGTCGCAGGAGTCGTCGCTGGTCGGCGGGGGCGGCGGAGGGGGCGCCGTTTTCGCCTCGGCGACCACCGGCGGCGGGGCCGGCTTGGCGGCCGGAGCCGGAGCAGGGGCGGGCGGCGGAGGGGGCGCCGGAGCCGGCGCGGGCGCCGGAGCGGGCGCAGGGGCGGGCGCCGGACGCGCGGGCTCGGGGACCGGAGCGGGGGCCGGCGCAGGCCGCGGGGCAGGCGCCTCGTCGGGCTCCTCGACGCGGGAGCGAGGCGCGGGGGCCTCGACCGGAGTGCGCCCGCCGGCGCCATAGTCATCGCCATCACCGGCAGCCGCCGCGGCGCCGCGCTCATCCCGGCGCGGGGCCGGGTCAGCGGCGGCGACCGCGTCGTCGTCATCACCGCCGCCGTCGCCTTCTTCGGCGGCTGGCGCCGGCGCGGGGGCAGGCTCAGGCACGGGCTCGGCGGGGGCGGCGTCGGCCACCGCGAGCTCGACGCCGCTGTAGTCCGAGAGCCCGCTGAAGGGGCTGAGCGCGGGCAGCGGCTGCAGATCGAAGAAGCCGACGCGCATGTCTGCGGGGAGCAGGCGCCCCTCGCTGTCTTTGACCATGCCGGCGCTGACCTGGGTCTCGCCCACCACGCAGCCGGCCCAGCCGTCGTTGCAGGGCAAGCCCGGGAAGGCCGCCGAGAGCCCGCTCCAGCCCGTCGCCGCCCAAGCCGCGCCACTGACGCCCACACCGCCCAACAGGGCCACCGTCAACCAGCTCCGCTTCACGCTGCACCTCTCCGACGGGCCCGGACGGGCCCCTGCGCACACTTGGGCATTCTCAGTTGACGGGACCGCCGCCGCCGCCCGACTCGATGGGGCGGTCGCGACCGAATTGGATCATCGGCTCCTCCATCTCCTCGGATTCTTCGGGGAGCTTGTCGAGCACGACCGGCACGCGGTTGTTCCGCTTGCGAATGTCGTAGGAGACGATGCGGAGCATGTAGCCCGGGGCCGAGACCTCAAGCTGTAGGTTCATCCCGGGCAAAAACAACATCTCACTGCCATCGGGGAGGTAGACCCGAGAGTCCTTCCACTCCCCGTTGACCGAGTTCACGCGGTTGCGCTCGGCCGCGCCGGGGTGGCGGACCACCGCGGTTGGGATCGGCTTGTTTTCGGCGTCGAGCACCACAATGGTGACCTCGACGCCCTCTTCGGCGCCCTTCTTGGCCGCCGCCTCATGCGGGGCGACGAGGCCCACCACCGCCCCCGCGCCCAGGGCCACCACCAGCAGCCCGCTCCAGAACCCTGCCCGCATCTCAGCCTCCCGCTTCGAGGTAGCTCTTGAACGCCGCGCTGCTCGCGGCGCCCTTGGCTTTGGCGCGGTCCCCCGCTTCGAGCAGGGCGCGCGCCGCGGCGTCCGACTGGATGGAGCCCACGAGGCGCGAGGCGACGTCCGCGTCGGTCTCGGCGATGAGGTAGGCCGCGGTGGCCCGCGCGTCGGCGAGCCCCGCGGCGTCGCCCGCACCCTCAAGCTGCGCGAAGCGGGCCTCGCAGTCGGCGCCGTTGCCCTCGGCGCAGGCGATGATGGCGAGGGTGGCCGGCTTCCGCCACGCTTGCCCATCGGGCGGGAAGAAGGACAGCTCGAGCATCGCCCGCGCGGACTCGGTCTGGCCCTTGACGGTGGCGGCCCGGCTGGCCCAGACCAGCAGCAGCTCGCCGCGGTCCTCGCGCTCTTCGGGCAGCAGGCGCACCAGCTCAAAAGCCGACTTCACCGCCACGTCGCGCACGCCCAGCGCCCACAGCGCCTGGGCCTCGGCGAGGCCTGAGACGCTGGTGTCATCGTCCTCAAGCAGGTTCAGGTAGCCCTTGGCGGCGGCGCCCAAGGCGCCCGGCTCGGCGGCGACGGCCTTGAGGTGCTCGGTGGCCGCCTCGGGCTCGCCGTCGGCCAGCAGGGTCTCGGCGAGCAGCAGGCGGGCGGCAGGGTGGGTGCTGCCCACCGCGTGCTCTTTGACGCCGTCGACGTTGTGCTGCTGCAGCGCGACCAAGGCGCGGCGCAGCTTGAGCTCGCCCAGGCGCTCGCCCGCGCTCGCCTCAGCGGCGGCGAGGTAGGCGTCGGCCTTCGCCGCGTCGCCGGCCAGCAGGGCGCCATAGGCAGCGCCGGTCGCCAGATCGACGTCAGTGGGGTTCTTCTGGACCGCAGCCTCGTAGGCGGCGATGGCGGTGGGCAGGTCACCCGCGGCCAGGGCGGCGTCGGCGGTGGCCTTGACCGCCGCGGGGTCTTCGCCCAGGAGGCCCTTGACCTTGCCGACCAGCTCACCGCAGCCGGTGAGGGCGACCAGGGCCACAAGGGGAAGGGCCCAGCCGGCTCGGCGGGGGGACTTCGCTCGCGGGTTCATCTCGGCACTCCGGGCGCACGCTGAGGCCTCGGCCCCAAGCTGGGCCGAGTCGCCGCACCATAGCAGGGCGGGGCCGTCCGCGCCGACCGTAGGCGAGCATGCCCACGCTGGCGCTGTTGTGGACGAGGGCCTCGGTCCGTGGGCCCCTGGCGCGCGCGGCGCGCGCGGGGCGACCCGAGCCCCGTGCTATGCTCCCTCCGCCGCTGCGCCGCGCCGGCCCGGAGCATCCCGGGCGCGGTCCGCCGCGGCTCCCCCCGGGTTCGAGGCCGCACGCCCGCATGTCTGAGCTTCGACCGAGCCCGACCGAAGCGGGCTCCGGGCCCGCCGGCACCGGGGCGATGGAGCTGGTGCTCCACCAAGAGCGCAGCGCAGGGGCCTTTGCGCGCGTCTACTTGGCCGAAGCCAACAGCGCCGACGGCATCTCGCGCATCGTCGCGGTCAAGGTGCTCAAAGACCGCTGGGGCGAGAACCCCGAGCTGCTCGAGCGCACCCGCGACGAGGCGCGGCTTTTGGCCCGCCTGCGCCACAAGAACATCCTGCGGGTCGAGGCCCTCACCCACATCGAGGGGCGCCCCGCCCTGGTGATGGAATTCGTCGACGGCGTCGATCTCAAGCAGATCGTCCGCACGCTCGGGGCCGAGGGGCGCAAGGTCCCGCCGAAGGTCGCCTACAAGATCGCCGACCGCATCTGCAGCGCGCTGGCCGCCGCCTACGACCAGGTGCCCTACGGCCGCCGCGAGCCCATGCGGGTCGTGCACCGCGACATCAAGCCCAGCAACGTCATGGTCAGCGTCGAGGGCGAGGTCAAGGTGCTCGACTTTGGCACCGCGCGCTTCAGCCACGAGATCCGCGCGGCCCACACCTCGGTCCTGCGTTTTGGCAGCATGAAGTACATGTCGCCCGAGCGGAAGATGGGCGACCGCGGCGAGCACACCTCAGACGTCTATGCCCTCGGGCTCGTCATGATCGAGGTCCTGACCGGCGGCGGGCTCGAGGCCCTGCCCGGCGACCGCCGCGGCCACGACGCGGCGCTCAACGCCCTGCTCGACCAGATCACCGAGACGGCCCTGCCCGATGAGCGGTGGAACCACTCGCTGCGCCAGACCCTGCTGCGCATGTGCGCCTGGGGCCTCGAAGATCGCTTCACCGCCGCCCAGGCGACCACGATGCTCTGCGCCTTCGCCGAGCAGGCGACCGGGCCCTCGCTCGAGGCCTTCGCCGACTCCGATGTCAGCCGCATCACCCGCCAGGTCTTCGGCGACGTGGCCGACGGCGTGCTCAGCGGCTCGCGCGTCTTTGTGCGCCCCGAGCCGAGCGACGCCGGCCAAGGCGCGAGCGGGCCCAGCGCGAGCGGTCCGGGCCCGTCGAACCTCGCCCGGTCGGCCGAACCTGCGCCCACCCGCAGCGAGCCCGCCCGCGCCGAGCCCTCCCGCCCCGAGCCCCGTTTTGAGCCGACGCGCACGCCCCTGGGCGACGCGCCGACGATGGTCACGCCGCAACCACAGCCGCGCCAAAACCTGCGCCAGCCCACCGCCCTCGGCGATCTGCCGCCGCCCCCGCCGCCGACCCACCCGAGCGAGCGCCTGCCTGCCGACCGCCTCGGCCCGCCCGCCCGCCCCGCCGCCGCGCCGACCACCGCCGCCCCCGCGCCGATCTCCGCCGGCCGCGCCGCTGATCCCGCGCCCCCGGCCGCCGCACGCGCGGCTGCGCCCGCGCCGCGCTCCCTGCCCATCCAGAGCGCCGCGCGCGCCGAGCCCGCCCCACCCAGCGGGAACAAGCGCCCGCTCATCATCCTCGGCGTGGCGGCGGCGGTGGCCGCGCTGGGCCTCGGCTGCGCAGGCCTCGCCGGCGGGGCTTGGTATTGGTCGCAGACCCGCGGGGTCGACGCGCCCGCGACCGCCGACGCCGCGCCGGCCGGCCCCAACCCGCTGGCCGAAGAGGGCGCGCCCGTCACGCTCACCATCGCGGTCGGCGACAGCCAGATCCAGTGGGTGCGCGTCGAGGACGCCGACGGCGCGCAGCGGTTCGACAGCAAGAAGCAGGGCAGCGCCAGCCTCGCCGCCGGTCGCTACACGGTCTCGGCCAAGGTCGCCGGCCGAAAAGCGGCGCGGGCCGAGGTCCTCATCGAGGACGACCTGCGGGTCGCCTGCGTGCCCGAGCCCAAGGCGGTGGTCTGCGCCAGCGAAGACGGCGCCACCCGCTGGGTGCTCGAGGGCAGCTGAGCGCGCCACGCCCCCGGTCAGCGCTCAGCGCGCGGTCGCCCGCGCGACGGCCTGCACCGTCTTCGGGCCAACGCCGTAGGCCGCGCCAAAGGCGGCGAGATCAGCGTAGGGGCGCGCCTTCAGCACATAGGCCGCTTGGGCCGGGGCGATCCCCGCCGCCACCAGCTCGTCCTTGCTGGCGCTGTTCGCGAAGCGGAGCGCCGCGCTGACCTGAGCGCCCGAGAAGCTGACCCCGTCGATCACCACCGCGCCGCCTCCCCCGCTCGGAGCAGGCGCAGGTGCAGGCGCAGGCGCAGGCGCAGGCGCAGGTGCAGGTGCAGGAGCAGCGGAGGGCGCGGGGCGGGGCGCTGCCGGCGCGGGCTCTGGCCGCGCGGTGGCCGGAGCCGGGGTCGGAGCAGGAGCCGGACCAGGGGTCGCAGCCGAAGGGGCGGGCACCGGCGAAGGGGCGGGCGGCGCGGCCAAGGCCTCGAGCTGCACCTCGGCGCGCAGCCCCCCCGCCCCGGGCTCGAGCCGCAGCTCGGCCGGCGCGTAGCCCTCCAGCTCGACCCGCACCGGGGGCGGCGCGCCCTCCACCAAGGCCAGCGGCCCGACGAAGGGGGTGGTCCCCACCTCCACCCCATCGGCGAGCACCCGAGCGCCTGCCGGATCCGTGAGGACAGTGACGCTGACGCTGTCTTCAGCGAGCACGGGCGCGGTCACGGCCAGCGAAGCCGCGTCGAGGGGCGCCTGCTCGAGAGGCGCCGGCTCGACGGGCACCGGCCGCCCCGACAGATCGAGCCCCTCGACCGGGCCGAGCGAGAAGAGGGCCACCACGGCGAGGCTGAGGCCGACGAGGCCGGCCAGCGCGCCGCCCCCGAGCAAGAGCAAGGGCGCCGAGGGCCGGGGCGTGGGCGCAGGAGGGGCGGGCGGCGGCTCGGGGGGCAGCGGGCGGGGCAGGCCGCCGACGTCCTGGCGCAGGCGCAGGATGGCCTGCAGCAGGCTGTCCATGTCTTGGAAGCGCTCTGCCGGATCTTTGGCCATGCAGCGCCGGACCAGCTCTTCGATCGCCGGCGGGATGTTCAGCTCGGGCGCCCGCTCGGCCATGCTGGGGATGGGGTCCCGCACGTGGGCCAGCGCGATGGCCATCGCGTTCTTGCTCGCGTAGGGCAGCTTTCCGGTGAGCGCGCGGAACAGCATCACGCCAAAGGCGTAGATGTCCGAGCGCGCGTCGGCCTCTTCACCGCGCACTTGCTCCGGGGCGGCGTAGTGCGGCGTGCCCAAAAAGCTGCCGTCGCGCGTGATCTCGGTGACCTCAGCGGCGTCAGACTTGACCAGCCCAAAGTCGAGCAGCTTGGCCAGCTCGGCGCCGTCCTCGCCGGGGACCACCAGCACGTTGCCCGGCTTGACGTCGCGGTGCACCAGCCCCGCCCGGTGGGCCGCGCGCAGGCCGCGCCCGACCTGCTCGAAGATGCCGAGGGCGCGCTCGGGCTCGAGCGGGCCGTCCTTCATCAGGTCTTTGAGGCTGCGGCCGTCGAGCAGCTCCATCGCGATGTAGCAGAGCCCCTCGGGCGACCGGCCGTAGTCGTGCACGGTCACCACGTTGGGGTGCTGCAGGGCGCCGGCCAGCGAGGCCTCGCGGAAGAAGCGCTCGGCGAAGCGCTCGTCGCCGTCGGCCTCGATATCGGGGCGCAGAATCTTGAGCGCGACCCGGCGGTGCAGCGCGAGCTGGGTGGCCACATAGACCCGCCCTGCGCCGCCCTTGCCGAGATCGGCCTCAATGAGGAACTTCCCGTCGACGGTGGCCCCGAGGAACGGGTCAACAGGGCGCGGGCTCGGCGCAGCCGCGGGCGGGGCCGGGCTGAGGCCCACCGGCTGCCCAAACAGCGGTTCGGCGGGCCCCGCGGGGGGCGGCGGCGGCGGCCGGCTCGGCTTGGGCATCCCCCCTCCTCGGCTGGGTCGGGCTCAGCCGGCCCAGGGCACCAGGTGCAGGTCGTGGAACAGCTGGTCCTCTTCGGCGTCGCAGGCGGCCATCAGGTTCACGCGCACGTAGTCGCGCTCGGCCATGGTCGGCCCCTCACCTTCGGGGATCCCGAGCCCCTCGAGCAGATCACGGAAGGCGAGGTCATCGGGGTAGACATACACCATGCCGAGCTCGTCCAGGATGAGCTGCTCGTCGAAGCCGCCCCGCAGCCAGAGCTGGTGGCGGCCATCCTCGTAGACCAGCGCAGACAGGCGGCGCAGCACCTCGAGCACCCGGTCGCGCGAGAGCTCGACCGCGACGTGGCTCTCGGGCTTGGGCAGCTGCCGGTCGGCCCGCCGGTCGATCATGCGCTGGTAGAGCAGCTTGAGGGGGGCCTCCATCGCCGCTGCCAGCGCCTGGTGCACCTCGGCGAGGCGGCCCTGGGGCACGCTGATCACGAGGCGGGTGAAGCCGCCGGTCAGCACCTCTGCTTTGTAGAAGGTGCCCGGCGCCCAGCCATCGGGCGCGCCGGCGACGGTGACGCTCACGGCCTTGGAGATAGGGCCAGTCGGCCCCGCGGGCCGCAACAGGCTGCGCATCGGTCCCCCTGCGGGTCGTTGTGGGCCCCGCGCCAGGCCCTGTGCGCCCGGGCCTCGGCCCGGCGCCGCTTATCTCTCCGCCCGCAGCGCGCCGCTCCCTTCGCGCCGCCGGCCCGCCGACCCCACCGCCCTCCACTTGAAGCCCGCGATGCGCACCGATCCCCTCCCCTCACCCGCGCCGTCCTCCACCGAGGTCGCCTCGCCCTGGCCCACGCAGCCCTACTTCGTGCGCGAGGTCCCGATCTGGCCCCCGGTGGTCCTCGCTCCGATGGAGGGGGTGACCGACCTGACCTTCCGCCGGCTGATCCGCCAGATCGGCGGCGCTGGGCTCACCTGCACCGAGTTCTTGCCCAGCGAGGGCCTGCGCCAGACCGGCGGGCAGCGCGGCCGCATCGCCTGGACGGCGCAGTTCGATGACGACGAGCGGCCGATCTCGGTGCAGATCTACGGCAAGCGCCCCGAGGGCATGGCCGAGGCGGCGCGGATCGTCGAGGCGATGGGCGCCACCATCGTCGACATCAACATGGGCTGCCCGAGCAAGAAGGTGTGCAGCAACTCGGGCGGCTCCTCGCTGATGGCCGACATGGGCCTCGCGATCGAGATCGTGCGCGCGGTGCGGGCGGCGGTGCGCGTGCCGCTGACCGTGAAGATGCGGAGCGGTTTTGACCACAGCGCCCGGAACGCGCCCGAGCTCGCCTGGCGCTGCCAAGAGGAGGGCGTGGACGCGGTGACCATCCACTGGCGCACCCGGGCCGACCTCTACGGCGGCCAGCGCGCGGTGGACAAGATCGCCGAGGCCCGCGCGCGCCTGTCCATCCCGGTCATCGGGAATGGCGACGTCATCGACGTAGACAGCGCCCGCCGCATGTTCGCCGACACAGGCTGCGCCGGCGTGATGGTCGGCCGCGGGGCCATGCGCGACCCCTGGACCTTGCTGCAGATCCAGCGGGCCATCGAGGGCAAGCCCGCCGTCCAGCTCGGCGCCGCTGAGAAGGAGCGGGTGCTCTTGGGCTTCTTGGCCGATCTCCAAGCCCGCTTCCTGCGCGAGAGCGGCGCGCTGGGGCGCTTTAAGAAGGTGTGCAGCCATTTTGTGCGCGGCCTGCCCTTCGGGGAGGAGGCGCTGCGCGGGCCGCTGCTGCGGGCGGAGAGCGCCGCGGAGGCTGCCGACCACGCCCGCCGCTACTTCGCCCACCTCGCGGCCTGGGAGGCCGGAGATCCCGAAGCCATGCGCCCGCTGCTGCCCGCGGGCCCACCCGAGCCCCCTCAAGCCAACACCGACGACGAGGCGCTGGCGGGGGCCGAGGCCTGCTGAGCGGCCTCAGGCCAGCCGGCGGCTCATCTTGCGGTGCGGGATGCCCGCGTCCATGAACTCGTCGGAGATGACCGCGTAGCCGAGCTTCTCGTAGAAGGGCAGCGCGCTGACCTGGGCCGAGAGCAGCACCTCGGACGCGCCGCGCTGGCGGCCGACGGCCTCGAGCAGGTCCATCACGAAGCGCCCGACCCCTCGGCCGCGCAGGTCGGCGCGCACGGCCACCCGCTCGGCCTTCACCTGCCCGCCGGGCAGGTCGCGCAGCCGCGCGCAGCCGAGATCAGCGCCGGTGGCGTCAAAGACGAGGATGTGCACACAAGCCTCGTCGAGGCCATCTTCTTCGAGCTCGGCCGGAACGCCCTGCTCGTCAACAAAGACGGCGGTGCGCAGCGCGAGGCAGCGCGCGAAGCTCGGCCCGAGGCCGGTGCTGATCAGGGCGCCGTCGACGGGCCCGGCCATCAGTGCTCGACCTCGTAGGTGAACCAGCTCTTGCCGATGCGCAGCTGGTCGCGCTCGCGCAGGGGCCGGCGGCCCGAGACCGCCTGGCCGTTCACCGAGACGTGGGTGAGCCAGCCCTTCTTGGTGATGACGTGCTGGCGGCCATCCCAGCTCAGCTCGGCGCAGATGCCGCCGGTGAACCAGCCCTCGACCTGGACCATGCCCGCCGCGCCAAAGCTGAGCCCGCGGTCTTCGGGGAACCAGAAGCGCTTCTTGTCGGACTCGCTCACCACCCGCGCGCTGTCGACGAGGTGGTTGTCTTGCTGCAGGCGCTTGAGGGCCTCAACGCTGAGCGCGAAGGTCGCCGCGTCGTCGTCAGGCGGCACGCCGCCCTTCTCGTAGGCTGCGAGGTACTCGACGAAGCGGCCCTTGTAGAAACGATCCTGGCGGCCGTCGCCCATGAACACGAGGCTGAACTTGCCGATCTGGATCTCATCGCCCGAGCTGAGCATGTGCTGCTGGATGCGCTTGCCGTTGACCACGATGCCGCTGGCGCTGCCCAGATCCTCGATGGTGACCCCCTGGGTGCCGACCAGCACCCGGGCGTGCTGCCGGCTGACGCTCACATTGGGCAGGACGAGCTGACACTCGTCGCCGCGGCCGACCAAGGTCTCGGGCTTGTCGAGCTCAAAGCGCTGGTTCTTCGTCGCGCTGGACTTCACGATGAGCCGCGGCATGGGACCTCCTGCGTCGGCGGCGGCCTATCCCCGCAGGCGCCCCGGCGCTCAGCCCTCGGCCGAGATGCGGGCGAGGCGCTGCCCCGCGCTGACGCTCTGGCCGGCCGCCACGAGCAGGCGCACGGTGCCCGCCTCGGCCGCGCGCACCACCTGCTCCATCTTCATGGCCTCGAGCACCATGAGGCCCTCGCCGACGCCCACCTGGGCGCCATCCTCGACGAGCAGGCGCACCACACGCCCGGGCATGGGCGCGCTCGCCCCGCCTGCCTCACCCGCGCGGGCCGGCGGATCTGCGATGGGGCGCCGCAGGAGCGGGACCGTCCCCCCGTCGAGCATGACGTGCATCACGTCACCTTGGGCGACCACCTCGGCGCTGATCAGGCGCGAGGCCCCACCTTCGGTCACCCGCACACGCAGGGCGCCGCCCTGGCGGCCGAGCAGCTCGACCTCGACCGCCTCGGGCAGGGCCTCAGGCGCCGGGCCGGCCAGGGCGCCCGCCGCGGGCAGGGTGCGCGGGCCGCCGAGCCGACCACGCTGGCCATCCCATTGCGCGGCGATGCGCTGCTCCTGGCCGTCGACGACGAGGCGCAGCGGCGGCTCTGGCCAGGGGTTGTTGCGGAAGCCGACCGGCACGCTGCGCCCGAGGGGGCCGCTGCCGGCCTCTTCATCGAGGATGGCCACGCAGCCGGCGATCAGCCCGTCCCGCCGGACAGCGGGCCGGCTGCGCAGGCCCACCAGCTGCTCCTCGTCGAGCAGCCCGGTGTGCAGCGCGCCGCGGCGCACCGGCTCGGCGTCCAGCGCTTCGATCAGCTGCGGCAGGTTCGTGGCCACGCCGGCCACGCGGGCCCGGCGCAGAGCGCCGGCCAGCCGCGCCCGGGCCTGCTCGCGATCCGCGCCCCAGGCCACCACCTTGGCCAGCATCGGGTCGTAGTCGGGGACCACCGCCTCGCCCTCGGCCAGGGCCACGTCGACCCGGCCGCCCTCGGGGGCGGGCAGGTGGAAGCGGAGCAGCGGGCCGGTGGACGGGAGGTAGCCCCGACTCGGATCTTCTGCGTAGACCCGCGCCTCGATCGACCAGCCGCGGGAGGGCAGCTCGGCCTGCGCCAGGGGCAGGGCCTCACCGGCGGCGACGCGCAGCTGCAGCTCGACGAGGTCGAGGCCGGTGATCGCCTCGGTCACCGCGTGCTCGACCTGAAGGCGGGTGTTCATCTCTAAAAAGTAGTGCTGGCCGCCCTCGTCGACGATGAACTCGACGGTGCCCGCCGAGTGGTAGCCCACCGCGGCGGCGGCCTCGACCGCGTCGGCGAGCAGGGCCGCGCGGGCCGCGGGCCGGCCCACAAAAGCGGGCGCGGGCGCCTCTTCGATGACCTTCTGGTGGCGGCGCTGCAGGCTGCACTCCCGCTCCCACAGGTGGAGCAGAGCGCCCTGCTGGTCGCCGATCACCTGCACCTCGACGTGGCGGGGGCGGTCGACGAAGCGCTCAAGCACGAGGCGGTCGTCGCCAAAGGCCGAGGCAGCGAGGCGCTTGGCGCTGGCAATGGCGTCGGGCAAGTCATCCCAGCTGCGCACCACCGCCATGCCCTTGCCGCCGCCGCCGGCGCTGGCCTTGACCATCAGCGGCAGGCCGAGGCCCCGCGCGGCGGCGAGCAGCGCGTCTTGGCCTTGATCTTCGCCGTCGTAGCCGGGCAGCACCGGCACCCCACGCGCCGCCATCGCCCGGCGCGCGTCGGCCTTGCTGCTCATCGCCTGCATGGCCGTGACCGGCGGCCCGACCCAGATCAAGCCGGCGGCCTGCACCGCCGCGGCGAAGGCCGGGCGCTCGGACAAGAAGCCGTAGCCGGGGTGGATGGCGTCGGCCCCCGCGCGACGCGCCGCGTCGAGGATGGCGTCAGCGTCAATGTAGCTGTTGACCTCGACCGCGAGGTCGGCCTCGGCCAGCCAGGACATGCCGCGGTCGGCCGGGCTGAAGATGGCCACCCCGCGCAGCCCGAGGCGGCGGGCGGTGCGCAGGACGCGGCGGGCGATCTCCCCGCGGTTGGCGACGAGCAGGCAGCGGAGGGGGGCGGCGTCCATGCGGGCTCCGGGGCGGGCGACGGGGCCTCACCGACTGAAACAGCGAAGTTTGAAGCAGATCGGGGTCAGACCGCGGCCCCGCGCCTCAGTGGCGGAAGACGCCCATGGCCATGCTGCCGACCACCGGCGCGCTGTGCACGGCCGACAGCGCGAGGGCGAGCACCGTGCGGCTGTCGGCGGGATCGATCACCCCGTCGTCCCAGATGCGCGCAGTGGCGTAGAGCGCGCTGCTCTCGTGATCGATCTTGCCGGCGATGAGCTGCTTCATCATGCCCAGCTCTTCTTCGTCGACCGCCCGGCCCTTCCGCGCGGCGGACTGGCGCTTGATGATGTCGAGCACGCCGGCCAGCTGCTCGCCGCCCATGACCGCGATGCGGTGGTTGGGCCAGGTGAACAAGAAGCGCGGGCCATAGGCGCGCCCGCACATGGCGTAGTTGCCCGCGCCATAGCTCGCGCCGATCTGCAGGGTGATCGCCGGCACCGCCGAGTTGCTCACCGCGTTGACCAGCTTGGCCCCCGCGCGGATGATGCCCCGACGCTCGACCGCCTCGCCCACCATAAAACCGGTCGTGTTATGCAGGAAGATCAGCGGGATATTGCGCTGATTGCAGAGCTGAATGAACTGGGCGCCCTTCTCGGCGCTCTCGGGCCAGAGGATGCCGTCGTTGGCCAAGATGCCGACCGGGAAGCCGCAGATCGACGCGAAGCCGGTGACCAAGGTCGGGCCATAGAGCGGCTTGAAGTCCTGGAAGCGCGAGCCATCGACGATGCGGGCGATGACCTCGCGGGCGGGGATGGGCTGGCGCAGGTCGGCCACCGCGAGGCCGCGCAGCTCGGTCGGGTCGTAGCGGGGCGGGTCGGCGGGCATGCTCGGCCCGGGGCCGGCCTTCTCCCAGCCGATGCTCGCGATGATCTCGCGGGCCAGCCGGCAGGCGTCGAGCTCATCTTCGGCGAGGTAGTCGCAGAGGCCGCTGGTGCGCGCGTGCATGTCGGCGCCGCCTAAGGCCTCGTCGTCCACATCTTCGCCGATGGCCATCTTCACCAGCGGCGGCCCGGCGAGGTAGGCCTGGGCCTGCTGCTTGACCATGACGACGTAGTCGCTCATCCCCGGCATGTAGGCGCCGCCCGCCGTGCTGCTGCCGAAGACCAAGCAGACCGTGGGCACCTGCTCTTTGCTGCGGGTGGTGATGTCGCGAAAACCACGGCCGCCGGGCAAGAAGATGTCGGCCTGGTTGGGCAGGTCTGCGCCGGCGGACTCGACCATCATCACGAAGGGCAGCCGGTTCTCTGCGCTGATCTCGGCCAAGCGGCGGGTCTTTTGCACGGCCACCGCGGTGATGGCCCCGCCCTGCACCGTGGCGTCGTTGGCGCTGATCACACACTCGACCCCGGCGACCACGCCCACCCCGCCGATGAGGCCGGCGCCGGGGCGGTTGTTGTCGACGTCAAGGCCGGCCAGGGGGCAGAGCTCAAGGAAGGGCGCGCCGCGGTCGAGCACGTGGGCCACCCGATCCCGTGGGAGCAGCCGCCCGCGCTCCTGGTGGCGCTGGTTAGCCTGTGCGCCCCCTCCGTCGCGGGCCTTGCCCAGCTGCTTGTGCAGCTCGGCCAGGGCCCCTTCGGTCCAAGCGACGTTCGCCAAGAACCCTGGTTCTTGAGTGAAGATCCCCGATTCGAGGACGGGGACGTGCCGGACCGCGCGGGCCCGGGCGTCAACAGCGGCGGAGGTGATGCTGGGCATGGGCGCACCATAGCGCAGGGCCAGACCGCGGCGCCCGGCGCGGCCCCATCGTCACCCATCTCATTCAAACACCATGTGTTACAGCCACACCGTGGCCGACCACAGCGCAAGATCCAGCGGGGGGCGCGCCGGCGCGCGCCGCGCGCTGCGCTACGATGGGCCTCCGGCGGCGCCGGACCGAGGGCCCCATGCAGACCGAGAACCGCCCCGCCTTCGAGGACGCCCTCCGCGCGCTCCGCCTCGACCACCGCAACGTCGCGCTGCCCGGCCTCGCCCTCACTTGGCTGAGCATCGCCGCGCTGCTGTTGGCGCCCCATTGGCTGGGCCCCGCGCACCTCGTGTGGATTCTGCCGCTCATGGGTATCGCCCAATACAAGCTCGTGATCAGCGGCCACGAGGCTGTTCACAAGACCTTGTGTTGGCCTGAACGGCTCAATGAGGCGGCGGGGGTGCTCGGCCAAGCGATGGTCGGGGTGAACTTCACCGCCTACCGCCTGCAGCACCTCGACCACCACAAGGCCCGCAGCCTCGACGAAGATCCCGACGGCCACATCTATGGCACCGTGATCCGCACCGCGGCCGGCTGGCGGCGCTTCGCCGTGCTCACGCTGGGCACCTTGGTCGAGCTGGTGATCAAGATCCGGCAAAAGGGCACGGGGGGCTTCGGCAACCGAGAGCAGCACCCCCCGGCCATTCAGCGGCGCAAGCTGCGCGACAGCTTGCTCGTGGTCGCCGCACAGCTGAGCTTAATCGCGCTCAGCTGGTGGAGCCTGGGGGTCTTTTGGGCCTATGCGGTGCTCTGGATCGCCCCGCTGTTCACCGTCGCGGTCTTCTTGAACCGCTGCCGCATCGTGGTCGAGCACGGCCTCGCCCATCAAGTGGCCGGGGCCTTACCCGGCGGGCTGGCCGGTTTTGGCGGGCCGCGCATCCCCACCGTCGACATTGTGCCGCCGGCCGCCGAAGCGTGGCTATTCGCGCCCTACCTCTTTCATTACCACTGCTGCCACCACCTCTACATGAGCGTGCCGCACTACAACCTGCCCGCCCTGCGCGCCCTGCTCAAGCAGCACCAGATCAGCGGCTACCACGAGGTCGAGGGCAGCTACCTCACCGCCCTCGCCCGCTGCGTGCACGGGCCCACGTGGCCGGCGAAGGTCACCGCGCCGCGCTGAGTCAGGCCCGTGGCCGCCGCTTGGGGCTGCGGGTCGGATGCACGCCTTGCCCCTGTTCGGCGACGCGGCGCTCGTCGACGCCGGCCCAGGCGCAGATGGGGCAGGCCGCCCAATCGTGGCGCTGCGCCGGGCAGTGCTCGCGCCCAAAAAAGATGATCTGCAGGTGCAGGTCGTTCCAACGCTCCACGGGAAACAGCGCCTTACACGCCGCCTCTGTCCTTTCCACGCTCGACCCATCGGCGAGGCCCCACCGCCAACACAAGCGGTGAATGTGGGTGTCGACCGGGAAGCTGGGCACCCCAAAAGCTTGGGCGACCACCACGCTGGCGGTCTTGTGACCGACGCCGGGCAGGGCCTCGAGGGCGCCCATGTCCTCGGGCACGCGGCCGCCGTGGCGCTCGAGCAGCAGGGCCGAGAGGCGGGCGATGTTGCGGGCCTTGGTCGGCGCGAGGCCGATGGCGCGGATGTATTCGAGGATCTGAGCCTCGCCGAGCGCGACCATCGCCGCCGGGTCGGGCGCGGCGGCAAATAGCGCCGGAGTGACCTCATTGACCTTCTTGTCGGTGGTCTGGGCGCTGAGCAGCACGGCGAGCAGCAGCGTGAAGGGGTCGACGTGGTCCAGCGGCACCGGGGTCTGCGGGTAGAGGGCGGCGAGCTGCGCGTCGATCTGCGCGGCTTTGGCCAGCAAGGCGGTATCCGGCGGCTCAGCGGCAGGCGGGCGCAACGCGCACCTCTGGGCATCGGCGGGGTTGGCGGCGGCCCTCAGTTGAAGACATAGGGCTCGGCCAGTGTGAACCGGGCGATCTCTGCGTCAAAACGTGCGCCCGTGTCGTCGACCATCTGAAAAGTGCCCTCCATGCTGCCGACCGCCGTGTCGAGCGGGCAGCCCGAGGTGTAGACGAAGCGCTGGCCGGGCGCGAGCCGCGGCTGCTCGCCGACGACCCCGGGCCCGCGCACGTGCTCCTCGACGCCGTGCTCGTTGCGGATGATCCAGTGGCGGCTGATCAGCTGCACCGTGCGCTCGGACGCGTTGGTGATGGTGACCTCGTAGGCGTGGGCCCACACGCCGGCGCGTGGGTCGCTCTGGTCGGGGAGGAAGCGGGCCCGCACATCGATGCGGACGCCCCGGGTGGTGGCGGTGCTCATCAGCTGACCTGCGATGAAGGGGGAGGGAGCGGCTTGGGCCGGCGCCGCGCGAGGACCGCGAAGAGCGCGCCCGCCGCCGCCGCCCATAGCCCAGCCGCGCCGGGCGCCGACGCGCAGCCGGCCCCCTTGGCCGCATCGGCCGCGGGCGGGTCGGGCTCGTCGCCGACGGGGTCGGCGCGCCCCGTGTCGGCCGAGTCGTCTACATCGTCCATCGCGTCAACCTCGATGGCGACGCTCCAGGCGGGGGTCCCGAGCAGGGCCGCGTCACCGTCGGTCGGCGCCGATGTCTGGCCGCCGGCCGGGCCCACGCCGACCAGCCCGATGCGCAAGGCGCCCGCGGCCCCCGCTTCTGCCTGCAGCTCGAGGGCCAGCGCCACCGGCGCCGCGCGGCCGTCTGCGCCCGCGGCTGGCGCCTCGAAGGGGAGCAGCCACAGGGCCTCATCCGCGCGCTGGGCGGGATCCCAGGGGAGCGCGCCCCCTGCGGCGACCTGAAGCAAGGCGCCGGCCGGCCCCGCGACCGTCACGCCGGTCGGCGCCGCCACCACCAGCCAGGCGGAGCCCCCGCCCGCCCGGCTCTCCACCGCCAGCGGGAGGGTGGCCGCGCCCACGCCCCGGGCCGCGCTGGGCGCGGGGAGCGCGAGCAGGGGCAGCGAGAGGGCCTCGAGCGCGTCGAGCCGGCCAGCCACCTCGACCTTCCCGGCGAGCGCGGGGGTCGGCTGGGCCGCCGCTTTGATGAGGTGAACCACCTCATCCGCGCGCAAACCGGGGAAGCGGCCGCGCACCCGGGCCACCGCGCCCGCGACCAGCGGGGCGGCGTAGCTGGTGCCGCTGGCGGTGCTGTAGGCGTCGGTGGCGCCCACGTCGAGGCTGCACAAGTCCACCCCGGGCGCGGCGAGATCGACGCTCAGCAGACCATAGTGGCTGTAGGGGTTCAGCTCAGCCTCGGGCGTGGTGCCCGCCACGGTGAGGACATGCAGACCGGCGTCATTGGCCGGATAGAGCGGGTATTCGTCGTTGTCGGCGTCCCAACAGTCGGCCACGCCGCAGTTGCCCGCGGCGGCCACCAGCACCACGTCCGCGGCGCCGAGCGCGGCCACCGCGTCGATCATCGCGGTCGGCGGCGCGCTCCCGGCAAGGGAGTAGTTGAGCACCGCGACGGGCGGGCCCTCTTCGAGCAGGCCGCCGATGGCGTCCACCGCGGTCGACCACCAGAGCGCGCCGTCGGCGTCGGCGATCTTGACCAGCGCGAGGCCCACCTCGGGGCTGACCCCCGCCCGCCCACGGTCATTGTCGCGGTCAGCGGCGAGCAGGCCGGCGATAAAGGTGCCGTGGGCGGGCACGCCGACGCCGGGCACCGGGCTGACCTCGTCGTCGCCCTCGCCGTAGTCCCAGACCCAGGGCAGGCGACCGACCAGCTCTTCGTGCGCGAGCAAGAAGCCGCTGTCGAGCACCGCCGCCGTCGCGCCGGCGCCGGCGCCGATGCCGTCAGCGAGGTCAAAGTGGGCGTCAAACCACTCCCACTGCGCGCCGCAGTCGGGCGTGCCCAGCTCGTCGGACTGCGGCTGAATTTGTGCGTCGAGATCGACGGCCCGCACACCCTCCAGCCCACGAAGCGCTTGGTGCCAGCTGGCCGGGGCGCCCACGGGCGGCCGGAGCAGGCAAGCGCCCACCGAGGGCCGGCACCACCGCAGATGCGGCGCAAACATGGCGTTACGGGTCAATGTTTCAGAACCGGGGCCAGAGAGGCTCACCAGCAGGTCACCCTGGCCGGCGCGGGCCGGCGCGGCCCCCGCGCAGATCGCCGCGAGGCCGAGGGCGAGGGCAGGCCCGCTGCGCGGCGCGGCCCGGCGCTCAACCATGGCCGCCGTCCCCCGGCGGCAGGCGCGGTGCGACCCAGCCGTCCTCATCGACCTCGAGCTGGGCGTTCGCGTACAGGCGCACGACCTGCTCGAGCCAGCCCGCCATGTCGGGCGCGCGCAGGCGGGGGAGCTCGCCGGGCAGCACCTCGAGCACCGCCCCCGGGCCCGCGCCGATGGACTCGATGCCGCGATCGCTGAGCAGCAGGCAGCCCTCATCCGGGTCACCACAGAGCGGCAGGTCACGGTCGGACATCCAGCGCGCCGCCTCGGGGCCCATGCGCAGCGCGCGCAGCAGGCCGTTCGCCTCTTCCGCCCAGCACAAGCGCATGTTGGGCAGCAGCCACAAGGGCGCGCCGTCGCGGGCCGCCTCGAGCGCCTGCAGCCAGCGCAGCCATAGCTCGGCCCCATCACCGCCCACGCCCACCGGCACAGCGACCATGGGCCGGTGGCCCGCCCGCCGCAGCACGTCCACCAGCCGCTCCAGCACGCCCCGCATCGGCACCCTCCTGCGGGACAGACCCGCCCCGCGGATGTAGCACAGACCTGCGCGACCGAACGGGGGCGCCCGTGGCGGGCCAGGGTAAACAGGCCGCGTCCAAGGGGGCTCCATGCACGTGCTCCAGCTCCGCGGCGGGCTGCCCGAGGCCAACCATGGCCTGTCCTTTGCCCTCGTTGGCCCGGGCGGCGCGCTCCGCACGGGCGGCGCGCCGGCCAGCACCTTCTGGCGCAGCGCGTCCAAGCCCTTCCAGCTTGAGGTCGCGCTCTCGCTGCTGCCCGACGACGGCGCGGCGCTCGGGCCGGAAGAGCTGGCCTTGGCCGCCTCCTCCCACTCGGGGCAGCCCGGCCACCTCGCCGTGCTCGACGCCATCCTCAATAAGTTTGGTCTGGAAGAGGCCGCGCTGCGCTGCGGGGCCGAGCCGCCCGCCCATGCGCCCAGCGCCGCGGCCCTGATCGCCGCAGGCGCGCCGCCTCGGGCCGCGCACAATGACTGCAGCGGCAAACACGCGCTGATGCTCGCCGCCTGCGCCGCCCGCGGCTGGGACAGCCAGACCTACCTCGCGCCTGAGCACCCCCTCCAGCGCCAGATCGCCGCGCTGATCCACGCCCGCACCGCCGAGCCCGCGCCGGTGGCGGTCGATGGCTGCGGCGTGCCCACCTTTTGGGTCAGCCTCTCCGGCATGGCCCGCGCCTGGCAGCAGCTGGCCGCGGCGATGGCGGCCCCGGCCACCGAGCCCCGCCTCGCGCACATCGGCGCGGCCATGGCCGCCCACCCCTGGCTGGTCAGCGGCGACGACCGGCTCGATCTGGCCCTGGCCAACCGCGCGGCAGAGCCCTTCGTCGGCAAGATCGGCGCGCTGGGCGTCTTCTGCGTCGCCTTGCCCGCCCGAGGCTTGGGCCTCGCGGTCAAGGTGCACAGCGGCGATGAGGGCGCGCTCGGGGCCGCCGTGCCCGCCCTGCTCGACCGCCTCGCGCCCGGCGCCCTCCGCCCCGCGGTGGGCTGGCGCTGGTCCGAGGTCCGCAACGTCGTCGGTAGAATCGTCGGGCAGAGACTGGTCGCCGGCCTGCCCCGTGCCTAAAGCCGCCCGTCGCGGCGCGTCGGCGCACGGCGACGATGGTGCGAGGCCCCGCCCGGCGGCGGCCTCTGCTCCTCTCCCCACCTGCGGTGCGCTGGCCCCTGGGCGGGCCCGTACCCTCCCCCACCGAGCGAGCGCTGATGAGCGGTGACAGCCGAGGCGGCGGGCCCCCTTCCCGCAAAACCGAGCGCGACGAGTCCACCCTGCTCAAAGAGCGGGTCGAGAAGCCGCGCCGCTACAAGGTCATCGTCCACAATGATGACTACACGCCGATGGAGTTCGTGATCCACGTGCTTGAGGACGTTTTCCACAAGTCCAAAGCCGAGGCCACGCGCATCATGCTGACCGTGCACAACGAGGGCGCGGGCGTGGCCGGCACCTACTCGCGTGAGGTGGCCGAGACCAAGGCCGCCCGCACGGTGCAGTACGCCCGAGACAACGGCTATCCGCTGCTTTTGACCACCGAGCCCGAGTAGGCCGACCGCCGCGCCCCGCCCGACGCGCGGGGCCCGCGCACACCCCGAGGGAGCCGACATGAACCTCTCGAACAACCTCCGCGTGGCGATCAGCCGCGCCCTCGACGACGCGGCGGTGCGCCGGCACGAGTTCCTCACCCTTGAGCACGTGCTGCTCGCCCTGCTCCACGATCCCGACTCGGCCAAGCTGCTCGAGGCGGTCGGCGTGAAGCTGCGCAAGCTCGAGCGCGACCTTGAGCGCTACCTCGACGACGAGGTCGAAAAACTCCCCGAGGACGCCGACTTCGAGCCCCACCAGACCCAGGGCTTCCAGCGGGTGCTGCAGCGGGCGCTGCTGCATGTGCAGAGCAACGGCAAGGTGGAGCTCGACGGCCCGACCCTGCTGACCGAGCTCATGCGCGAAGAAGACAGCCAAGCCGTCTTCTTGCTCGCCGAGCAAGGCGTGCGGCGCGTCGATCTCACCACCCACATCTCGCACGGCAAAGGTAAGGCCGTGCCCGGCGCCAAGCAGCGCAAGGGCGCCGCCGACAAGGGGGAGGAGGCCAAGCGCCCCGCGGGCGATGAGGATCGCGCCCCCGCCGGCGTCGACGAGGGCGGCGGAGACGAGGACGACCCGCTCAAGGCCTACACGACCGATCTGGTGGCCGAGGCCGCCGCGGGCCGCATCGACCCGCTGATCGGCCGCGCGTCTGAGGTCGAGCGCATCGTGCACATCCTCGCCCGCCGGCGCAAAAACAACCCCATGTTGATCGGCGACCCGGGCGTGGGCAAGACCGCCTTGGTGGAGGGCCTCGCCCGCCGCATCTTCGAGAAAGACGTCCCTGACGCTATCGCTGACGCCACGGTGTGGAGCTTGGACCTCGGCGCCCTGCTCGCCGGCACGCGCTACCGCGGCGACTTCGAGGAGCGCCTCAAGGCCGTGCTCAAGGCGCTGAAGGGCAAGCCCAACTCGATCCTGTTCATCGACGAGATCCACACGATCGTCGGCGCGGGCTCGACCTCGGGCGGCACGATGGACGCCGCCAACCTGCTCAAGCCGGCCCTGGCCAACGGCCAGCTGCGCTGCATCGGCAGCTCGACCCACAAAGACCTGAAGGCCAGCTTCGCGCGGGACCGCGCGCTCGCCCGGCGCTTTCAGAACATCGAGGTCAACGAGCCCAGCGTCGATGAGTGCGTGCTGATTTTGCAAGGCATCGTCAAACAGTACGCTGAGCACCACAAGGTCAAGTACACCCCCGAGGCCATCGAGGCCGCGGCCCGGCTCTCGGCCAAGCACCTGACCGAGCTGAAGCTGCCCGACAAGGCCATTGACGTCATCGACGAAGCGGGCGCGGCGGCCCGCCTGGGCAAGAAGGAGGAGGTCGGCCTCGCCGACGTCGAGGCGGTCATCGCCCGCATGGCCCGCATCCCGCAGAAGAGCGTCACCGACCAGGAGAAGAAGAGCCTGGGCGACCTCGAGAGCGAGCTCAAGCGCGCCATCTTCGGCCAAGACAAGGCCGTCGAAGCGGTCGCCGGCGCGATCAAGCTCAGCCGCGCGGGCCTGAAAGACCCGAACAAGCCCGTGGGCAGCTTCTTGTTCGCCGGGCCCACCGGCGTCGGCAAGACCGAGCTCGCCCGCCAGCTCGCCTTGCAGCTGGGCATCGCTTTTGAGCGCTTCGACATGAGCGAGTACCAGGAGCGCCACACCGCCAGCCGGCTCATCGGCGCGCCCCCCGGCTACGTCGGCTTCGAGCAGGGCGGCCTGCTCACCGACGCGATCAACCGCCACCCGCACTGCGTGCTGCTGCTCGATGAAATTGAGAAGGCGCACCCCGACATTTACAACCTGCTGCTGCAGGTGATGGACCACGCCAGCCTCACCGATAACAACGGCAAGAAGGCCGACTTCCGCAACGTCATCCTGATCATGACCACCAACGCCGGCGCCCGCGACGCCAGCGTGCGCACGGTCGGCTTCGGGAACCGCGGCGGCGAACACAAGGCCGACGCCGCCTTGGATCGCACCTTCTCGCCCGAGTTCCGCAACCGGCTCGACGCGCTGGTGCGCTTCGGCCCGCTGCCCGCGGTGGTGGTCGAGCAGATCGTCGACAAGTTCCTCGACCAGCTCGGCGCCCAGATCGCCGAGCGCAAGGTGCGCCTCGACCCGACGCCCGCCGCCCGGGCGTGGATGGCGAAGGAGGGCTACAAGCCCGAGTTTGGCGCGCGCGAGATGGGCCGGATCATCCACCAGCACATCAAGCGGCCCCTGGCCGACCTGATGTTGTTCGGCGAGCTCAAAGAGGGCGGCGTTGCTCGGATTGACGTCGGTGAGGGCGGTCTGGTCGTGAGCGGCGGCCCCGACCTGCGGGTGGTCGAAGGCGAGGACGAGGAGGACAACGACACGCCCGCGGCGGAGCCCCCCGAGGCAGGCGAGGAGGCGTGAGCTGGCGGCGCGCCGCGGCCCGCGCCGCGGCCTGGAGCTGCGGCGGCGCCCTCGCGCTCGCCCTCAGCGCGACCGGCGCATGGGCTTGCCCACCCGCCCTCGCCGCCGCCTTCGCCGCGCAAGAGGCCGACACCGACGGCCTTGAAGCGCTGCTAAGCGCCCTGCACCGGCACGGTGCTTCCCCCGACCCGGCCTGCGCCCCCGCGCTCGGCCGGGTCTTCGTGCGCGCCCGCTTCGGCGCCTTGCCCGAAGATCCCGACATCTTCGCCCGCGCCCTGCGCCAGCTGCAGGCCCTGCCCGCCGACGCCCAACACGCCGCCTTGACCGAGGGGGTCGCGCCCGAGCTGGCCGCCCAGGTCTGGGGCAGCCTGCGCCGCCGCGCGCTCGAGCCGCGCCTCGGAGCCGACCACCCCGCCGCGGCGCTGCTGCGCTGGCCCGAGGCTGAGCCCGCCCCCTTCGGTGCGCTCGAGGCTGCGGCCGCCGCGGCGCTGACCCAAGCGGCCGAGGCCCACGGCCCGAAGCTGCTCTTCGCGCTGAGCAACGAGGGGGGCAGCGTGCTCGGCGAGCTGGCCCGCGCGCTCGAGGCCGACATCCTCGCCGCTTGGCTGCAGAGCTCCCATCCGGCGCACCGCGCCGAGGCCCTGACCCTCGCCGCAGGCCTGGGCCTGAGCAGCCCTGCGCTGCACGACGCGCTGGACGTCATTGTCGCCACCGGTGGCGCCGAAGCCGAGGCCGCCGCGGCGGTGCGGGCCCGCCTGCCGCCCCCGGCCGCCGACCCGCTGCGCCCGCCCGACCTGCTCCCGGGTCAGGTCGCCGGCGCGCCCCCGGCCCGCCTCGACGGCCCGCCCTTGCCCGTCGCCATGCCCACGCCGCGCCGGCCGCTGCCGCTCGGCGAGGCCGCCTTCGCGCTCGTCTGCGTCGGCCTGCTCGGGCTGACCGCGCGTCTGCGCCGGCGGGCCCTGCTGCCCTTCGCCGCCCTCGCCGCCCTCGCCCTGCTCGAGCTGGGCCTGCGCGCGGCGGGCGCCCCGAGCGCGGCCCATCACGCGCCCCTCTTCTCGTTCATCCCCACCGGGGCGCAATTCTGGGCGCCCGTGCCCCAGGCCCCCGGCCAGCTGCGCAGCGCGGGGGGCAGCACCCGCCTGCGGCGCATCCCCGCGACGCCCACCCCCGGCACCCGGCGCGTCGCCGCGCTGGGCGAGTCCTCGGTGCACGGCAGCCACTACCTCGCCGAAGAGGCCTTCCCGGCGCTGCTCGAGGCGCGCCTGACCGCGCGGCTGGGCGCCCCGGTCGAGGTGCTCAACATGGGCGTCGGCGGCAGCACCAGCGCCGGCGTGCTGGCCACCGGGCGCGAGGCGCTGTCGCTCGGCGCCGAGCTGCTCATCGTCTACCAGGGCCACAACGAGGTCGCGCAGTTCACCCAGCTGCGCAGCTGGACGCCCTCGACCCGCGGCCTGCGCCTGCGCGCCGCCCTGCACCAGAGCCCGCTGGTGGCGCTGCTGCGCCGAGGGCTGCCCGCGCCAAACGAAGCGGGGCCCCCGCCGCAGACAAGGCCGCCCAGCCCGCCGACCAGAGACGAGATTGACGCGCTGCACGATCTCGCGGTCGACCACCTGCGCAGCAACCACGCGCGGCTGCTCGGCGAGGCGCGCGCCGCGGGCGTGCCCGTCCTGCTGTGTGTGCCGGCGACCAACCTCGCCTTGGCCTTCGCCGAGCCCTTCCCCACGCCCGGCCCTGGCGACGCCGTCGACATGGACGCGCTCTACGCCGCTGCGCGCGCCGCCGCCGCGCGAGGTGACCGCGCCGCCGCGGCCGCCGCCTTGCAGTCCCGGATCGACCGCAGCGCCTCGCCCCGCGAGCTGACCACCCCTGCCTCCGACGCGCTGCGCGGGCTCGCCGCCGACTGGGGGGCGCCGCTGGTCGACCTGCGGGCCGAGCTGTTGGCCCGCTCACCGGACGGCTTCTCGCAGAACGGCCTCTACTGGGACGATCTGCACCCGAGCGTCGAAGGCCACCGCATCATCGCCGCGGCGCTCGAAGCACCGACCCTCGCCCTGCTCGGGGCCCGCGGGGGCCCGCGCTGAAGGCCACCGCCCGACTGAAACATTGATGTTTCAAATAGATCAACCGACGGTCAAGGCACCCACCGCCCCGCGCCCTCGAGCAGCCGCACCACCTCAAGGTGCACCGCCGGCCGCAAGGCCCGAAAGGCCGCCGCCCACGGGTTTGGTGGGGCGTCGGGCACCGCGCCCCCCTCGATCACCGGGTGCACCCGGTTGGTGAGCAGCGCGCAGATCACCCCTTGGCGCGGCGCGATCCACAAGCTGGTGCCGGTGAACCCGAGGTGGCCCACGCCATCGGCCGGCCAGCTCGGCCCGGCGCTGCTGCCCGGCCCGCTCGGGCTGTCCCAGCCGAGGCGGTGCGAGCCGGGCCCGGGCGCGGTCCAGGCGGCCCGCTGCAGGGCGACCGCCGCCGCAGGGCCCTCGCCATCCCAGAGGCGCAGGGCGGCGCGGGCCGCGTCGACCACCGCCCGCGCGCCGCCGAAAAGGCCCGCGTGGGCAGCGATTCCCCCGAAGGCCGCGGCGTTGAGGTCATGCACCTCGCCGGCGATCACCCGGCCGCGCACCGGGCAGTCCTCGGTCGCGGCGGCGCCGGGCCAGCCAAAGCGCAGGTCGGCCCGGGTCTGCGCGCGGACCTTGGCCTCCCACAGGCGGTCGAGGCGATCGCCGCCCGCCGCCTCGAGGGCCGCGCCGAGCAAGATCATGCCCAGATCGCTGTAGCGGTGCTGCGCGCCCGGCGGGGCCTCGACGGGGGTGCTCATCGCCACGCGGGTGAGCTGGGCCCGGGCCGCGGCCACCCCCCAGGGCAGCCCGTCGAGCGCGCCCCACAGCGGGCGCCAAGCGGGCAGCCCGCTGCTGTGCTGCAGACAGTGGCGGGCGGTCACCCCGGCGGGCGCCTCGGCGAGCAGCTCACGCAGCGGCGCGTCAAGGTCGAGCCGCCCCTCGGCGCAGAGGGCGAGGGCCAGCGGCGTGCTGAGCAGCACCTTGGTCAAGCTGGCGAGGTCGAAGGGCTGGTCGGGCAGCGTCGGCCGGGCGCGCGGGCGCAGCTCGGCCTGCCCACCCCAGAGCTCGAGCAGCAGCCCGCCGCGATCCGCGACAGCGAGGCTGTAGGCCGGCGCCACGCCCGCGGCGCTGGCCCCCTGGAGCAAGGCCTCGACGGCGCCCGCCTCGGCCGAGAGGCGCCCTGCACGGCCGGCGCTCATGTCGCCAAACTCGTGCAACATATTAAAACATGACTGTTATACACGGCCGTCATGCCGACCACCCGGCGGGCAGCGGCGAGAGCCCACCCGCGTCGAGCCGATAGGGCGCGCCCACCCACCAGGGGTGGTTCTCGGCCCCGTGGCCGACGGGCAGGCCGGCGACCACCGGCAGGTCGAGGCCGTCGAGCACGTCGAGGATGACGTTCATCAGGCTGTAGTCAGCGTCGGCTGGGGGGTCGCAGCGGGTGAAGTTGCCCAAGGCGAGGCCCAGCGCGCCGCGCAGGCAGCCCGCCTGGCGCAGCTGGCTGAGCATGCGGTCGATCTTGTAGGGCGGCTCGGCGATGTCTTCGAGCAGCACGACCCGGCCGCGCGCGTCGAGCTGGTCGGGCGTGCCGCAGAGGCTGGCCAAGACGCAGAGGTTGCCGCCGACCAGCGGGCCCTCGACCACGCGGTCGGGGCCGGCCACCTGGGCGCCAGGCAAGGCCGGCGTCAGCCCCTCGAGCAGCAGCGCGCGCAGCGCGGCCTGGCTGGGACCGTCAGCCAGATCGGCCAAAGAGTGCAGCACCGGCGCGTGCAGGCCGCCGGCCAAGCCCTGGCGGCTGAGGCGCGCGAAGGCGGCGGTCGCGTCCGAGAAGCCGATGAGCGGGCGGCCGCCCAGCGCCGTCCACGGCGCGGCGTCGAGCAGCTGGGCGGTGCCGTAGCCGCCCCGGGCGAACCAGATCGCGTCGATCTCGGGGTCGGTCAGCGCGGCCCGCAGGTCGAGGGCCCGCTGGGCGGCGGTGCCCGCCGTGTAGCGGAAGCGCGCGCCGAGGTGCGCCGAAGGCACCGGCTGCAGGCCCCAGCTCGCGATCAGGGCCATGCCGGCCTCGAGGCGCGCCGGCTCGAAGATGCCGCTGGGCGCGACCACCGCGACCCGCGACCCCGGTCGGAGCGGCGCGGGCGCGCCCTGGCTTGGGGATGACGTGGACATGGGCGCCTCCGCGGGGCTGGATATCCCCCGCCAGCGCGGATCGCCCCCGGTCCGCGCCCCGGAGCCGCCCCGTGCGCACCCGCCTGCTGCCCACCCGCCGCGCGGCGCTCGCCGCCTGCATCCTCGCCCTCGCGGTCGGCCCGACCACCCTCGGCCTCGGCTGCTGGGCCCCCTCACCCGCGGACCACCCCAACCTCGCCGGCGCGCCGCCCCCGCCCGCGGTGGCCGCGCCCCGCGGCGCCGACCTGCCCAGCGCCGCCCCGGGCGCCCTGGCCTGGACGCGCAGCGCGCCCCTCACCCTGGTCGGGCCGGGCGGCGAGCCCGCGGTGACCCTCGACCGGATCGGCGTGCTGGTGCAGGTTCAGCAGGCCCAGGCCCACCGCGTGCGCGTGCGCTGCCTCGGCTGCCCCGACCCGGCGCCCACCGGCGATCTGTGGCTGCAGGCCGGGCAGCTCGCCGGCGGCCCGGGTGAAGACGAAGAGGCCCTCTCCGCCGCGCTGCGCCTGCGGGCCCGCTGGGCCGCGGGCGCCGATCTGCCCGCCGGCGCAGACCCGGCCGCGCTCTGCGCGCTCATCGACGCCGGCTTCGCGTGGAACACCGACGAGGCCCGCTTCGCCTGGGGCGGCGGCGAGCTGCTGCTCGCGCTGCGCGCAAACGCCTGGGCCGCGGCCGAGCTCAGCCCGCCGAGCGCGCCCGCGCCCTGGCCCTGCGCGGGGCCAGCGCCCGCCGGTTGAGCCTGCCCGGGGGGCGTTGCGGGGGGCGGGAGCCCCCCGCCCACCATCCTCCCCTCCCCTGTTGTGGGCAAGGCACCCCGAGCACCGCCGCTGCCCGCGCCGCGCCCCCCGGCGGCGCCGAGACCGGGTAGAAGCCGGCCAGCGCGCCGCGGCCTCCCCCTGCTGTGGCGCCGCCTGCCCCGCCCAGCAGCGACCCCAGCCCCGGAGCAACAGCATGGAGCGACGCCTCTACTCGGTCGAGGGCAACAGCCAGCGCCTGGACGGCGGCGCCATGTTCGGCAACGCGCCCAAGGCCCTGTGGGAGCGCTGGGCCGCCCCCGACGACCGCAACCGCATCGAATTGGCCTGCCGGGCGCTGCTCATCCGCGAGCCGAGCCGCAACATCCTGCTCGAGACGGGCATCGGGGCCTTCTTCGACCCGCAGCTGCGCGACCGCTACGGCGTGGTCGAAGAGCGCCACAAGCTGCTCGACAACCTCGCCGACGTGGGCCTGTCTGACAGCGACATTGACGTGGTGGTGCTCTCTCACCTGCACTTTGACCACGCGGGCGGCCTGCTCACCGCCTACGCGCCAGGCGAGGCGTGGGAGCTGTTGTTTCGCAACGCGACCTACGTGGTCAGCCGCGCCGCCTGGAACCGCGCCCGTCAGCCCCACCCGCGCGACAAGGCGAGTTTTGTGCCCGAGCTGCAGGCCCTACTCGAGAGCAGCGGCCGGCTCGAGATCATCGAGCCCACCGCCCAGCGCAGCGAGGCGCTCGGCCCCGACTACCGGCTGCACCTGAGCAACGGCCACACGCCCGGCCTGCTGCTCACCGAGGTGCCCGGCCGCCTCGGCCCCATCGTCTTCGGCGCCGATCTGGTGCCCGGCCGCGCCTGGGTGCACAAGTCGGTGACCATGGGCTACGACCGCTTCCCCGAGCTGCTCATCGACGAGAAGTGCCGCCTGATGGACGATCTCGCCGCGCGCAACGGCCGGCTCTTCTTCACCCACGACCCCGCCTGCGCCATCGCCCGCATCACCAAAGATGAGCTGGGCCGCTACGGCAGCGTCAATGACCGCGCGATGCTGCGCGGCGACTTGGCCTGAGCGGTGGCCGGCCCCTGGGCCGAGGCGCTGGCCGCCCTCGGCGAGCGGGCAGACGAGGAGCTGATCCCGCGGTTGCTGCAGCGGCTGAGCCTGCGCACCGAGACGGAGCAGCGGCTGCTCGGCCTGCGTGGCCTGCGCTACGTCGGGGATGGCGGCGGTGAGGCCAACCTCGACGAGCTGCGGGCGGCGAGCGCCGCGGTGCTCCGGGGCGCCCTCGACCGGGCGGGCGCGCGCGGGGCCCTGCTCGGCCTCGCCGGCGCCCTGAGCCTGCCCGCCGACGCCGGGGCGGCGGTGGTCCAGCGCCTGCACCTCGCCCAGCGCCTGATGGTCGTCTGGGGGCACCCTTTGGAGGGGGACGCCGGCGTGGTCATGCTCCGCCGGCTGCTGCGGGCCGCCGACGGCGAAGAGGCGCCGGCCGAGGGGCAGCTCAGCTTGCGCGTGCGCGACGTGCTCCCCCTGAGCCGGTCGGGCGGGGCGCCGAGCCTGCGCGCCGCGGCCCGCGCCCTGGTCGGCGGCCTGCAGCGCGCGGTGGGGGCCGAGCTGCTGCGCGCCCTGCCCGGCGTCGGGGCGGGCGCGAGCGGTCGGGCCGCCCGCTTGGACACCGGCGAGGCGGGCACCCGCATGATCGCCGTGCTGGAGAGGATCTACGGCCTGGACTCGGACGCCCGCCAAGCCCCGGTCGAGGCCGAGCTGGTCTAGCCCCGCCGCGCTGCGCCGCGGGGCTGGTGCCGGGCCGCTGCCTGCGGTAACGACGCACACCCAAGGAGGGTCCCATGGCTTCAGGCCCGCTCCGCCGCGTGACCGCGCGCCTTCGCCGCCTGCTCACCTGGCGGCCCCCCGCGGTGGGCACGCCGGCCCCCCGCTTGTCGCTGACCGCCGACGACGGCACCTGGATCCGCATCGAGGACTTTGTCGACCAGGTCAACGTGCTGGTCGTATTTGTCAGCGATATCGACAAGCCTGCCGCCACCGCGCTGCTCAGCGGCCTGCGCCCCCACGCCGCCCAGCTCGAGGCGCTGTCGACCCTGACCTTCGGGGTGGCCACCGACCGGCCCGGCGCGCTGCGGGCCGCCCGCGCCGCCGCCGCGCTCCCCTTTCCGCTGCTCTACGACCCCTTCGCGGTCGAGGGCCGGGGCTGGCTGGCCAGCGGGCGCCTGCTGCCCCGCCTGCGCGACCGGGCGGTGCTGGTCGACAAAGCCGGGGTCATCCGCCAGATTTGGGAGGGCAGCCCCGCGCCCGAGGCGGTGCTCGACACGATCCGCGCGCTGGCCGCCCCGCCGGTGGCCGCGGCGCCCAAGGTGGGCGTGACCCGGGTCGAGCCGGCCACCGCCGCGCAGATGTTGGCCGATGAGCCCCAAAAGTGGCTGCTGCTCGATGTGCGCACGCGGTCCGAGTACGAGGCCGACCACGCGCCGATGGCGGTGCACATCCCCGTCGATGAATTGCCGGCCCGGGTGGCCGAGCTTGGGCGCAGCGACCGCGTGCTCTGCGTCTGCCAAGCGGGCGGCCGCAGCAAGGTCGCCGCAGAGTTCTTGGCCAGCATCGGCGGCAAGGAGATCTACGACGTGGCCGGCGGCATGAGCGCCTGGGTCGGCCCGCGGGTGACCGGCGGCAAGGCGCAGTAGCCGGCCGGCGGAGACAGCCGCTTTATCCGAGCAGATCCTCGACCATCAGGCCGTGGCGCACGCCGCCGTCGCTGACCCGCAGGCTCTCGCGGCGGGCGCTCTCGGCCACCGCGTCGAGCACGCAGGCCCCGGCCAGCAGGTAGTCGGCCCGCTCGGGGCTGACCGCGGCCCAGGCCCGGCGCTCGGCGGCGTCGCTGTCAAGCAGGCGGTCGATCCAGCGCTTGAGGCTGGTGCGGGTCAGCCGCATGCCGTGGACCTTGTCGCGGTCCCAGACCTTGAGGCCGAGCTCCATCGCGCCGAGCGTGGTCGCGGTGCCGGCCACGGCGATGAGCGTGCGCGGGCTGATCGGCCAATGGAACTGGGCCACCGTCTTCTCGACGTGGGCCCGCAACAAGGCCAGGTCTTGCGGCCGAAAGCGGTGGGGCGCTAGGTCGGGGGCCTCTTGTAAGAAGCGCTCGGTCAACCGCACGCTGCCCAACTCAAGGCTGTCGCGGGCGCCCATGCGGCCGTCTTCGCCGACGACCACCTCGGTGCTGCCGCCCCCGAGATCAACGACCCCCACGGTGCCTTGGGGGATCTCGATGCCGCCGCTGGCCCCGCGCCAGGTCAGCCGCGCCTCTTCTTCGCCCGAGATGACCTCGACCCGAATGCCGGTCTCGGACTGCACGCGGGCAAAAAAGGTCTGGGCGTTGAGCGCCCGGCGGGCGGCGCTGGTGGCGACGGCGTGGATGTCCCAGGGGGCCACGCCGAGGCCGCGCGCGCGGTGGGCGAGGTGGGCGAGGACCTCGACCGCGGCGTCCATGCGGTCGGGGCGGAACATGCCGCGCTCTGCCAAGCCCTTGCCCAGGCCGACCACGTGGGCCTCGTCGCAGAGGGTCTGCACGAGGCCGCGGTCATCTTTGCGGGCCACGAGCAAGATCAGGGTGTTGCTGCCAATGTCGAGCGTCGCGCGGATCATGCGCCGCCTCCTCCCCCGCGCGCTGGCCGGGGGGGCCTGGGCCTCACCACGGGAGCGTGGGCGACCAGTCGGGGTTGGTGTAGCCGCCCTTGCCGCGCGTGAGCTGCACCTGGTGGGCGCCGTCGAGCGTGCTCATCCAGATGTGGTTGGCGCCGGTGCGGTTGCTGGAGAAGGCGACGTAGTTGCCGTCAGGCGCCCAGGAAGGGTCCTCGTTGTCGCCCTTACCTTGGGTGAGCCGGGTCAGGCCCGAGCCGTCGACGTTCACCACGAAGATGTCGAAATTGCCCTCGCGGCCGACAAAGGCGAGCTTGTCGCCGTCGGGGTGCCAGACGGGGTCTTGGTTGTAATTGCCGCTGAAGGTCACGCGCCGCGCGTTGCTGCCGTCTGCGTTGGCCACATAAATTTGCGGGCTGCCGCCGCGCTCGCTCACGAAGGCGACCTTGCTGCCATCGGGCGAAAATGCGGGGGAGACGTCGATCCCCACCGCGTCGGTCAGGCGGGCGAGCTGACGGCCGGTGCTCGCGTCGATGGTGAAGATGTCGGAGTCGCCGCCCACGCTCAGGGTCAGCGCGAGCAGGCCACCTTTGGGATGCCAGGCCGCGCCGGTGTTGATGCCCGAGCGGGCGCTGAGCCGGGTGATCTTGCCGCCGCTGAGGTCGGCCACGTAGAGATCGGGGTTCCCGGCCGCATAGCCGGTGTAAGCGATGCGGCGGGCGTCGGGTGACCAAGCCGGCTGGATGTTGATCGAGCCGGTGCGGGTGACCGGAGTGAGCCGGTAGCCGTCAAAGTCGACGGTGTAGATCTCTTTGTTGCCGGAGAAATTTCCGGAGACGGCGAAGCGGGTGTTGAACGGCCCCGCCTTGCCCGTCAGCCGGAGGATGATCTCGCTCGCGACCTTGTGGGCGACCAAGCGGGCATCTTCGCCCTTGGCGCTAAAACTGCGGGCGCCGAGGCGGGCGCGGCCGTTGACGTCGTAGGTCCAGACCTCGGCGTAGAGCTCGCCGCCATCGCGGCTCTGCAGCAGGGTTTTGGCCAAGGCCGGGGCGCCGAGCACCGACCAATCTTCAAAACGGAACTGACCGGGCCGGATGCCTGTGCCCGCCGGCTCGACCTGGGCCGCGGGGTCGAGCAGGGTCACGTAGCCAGACAGCTCGAGATCGCGCCGCAGCACGTCATAGAACTCGGTCGCAGCACCGGCCCCGCCGATGGGCTTGGGCAGGCCGAGCACCACCTTTTGTTCACCCGGCGGCGTGACCACGATGCGGACGCGCTCGGTGGGCCCCTGCTGGGCGGGCGCGCCGACGGAGAAGAAGGCGGCGAAGACCAGCGGGAGGCTGAGCAGCGCGCTGATCCCGCGGAGCGGCGGGCGGGAGGAGGCGGGCATGGCGGGCCCTCGGGGCTGGGGTTGCGGGCGGGCGCGGCTCATAGGGCGTCCTTGGCGCGGAACTCGACCTCGACGCCGTCGGCCACCGACCCGCGCCAGGCCTCGGGGGGCGCGGCCACCCGGCCAGTCTTGAGCACCGCGTTGACCGCTGCGTTGTCAAAGCTCGGGTCGCCGCTGGACTTTGACACCTCGGGATCGCTCAGCGTGCCGTCGGCGGCGACCTTCACTGTGACCACGACCTTGTAGGTGGGGTGGGCGGCCACCACGCTGGGCAGCGGGGTGAAGTTGGGGATGAGCGCCTTCTTGGCGCGCTCTTGCCACTTCTTCATCTCAGGGTCGTTGAGGTTGCCCGCACCGGCGCCGGTGCCGGTGGCCGAGCCCGACATGCTGGTGGCGGCGCGGTTCTCGGTGCCCACCGTCGAGGCGGCCGAGGCGAGCAGGGCGGCGCGCTTGGCGTCGCGCAGCGCGGCCTCGCGGGCGGCCGCCGCGCGGGCCTCGGCCTTGGGGTCGGGCTTCTCGCTGGTCGGCCCCGCCTTGGCTTTGGGATCGACCTTGGCCGCCTTGGCCTTGGGGTCGGGCGGCGGCGGCGCGGCCTTGGCCTTGGGATCGACCTTCTGTTCGACCTTCTTGGGGTCTGGCATGGTCATCGCCGCCGGCTTGGGCGGGCTGAGCGGCGCGGGCGGGGGCGCGGCCGCAGCGGCCGGCGCGGGCACTGGCGCGGCCTTGGGCGCGGGCGGCGCGGCCTCGGCCGGCTCGGGCGCGGTCTCTTCGACGTCGAGCACGGCGTCGGGGGTGCGCTCACCCTTGTCGGGCATGAGCAGGTCGTCTTTTTTGGCCTCGCCCGAGAAGTCGATGTAGACGATGTTCTCGGGCTTGAGCACCGAGGGCTCGGGCGCGAAAAAGAGCTGGCCGAGCGCGAGGCCGCCCACCGCCAAGAGGTGCCCGCCGATCGCGGCCAGGACGTCGAAGGCGCCGACACCCCCGCCTGCGCCGAGGGTCGAGGGCGGCGCGGCCGTGCTCATGGGCTGGCTCCCGCGGACGGGGCGCGCGGGTCGGTCACCATGCCGACCTTCTGGATGCCCGCCGCCGTGGCCATCGCGAGCACCCGCGCGACCTCTTCGTAGGGCACCTTGCCGTCCGCCCGGATGAACACCCCTTGGTCGGGTTTGTTCTGCGCCATCGCCTTGAGGCTGGCGGCCAGGGCCTCTTTGCTGATCGCCTGGCCCTGGTCGGTGCCTGTGCCGAGGTGCACGCTGCCCTCGACGGTCAGGGTCACCACGGCCTGCTCATCGGCCTGGGGCAGCGCGGGCGCGGCGGCGCGCGGCAGCTGCACCTCGAGCCCCGAGGTCATCATCGGGGCGGTCACCATGAAGATGATGAGCAGCACGAGCATGACGTCGACGAACGGCGTCACGTTGATCTCGGCCATCAGGCCGTCGCTGTCACCATCGCCGACGCTCATCCCCATGGCTCACCTCGCCCGGAAGTGGCGCTTCACGATGTTGAGGAAGTCGTCCGAGAAGTTGTCCATCTCGGTGCCGAGCAGCCGCACCTTGCCGCTGAAGTAGTTGTAGGCCATGACCGCGGGGATGGCCGCGGCGAGGCCGACCGCGGTGGCGATGAGCGCGTGCGCGATGTCGGGGCCGACGGTGGCGATGCTGGCCTGGCCGGTGATGCCGATCTTCTGAAAAGCGCGCAGGATGCCCCAAACCGTGCCAAAGAGGCCGATAAACGGCGCGGTGGAGCCGGTGGTGGCCAAGAAGCCGGTCAGGCGGCCGAGCTCGGTGCGCTCGACGGTGCGGGCGCGCCGGAGCGCACGCACGAGGTTGTCTTCGCCCGAGATGGCGACACCGCCGTTGTTTTGCGCGTCGCTGCTCGCCGAGGTCAGCTTGCTCAGCTCGACGTAGCCGGCCTTGAACACCATCGCGACCGGGCTGCCCCGGTGCTTGTCGATGCCCTCAAAGACCGTGTCGAGGCGGCGGCTCTTCCAGAAGGTGTCGAGGAAGGCTTGGCTCTCGCGCTCGGCGGTGCGGATGAGGCGCAGCTTGTTGACGATGATGACCCAGCAGGCCACCGACATGCCGAGCAGCACCAAAAGGACCGACTGGACGATAATGTCAGCGTCGAGCAGGAGGTCGAGGATCCCGGCCTCGGGCGCGGCAGCGGTGTCGGCCACGACCGAGAGCAGCAGGGGGACGGCGTCCGGCATGGGGGCTCCGGCGAGGCGGGGAGGAGCGGCGGGAGAGCGAGGCGGGGGGAGCGGCGGGCGGGCGCAGATCGGCGGGAGCGGGCCGGGGGAGCCCCCAACCCGGCGGCTGCTAACACCCGGAGGGCGCGCAGGTCAGGTCGAGCCATGAGGTTGACACGTCGAGAGCGCCGACGCGCCCCAACGACGGAGCGGCCCTCCGCTTGCGGTAGGATGGGGCCATGGCGTCCATCAGCTTCCGCGGCCTCCACAAGTCCTACGGCGCGGTCCGCGTCCTCCAGCGCGTCGACATCGAGGTGCCCGACGGCGAGCTGCTCGTGCTCGTCGGGCCCAGCGGCTGCGGCAAGTCCACCCTCTTGCGCTGCATCGCCGGGCTCGAGTCGGTCAGCGGCGGCGAGCTGTGGATCGGCGACCGGCTCGTGAATGACGTCGCCCCGCGGGATCGCGACGTGGCGATGGTCTTTCAGAGCTACGCGCTCTACCCGCACATGACCGTGCGCGAGAACATGGGTTTTGCGCTCAAGCTGGCCAAGCGCCCGCCCGCCGAGATCGCCGCTGCGGTCGATGAAGCCGCGCGCATGTTGGCGCTCGGGCCCCTGCTCGACCGCTACCCCAAAGAGATGAGCGGCGGCCAACGCCAGCGCGTGGCCATGGGCCGGGCGATCGTGCGCCGGCCCAAGGTCTTCCTTTTTGACGAGCCGCTCAGCAACCTCGACGCGGCCCTGCGCACCCAGCTGCGGGTCGAGCTCAAGCAGCTGCACCTGACCCTGGGCACGACCATGGTCTACGTCACCCACGACCAGGTCGAGGCGATGACCCTGGCCGATCGCATCGCGGTGCTCAACGGCGGCGCCCTGCAGCAGGTGGGCACGCCCGCCGAGCTCTACGCCACCCCGGCCAACCGGTTTGTGGCCGGCTTCATCGGCTCGCCCGCGATGAGTTTTCTGCTCGGGATCGAGCCCGGGGTCGAGATCGGCGTGCGCCCGCACGAGATCGTGGTCGGCGCGCCCGACCCCGCCCTGGGCCGCAGCTACCCGGCCACGGTCGAGGTGGTCGAGACGCTGGGTTTTGAGTCCTTCGTGCACATGCGCCTCGGCGAAGACAAGCTGGTGGCGCGGGTCGAGGGCCCCCCTCCGCCGCGCGGCCCGACCACCGTGCAGCTCCGCCACCACCTCCGCTTCGACCGGCAGACGGGCGCGCGCCTCCCCTAGGCGACCACCCCCGTCCCGCTGGCGGGCGCCCCAGGAGCACCCATGCCCCCCTCCTCGCTCCCCTCCCCTTCAGCGGGCCGCGCCCTCCGCCTCGCCCTGCTGCTGCTCGTGGCCTGCGGCGGCGGGAAGTACGTCGCAGAGGACCTCGGCGACAGCGGCGAGGGCGCCCTGGCCCCGCTGGGCCTCGACCAGGTCGTGCCGGCCGAGGGCGGCGCCGCGGGCGGGACGGCCCTGCGCCTCAACGGCGCCGGCTTCACCGCCGACCTCACGCTCACCGTCGGCGGCACGCCCTGCGCGACCCTGACGGTGATCTCGTCGGTCGAGCTTGCCTGCACCACCCCGCCAGGCACCCCGGGCGCCGCCGAGCTGGTGGCCACCCGGGCCAGCGACGGCGCCGAGGCCCGCCTCGCCTGGACCTACACCGAGGAGGCCGACGCCGACGCTGATGCGGACGCTGATGCGGACGCAGACGCCGATGCGGACGCCGATGCCGATGCGGACGCCGATGCGGACGCTGACGCCGATGCGGACGCCGATGCGGACGCTGACGCCGATGCTGACGCCGACGCCGACGCCGATGCGGACGCCGATGCGGACGCGGACGCCGACGCCGATGCGGACGCGGACGCCGATGCGGACGCCGATGCCGACGTGGACGTGCCGGTCGACTACTGCCACATGCAGTGGCCCTGCACCCAGTCTCTCACCCCGGGGACCGCCAGCGCGGACGTCTTCGTCTGGGTGTACCAGCCAGGGGTCACGGTCGGCGCAGGCGCTGGCACTGGCCTGACCGTCGAGGTCGGCCTCGGCCCGAACAACGGCGACCCCACGGTCGGCGCGGGCTGGGTGTGGACCACCGCCACCTACAACGCCGACAAAGATGGCCTCACCAGCGGTGATCTCGCCAACGACGAGTTTATGGGCGGCTTCGTGGCCCCCGCGGTCACGGGGTACTTCGACTACTGCGGCCGGGTCAGCGCCGACGGCGGCCGCAGCTGGCTCTACTGTGACCTCGGCGGCTCGGGCTGCGGGGGCAGCGGCAGCAACGACGGCTACAACGCCGCGAACGCTGGCGCGCTCACCGTCTACTGAGCGAGGCCAGGGCGAGGCGGGCGGGCAGCGGCTAAGCCGGCGCTCCCCTCCCCTTGGAGTCGCCATGGCGCGTGTGCTGCTCGGCCCCCTCACCCGGGCCCTGGTCGTCGAGAACCCCCACCCGACCCTCGACGAGGAGCTCGCCCGCCAAGGCGTCGAGGTGGTGCGGATCAAGGGCAACGCCCCCGACGAAGAGGAGCTGATCCGCCTGCTGCAGCAGCACCGCAGCCAGGCCCTGTTCAAGCGCAGCCGCGTCCCGGTCAGCCGGCGGGTGGTCGAGGCCTGCCCCGAGCTGCTCGTGGTCCAGCTCTGCTGCATCGGCGATGACAGCGTCGACAAGGTCGCTTGCGCCGATCACGGGGTCATGGTCTTCAATGACCCGGTCAGCAACGGCCGCAGCGTGGTCGAGCTGGTCGTCGCCCACCTCATCGCGCTCGGGCGCCGCCTCTTTGAGACCGACGCCCACACCCGCGCCGGCGGCTGGGAGAAGTCCGAGGCCGAGCGCTACGAGGTGCAAGGCAAGGTGCTCGGCGTGCTCGGGCTCGGGAATATCGGCCGAGCCACGGCCCGCGTGGCCGAGCAGCTGGGCATGCAGGTGCGCTTCTTCGACACCCGCGAGGTGGCGGTCGAGGTCGGGCGTGAGTTCGGCTGGGCGCCCACCGCCTCGGTCGCCGACCTGCTGCGCGGCAGCGACTTCGTGACCGTGCACCTGAGCGCCACCGACGTGAACGGCCGCAGCAACGCCGGCCTGCTCAGCCGCGAGCTGCTGCTGCAGCTCGGCGCAGACCGCCCGGCCAGCTCGCCCCGGGTCTTCATCAACCTCGCCCGCGGTTTTCTGCACACCGCCGAAGATCTGCTGCACGCCATTGATCAGGGCGCGATCCGCCGGGCGGCGGTCGACGTCTTCCCCGACGAGCCCCGCGGCGCCAGCGACCCCTGGGTCAACCCCTACCGCGACCAGCCCAAGGTCGCGGTCACGCCGCACATCGGGGCCAGCACCCAAGAGGCCCAGCCCCGCATCGCCCGCCGCGTGGCCCAGACCTTCGGCAACTTCTCCAAGACCGGGGCGGTGCGCGACTGCGTCTTCGCCCCGCTCATCCGCATGGGCCTGGTCGAGGACGGCGCGGTCGGCAAGGTCGCCCTCATCGTCGCCCACGCCGACACCCGCGGCACCAAGCGGGCGATCGACGACGCCATCTACCAGGGCGGCGCCAGCAACCTCGCCAGCGCGCACAAAGACTTCGGGAACCTCGGCCTCGCCGTTGATCTCGCCTTGCTCGACCGCCCCTTGGACGAGGCGCGGCTGCACGCGCTGGTGGCCGAGGCCGCGCGCGAGACCGGCGACCCTGAGGCCATTCGCAGCGTGCGCCAGGTGCTGTTGGGCTGAGCCACGCCGGCCGAAAGCCCGCTCAGAGGCCGCCGATGCTCAGGTGCGGGAGCAGCAGGCTCTCGCCCCGCTCTTCGATGCGGAAGGGGTTGATGCCCAGCTCGATCGCCGCCGGGCCGATCGGCGTGGCCACCCGCAGGCCCACCCCGGTGGAGAAGCGGGCCCAGGGGTCGCTGCCCTCGGCGGACGAGGTGGTGACCGCGTAGGGATCGAGGAAGGCCACCCGCCCGACCTCGGCGAAGGTCACAAAACTTGCGCTGTCGGACTTGACCGAGGGCAGCACCGACAAGGGCACCCGCAGCTCGAAGGTGCCCTTGAGCATGCTGTCCCCGCCGGTGTTGACCCACTGGGCCGGCGCGTCACGAATGGCGCTGCCCTCGACCAGGGGGCCCAGCGCGCCCGGCAGGTCGAGCCGCGGCCGTGCGGCGAAATTGGCGGGCCCGACGCTGTTGAGGCGAAAGCCGCGCATCGAGCCACCGCCGCCCAGGTAGAAGCGGTCCTCGAGGGCCAGGGTGCTGCGGGCGCCGCGGACCATGCCCGCGCCGGCGCGCCCGACCAGATCGAGGATGAGCGGGCCGGCAGGGATCACCTTCTCCGCCCGCAGCTCGCCGCGGACCATCGCGCCGGCCGCGCCCGACTGCAGCGCCCCCTCCACCTGACCGCTGAGCAGGTGGCCCTCGGTGGCGTTGAAGGGGTCGTTTCGTTTGTCCCACACCACGAGCAGGCTCGGGCCGGTCTGCACGCGCGGCGCCGAGGGCAGGATGACCTCGCCGAGCCCGGCGGTGTTGACGCCGAGCACGTCGAGCCAGGGGTCGCCGGGCACGAGCGCGCCCGGGTCGACGTCCTCGAGCACCCGGAAGTCCACGCCATAGTCGAAGACCATGAGCAGCGGCCGGGTGATCTGCTGGTTCAGGCCGAAGACCACGCCCGAGCGGCGGATGCCGAAGGTGGGCTCCTGCACTGCCTCACGCAGCAGGGCCTCGACGAAGAGGTTTCCGCCCGCTGCCGGCACATAGGGCACGGTGTAGCGCACCGCGGCCCGGTAGACCGGCTGCAGGGTGTCGACCCGCCACTCCTCGCCGAACCAGCCGTAGCCGACCTGGCCGAGCAGGCTGACCTTCTGGCCAAGGCCGCTCAGGTTGCGGTGGGTGGCGCGGGCCTGGGCGAGCACACCCTGGTCGGTCGAGATCCGGCCGCCGAGGTCAAACTGGATGTTCGGCTTCTCATCGACCGAGATGAGCAGGTCGCGCACGCCGGGGTCTTCGCCGACCAGCTCGGGCGCCACCACGCGGAACAGGTCCAGCGCGTAGATGGCCTGGCGCGACTCGGCCAGCGCGGCGGGGGTCAGGGGCTCACCGACGCCGACCCTCACCTCGCGCGACACGACCTTGGGGCGGGTCCGGCGGTTGCCGCGCACGACCACGCTGCGCAGCAGCACTTGGTGGCCAGGCCGCACGACGAAGACGGCGTTGGCGAGCTGCTTGTCTTCGGAGAGGCCGACCTCGAGCGCGACGACCACGTCGAGGTAGCCCTGCCCCTGGTACAAGGCCTTGATCTGGTTGGAGAGGGCGTCGAGCGCGGTGGGGCTGTAGGGCCCCGACAACATCTGGGCGGAGGAGGCGGCGATCAGCTCGTCCTCAAGGCCGTTCCCGCCGACGCTGCGCATGCCCCCGAGCAGGGTCTGGGGCCCCTCCGACACCCGGATCACCACCGCCACGGGCACACGCCGCAGCCGGGGCAGCAGCCAGGGCAGGCGCCGCCGCAGCTTGGCTGTCTCAAAGTGGGTCAGCTTCGCGCTGAGGAAGCCCTGGCCTCGGTACACCTCTTCGACGCCGATCAGGGCCTCGGCCACGCCGGCGGCGCTGTTGCGGCGCTCCCCGAGGGTGTCGGGCGCCGCGGCCCGCAGCGCGCCGGTGACCTCGGCGTCGGTCATCGCCTTGGCCCCGCGGATCTGAAAACTCCGCACGTGCTGACGCCCCCCGTGCGTCACCTGCAGCTCGAGGCGCGTCCCGTCTTTGGTGGGCGTCGAGGACAGCTCCACCGCCGCTTCGGGGTAGCCCTGGCGGTCGTACCAGCCGCGCATCCGGTCGCGGGCCTCGCGCAGGGCCGCCTCGTCCACCCGCTCCCCGCCGAAGAAGCCCATGGTCTCGAGCAAGGCGTCGGCGGGCGGCAGCAGGCGCTCCCGGCGGGTCTGCGCGGCCACGGCCACCTGCAGGCGCGGGCCCGCCTCCACCGTGATGGTGCGGATCTCCGCCAGCTCACCCGCGTCGGCCCGCAGCGCCCGGTAGGAGATGCGGGTCTGCAGCCAGCCCTTAGCGACGAGGCGCCGGCGGAGGTCGACCAGGGCCTCATCAAAGTCCTGAGGCACCACCCGCCGCCCCTCGGCCACCCCGTGCCGCCGCAGCCAGCGCTTGACCTTGCGGGCCGGCAGCCCGCAGCCCGGCCGCAGCAGGGCCTCGCCGACAAAACCGCAGGCCCGGTCCTCGTCGAGGATAATGTCGCCGACGATGTTCAGGTGCCCATAGGTGCTGGCCTCACCGGGGTCGACCTGCAGCTGCACCGCCACCCGCCCCTCGCCCACCGGCGCGGCGCTGGCGGTGGCCCGGGCGTGGCTCCAGCCGTCGGCGGCCAGGGCGCTGACCACCCGGGCCTCGAGCATGCTCAGCTCTGACTCGGCGTAGAAGGCGTCCTCTTTGTGAATGCCCACCGCGGCGTCGATCACGCGGCGCGCCTTGCCGAAGCGGGGGCCGTCGACCTCGATCAGGTCGACCCGCGGGGCGCTCACCACCCGGTAGGAGATGATCACGCCGTCGGCGGGGCCCTCGGCGGTGTCGATGGTCCAGGGCTCGGCCACCGCCTCGACCGCGTTAAAACCGCCGGCTTGGTGGAGCAGCGCGAGGTCTTGGCGTACGAGGCCCAAATCGAGGGCCTGGCCCTGGCGCACCCGGAGCAGCGGCTCGAGGTTCTCGCTGGGGAGCTCACCCCGCACGGCGATCAGGGAGACCTGCACCACCGGGTGCCCAGCGAACTCGGCCGGATCAGCGGCGGCGGCGCTGCTCCCGACGAGGAGCAGGCCGAGCAGCCCGGCGAACCGCGCACACCACAGGAAGCGGAGGGCCGCGCTCAATCGAGCTCCCACCGCAAGTTCAGCTCGGCGCCGTAGGCACCGCCGATGTTGAGCCGGCGACCGACCTGCTCCCGCGCCCAGTAGGCCCGCGTGTACAACTTGCGCGCGAGGCGCTTTTCAAACCCAAGGTAGGTGTCGGACGTGCGGTAGAGGTTCTGCTCAAAGATGAGAGTGCCCCAGTCGAAGTCCTTCTCGACGAGCAGGCGCATGTCGGAGGACACCGTGCCCGAGCCCCGCTCGTTCACGCCGGTGACCAGATCGATGCGCTCGGGGCGGATGAGCTCGAGGCCGTAGATGCGCTCCCCCACCCGCTCGATCACGCCGAGCTTGCTCGCCACCAGGTCGCTGCCCTCGAACATGAGCGCGCCCGCCGCGCCGCCATAGCGCTCCATCTCCGAGCTGGTCATGCCAAAAAGCAGCAGCGAGTTGATGTCGGCGGGCGGCAGCCCCGGATCGCTGCTCGAGTCGGTCGTCCAGTCGGAGTAGGGCCCCAGCACGCGGTAGTCGATGGCGTAGGTGTCTTCCCGCGCGCGCACGGTGGTGGCGAGCGCGATGTCGAGCTCGGGGTCAAAGGCGAAGGCGTCGCCAAAATGCAGGTCGGCGCGGGTGATCTCGAACTCGCGCTCCTTGAGGTAGACCCGGCCGCCGGGCTGGGCCCGCACGTCGCCGAGCAGGCCTGGCTTGGAGGTGTCGCCGACAAAACGAAGGTCAGCCGAGGCGGAGAGGTCGCCGACGTTGTTGCGCATGCGGATGGTGTTGTCGGCGGAGATTTTGAGGTTGAGCCCAAAATAGTCGCCGGTGGTGTCGGCCGCGGCGCCGGCCAAGCGGTCGCCGCCGAACTGGAGCAGCCAGTCCTCCCAGTCGATGCGCTCGGCGAAGACCATGTCCTGCACGATGATGTCACCAGCGAGCAGCAGGTCATCAACCGGGCCATCAAAACGCAGGCGGGCGTCGCCCTCCATCGCCGGCAAGAAGCTGAGGTAGCGCACCCGGGCGTCGTCGACGTTGGCGCGGAGGTCAAAGTGCGCCGGGGCCCAGGCATCCGCCGCGATCTGCCCCCGCAGGTCAACCGCGCCGCCCCCCAGCCGGCCGGTCGCCGCCTCGATGACGAAGCGGTCGGGCGCCCCGCTGAGCTGGGCCTGCACCTCTTCAAAAGGCTGGGGGAAGTACTCGGTGAGGAAGCTCGCGCCGCTGACGTCGATCTTGACCTTGGGCACGGCGTTCCCGGCGGGGCCCTCGACGGTGAGCCCAATTTGGGCGCGGCCCGAGGCGCGCTCAATGCCCGGGGTGACCAGCCGGAGCAGGTCGAGGTCGAGGGTCCCGCCGCCGGCCAGGTCGAGATCACCGCGCCGGTCACCCTTTCCGGTGAAGGTCAGGGCGGTGGCCCCGCCCTCGAGGGCGACCCCATCCAGCTCAAATGCGCCCTGCGCCCACTTGAGCGCCCAGGGCGTCGGGTTGCGCAGGCTGTGGCCGCCCCAGTCGAGCCGGACGGCGCTCAGCTCCGCGGCGAGGGTCGCGCGCAGCGCTTGATCCCCGGCGAGGGTGCCGCCGCCTCGCAGCGTGCCGTCCACCGAGGCCAGCACAGGGCTGCCGTCGGGCGCCCGGGGGTAAAACACGTCGAGCGGGAAGCCGTCGGCGCGGGCGTCGACCGTCCAGGCGCCCAGGCCATCCAACTGCAGATCACCGTTCAGGCGCAGGTCTTCGCCGATCGCGTTGGCCTCGTAGCGCAGGGTCGTGCCGGTGGTGGTGAAGCGCACCACCGAGTCGTCGACCTTCCGCTGCCCGATGGCCGAGCGGCTCACCCGCACCGCGCCGCGCGGGGCCGGCGCGAAGAGCGTGCCGCCCACCGTCGCCGCCAGGTCGAGCTCACCCCAGAGCGGCAGGCCGTGGAGCAGGTGCATGCGCTCGAGGCGCAGACCGCCGCTCTGCACGTCAATATTGGTCGCCCAGCCGGCCCCGATGCTGCCCCGGGCGAGCAGGGTCTCGAGCCCGTCGAGGCGGCTGAGGCTGAGGCGGTCGAGCAAGAAGCGCCCGCCGACCATGCGGGCCCGGGCCTGCCCCTCGGGGAAGGGCTCGCCGAACAGGTTCACCGCCGACAGGGCGAAGCTGCCCTCGCCGTCGAAGTGATCGTAGGGGCCGCGCAGGCTCAGCCCCCCGTCGAGCTGCGCGTCGAGGCCGGGGATCTCGAGGAACATGCCCGTGAAGTCCGACAGGCGCCCGCCGACCACATCGGCCTGGATGTCGAGCGGGATGCCGGGCTGATCGAAGTGCACAAAGACGTGGCCGGTGTACGGGCTCTGGCCCCGCAGCGCGTCGATCTCGACGAAGCGCAGCACCTCGAGGTCGGGCGTGTCGATGCGGGCGCGCAGCCGGTCTGCATAGGGCACCTCACCCAATACAAAGTCGGCCACGTCCAAGTCGCCGGTCAGGTGGAGCGCGCTCGCCGGGCCGGCCAGCCGCCCGCGGAGCTGCCCTTGGCCTTGCAGCCCGAGGCCGCCGAGGGGCCGCAGCTCATCCAGCGCGATCCGACGGAAATTCACCGCGATGTCGAGGGGCGTGCCCGGGGTGAGGTGGACCCAGGCGTCCACCTCGGCCTCGGTGCGGGCGGTGCCCAGCCGCTGCGCGTGGATGCGGAAGCGGTCGGGGTGCACGTCCAGCTCGGCGAAGAGGCCGACCTTGGGCACGGTGAGCAGGGCCGCGGTGCCCGGCGCCCCCACCGGCCCGTCGCCCACCACGAGCTGATCGGCCCGCAGGTCGAGGGTGCCGACGAGGCGCAGGGGCTCCAGCGTGCCGCCGACCACGAGGTCGAGGTCGGTGCCCATCTCGACCCAGGCGCGCTCGTGCACGCTGGTGTCGGCGAGCGCGTCCTGCAGGCTGATCCCGCGGCCGCTGGCCTGCAGGAACAGGCCGCTGGTGAAGACGTCGTAGCCGCCCTCCAGGGTCAGGGTGCCGCCGGCCCAGCGCGCCTCGAGGGGGCCGAGGGCCGCCTGCCGGCCGTCGAAGGACCAGTCCGAGCGCAGGTCACCCAGCGCGCGGCGGCGCCAGAGCCCTGGCACCTCTTCGTCGAGCTGCAGCAGGACGAAGTCGTCGGCGGCGAGCCGGCCCTGGGCGACCGGGGCGGCGAGGGTCCCGGTCAGGCGCCCGCCCAGCCGCAGCGCGCCCTCGGCGCCGAGCCGGGGCCCGAGCACCGGGCTGAGGCCGACCAGATCGGCGTCGAGGTCGAGGCGCGCGTCGACCGCGCCCCCAGGCACCAGATCGAGGCTGGCGCTCAGGTCGAGCGCCGGGAAGGACAGGGCCACCGCGGGCACGATGACCCGGTCGGGCCGCACGGTGAGCCCCGGAATGACGACCTGCTCGGCCACCTGAACGAAGTCATCGCGCTGAACGGTGACCGCCCCGAGCTCGAGGCGCAGCTCGCTGGGGCTGCCCGGCTGGGGCAGCAGGTCGACCCGCTCGGCCCGCAGCGCGCCCAGCGGGTGCACCACCTCGACCCAGGCGTCGGTCACCCGCAGGCTCGACCAGGGCAGCGCCTGGGGGGTGGTCGCCGGGGCCGGCTCGCCGCCGCCGAGCAGGTCAAGAGGCAGGCTGCGAAGCTCGACTACGCCGTCGCTGTCGACGTGCAGGCGCAGCGAGGGCGCGGTGATCTCGACGTGGCCGATCGCCGGCCGTCCGCCGCGCCAGTCCAGCCCCACCCAGAGCTCCTCGACCGAGAGCCAGACCGGGCCGAGGCCCCCGTCAGCCTCGGGCGCGCGCAGGGCGAGGCCGGCCACCCGCAGCCCGCCGCCCACCGGGTCGAGCTCGACCGCCGAGAGCGCGAGGTGCACGCCGAGCCGCGCGGCCAGGGCCCGTTCGAGGCGCGCGGCGAGCAGCCGGTGCACCGCCGGGTCGCGCAGCACGAACAGCCCACCCCCGAGCAGGAGCAGGCCGAGGACGGGCGGGGCCCACCAAGCCCGGGGCGGGCGGCGGGCAGGGGGCGCGGCGTGCACCATGCGGAGGGGCCCCGCCTGGAACGCAGGAAGCCCGGACCATCCATCCGTGAGGAGGAGGGGCCGGGCTCCGGGGCTCGCCCCGAGGGGCGAGGGACGCGGCCGAAGCCGCGGGGGAGGGAGATGGAGCGGGCGACGGGGTTCGAACCCGCGACCCCGAGCTTGGGAAGCTCGTGCTCTACCGACTGAGCTACACCCGCGAGGAGCTTGGGCAGGGCCCCACCGGGGTGGAGCGCTGGGCGCCCGCGCTGCAGGCGGCCCCCTGACCGGCCAGGGCAGACGGTACCGCCCCAGCGCCCCGCCCTCTCACACGGCGCCGGGCCGCTGGCAAGGGCGCCCGAGGGGAGCGCGCCCCCTCCACGCAGCCGGGCGCGCAAGTGCACACCAAAACAACGCGTCACACGTCAATCCCGCCAAGGGTCGGGCTCAGTCCCCATCCCCCAACAGCAGCCGGCGCGGCGGATCGGGGGCGTCGAGGTGTCGCTCGGGCGAGGCGCCCTCCTGCTCTTCGAGCAGCTCGACCGCGACGATGGTCGCGTCGTCATCCACCCCGGTGCGCGCGACCTCTTCGATGACCGCCCGGCAGAAGCGGGCGGGCTCTTTGGTGCGGGCCCAGAGGGCAGCGAGGTCCTCCTCCTCGAGCGCGCTCAGAACGCCGTCGGAGAGCAGCAGCAGCACGTCGCCAGGGCGAAGCTCCCACCGCTCGCGCTTGAGCACCTCGCTGACCGCCGGCCCCATGCCCAGGTAGGCCTCGAGCCGACGGAAGGTGCCGGTGCCCTCCATGCCCGCTTGGCGCAGGCGGCCCTGGCGCAGCCGGTAGATGGGCGAGTCGCCCACGGTGAAGACCCAGGCCTCGGCGGTCTCAGACCCGCCGTCCACCCAGGCCATCGCGAGCGTGCACCGGGCTTGGCGGCCGGCGCCCCGCAGCTCCCAGTCGATCTCGCTGACCAGCTGGGCGAGGGTGTCGGGGTGGCGCCGGGTGCCCTTGTCAAAGAACTGGCCCACCCGCCGGCAGGCGAGCTGGGCGGCCGGCGCGCCCGCCCCGGCGGTGCTGACACCATCACAGACGACCAGCAGCGCGGAGCGCCCCGACGGCATGGCGTAGGTGCTCCACGCGTCCTCGTTGAGCGCGTGGTGGGGCGCGGCGCGGCTCTCGCCGGCGAGGCGGAGCTTGAGGGTGGCGCCCCCAGCGCTCATGCCCGCCGCCGCCGCCACAGCAGGCCGAGCAGACCCAGCGCGCCGAGCGCCGCGCCGCCGATGCGGTCGGACCGGGTCGAGGCGCAGCCGCAGCCCTGGACCTCGGACTCGATGACCGTCGGCTTGGCCCGCCCGTCGGGGTCGCCGTTGGCGCCGTCATCGCCGTTCGGATCGCTCTCGGCCGGGTCGACCGCGGTGCCGATCACCTGGATCTCGATGCGGGGCAGCAGCGGGTCGTTGCTCTCGAGCACCAGCGTGCCGTCGAAGTCACCGGCGGCCTGGGGCTCGAAGGTGAGCACGAGGCCGTCGGTGGTGCCCGGCGCGGCCAAGAAAGCGCTCGGGTAGACCACAAAGTAGGGCGAGCCGAACATCGCCGCGCCGCCCTCAAGATCGAGCAGGCCGACGTTGCTGAGCGGCACCTGGACGTTGGCCACCTGGCCCACCTCGACCGTGCCGAAGTCGGCGACGGCCGGGGGCGGGGTGAGCACGGGCAGGGGGAACTCCATCGCCACCGGGGCGAACATCTGCTCGAAGTCGTCGCCGGCCAGCGGGATGGGGATGTCGATGTCGACGAGGTCGAAGCAGCCGATGAGATCGACGCAGACCGAGAACACCGGGTTGAGCACCAGATCGAGGCTGCTGACCCAGTGACCGACCAGCTGGGCCTCGACCGGCTGCACCGGCTCACCCAGCGGCTCGAAGACCGCGCGCTCACCCACCGTGTCGACCCGCTCGCCGCCCAGGTACCAGTTGGGGCTGTCGTAGACGGTGGTGGCCTGGGGCCCCAGATCGGTGGTGAACTGCACCGAGACGCCGGTGAACACGTTGTAGCTGTAGTTCAGCAGCTCGTTGGTGGCGCCTTCGAAGAGCACCGACACGCTGTCGGGCACGTCCCCGCTCATCAGGAAGGGGGTGAAGCTGCCCTCGCCCTCGATCGCGATGCCCCGGCGGTCGATCTCGGACTCGTAGGTGTAGCCGGCCACGTTGAAGCGGATCGAGGTCACCGCCGACAGAACCGCGTCGACGACGATGATCCCGCTGTCGGCCACCGGCTCGATCAGGCCGGTCAGGCCCTCGGGCCAGCCGAGGTGGCCCACGCCCTCCATCTCGATCTCGGCGCCGCCCTCGGACAAGATCTGGAAGCGGATCTGCAGCGGGCTGTCGGCCGGGATCCAGGTCGTGTCGAACTCGGACCCGTCGTAGAGGCTGACCTCGTCTTCGAGCACGAAGGGGAAGGGCGTGCTCTGGTAGGCCAGATCGTCGAGCCCGGCCGCCTGGGCCGCAGAGAGCGGCGCGCACAGACCGGCGGCGAGGAGCGCCAGCGAGAGGAGGCGCGGAGCGCGGGCATCCGCGCCGGGCGCGCGGAGGGAGGGCAAGCTGCGGCTGCGCATGGGGGAGGCTCCTTGCTCGGGCCATCGAGGGCCCGCCGGCCGTTGGGACGGGAGGGGTGCGGCGGCATGAACGGGGCGGCAAGTACGGGCGGCGCACCGGGCCGCGCGGGCCCCGCGCCGGCTCCGACACCGGGTGCCGCATCTTAGCCCGCGGCGGCGCCCGACCGCCCTCCTCGAAGCGTGGGCGCGTGCCCACCGCAGCCGAGCCCGCCGACCGATCCGAGCCTGCGGTCGAGCGCGGCGGGGCGCGGGCGCTCGGACGGCCAGTCGGGATGGACCCGCATCTCGACGGGAGCAGCGTCCAGATCACCAATCAGGAGGAGGCGCTGCCCCCGGCTCGGGCGCTGCTCCACCACCCAAGCGGAGGGCGCGGGCACAGACGCCCACGCCGCGGGCGCGGGCCCCGACGGGGCGGCGATCACCCGCGCGGCGGCCTCTTCGAGCGCGCGCACCGCCACGGGCGCCTGCGCGGGCAGCACGTCGGCCCAGAGCCGCAGCAGGCCGTCGGCGCGCGCGTCGGCCCCGCGCTCCCAGGCCCCGACCCCCGCGTCGCGCAGGGCCGCGGCGAGGCCCTCTGGACCACCCCCGCGCAGGGCCGCCGCGCGGGCAGCGGCCCCGCCCGGCGCGTCAAGGGGCCCGAGCCCGCCCACCAGCAGGCGGATGCGCAGCAGCGGCAGGCCGTCGACCTGCACGGCGAAGGCGCCGCCGCCCACCCACGCCGGCGTCGGCGTCGGCGTCGGCGGGACACCCCGCGCGAGGCGCAGATCGTCGAGATCGCTGATCATCGCCTCGATCTCGGAGAGGCTCAGCTGCCCTGCCCCCCGGGGCTTCGCGCGCGCCGCCCGCGTCAGGGCCGCCTGGACCGCGGGCGCGGCCTGGTCGACCGCCGCCGGGTCGTGGACCTGCACGCGGACCCAGAGCTGGCGGTCGGCGCAGCCAAGCTGCACCGCGGCGCCAGCGGGGAGGAGGGCGCGCCGCAGCGCTGCGGCGAGCGCGCGCTCGGCCACCTGCGCGCCCCGGGGGCTGGTCTGCGGCGGCAGCGGCCACCGCCAGAGGCCCTCGGCCAGCGGGAGCGGTTCGACCTGCCAGGGGCCGGCGGTGGGCGGCGCGGCCAGAGCGACCTGCAGCGCGCCCACCAGGGCGAGGGCCAGCGCGCCGATCCACGCGGCCCAGCACGCGACCTCGCCGCCTCGCCCGGCGGTGCCCGGCCGCGGCCTCATCGGGCGAGGGCCGCGCCGGGCAGCCAGCGCTCGATGACCTCGGCGAGGTGCGCGTCGGAGATGGCGTGCACCGCAGCGTCTTCGCGGCCGCAGCGCAGGTCACGCCCCGCCCGCCAGCAGGCGCCAGCCTGCGCGGCGAGGCGGTCGGGCTGGGCCTCGACCCGGGCCTGCTCGGTCTGCAGCCGGGCCCCGAGGCCCGCGGGCACCCGCGGCGCGCGGCCCGGGCGGCGCAGCAAGGCGCGGGCCGGCGGGCGGCGCGCCGGCGCGCCCAGCGCGAAGATGCCGCCGAGGCGCCCGCTCCACCACAGCGCCGGCTGGCCCTGGGCCCGCAGCGCGCGGCCCAGCAGGCGCAGGGCGGCGGCGTCGGCGTGGGCCGCGGGCGGCGTCAACCAGACCCGCCAGGACCCCCGGGGGTCTTGCACGCTCGTCGGCGGCCCGGGCGGCGGCGGCGGGGCCGAGGTCAGCGGCGGGGCCGAGGTCAGCGGCGGGGCCTCGCCGACCGCCGGGATCGGGCCGACCAGCAGGCAGAGCCGGGGCGCGCCTCGCAGCGCGCGGGCGTCGATGCGCTCCAGATCGGCGATCTGGGCGCGGGACACCGCGCTGCCCGGCGCCTCGGGCGCGCCGAGGGGGTCATGACCGTAGGGGTGCGGCGCAGGCCAGGCAGCGGCGCGCAGGCGGGCGAGCAGGCGCGCCTCGTCGGGCTGGGCCAGGGCCTCGGCGCGCACCGCGGCCCGCTCGGCCTCGAGCGCGGCGGCCAGCGGGCCGAGGGGACGCTCAACCTGGGCGCGCAGCCCCGCCTCGACCTGCGCGGGATCGACGCCGTCAGCGCCATAGCCGTGACCATCGGGCTCGGTGAGCGCCGCGCCGGTGCGCAGGCCTGGGCCCGCCCCGGCGCGCAGGTGCTCGATGAGGTGCACGAGGCCCTCTTCGCCGGGGCCCTCGGCGCCCGCGCCGGCGCCGACCTCAAGGCGGCCCGCCGTGAAGGCCGCCCCCGGCAGGTGGACCTGGACGCAGCCCGCCTCGGCCGGCCGGCCCCAGGCCAGCAGCAGGCCGAGGGCCAGCGAGGTGGGCCCCGCCCCGCGGCGCTGTGTGCGGCGGCTCGGCAAGGCCCCTCCCCTCGGTGGTCTCGGGCAGCGGCGCCCCCTCGCAGGTCAGCCCGCCGTCGCGATCCACCACCGGGCCGGATAACCCACCGCCCCCCTCACGCGGGTCAGCCGCGGCGGTCGCCGCCGCCGGCATGGGCCCCCACACGGATCTCCGACATGGAAGACCTCGTCGCCCTCCTCAAGGCCGGCAAGGTGCAAGAGTTCAATGAGCGCCGCAAGAAGCGCGGCAACATCGACCTCTTCGCCGCTGACCTCGCCGGGGCCCAGATCCCCGAAGCCGACCTGACCAACGCCAACCTCGAGAAGGCCGACCTCACCGACGCCGACCTCACCGACGCGAACCTCTACCGGGCGAACCTCAGCGGGGCTGACCTCACCAACACCAAGCTCGAGAGCGTGATGGCGGCCCAGTCGCGGTGGCGCGAGGCCGTGATGGAGGGCTGCAACCTCAACGAGGCCGATCTGAACGGCGCCGACTTCAGCGACGCCGAGCTCATCGAGTGCAGCTTGGTTGAGGCCACGCTGACCGGGGCCAAGGCCAAGCGCGCCCGTTTTGACGACTGCAAGCTGCAGGGCGCCAACTTCACCGAGGCCAAGCTCGGCGGCGCCGACCTCTCGGGCAGCATCCTCGCCGAGTGCACCTTTCGTGAGGCCAGCCTCGCCGGCGCGAACCTGAGCGGGGTGGTGGCGCTCGGCGCCGACTTCACCGAGGCCAAGATGCGCGAGGCGAACCTGCGCGAGGCCACCCTCGACGGCGCCAACTTCACCGGCGCCGACCTCTCGGGCGCCGATCTGAGCGAGGCCACCGTCGACGACGCCGACTTCACCCGCGCCGACCTGACCGACGCCAAGCTCGAGGGCGTCGACCTCTCGGGCGCCAAGCTCAAAGACGCGCTGGTGCCGGCCGAGCTGCTGCTGTTGGCCATGGGCGAGATCCCCGACCACGACGGCGGGGCCATCGATCAGCCGACGCTGGCCGCCAACGGCGACCGCATGTGTATGCTCTGGGCCGACAAGGCCGGCGGCGACCGCAGCTTCCTGCGGGTCGGCGTGGTGCAGGTGGGCAAGGCCGGCTTCCTCGGCGCGCCTGCCCTGCCCTTCCCGCCCAGCTTGGTGCGCGCGCGCTGCCTGAGCGCCGACGGCGACGGCTTCTCGGCGGTGCTTTTCGTTGAGCGCCCCGGCGGCATGGTCGCCATCCGCGCCCGGGTCGGCGCCGACGGCGCGCTGGGCGCCGTGCAGCAGCTCAACCTGCCCTACACACCCGCCGCGCCCCCGCTGCTGCGCCAGGTCGGCCCCGACCTGCTGCTGTTCGGCGTGGCCCGCGAGGGCCCCGGCGTCACGGTGCACAAGCTGGTCGAGGGCCAAGAGCCGGTCGCGCTGCACATCGGCCGGATGATGACCATCCGCACCTTCGTCAGCGACCACCACCCGGTGCTGGTCACCAAGGGCAGCACGGTGGTCACGCTGAGCGCGGCGGGCCTGAGCGCGCCGCTCACCGTGCCCGCCGAGTTCCCTGGCCGCCGGGGCGCGCTGGCCCCCCTCGCCGACGGCGGGGCCCAGCTGCTGTGGCTCGATCCGGGCCAGCCGGGCATCAAGTCGCTGCGCATCGGCCAGGGCCCGACCGACGAGCCCGAGCGCCTGCTGCGCAAGATCCCCTGCATGCACCTCGACGCGGGCACGAGCGCCGCCGGGGCCTTCGCCGCCTTCTCGCGCCCGGCCCCCGACCACGCGGGCCTCTTGGTCTACGCGATGAACCTCGCCGAGGGCAAGCCGCAGCTCGTCGCCGAGCGGCCCGGCCGCAAGGTGGCCAACCTGCACCTGATGACCCAGGGCGCGGGCGCGCCCCTGGCGGTCTGCTGGGATGACGGCATGGTCGAGGTCTTCGACCTCGCCGCCCCCAAGTCGGGCCGGCGCTGGCCCCCGGCCGCCTGAGCGCGCAGCCCGCCGCTGTCCGACGCGCCCGGCCGACCGGCGCGCGCCGCGCAGCGGCGGTCGCGCAGCGACCGAGCCGGGCGGCCGCCGATCCCGCCGCAGGCGGAGCGGCGGCCGGGGCCCCGGCGAGCGCAGAGGGGGGCCGCAGGCGCCCCCGCCGCGGCCTCAGCCCCCGAGCAGGGCCACCGCCCGCCGCACCAGGGCGATGTCGTCGGGATCACCGCCCAGATCGGTGGCCTCGTCGAGCAGGCGCTGGGCGCGCTTGAACTTGGCCGCCTGGGCGTTCAGGGCGGCCAGCTCGATGAGGGCCTCGGCGTAGCCCGCGTCGGCCTCGGCCGACTCGTCGACCGCGTCTTGTAGGCCGCGCAGCGCACCCGAGGGGTCGCCGCCCGCCGCCAAGGCCCGGGCCAGCAGGCGCTCGCCGTGCAGGCCCCGATCCCCGCGGGCCGCCCGGCCGGCGGCCTCGACCGCGCCCACCCGCAGCAGGGCCAGGGCGTCGATCGCCGCGGCAGGCAGGCTGACCCCCGCCATCGGGCTGGGTGCAGCCGCGGATGTGGCGGTGGGGGCCGCGCTACGGGGAGGGGTCGGGCTCGGCGCGGCCGTCGGGGCGGGCGCGAGCACGTCGGAGAAGAAGCTGGGATCGAGATCATCGACCGCGGGCGCAGCCGCGGGCTCGTCGAGGAAGCTCCACGCCGCGTCATCGTCGTCGAGGCTGGGCGCGGGCCCGCTCGCCGCAGCGGTGCCCAAGGGTGCGAGCGCCGGGGCGGCGATGCCCCCGCCGGTGGGCTCGTCGTCAACGAGCTCATCATCGACCAGACCGTCATCTTCGAGCAGACCGCCGGTGGGCTCGTCGTCGAGCAGCTCGTCGTCCTCGGCGGCCGGGGCGGCGGCGGGCGCCGCGCTGAGCCCCTCGGCGAGCTTGCCCTCGAGCACGCCGACCCGGATGTGGAGCTGCTGCTGGGCGTCGGCCCGCGGCAAGGAGAGCCCGCGCAGCACCTGGGCCGCCCCCTTGGCGTCGCCGACCTCGGCCCGCAGCTCGGCGAGCAGCACGAGCATGGCGAGCCCGCGGGCGTTGAGGCGCTCGACCTCGACCCGGGCGCGCTCAGCGAAGCCATAGCGGGCCAAGGTGCGGGCCCGGACCCAGGCCCGACCCTCGGCCTCACCCGAGGGCATCGCCCACTCTTGGTCGGTGAGGCGCAGGGCGGCGCGCTCGGCCACCTGCTGGGCCTCGCCGAGCTCGGCCAGCACGCCGGGATCGGCCTCGCCCGCGGCCACCGCCTTGCCCAGAGCCTCGGCGCGGCCGGCGGCGTCGCCCACCGCCCAGGCGACGCGGGCCAGCTCGCGCCAGACCGCCCGGGACTTCTCGCGCGCGCCGAGGCCGTCGAGGGCCTCGCCCAAAGCGCTGAGCAGACGGCGGTCTTGGGGGGCGTGGCCGATGCCGCGCTGCAGGTGCTTGAGCGCGGCGTCGTACTCGCCCATCGCGTTGCGGGCGTCAGCGGCCTCGGCCAGCGCGTCCACGTCGTCGGGGCGGCGCTTCAGCGCGTTCTCGGCGAAGCGGGCGCGGTCCTCGATGCGGCCCAGGCGGCGGGCCTCTTGGGCGAGCCGGCGCCACTCTTGGCTGGCCCGCTCGCCCCAGTTGGCGGCCTCGCAGAGCTCGGCGACCTTGACCTTCAGCGCCAGCTCGCCCGGCTCAAGCCGGATCAACTTCTCGACGTAGACGATGGCCTGGTCGGGCCGGCTGCGGCCGAGCAGCTCGATCGCCCGGGTCCAGCTCGCTTTTGCGTCTTGGGGCAGACTGGCGGCGGCGTAGCAGTCGCCCATCTCACCATAGAGCGGCGCGTCGTCTGGTTTGAGCTTGATGATCTGCTTGTAGACGCCGATCGCCATGCGCTCTTTGCCGCCGGTGCGCAGCTGCTTGGCCAGCTCGCGCAGGTGTTTGTCGCCCTCGGGGATCTTGCCGAGCTTGAGGTACAGGTCGGCGACCTGCTGGCGCAGGCGCACGTCGCGGGGCTCGGCCTTGAGCAGCGTGACGTAGCGCTCGAGGGCCTTCTCGTTCTGGCCCTTTTGGATGAACTGGAGGGCCTCCTGCTCGAGGCGCTGGCGGTCGATCGACACGGGGGCTCCAGGCGCGGCGGAGGGTCGGGCGCGCTCAGGCGCTCCGGCCCGCCAGCCACTGGTCGATGGTGCGGGTGTGGAAGTCCACGGCGGCGAAGCAGGGATCGGCGACCAGCAGCCGCTGCAGAGGCAGGGTGGTGGAGATGCCCTCGACGACGAACTCGTCCATCGCCCAGCGCAGGCGCTGGATGGCGCGCTCGCGGTCGGGCGCGGTGACGATGAGCTTGGCGACCAGCGAGTCGTAGTAGGGCTGCACCACCGCCTGCTCGTGCACGGCGGCGTCGATGCGGATGCCGGGGCCCCCCGGGGCGTGGTACCCGGTGATCCTGCCTGGGGAGGGCCGGAAGGTCCAGGGGTCCTCGGCGTTGACGCGCACCTCGATGCTGTGGCCGCGGATGACCACCTCGTCTTGGCGCAGGGGCAGGGGCTCACCCGCGGCGAGGCGGATCTGGAGCTGGACCAGATCGACGCCGGTGACCTGCTCGGTGACCGGGTGCTCGACTTGGATGCGCGGGTTGACCTCAAGGAAGAAGAATTCGTCGCCTTGCACGAGGAATTCGCAGGTGCCCACAGTGGTGTATTGGGTGGCCTCAACCAAACGCACCGCAGCGGCGCGGATGGCGTCGCGCAGGTGGGGCGCGAGGTTGGCCGCGGGCGCCTCTTCGATCACCTTCTGGTGGCGCCGCTGCAGGCTGCAGTCGCGCTCGCCGAGGTGGATGCCGCGGCCAAAACGGTCGCCAGCCACCTGGATCTCGATGTGGCGGGGCGCGGGCAAGAAGCGCTCGATGAACACCGCCCCATCGGCGAAGGCGGCCTCGGCCTCGGCGGTGGTCAGCGCGAAGACCCGCCGCAGGGTCGCCTCGTCTTCGGCGATGCGCATGCCCTTTCCGCCGCCGCCGAAGGCCGCTTTGAGCAGCACGGGGTAGCCGACGGTCGCCGCCACCGCGCAGGCCTCGTCGACATCGGCCACCGCGCCGCCGCTGCCGGGCAGCAGGGGCACACCCGCGTCGCGGGCCGCGGCCTTGGCCGAGAGCTTGTCGCCGAAGGTGCCGAGCAGCTCGGGCGAGGGGCCCACAAAGGTCATGCCGTGGGCGCGCACCGCTTTGGCGAAGGCGATGTTCTCGGCGAGGAAGCCATAGCCGGGGTGAACGGCGTCAGCGCCAGTGATGTCAGCGGCGCTGATCACGTTGGGGATGTGCAGGTAGCTGTCGCGGGCCTGGGCCGGGCCGACGCAGACCGCCTCGTCGGCAAAGCGCACGTGCAGGGCGTTGCGGTCGGCCTCGGAGTAGACCGCGACGGTGCGGATGCCGAGCTCACGGCAGGCGCGGATGACGCGCAGCGCGATCTCTCCGCGGTTGGCGATGAGCATCTTCTGGAAGGGGGGCTTCATGGGGCTCTCACCAAGGGGCGGCGGAGGGTTCGGGGCGCGACCTGCCCGCAGACCGGCGGGTCACCCCGCCTGCAGAGCCCGCGCCCCGCGGTCCACCCCGCGGCGGACACCGCTGGCCCAGCGGACCTGGCGGACCCAGCGGACGGCACGGACGGCGCGGAGCGCGGCGGGCCCGCGGCGCTCAGTCGGCGCGCACGCGGAACAGCGCTTGGCCGAACTGCACCGGCTGGCCGTTCTCGACCAGGATCTCTTCAATGACGCCAGTCACGTCGCTCTCGAGCTCGTTCATCAGCTTCATCGCCTCGATGATGCAGAGCGGCTGGCCGACGCTGACCCGGTCGCCGACCGACGCGAAGGGTGGGCTGCCCGGCTTGGCGGCACGGTAAAAGGTGCCCACCATCGGCGACTTCACCATCCGACCGGCGCTGGCCGGCGCCGCGGCGGGGGCCGCAGCCGGGGAGGGCGCGGCGCTGGCCACCGGCGCGGCGACCACCGTCGGCGCCACGCCGCTCGCGTGAAAGCGCACAGCGAGCTTGATGTCGGCGTTCTCGTACTCGATCTCGCCCACGCGGTGCTTGCGCATGAGGCGGATGAGGTCTTCAATCTGCTGCAGGTCCATCAGGTCCCTCGGGTCCTCTGGGCGCGGGTGGCCCGATTGGGGCGGCCGGCGCGGCGGAGCGGGCGCCTATCCAGCCGGGGGCCCTGCGTCGCCCACGCGCCGGCGCAGGTGCGAGATCAGCCCCCGCAGGCCCATCCCGTAGCTGTCGGCCCCAAAACCGAGCACCACACCGACCGCCACGTCGCGCAGCAGGCTCGTGTGCCGAAAGGGCTCGCGGGCGTAGACATTGCTGAGGTGGACCTCGACAAAAGGCAGGTTCACCGCCAGCAGCGCGTCGCGCAGGCTCACCGAGCTGTGGGTGAGGCCGCCGGGGTTGATGAGCACGCCCTGCATCGCACCTTGGGCGGCGTGCAGCGCGTCGATGAGGGCGCCCTCGTGGTTGCTCTGCACGAACGCGACGTCAACGCCGAGCTCAGCGGCCAAAACACCCAGCTGCGCGTTGATCTCGTCGAGGGTTTGGGCACCGTAGACGGCGGGCTCGCGGCGCCCCAGCAGGTTGAGGTTGGGGCCGTGCAGGACGAGGATCTTCACCGCGGGGCCGACTCGAGCGCGTGGAGCAGGCGGCGGAGGGCGGGGACGGCCGCGGGCGCCGGCGAAGGGAGGGCCGGCGGCGGCCGAGACACCGCGTCGACCCGGAGGTTGCGCGGACGGAGCGCCGAGGTCTCGCCGCCGCCCAGGGCGCCACGCCACTCGGCCCACAGGCGCGCGCCGGCCTCGCGGGCGCCCGAGCGCAGCACCCGCCGAACCACCGGCTCGGTCAAGAAGGGGTCGCCGAGCTCATCAACCGAGGCGCCGGGCAGGGTGTGCAAGGACTCGAGGGGCTCGAGCGCGCTGAGCTCGGTCAGCCCGGCCTCTTCTTCTTCAATGACCGCCAGCAGCCGATCCCGCAGCGCGGGGGTGGCGCCAGCGAGCTCGGCCGCAGCGAGCACGGCGCGGGCCTCGGGGGTGCGCCCATCGCAGGAGAGCAGCTCGACGTAGAGCTCGATGAGCGCGAGGTTGCCGCGGTCGCGGGGGTAGAGCTCATCGAGCAGGCGGAGGGCGTCTTTGCCGCGGCCGGCGTCGGAGAAGACCCGGGCCCGCACCAGCAGCGCGGTCTTGTGCGCCGGATGGATGGCCAGCCCCTGCTCGAGCACCCGCAGCGCCTCGTCGAGGGCCCCGGCGCGGCGCAGCGCGTCGGCCAGGGGCACAAAACGCAGCGACCGAGGATCGGCCCGCAGCTCGCGGCGGTGCCGGGCGATCTCCTCGGTCAGCGCGTCCACTCAGCCCTCCGCGGAGTTGATCGTCAGGCTGACGCTGTGCACGCGGATGGTGAAGAAGACGCTCTGGTCGCCCTGATCACCCACCGTGCCGTCATCGTTGAGGGTGTAGGGCATCTGGTCGACGAACATGAAGAAGCGGGCGATGCCCATGCCGTCGGTGGGCAGCAGCGCGTAGTTGGGCTGGTAGCCGCCGGCGTCGGCGTACTCGTCGGAGAACTGGTAGAACTCGCCCCGCTCTTCGTCGTAGTACCAGGCGCACCACTCGTTCTCAGAGGCGTCGCGCACGCCATCTTCGGTGTAGCAGTCTTCTTTCTGGGCCGCCTCGACGTCTTCGGGGGCCTCGGGGAAGTCGACGAACTTCACCGCCGACTGCGGCATGATGAAGATGCCCGCCGACGGGCCCTGCACCTCGACCTGGGTGTTCTCAAGCGGCACACCATCGGGGTCGAGCACCTGGGCGTCGACCATGAAGTACGAGCCGACGTTGTCTTCTTGCACGAAGACCGGCGAGGCGGCGATGTCGAGCGTCGACGGGTTGACCGCCACGGTCGAGCCCACCGGGGCGTAGAGCGGCTCCTTCATGCAGCCGACGCCGAGGGCGGCGACGGCGAGCCCGCGGGCGAGGTGGGATGGGCGCATGGGACCTCCTAGGGAGCGACGGGCGGAGCGGAAGGTGGGAGAGGCGGCGCCCCGCGGGGCGCAGCGCCCGGGTCGGTGAGGAGCGGGTCGGTGAGGAGCGGGTCGGTGAGGACCGAGGCGGCGAGGAGCGGGGCGGCGAGCACCTGGGCGGAGACACGCGCCAGGTCGTGAACGGCGGCCTCATCAAGCGCAGCGAGCAGGGGACCACCCTCTGCGCCGATGATCGGGACCTGGAGCGTAGCACGGGCGCGCTTCTTGTCGTGGGCCATGTACTGAAACAACGTCGGGGCGTCGATCATCAGCGAGGGCAGCTCGATGCCCAGGGCCTGAAATCGCTGCGCGAGCTGCGCGGGGAGCGCCGCCGGGCCCAGGCCCGCGCCCGCCGCCCAGGCCGCCTCGGCGAGCAGCCCCAGCGCGACGCAGATCCCATGCGGGAGGGCGCCGCCGCGCGCCGCCTCGACCGCGTGCCCCACCGTGTGGCCGAGGTTGAGCAGCGCGCGCTCGCCCAGCTCGTGCTCGTCGCGGGCCACCACCCCCGCCTTGAACCGCACCTGGGCGGCGATCAGCTCGACCCAGGCGCCCGCCTGACCACCCTGAAGGGCGGGCGCGGCGGCGTCGAGGGCGGCCAGCGCGGGCGCCCCCGCGAGCAGCGCGTGCTTGAGGATCTCGCCCAGGCCGCTGCTGCGGTGCAGCGCGGGCAGCGTCGCCAAGCAGGCCACCGGCGCGACCACCAGGGTCGGCTGGTAGAAGGCGCCGACCAGGTTCTTGCCGTGGCGGGTGTTCAGCCCGACCTTCCCGCCGACGCTGCTGTCGACCATCGCCAGCAGGCTGGTGGGCACCTGCACCAGCGGCACGCCCCGCAGCGCCGTGGCCGCGCAGAAGCCGACCAGATCGCCGGTCACGCCGCCGCCGAGCGCGAGCAGGGGCTCGTCCCGCCGCAGGCCGTGGCTGAGCAGGGCGTCGATCATCCCCTCCCACACGCTGATCTGCTTCGCTCCCTCGCCGTCTGGGTGCTCGACCACCACCGGCTCGACCCCCGCCGCCCGCAGCGAAGCGCAGGCAGCCTCGCCCCAGGGCCCGAGCACGGGGGCCGGGCCGCAGATCAGGGCGCGCCGGGCGCCGGGCAAGCGCTGCCGCAGGAGCGGACCCAGGCGGGTGAGCGCGGCCACCACGTGGACCGGGTAGCTGCGGGCGCCGAGTTCTACGTCGACAATGACGTCAGCAGGGGCGGTCACGCGCGGCCCTCGACCGCCGCGACCAGGCGTGCCAGCGCACGATCCGGATCGCAGGCGCGCAGATCGACGCGGGGCCCGAGCCGCGCAGCTTCGGCGGCGCGGGCCGAGAACAGCGCCGCCGCCTGCGCGGCCAGCGGGCGCCGGGGGTCGGCGGCCAGGGCGGGGCCGAGCTCGGACCAGGGGCGCTCGAGCACGAAGACCTCCAGCCCGAGGAGCAAGGGGGCGTTGACCGGCTGGTGGGCGGTGCCTCCGCCGAGGGCGAGCACGAAGGCAGGCCGCTGGACCACCGCGGCGAGCGCTGCGTGCTCCCGCTGACGAAAGCCGGCCTCACCCTCCAACCCGAAGAGCGCGGCGACGCTGCAGCCCGCTGCGGCCTCGACCTCTTCGTCGAGATCAACGAAGGGCAGGCCCATGTGAGCGGCGAGACCCCGACCGAGCGTGGTCTTGCCGACCCCCATGAAGCCGGCCAAGGCGACACGCCGCACTCAGCGCCGCGCGGACGAGCCCTGGGGCCGGGTCACGATGTGGGGCGTGACGAAGACGAGCAGCTCGTTGCGCGCCATGTTGTCGGTCGCGTTCTTGAACAGGTAGCCGAGCAGGGGCAGCTTCGAGAAGCCCGGGGTGCGGTTCTGGCTGTAGGTCTGCTCGGTCGAAAACACGCCGCCCATGACCGTGGTGTCGCCGTCGGCGACGAGCAGCTCGGTCTCGATCTCTTTGATCTGAATGGCCGGCTGACCCTGGACCAAGCGCGAGAAGTCGGCGCGGTTGTTCTCGATCTTCATGCGCATGAAGATCTTGTTGTCTTGGGTGATGTGCGGCGTGACCGTGAGGCTGAGCACCGCGTTGATGAACTGCACCGCCGTACCGCCGGCCGAGGTGCTGAGGAAGGGCACCCGCGCGCCTTGGGCGACGGTCGCCGGCTTGTTGTCGAGCGTGGTGATGCGGGGCTGCGAGATGACCTTGCCCCAGCCATCTTGTTCGAGCGCGCTGAGCCGCGCGTCGAGGTCGATGACGCCCGGGATCGAGCCCAAACTAAAGGCCACCGAAGAGTTGGTGGACTCGGCGCCAAGGTCGACCAGCAGGGTGTCTTGGCCCGGCTGGTAAAAGACCGTGCGGTTGGCCGCCGCCACGTTGGACGAGATGCCGCCGCTCATCCCCACGCCGTTGGGGAAGAAGAGCCCGGTCGAGTACCCGGTCGAGGTGGTGGCATCGAGCTCGCCGCCCCACTGGATGCCCATGCTGCGCGTGTAGTTGGTGCTCGCCTCGACCACCCGCGCCTCGATGAGCACCTGGGGGGTCTCGCGATCCATGTAGCGGATGAGCTCGCGCAGCTGGGGCAGGTTGGCCGGGATGTCTTTGATGATGAGCTGGTTGCTCGTCTGGTCGACCTGCAGGGTGCCGCGGCTGGTGAGCAGCGTGGTGAGCTGTTTGTTGATGTCGCTGGCCTGGACGTAGTTGAGCGGCACCACCAGCAGCTCGAGCTGGGCCGACTTGAACATGGCCTCGACGGTCTCGGCTTTGGCCTGCTGCTCGGCCTTGATCGTCTCGATCGGCGCGACGCGCACGACGCTGCCAAAGCGCTGCGAGCCCAGGCCCTTGGCCTGCAAAATGGCGGCCAGGGCCTGATCCCAGGGCACGTCGGTCATGCGCACGGTCACCTCGCCCTCGACGTCGTCGCTGGCGACGATGTTGAGGCGGGAGACGTGCGAGATCAGCCGGAAAATGCTGTGGATATCGGCGTTGACGAAGTCGAGGCTGATGCGCTGGCCCGAGTAGGGCAGGTTGCCCGCGCCCGAGTTGTCATACATGAAGCCCGCCGCCAAGCCCGCGGCCGAGGAGGGGTCGTAGCTGCCGCCGCCCCGGCCCCAAGCCGAGCCCGGGTCAAAGCTGCGGCCGTTGCTGCCGATGCCGACCTCGCCGCCCACGGCGTTGCCGAGCCCACCGTCGGGCCGACCGGGGCTGACGTCACCACCGTAGCTGCGGGCGTTCTCGCGCTCGCGGGTCATGCCCGGCGGCACCTTGATGTCGAGCACGAGCAGGCCGCGGTCGGTGATCGTGTGCTCGTAGGTGGTCTCGCGGCGCAGCGAGATGGCCACCCGGGTGCCACGACCGGTCTTGTAGGCGCGGACCATGCGGACCGGGGACACGAAGTCGCCGGTGTCGAGCACCCGCTGCAGCGACTGCGGCAGGAAGGTGCCCGGGATGTCGACCAGGATCAGGTTGCCCTGCGACTGGGTGACCGTGTACTCGCGGGTGTCTTTGAGGCCGATGACGATGCGGCTGACCTCATCGAGGCTCTCGAAGTCGAGGCTGGTCAGGGCCGGGCCGGTCGGGACGCGCTCGGGGCCCGAGAGGTCGCGGGGGTTGCGCTCGCGGGGCGCGGCCTCGGCCGTCGCGTCGCCAGGGGTCCGCACCGGGTTGAGCGAGACGACCACGCGGTTGCCATCGCTGACCACCAGGGGCTGGATCTCGGCCCCGGGGCGGTTGAGGTACAGCGTGACCCGGGTGGTCGGGCCGGTGCCATCATCAAAGGAGATGACCTCGGCCCGGTCGACCAAGACCCCGTCGCCCGCGACCTGCGAGACACCCATGTTGGTGATCGCGCCGGCGAGCTCGACCACGACGCGGTCGGGCTGGGTCTGCGGGTAGGAGCTGACCGCCGAGCCCTGGGCCGCGTCACTGAGGAAGAGGACGAGCTGGGGGACCTCACCGCCCACGACCTCCATCCGCTCGAGGGCGAGATCGGCGGCCTCGACGCGGCTCTGCTGGCCGAAGCTGAACAGCGCGGCGAGGGCGAGGGCGCTCAGCAGGCGGACCGGACGCGCCGGCGAAGACCCGCGCGCGGGTGAGGAGAAGAAGCCACGCATCGAAGCGCCTCCGCGGGGTCGGGCCGGCAGCTGCCGTGCGCCCTGTTGTTCAGGTCCGGGGACCTGCGCGCCAAGATCAGAGGAAGGAGAAGGATCTGCGGGGGAGCTCATCGGAGCTCCTCCGTTTCGACGATCGGGAGCTTGATGGAGAGGTTGTTGACCACCAGCTCGCCGTCGATGGTCTGGTACTCTTCGGTGACCACGACCTCGTTGGCGTTGATGCTGGTGACCTTGCCCCAGTTCTTTCCAAGGTACGAGCCGATCTCAATGACCCAGCCGACGTTCTCGGGGTCTTCGACCAGGGCACGGGGCCGGTCTACACCCCAGATGATGCCCACCAAGTGGTACTGGTCGATGTCGTATTTTTGGGTGCAGCAGACCTCGGCGGTCTCGACCTTCATCTCGATGAACGAGCGGAAGGGGTCGCGCTTGCCGAGCGGGCTGTAGGAGTAGGCGGGCTTCTTGTCCTCTTCGTCCTCGTCGGCGGCCTTCGTGGGCGCGACCGGCGTGAGCGGAGCAGCGGCCGAGGGGTCGCCCTCACCCGAGATGAACAGGTCACAGGCGGCCAGCAGCAGGGGCAGGATCAGCGCGCTGGACATCATTCGTCACCCCCACCGCCGCCGCCGCCCTTCTTCTTGCCCTTGGCCTTGGCGGCCTCGGCCGCCTTCTCTTCGTCGGACAAGAAGCGGAAGGTGACCGCCTTGCCGGTGACCGTGAGGTAGACCTTGTCGCCGCGCTCATCGGGGTCGGACATCGCCACATCTTGCACATAGACGATGCGGCTCATCCGGCTGAGCTGGTCGAAGAACATGGCCACCTCGTGGTAGCTCCCGGTCACCTCGAGGGCGACGGGGACCTCGGCCACGTACTCCTTCTTGACCTCGGGCAGCGGCTGGAAGCGCCGGACCTCGAGCCCCGACTTCTTGGCCGTCGTGCTGATCGCCTTAAGCAGGTTCGGGATCTCGCTGTTGTTCGGCAGCTCACGCTTGGCCTTCGACAAGCTCTCGTTGAGCTCGTTGAGCTTCTCGCGCATCGCGTTGCGGTTCGCGACGTGCACCTCGACCTCAGCGAGCTTGCGCTTGTACTCGGCCTGCTGCTCGTCGAGGGTGGAGATCTCGTCGTTCTTCGGGAGGAAGAAGACCAGCAGGTAGATCAGCGCGATGAGCACCACCGCGCCCAGGTACGCGGCGAGGCGCTGGGGGCGCTGCAGGCGGGCGAGCCGCTCCATCAGGTTCGCGAGGTTCATGGCTTACTCCTGCCCGCCAGCGGGGGCCGGCGCTGCCGGAGGAGGAGCCGCGGGGGCGGTCCCATCCGCAGGCGCCGCCGGGGGAGCGGGGGCCGCCCCATCCGCCGGGGGCGCGCCCGCCGGGGCTGCGCCGCCGCCCGCCTTGGCCTTCGCTTTGGCCGCGGCCTCCGCTTCGACCTTAGAGGCCTCGGTCACGAGCTTCGCGGTGATCTCGAACTCTTTGAGCTTCACGCCGCCGTCTTCGACCTGCTCGACGCCGTTGAGACCCACATCGGTGAAGCGCTTGGACTTCTCGATGTTGATCATGAACTGCGAGATGACCTCGTGGGTCACCGCGACGCCGGTGAAGGTGATCTGGCCCTGCTTTTCGATCAGGCTGGTGATCTGGAGCTTCTCGGGGGTGGCGTCAGAGAGGTCGCTGAGCAACAGGACCGGGCCGATCCGGTTCGCGTTGAGCTGCTGGATGACGGCGAGCTTCTGCTCGAGGTCCTTTCGGACCTTCTCCATCTCTTCGACCTCGAGGCGGATGGCCTCTTTTTTCTTCAGCTCAGCGTCAAGCTCGATGTTCTCGGCGGTGAGCGAGCTGGACTGGGCCATCAGCACGATGTGCAGGCCGCCGAGCACCACCACGACCGCGGCGAGCACGAGGCCCGCCAACATCAGCTCGGTCTTGACTGCTTCTTGCCGGCGCGAGGCGCGCACCGGCAGCAGGTTGATGCGAATCATTTGTCGCCCGGCCTCCGCATCGCCAAGCCCACAACGACGGCGGCCTGGGGCGCCACGTGCTGAAGGAAGCTCGGGTTGAACGCCCGTTCATCGACCTGGATGCGCCGGAAGGGGTCGACCACCTCGACCGGCAGCCCGGTCTGGCGCTCGATCGAGCGGGGCAGCCCCGGCGTGCGGGCCGCGCCGCCGCTCAGGTAGATGCCCGCGATGCCCGAGTCAGACGAGGTGGAGAGGTAGAAGTCGAGGCTGCGCTGGATCTCGGTGGCCAGCGCGTCGCCGACGCTCGACAGCACCCGCTCGATCTCTTCGGGCACGACCGCGGCGGCGTCAGGATCGGCGCCGCCGGTCTTCAGCGCCTCGGCCTCTTCGAAAGAGATGTTCAGCGTGCGCTGGATCTCTTCGGTGAACTGACGGCCGCCCATGCCCACGTCGCGGGTGAAGGCGCTCACCCCGTTGCGCAGGATGTGGATGGACACGACGCTCGCGCCCACGTTCACCAGCGCGACCGTCTCTTTGGGCACGTCGTAGTTCAGTTCAAACATGTTCGACACCGCGAAGGCGTCGACGTCGATCACCGCGGGCTTGAGCCCCGCCTGCGAGAGCAGCGAGTGGCGCTCGTTGACCACCTCTTTGCGGGCGGCGACGAGGAGCACGTCCATCTGGCCGGGGTCGAGGCTGGCCCCGGCGAGGATCTGCACATCCAAATTGACGTCATTGATGTCAAAGGGGATGTACTGCTCAGCCTCCCACTGGATGGACTCTTCGAGCTCATCGATGCTCATCTGGGGGAGCGTGACCCGCTTGATGATCACGCTGTTGCCCGAGATCGAGGCGGTGGCGTTCTTGGTCTTGATGCGCCGCCGCTGGAGCAGCTCGCGGATCTGATCGACCACCACGGTGGTGTTCATGATCTGCCCGTCGACGATGGCCTCGGGCGGGAGCGCGGCCATCTCGAAGTGCAGCAGCCGGTAGCGCCCCGTCTTGCTGTCTTGATCGAGCTCCATCAGCTTGATGCCGCTGGAGCCAATGTCGAGCCCGATGGAGGGTCGTCTGCGGTTGAACAGGCCCATTCCGATTGGTTCCGAGCGGGGGTGGCGGGCGAGCGGGCGAGGCTCAACCGTAGGGGCGGGGTCGCGAAGGAGCTTACTAAAGGCGGGGGCTCGCGGGGAGGCGCTGAGGCGACAACGGCGCAAAGATGAACGAATTGGGAGCGGCGCTCTTGACGCGCCAACCGGCGCGCGAGGCGCGCCCCACCGGCGCCGCCGCCGGGGCCGACCGGGCCGCACCGTCGGTTTGGGCGGGGACCCGTCAACTCGACCGGCACGGTTTAGCAGTTAGTGACAAAGTCGGTCAATGCGGCTGCGCTAGAGCGCCGCCCCCTTTGTGCCCTGAGGCCCGCGATGGCTGCGCCCGACCGCCCCGAGGCCGCGCGCGCTTGGCTCGCAGGGGTCGCGCTCGCCGGCGCGCTGCGCTGCGGCGCGGTGGCGCTCGGCCCGGTCCCCGCCGCGCTCAGCCTGCTGTGCGCGGCGCTCCTGCTCGGCGCGGCGCTGGCCCCGCCCCTCCGCCCGGCGGTGCGCGGGCTGCTGTTGGGCGCGGGCGCGCTCGGCTTCGCCCTCGAAGAGCCCCTCGGCGCCGCCCCCCTGCCCGCCGCGGCGCGGTCCGCCCTCGGCGCGGTGCCGATGCTCGGCTTGCCCCTGCCCGCGGTGCTCCTCGGCCTGGGCCTCGGCCCGGCCTTCGCGCCCCGCGGGCCGCGCGCCGGGCTCACCCTCGCCGCCGGCCTCGGGATCGGCGCGCTGGTGCCCCTCGCCGCGGTGCTGCCCCTCGGCCTGCTCGGGCTGCTTCGGCCCGCGCGCCCCGGCGCGGGCGCGCCGCGCACCCCCTGGATCGGCGCGGTCGGCGCGGGCGCGGTCAGCTTCGCCGCCACCGTCGGCGCGCTGAGCCTGCGGCCGGCGCTCGACACCAGCCTCGCCCCGCAGCTCGGCGGGCTGGCCGCGGCGGGCCTGGGCCTGGCGCTCGGTGATCTCGCCGTGCGGGCCACGCCGGCGCTGCGCGACAGCCCCGCCGGCCTGCGCGCCCTGCTCACCGGGGGCCTGGCCGCCGTCGGCGCCTCTGCCCTGCTGCCCTTTGGGGTGGGCCTGACCCGCGCGCTCTCCCTGCCCCTGATCGGCGCGCCAGCCGTCGATCTGCGCGTGTCGGTGCCGGCGCTCGCCGCCGGGCTGCTGGGGGGCCTGCTGAGCGCCGCCGCCGCCGCGCCCGGCCGCCCGCGGATCGCCGGGGCCGCCCTCGGCCTCGCGCTCGGCGCCAGCCCGCTGGGCGCAGACGCGGGCGGCCTCTCCGCGGTCGGGCTCGGGGCCGGCCTCGCGCTGTTGTTGCTCAGCGACCGCCGCCTCAGCCAAGCGGCGGGCGCGCTGACCGCAGCGGCCCTCGGCCTGCGCTGGGCCACTGTCAAAGCCCTGCCCGTCGCTGTCCTCAGCGTGGGTCAACTTCGATCTTTGCGCAGCGAGGCCGTCTGGCAGCGCGATCTCGACGCGCGGGCCGCCCAGACGGCCACCTTCGCCCAGCTCGGCGGCCGCGGCGGCCAAGCGGTCTGGGCCGCGGGCGCCGCGCTGATCGAGGTCGAGCTCGACGGGCGCCCCCGCAGCAGCGCCGGCCCAGCCGCCGAGGCCGAGCGCCTCGCCGGCGCCCTGGCTGGGCTGCTCGCGCCCCGCCACGAGCGGGCCCTCCTGCTCGGGGATGACGCGGGCAACGCTGCGCTCGGCGCCGCGCCTTGGCCCTTCCTCCAAATGACCGTGTCGGCGCCCGCGCCCGAGGCCCTCCGCGCGCTGGCCGCGGCGAGCCCTGCCCTGCGGGCGCGCTACCTCGAGCCAGGCCTGCGCCTCCTCCCCCTGCACCCCTCCGCGGTGCTGCGCGGGGCTGACTTGCAGGACGTCATTGTCGAGGTTTTTGACGCTGCCTGGGCCGACGCGGCGCACCCCGGGCCCTCGGGCGCCGAGCTGGCCGCCGCCCGGGGCCGCCTCGCCCCTGACGGCGTGTGGATCGGCGTGCTGCACCTCGATCTGCTCGAAGATGGGCAAGCGGCGGCCTTCGCGGGCGCCGCGGCGGCGACCTTCCCCGCCATCCAGGCCTGGCTGCCTCCCCGGGGGGCCGACAGCCTCATCCTGGTGGGCTCCACGGCTCCCCTCCCCTTGAGCCGCCTCGAGCAGCGCTTCGCCGCGCAGCCCGCCCCCCTCCGCGCGCTCGGCTTCCCCTCCGCCCCGGCGCTGGCCAGCCAGGCGATCGCCGCCCGCGCTGAGCTCGAGGCCTGGGCCGCGGTTCACCCGGTCAGGCTCGACCCGGGGCAGGTGTCGGGCGCGCTGACCACGCGCCCCTTCCTCCACCTCGGCGGCCTCGCTGAGCGCACCTCGAGCGCCGCCGCCCTGTGGAGCCTCGAGGGCAGCGCCACCGGCCTCGCGGTGCTCGACGGCCGGATTGACGTGCGGCGGCGCACCCTGCAGGTCATCGCCCAGGCGGCCAAAGGTGATGTGCGCGGCGTGGTCGAGGGCACCCGCGATCTGGGCGCGCTCGGCGACGAGGAGGCAGAACGGGCCCTGGATGGCCTGATCGCGCCCCAGCTGCGCCAAGCCGAGGCTGCGCTGCGCCGCGCCCGGGTCGAGGGCCCGACCTCGCCGGGCTGGGAGGAGGCCAGCCGCGCCGCGACCACCGCCCGCCTGCTCGCCCCCGGCGCGCCCGCTCCGCTGCTGCTGCTCGCCGAGGTCGCCGTCGCGCAGGGCAACCTCAGCAAGGCTGACGAGCTGTTCTCCGCCGCGCTCAGCCTCGACGAGGGTGAGCTGACCGCGCTCTTCGGCCTCGCCCGGGTCGCGCGCGCCCGGGGCGACCTGGTCGCCGCCGAGACCCGGCTGCTGCAGGCCACCCGCCTCCACCCCCGTGAGGCGCGGGCCTGGCACAACCTCGGGGTCTTTTGGATGGAGCAAGGCCGGCTCGACGAGGCCGAAGGCGCGCTGAACCACGGCGCGGGCTTGGCCGGCCAGGACGAGCCCGGGCCCAGCCTCGCCCTCGGCGAGCTGGCGCTGCAGCGCGAGCAGCCGGGCGGCGCGCTGGTCTGGGCCGAACGCGCGGTCAAGATGAGCGCGCTGCGCGATGATCCCAAGGCCACCGGCGCCGCGCTCTACCTGCGGGGCCGGGCCTACTTTGAGATGGAGCAGTGGGACAAGGCCGAGGATGACCTGCGCGCCGCCGTGATCGCCGACGGGCAGCTGGTCGGCGCCCGGGGCGGCATCGGCCAGCTGCGCGCGCGGGTGGGCGACCTGCCCGGGGCCATCGAGGCGTTCAAGCTCGTGCTGCAGGTCGATCCGAACAATGCTGCGGCCCGCGAGAACCTCCGCCGGGCGGAGGAGGCCCTCGCCGCCCGCGCCGCCAAAGAGCGCGCGCCCCGGCCCGCCGCGCCGCCGCCCGGCTTCACCCCGTGATCGTCCGCGGCGGCCTGCGGGGCCTGGGTCGGCGCGCCGCGCTGGGGGCGCTGACCGCGGCGGGCGTGTGGCTCCTGCTCGAGTCCGCCTGCACCGTGCTCTTCGCCGCCGACCTGCGGGCTTGGGCCCAGCCGCCGCCCGCGCCCGATCCCGAGCTGGCCGTCATGCCCGGCCACCCCTACCTCATCTACGCCTACCGCCCGGGTGAACACGAGGAGCGCGGGGTCCGCGTGCGGATCAACCGCTTGGGCTTGCGCGGGCCCGAGCTGGCCCGCCCCAAGCCGCCGGGGGCGCTGCGCCTGCTCTCCACCGGTGACAGCTCGGTCTTCGGCTTTGGCGTCGACGAAGAGCGCACCTTCACCGCCCAGGCCGCGGCCAAGCTGGGCGTGGAGCCCGTGAATGGCGGCCTGCCGGGCTACTCCACCTTCCAGACCCAGGCCCTGCTCAGCCTGCGCGGATGGGAGGCCGAGCCCGATCTGGTGCTCATCGCGAACCTCTGGTCCGACAACACCTTCGACACCTTCGTGGACAAAGAGGTGATCGCCACCCTGCGGGAGTGGGAGGCCGGGCCCGTCGCCGCCACCCTGCGCCTGCTCCAGCGCAGCGCGGTTTTTCGGGTCGCCGACTGGCGGCTGCGCGTCCAGCCGCGGGCCGAGCGGGTCAAGACCGTGAGCTGGCGCCAGGATCGGGCCGAAGAGGGCCGCCTGCGCCGCCGGCGCGTCGAGATCAACGACTACAGCGCCAACCTCTACGCGATCACCCGCGCGGCCCAGGCCCGGGGCGCGGGCGTGGCCTTCTTGTTGTTGCCCAACCGCGAAGATCTCGAGCCCAAGGCGCTGGACCGCGGCGCCGACGGCCCCGCTTGGCTGCCCTACCGCGCGGCCCTGCGCGCGGCGGCCGAGGCCTTCGGCGCGCCCCTCATCGACGGCCCCGCCACCTTCGCGGCCAGCGGCCGGCCCGCCGAGGCCCTCTTCCTTGACGAGATGCACCCGAGCGTCGAGGGGCACGGGATCCTCGGCGCGGCGGTGGCCGAGGCCCTCGCCACGGCGGGCTGGCCGGCGCGCCCGCTGCCGCAGCAAAGCCCCGAAGATCCGCCGCTGCGCGTCGATCCGCACGCGAGGCCCTAAATACCCCGACGGCCAGATCGCCCGGTCAGAGCACGATGCGAACGCCCGGGACGGCCTTGAGCGCGGCGTAGAGCGCGCGCAGGGCCTCGGCGTCGCCCACCTCGACCTCGATGTGGTGCGCGATGTAGTTGCCCTGGGCGCTGGGCCGGCTGCCCTTGAGGACGGCCGCGCGCAGCCCGCCGGCGGTGGCGACCGCCAAGGCCTCGAGCAGCATGAGGTCACCCGGCGCCCCGACCACCCGCATCAGCGTGACGGCGGGGAAGTCCATCAGGTCCTCAAAGCGGGCCTTCTTCTCATCCAGGGCCTTGGGCGTGTGCATCGGAGGGCTCCTCTCGGCTCAGAGCTCGGCCCGCGCGCCGAGGAGCGGCACGAAGCCCGGGCCGGCGACCGTGGCCGACTGGGTGTAGTCATAGCTGTAGACGGTGTACATCGCGTTGTTTTGGGCGGGCACCCACCAAGCCTCGCCATAGACGACCAAGGTCCAGCGGCGGAGCGCGAAGCCCCGCTCGAGGTGCAGGTCGACCTTTTGGTAGTCCGGCAGCCGGTCGCTGTTCTCGGGCCCGTAGATCGGCCGGTAGCCGTCGGTGTCGCCGTCGTAGACCGCGCCCTGCACCGGGGTGAGCGGCAGGCCCGAGGAGCGCCGGTAGCGCAGGCCGGCGTTCCACCCGGGCGCGAAGTCCCAGCTCGCCACGAGGTTCAGCGCGTAGGGCTGGTCGAAGTCGGCCGGCGCATCGCCGCGGAAGCTGCGGCCCAGCGCGAGGCTGGCCCAGGTGAAGAAGCGCTCGCGCAGGCGGTAGCGTGAGGTCAGCTCGACCCCGCCCGCGCGACCGTCGACCACATCGGCGACCTCTGCCGGATCTTCGTCCAGCGCGTCGATCACGCGCGTGCCCCACAGCTCAGCGCCGAGCTCCCACCGGCCGGCGATGGCGAGGTCGTAGCCGAGCGCCGCTTGATCGGCGCGGATGAGCCCGAGCCCAGGCGCGCCGGTCACCGGCGAGGTGGCGTCGAGGCCGGGCGCTTGGCTGGTGCGGCCGGCGGCGAAGCGCAGCTGCTGGTCCTCTGCGGTGCGCAGCACGGTCGCGAGGCGGGGTTCGGGGGAGAGGGCGCCGCTGTCGCTGTCGCCCTGCAGGCGCAGGCCCGGCTGCAGGCGCAGGGGCCCAAGCTGGAGGCGCGGCTCAGCCCAAATGCCGCCCACCACGCCGCTCCGGCGCTCATCGACCGCCACTCCGCGGGCGAGCAGGGGGGCCTCGCCGGCCAGCTCGGACCAGGCTTGGTCGAGCACCGCCGTGCGCTGCACCGTGGCCGCCCGCGCGTCGCCGCCCAGGCCCAAGCTCAGGCGGTCGGTGAGGGAGAGCGTGCTGACATGCCGCACCTGCACGCTGTCTTCGACGCGGAGCTGCGAGGTGTCGGCGAAGGCGCCGCTCCACCGGTCGTGGACAAAACCGGCCGAGCTGAGGTGCGCCGCGTCGGCGCTGGCCGCCGCCCGGTTCAAGATCAGCCCGTGAAAACCGCGGTCAAAGCGGAAGTCGGGCGCGTCGAGGCGCTGAATTGGGTCGAGCGCGGCGGTGTCGCCGACGTAGCGCCCATAGCGGTCGCCGGCGCCGACCCCCATCAAGGACCAGCGCACATCGGCAGAGGGCCGCAGATCGGCCCGGGTCAGGTAGTCCCAAAACACCGGCCAGAGCGTGTATTGGTCGTTGCTCGACTCGCCGAGGTCGGCGAAGGAGCGCCGGGCCGAGGCGCTGAACGCCGCCCGCTGGCCGCCGGGCAGGGTGGCCGGGGCCTGGACATAAGCCCCGGCGGTGATCGCGTTGAGGTTGACGCCGCCGTGCACCTTTCGAGGGTCGGCCTGGCGGGTGGTGACCGCGGCCACGCCCCCCACTGCGTCGCCCCAGGCCGCCGAGCGGGCCGAGGGGTAGAGCGCGATCTCATCGAGCAGCCGGCCGTGGACCACCGAGCCATACTGTTGAAAATGGTAGAGGAAGGGGATCTCGATGCCGTCGAGCAGCACCTGGCTCTCGGTCGGCTGGGCCCCGCGCACGCTCAGCAGCCCGGCGGTCGGCGCATACTCGGGGGTCGAGGCCACCCCGGGCAGGGCCTGGAGCAGGCGCAGCGGGTCGTCAAAGGTGCCCGGGGTCTTCTCAATGCGCTCACGGTCGATGATCTGGCGCGAGACCGAGGGGCTGTCGCGCCGGGCCTCGACCACGATCTCGGCCACCCCGGGCAGGGGCACGAGGTAGACGCGCAGCGGCTCTTGACCGTCCCAGTCGATACTCTGGGGCTCGTGGGCAGCCGAGCGCACCTCGATGCGCATCGGACCGCTCGGACCGCTCGGACCGCTCGGACCGCTCGGACCCGGCGCCGCGGCTGGCCACAGGGCCGCGCCGCGGGCGTCCACCGGGACGACCCGGCCGTCGGGCAGGACCAGCTCGGCCCCCGGCACTGGGTCGTTGGTGCCGCGCTCGCGCACGACCACCGCGGGGGCGGCCAGGGCCGCCGCGCAGAGCAGCAGGGCGAGGCTCACTCCAGCTCCAAAACGACGTACTGACCGTCAACATCGGCGCGGGTGCACCGACCTTCGGCCAGATCATCGAGGCGCAGCGGCCGGCCCTGCGGCGCGCAGGGCAGCGGGTCGGGGCCGGCCTCGGCTTCGGCCAGCGGGGTCGCCGCGCCCACCCGCAGGCCGAGCAGGCCCGCCTCGTCGTCGATCTCGAAGCGCACCACGAGGCGGCGGCTGGCCGGCGCCTCTAGATCGAGGGGCAGCAGGCGCTCACCCGCCCGGAGCAGCGGGCCCTCGGCGCCCATGCCCACGTCGACCCACCGCCAGCGGTTGCTGCCCGCGCCATCGATGGCCAACACGAGCGCGGTGTAGACGCCGGCGGGGCCCCGCGCGCCGCGGCTGACCGCGCCGTCGTCGTACTCCACGGCGTGGCGGAGCAGGTCGGCGCGGGTGGCGTCCAGCTCGAGCACCCCGCCCTCGGGCCCGGCGAGCATCCAGCGCAGGCCACGGCCCTCGGCCCCCTCGACCACGAGGCGGGCATCCGCATCGTCTGAGACGCCATTTTCGACAGGAGCGCCCTCGACCGCCCGCCGCTGCTCCACCGCGAGGCGGTCGCCGAGGCGCAGCTCCTCCCGCTGGACGCGCAGGGGGAGGAGCGCGGGCTCTTCGGGCAGGCTCAGCTCGGCGACGCGCTCCACGCCGTCAATCTCGGCCTCAAGCCGCAGCAGGCCCGCCGTGGGCGCCCGCAGGCCGTAGCCCTCGCCGATCAGCAGCCCGTCGACCAGCCAGCGCAGGCGGGGGGCCTCGTCATGGTACAGCCCCAGCCCCGACCAGAGAGCGGCCTGCAGCTCGCCGTCGATGACGCCCAGCGCGGCGATCCGGGGGGGACCGAGGCGGTGGCGCTCGACGGTGAAGCCCGGCGCGCAGGCCGGCAGGCAGAGCGCCGGCAGCAGGGCGCGCAGAGGGCGGGCGAGCACAGGGACCTCGGGGGAGCGGGATCAGGCGCGGCCCCGCTGGCGCCGCGCGCTATCCCGGCGGAGGCGCGCCGCGCGCCCTTGCCGGTCGACCGCGCGGCGGCCTAGGCTCGGCCCGGAGGATCCCCATGCGCCACGCCCCGCTTCTCCTGCTGACCCTCGCTGCGCTCTCCGTCGGCTGCGGCGGGGAACCCGAAGCCGACCCCAAAGACAGCGGCAGCCTCTACGGCGGGGAGGGTGAAGGCGACGCCGACGCAGACAGCGACGCGGATGCCGACGCAGACAGCGACGCCGACGCAGACAGCGATGCGGACGCCGATGCAGACGCTGACGCTGACGCGGACACCGATACCGACCCAGACCCGGACCCCGATCCGGACGCCGAGTGCGTCGCCCTCGACGTGCGCAGCTGCAGCGCGCGCGCCGACTGCCAGATCATCTCGGGCTGGCCGGTGCGCGAGGAGGGCGGCGAGAGCGTCTGCACCGACTACGCGGCCTACACCCCGCTGGGCTGCCTGCCGGTCGACATCGCGTGCCCTGCGGTGATCTCCGAGGCGACCCAGGACCTCACCGGCACCTGCTACATCTTCGGCGGCTGCATCCCCGGCGGCTTCACCGGCGGCTGCAGCCCCGCCGCCGACATGAGCGAGTGCCCGCCCGCCCCTTGAGCGGCCTCCCCCACCGCGCCCGCGGCCCGCGCGCCGCCCGGAGCCCCCCATGCGCGTGCTGTTCATCGACGACGACCCCGACGAGGTCGCCGTGGTCGCCAAGGTCGTGCGCGAGGCGCTCGACGCTGAGGTCAAGGTGGTCAGCAGCGTCGAGGCGGCCGTGGCCTTGCTGCACAGCTGGCCCTGCGAGCTCGTGGTGACCGACATCTTCATCCCGCTGGGCGAGGGCAGCCGCGGCACGATGGGCCCGCGCGCGCGCCGCTACGCCGAGACGGTGCAGCACCTCGGCGGCCTCGTGCTGCTCGACGAGCTCGACCGCGTCGAGCCCCCGCCGAAGGTGCTGGCCCACACCGCCTGCACCGACTTCGCGCTCATCGAGGTCTTGGGCACGCGGGTGCACGCGCGGGTGCCCAAGCCCGCGCCCGTGGACGTGCTGCTGCGCGCCGTGATCGAGGCGCTGGACCTGCCCGTTCCCCAATGAGCCGGCCCGCTGCCGCGCCCTAGTCGGGGCGCGGGGGCGCGAGGCCGCTGGCCAGGTCCATCGGGTCGGGCACGGCCTCGACCACGCCGCAGGCAGCCCCGGCGCGCGCGCCGTCATCGACCTCGAGGCAGAGCTCGACCGGCTGCCAAGACAGCAGCTCGGGGGGCGTGTCAGCCTCGCCGTCGACCATCTCGGCCACGTTCAGGTAGCCATACATGCCCGGGTAGGAGCCCACGCAGGTGTCGGCGTCGTAGAGCATGCCGACCCGGTACTGGTTGTCGGCGACCACCACGCCCGAGGCCTGGTGGGTGACGGTGTAGCGCACCGACACGATCTGCTGCAGCCCGGTGACGCGGAGGCTCCCGAGCATATGCCAGCCGCCCTGGGGCCCGTGCACCATCACCGCGGTCGCAGGGTCGCCGAAGGGCTCAAAAGCCGCCGCGCCCGTGCCCACCTCGACCACCGCCGCCTCACCGCATGGGTCGGCGGGGCCCCCGTCGCCTGCGCCGCCGTCGACGCTGCCCTCGCTGCCGCCATCCGCGCCGTCGGCGCCCGACCCGCTGTCGTCGGCCGGCTTGGGCCCGCCGCTGCACCCAGCGCCGGCCGCGGCGACGAGCAGGGCGGCCAGAAGGTGGGCGAAGGGCGAGGCGGGAGGCGAAGGCAGCGGGAACATCAGACCTCCAGCGCGGGGGGCGCCGCGCGGTGGTCGGCCGCCCGGACCGCCCCCTCGGGAGACGGGCCGCGCACCCCCGAGGCAGCGTGGCCCTACGACCGGGGCGGTGTCAAGGCAGCCGCGCTTAGAACAGGCCCGGGGGCATGCCGAGGCCGCCGAGCATGCCCTGCATGGCCTGGGCAGTCAGCACCTGGGCCTTGGCCAGCGCGTCATTGGTCGCCACGACGAGCAGGTCTTGCAGCATCTCGGTGTCGCCCGCGACCTTGGGATCGATGTGCACCGCTACGATCTCGAGGCCGCCGTTCGCGGTGACCTTGACGAGACCGCCGCCGGCCTGGCCCTCGACCTCTTGGGCGGCGGCTTGGGCTTTCATCGCCTCCATTTGTTGGGCCATGGGGCCGAGCAGGCCGCCCATCGGGCCGAGCGCGGAGAGATCAAAAGGGGTGCTCATGGGGGGGCTCCTCAGGAGCGGCGCGGGGCCGCGGGGGAAGCAGGGCTCGGCGCGGCCGCCGGCGCGTCGAGCAGGTCTTGGAGCGCCTTGAGGTCGCGGCGCCAGCCCGCGTCGAGGGCCTCGCGTTGGGCCGGGTCGTTCAGCGCCTCGCCATCGGCCAACAGCACGCTGAGGCGGGTCTCGGCGCCGTCGCGGGCGACCTGGAAGGCCAGCCGACAGCCCCGCAGCGGCGAGCTGCCGACCCGGTCAAAGAGCACCTCGGCCTGGGCGGTGGGCCGCAGCTCGTGGAACATGCCCCAGGCCTCGACCTCTTTGCCGTCGTCATCGGTCCACTGCAGGACGAGGCGGCCGCCCTGGCGCCCGTCGACCCGCGCGCTGTCGACCCACCAGCTGGACAGGCCCTCGCCGGTGGTGACGGCGTTCCAGACCGCGCGGGAGGGGGCGGCGATGTGCACATGGCGACGGATGGAGGACATTCGCGCGGGCTCCTGGGCAGGCGGCGCCCCGTATGCCGCCGGGCGCCGCAGCGGCGAGGGCCGCGCCGCGGTCGACGGCCTTAGCGGCGCAGGGGCTGGACGCTCAAAAAGCCGCTGTAGATCGACATCACGAAGATGAAGGTCTGGCCGCTGCTCAGCGCCCACATCGCCACCAGCGCCGCGCAGACCACGCCGATGACCGCGCTGATCCGCACGGCTTTGGCCATCGGCAGGCGCGTGGCCAACAAGTAGCGCAGGGCCGAGCCGCCATCGAGGGGGGCCATGGGCAGCAGGTTGAACAAGCTCCAGAAGATGTTGACGAAGATCAACACGCTGAGCGCGCCGGCGAAGGCCTCAGGCACCTCTCCCAGGCCGATGCGCAGGCCGAGCCAGATCAGCCCAAACAGGAGCCCGAAGCCGGGCCCGGCCAGCACCATGAGCAGCCGGCGCCCCGGGCTCAGGCCCCGGTCGGTCGAGGCGCAGTAGCCGCCCATGCCGGTCAGCGCGATGTGATCAATGCGCGCGCCGACCTTTTCGCCGACGATGGCATGCCCGAGCTCGTGCACCAGCACCGAGACCGTGATGAGCACGCCGGCCACCAACATCGCCCCCAGCGCGGTGGGGTCGAGCGCGCTGGTGCCGGCGGGCACGAACCACGCGCTCATGTTCGAGCCGACGAGCAGCCACAGCAGCGGCGCGGTGATGTCGACCAGGACCGGGTAGCGCCCGAGCTGAAACTGGAAGATCGGACGCGACATGCCCATCATGGACGGCTCCCTCTGTGGCGCGCCAGCGCCCCTCAGCGCGAGGCGACCCTGCCCGCGCCGACACCCGGCCTTCACACGCTCGCCCCCGACCGCAAGGCCCCGCAAGCTGCGCGCCGGGGAGGGCATCCCCGCGCAGGCCCGGGTGGCCCGGCGCACCGCGCCGCCGGCCCAGCCCCGCGAGGGACCGGGCGGCGGACCGCGCAGCAGCCGCCGAGGGGTAACCTCCACCGCCTGCAGGTCCCTGTGCCCCACGCTCCTCCCCCGCCGCCCGCCGCCGACGCGACCCTCGTCGGCGGACGCTACCGCCTGACCGAGATCATCGGCCGGGGCGGTATGTCCGTGGTCTGGCGCGCCTGGGACGAGCGCCTCGGCGTCGAGCGGGCGGTCAAGCTGCTCGACGGGGCGGTGGCCGACCGGGCGGGCGTGCGGCAGCGCTTCCTCGCCGAGGCCTCGACGACCGCGCGCCTGCACCACCCGGGCATCGTCGCCGTGCAGGACCTCATCAACGAGGACCGCATCGCCATCGTGATGGAGCTGCTGCGCGGCGGCACCCTCTGGCAGCGGGTCGAGGCCCAGGGCCCCCTGTCCGAGCACGAGGCCATCGCCCTGATGATCCCCATCGTCGACGCGGTCGGCGCCGCCCATGCCGCCGGGGTCGTGCACCGCGACATCAAGCCGCAGAACATCCTGCTGACCCAGCGCGGCGAGCCCAAGCTCAGCGACTTCGGCATCGCGCAGGTGGCCAACACCTTCGACATGGCCGACCTGACCCGCACCGGCGCCGTGCTCGGCACCTTCGGCTTCATGTCGCCCGAGCAGCGGGTCGACGCGAGCCGGGTCGACGCGAGCAGCGACATCTACGCGCTGGGCGCGACCCTGTGGGCGCTGGTGCGGGGCAAGACGCCGACCGACCTCTTCGCGGCCGATCTCGAGCCGGGCCTGCTCGATGGCCTCAGCCCGCCTCTGGCCGCGGTGGTGCGCGCCTGCACGCGGTACCGCGCGGCCGACCGCCCGGGCAGCGCCGAGCAGCTCGCCGCCGCGCTGAGCGCCGTCTTGCCCGGCGCGCCCCGCGACGCCCTTCCCCGGCCCCAGCGCCCCGCGCTCCGCCCCCCACCGGTCGACGAGCACACGCCGCCGCTGGGCTCGGACACCATGGTCGACCTGCTGCACGGGGACGACGAGCACCACCCCACGCCCCGCCCGACGGCGACCGTCGAGCCGCCTGCGCCGGTCCGGCCCGCGCCTCCGCCTGCCCGGGCGGGGCGGCCCCCCTGGGTGGTGGTCGGGCTCTTGCTCGTGCTGGCCGTTGGTCTCGGCGTCGCTGGCTCCACCCTGGTCGAGACCTGGACCGAGGTGGCCCCGGTCGCGCCCGAGCCGGCGCCCAAGCGCCCCCGTCCGCGGCCCGCGCCCAGCGGCCCAGGCGCCCCCGCCACGCCGGCGACCACGGATGTGTCGCCCCCGACCAGCGGTGAGACCACCGACCCCGTCGAGGTCCCCGGGCCCGCGTCCGAGGAGCCCGGCGAGGCCCCCACCAGCCCGCCCGAGGGCGAGCCTCCCCCGGTCGAGCCGCCCACCTCTCCACCCGACCCGCCCGAGCCGTCCGACCGGCGCCCTCCGCCTGAGCCGGCGCCCGTCCCCGCGCCTGCTCCCCTCCCCTCGCCCGATCCGATGCCCGCTCCTGTCCCCATCCGCCCGACCGGCTTCATCAGCTTTGACGGCGCCGTGCTCGATCCCGAGCTTGAGGACCGCAGCGGCGGGGTGTACAGCCCAGGCGAGGTGCCCGCGGGCGTGTACACGGTGCGGGCGAGCTTTGGCCCCGAGCAGCCGCGCGTGGTGGTCGCCGAGGTCGAGGTCCGTCCCCAGCAGCGCCTGCGCATGCGCTGTGATCGGAGCTTTCAGAAGTGCTCGCCGCGCTGACCCTCCCCCTGACCCTGCTTGTGCTGCTCTCTGGGCAGGCCGAGGCCGCCCCTTGCCCGGGCCCGACCCTGCTCGATGACTTTGAGGCGCACGCCCGCGCCGGAGAGCGGGCCTTCGCGGCCATGGATCTGCCCGGCCTGACCCGCGCCCGGCAGGAGGCCCTCGACGGCCTGCCCTGCCTTCAAGAGCGGGTCACGCCCCCGGTGGCCGCCGAATTCCACCGGATGATGGCGATGGCCGCCTTTACACAAGGCGACGAGAAGCAGGTGCGGGCCGAGTTTCACGCCGCCCGCCGCCTCGACCCGGGCCACCTCATCCCCGCCGCGGTCGCCCCCGCCGGCCACCCCCTGACCCAGCTCTACGAGGCCGCGGTCGAGGACCCCGAGGCCGGCCGCGCGCTCGAGCCGGTCATCCCCCCGATCGGCGGCATGGCCGCGGTCGACGGCGCCGACAACGGCCTGCGGGCCGTGGGGCTCTCGGCGATCATCCAGACCTTCGGGCCCGAAGGCAGCCTTGAGCGCACTGTTTTCGTCATGCCGACCGAGCCGACCCCAGCCTTTGGGCCGCTCCCCCTCGAGCTCGCCCAGCGCAAGCGGCGCCGCCTCGTGCTCGGGATCTCGGCGGGGGTCAGCGGCCTCGCCGCCGGTGGGCTGTGGGCGGGCGGCTTGGTCACCGAGGCCCAGTTCTCGGACCTCGCCGAGCCGGTCGACGACCAGGACCTGCGCGCGCTGCGGGTGCGCAACAACGCGCTGATGACCGGCGCCTACAGCGCGGCGGCGATCACCGCCGGCCTGGGCGGCGCGCTCGTCTGGCTCTGGTGAGCGCCCAGCGGACGCTCAGCGCAAGGGCGGGCTGGCCGCGCCCTGGGCGTCGCTGCCCCAGCAAGACAGCGTGCCCAGCGCCGTGAGCCCGCAGCCGTGGGAGCGCCCCGCGGCCAGGGCGACCCACCCGCCGGTCAGGGTGGCGAGCTCGAGCCCATCGTCGGCGGAGCGGCAAGACGCGTCGCCGCTGGCGTCGAGCATGCAGAGCTGGCGGCCATAGGCGGAGATGGCCACCGCCTCGGCGGCGCCGTTGAGGCTCGGGTCGACCTCACCCCAGCAGCGCAGGCCCGCCTCTTGGGTGAGCGCGCAGGTGAACCGGTCACCGGCGGCGAGCACCGCGAAGCTGCCGTCGCGGGGGGCGCAGTGCTCGCCGTCGCAGTCGCCGGCGCAGCGCAGGCCCTCTTCGGCGAGGGCGCAGCCGTGGTCATGCCCGGCGGCGGGGGTGGCCAGCGGGCCGCTCGACAGGCGCAGCTGGTGCTCCTCGCCGTCGGCCCAGCAGCTCAGCGCGCCGGACGGGGTCGGCCCGGTGGTGCAGGTGCGGTCGGCCTCGACGTCGACGCCCGAGGCGGGGACCGAGACGGTCGGGGCGCGGCCGCTGGTGTCACCCCAGCAGCGCACCAGGCCGTCGAGGGTGACGCCGCAGGCGTGATCGTCACCGACCGAGACCGAAGAGAAGCGCAGCTCGGGCGGGGCGAGATCGACCACCAAGCCGGTGCCCCAGCAGCGCACCCGCGCGTCGGCCCGCAGCGCGCAGCTCGCCTGGCCGCCCGCCGCCACGTCGACCCAGGGGCAGGGGTCGTCGCCGACGAAGGGGTTGCCGTCGTCGCAGTCGTCGGCGTTGTCGACCGTGTGCAGGTCGGGGTCACACGCGAGGCGGGAGTTGCGTGGATCACCGAGCCCGTCGAGATCTTCATCGAGGTAGTAGGTGAGCAGCCCGCTGACGTCGGGGTCATCATCTTCGACCAAGCCGTCGCAGTCCTCGTCGATGTCGAGCCCGTCGCAGCGCTCGGTCTCGCCGGGGTTGACGTCAGGATCGGTGTCATCGCAGTCACCGCCCCGGCTGCTGCGCCCCGGGGGCGCCACGCAGGAGTCGGTCGAGGCGAGGCTGCCCGGCCGGCCGTAGCCGTCGCCGTCGTCATCTTCGAACCAGCGGCGCACCCCGCCGACCTCGGCGTCGCGATCATCGCAGTCATCGGCGTTCGCGACGAAGCCGGGCAGGAGCGTGCAGGACCGCAGCGAGGTCTCGGGGTCGCCATAGCCGTCGCCGTCCGCGTCGAGCGCGATGGTCAGCTCGTCGACCGCGCCCTCGTCGAGCTCGCCGTCGCAGTCGTCGTCGCGGCCGTTGCAGAGCTCGTCGGCGCCCGGGCGGGCCTCGTCGTCGGCGTCATCGCAGTCGCCGCCCACCTCGGCGAGGCCGATGCGCAGCGCGCAGGCCGGCACCAGGTCAGCGGCCGCGTCGCCGAAGCTGTCGGCGTCGGCGTCAACGTAGAAGCGCGGCACCTGGATCGAGGGGTCGTCGTCATCGCAGTCATCGGGCCGCGGCACGCCGTCGCCGTCGAGATCGAGCCGCGCGTCGAGATCGGCCTTGGACACCCAACCGCAGCCTGCAACAGCGCCCAGCACGGCCAGCAGCAGCAGCGAGAGGAGCCGAGTCAGAAAAGGGAGCGGGCGCACGTCGACCTCAGGCGCCCCAGTCTGCCCGAGGCGAGGCACCGGAGGCACCTGAACAGCCGCGCCTTCAGGTCGGCGTCACCGGATCGGCGTCCAGCGCCCCCGGCGGCAAGCCCAGCGCCCGCGGCAGCAGCGCAGGCCGCCAGCGCCACAGATCCCAAGCCTCGACCAAGAGCCGCGCGGCCTCGCGGGGGGTCTGCACCTGACCTGCCGCATAGGCGCGCAGCACGGCTTGGGTCAGCGCCGGTTCGAGCCCAGCGGGCGGCGGTGGCCCCGGGCGGGCCGCCGCGGCCAGGGCCCCGACCCGCGCGGCCAAGGCCGGGAGGTGCTTGGGCCCGAGCAGCGGCAGCCGCAGCCACATATCTTCGGGAATAGCGTGTGCCAGAGCATCTTCGACGCCAGGATCAGGCGTGCTCGCCGCGATCAGGGCCAGCGGGGGGCCGGGAAAAGCGCAGGCGGGCACCGCTTGGTGCGCCGGATGGCCGCCCGCGCGGAGCCCCTCGGCCGAAAAGGGCAGCGCCTCGGCGGGGAGCGCGGCCAGGGCGAGGTACCGCAGCACGTCGGCGGCGAAGGCCCGGGCCAGCGGGGGCAGGCGGGCCGCCGACTCGGCCTCGTCGAGCAGCAACAGCAGGCCCTGGTGCCCGGCCGCGGCGCACCAGGCGGCGAGGCCCGAGAGCAGGTGGGCCATGATCTGCCCGAAGGTGCGGTAGTCGGGCAGGCCCAGCGGGCGGGGGCCGCGGTAGCCGGCGCGGTGCAGGCGGGCGGCCAGCGCGCCGGGGTCGTGGTGGCTGCGCGCCTCGACGAAGTCGATGAGGTCGGCGGAGAGCGCGCCCTCTTCGCCCGCCAGGCCACGGGCCGGCGCCGCCTCGGGGAGGGAGCCCTCGGCCCGGCAGCTGGCCCAGAGCGCCGCGCTCAGCCAGCGGTGGGTCAGCGGGCCGCCGAGCAGCGCGGGGCGCGGGCCGAGCTGGCGCAGCAGCGGGAGCAGGCCCGGCTGGGCGCTCCCGGGCACGCGCAGATCGGCCATCAGCGCAGCATAGAGGCGCAGCGGGTGGGTCGGCGGGCGCTCGATGGCGTCAAAACTGAGGCCGGCCACGGCCCAGCCGCGCGCGATCGCGTCAGCGCGGGCGATCTCGAGCAGCTGGCTCTTGCCGGCGCCATAGGGGCCGATGACCGCGAGCGCGCCGCGACCGGCCTCGAGCAGGCCGCCGATCCGGGCCCGCTCCGCCTCGCGCCCCACGGTGAGCGCGCCCAGGCCCACCCGTGGCACCACGCCGAGCCGCAGGGCCTCGAGCGCGGCCCGGGCGTCGGCCGGGCTCAGCGCCTCGGCGGCGGCCGCGGGCGTCGCTGCGGGCCCAGCCTCGGGCAGCTCAGCCGCGCGGACAAGCCAGGGCACGTTGTTCCGCGAGGGGAAGGCGACCAAGAGGCGGGCGCCGCCGTCGAGCACCCGCAGCACCACGCCCGGCCCGTGCGCCGGGTGGACCAGGCGCTGCCCCGGGCCCACGATCAGAGCCGCTCGAAAGGATCGGGGGCGCCCGGCAGCAGCACCAGGCGCCCGCCCTCGCCGCCGAGCCGGCGGATGCCGTCGGGGTCGACCAGCTGCTCACGCTCGACCTGACCAAAGAACAGGTCGATGGCCGCTTTGACGAAGGCGCGTCGGTGGGCCAGCTCAAAGCTGCCCGCCAGCAGCTCATCGGCGAGGGCGCGCAGGTTCTCTTCTTGGAGGGCGGGGTCGAGCCGGACATCCCGGGCCGCGCAAAAGACCCGCAACAGGCGCAGGCCGATCTGCACGAGCAGCTCTTTGGGGGTCAGGTCGAGGCGCTCGAGGTCAATGAGCGGCGACTGGGGGCTGCGGGCGCCCAGCGGGCGGGGCGCCTCAAGGCGCTGCTGCAAGGCCGGGTACTCCTGCACCACCAGGCGCAGAAACTCGGGCGGCGCGGCGTGGATGACCAGCAGGCCGGGAACCAGCTCTTGCCCGCACAGATCGACCAGCTGGCGGAGCTGATCGGCCACCGCCGCCCGGCGCCGCTCGGTCAGGCTGAGGTTGCGGTCCAGCTCGTCAAAACCGAGGAGCAGGCCGGGCACGCCCAGCGCGGGGAGGGCCTGGCAGAGGGCGCGCAGGTAGCGCGGCGCCGCCGCCCGGCTGGGCAGCTCGCGCAGGCCGAGGGCGCGGAGCTCGGCCGCGCTCAGCTCTTCGCCGCGCAGCCAGGCGGCCGCGCGCTCTTCTTTGCTCAGATCACCGTCCAACACGGCGTCCCCGAGGGCGACCAAGGCGGCGCGCAGGGCGGGGGCCTCGGACGGCGCGCGGGCCAACGCCCGCAGCCGGGCCCGTGCGGCGGCCTCACCCTCGGCCTCAGCCAGGGCGAAGATCCGCGCCCGCAGCGCCTGATCGAGGCCACGCACCGGGGCGGCGGCGCCGACCGGCGCGAGGCTCAGCGCCCGGCCGAGGGCCAGCCAGACCCGCAGGGGGTCGTCGAGCGGGCACTCCTCGGGGGAGAGGCCGACCAGCGCCGTGGCGAGGCCGCGGCGCCAGGCCCGCTCCCGCACGCAGTGCAAGAAGTGGGTCTTTCCGCCACCATAGTGGGCCTGGACCAGCTTGAAGCTGCTGCCGCGGCCCTCTTCGGCGATCGGCCGCAGGTACTCCTCGTCGAGCACGTCGAGCACACCATTGTTGCCGACGTTGACCAGGTCGATGCCCCGCTCGGGGGGCTGACCCACCTCGCCCATGCGCGCGAGGATGTGGGCTGCGAGGGCCTTGTCGATGGGAGGTGACGAGAGTTGGCGGCTCATGCGCCCTCCGCGACGAAGCTGAAGGAGCGGTGCCACTGCCCCCTCCCCTCGTCATCTTCGAGCATCAGCACGATGTTCTTGTCTTGAACCGCGCCCCCGGTGGCCGGGGCGAGGCAGAGCCGCAGGCCCCCGCGGGACAACGCGCGGTCGCGCCGCAGGCGCCACAGGTCCCAGGCGAGCTGGGCGCGCGGAGGGATCGGGGCCAGTCCCTCGACGGGCGCGGCCTTCGGGGCGAGCTCCGCCTCTGGCGGAGGGTGCGGGCCCTCCGCCGCGGGCAGGGTGGCGCAGAGGTCCTGCCATCCGCCCCCGCGCGCCGCCCAGGCGGCGTGGAGCTGGTCGAAGCGCTCCGCCGGATCCCAGCGCGGGCCGTCGAGGGCCGCCACCGCGGCGGCGTGGGCGGCGAGCACCGCGCCGGCCGTCGCGGGCACCTCGACCAAGGTCTCGCGGGCGAACTGCAGGGTGGCGCGCTCTAGGTCTTCGTCGAAGACGACGGCCAGCGGGCTGATCCGCAGCTCTAGCGGCGCGGTGGTCACCACACGAAGGGCGCGGCCGGCGGCGGCGCAGCCCTCGCGCAGGCCCGCGGCCAGCGCGGCCCGGCGGTCTGCGGCGCGGGCGCGCAGCACCTTCGCCCGGGCGGCGGCGGCCGGCGCAGCGGCGACCAGCGCCTCGAGGGCCTCGGCCAGCTCGCGCTCTGCCCGGGGTGGACCGGGGTCAGCCGCGCCCAAGGCCCGCAGCGCGCGCTCGGCCTTGCGGAGGAGCGGCCCGAGAGCAGCGTCAGGCGCGGCACCCGGCGCAGATCTGCGCGCAGCGGCCATCATCAGAGCTGCAGGCTGGCGCTGTGCAGCACCCCGCCGTCATCATCGACGAAGGTGACGTCCACCACGCCGGTCCCGGGGTCGAGGCGCAGGCGGCACCAGTTCCAGGCGTAGCCCACATAGGGGTACTGCGGGTCGCCCACAAAAAGGTCGGCGGCGAGGTTGAGGAAGCTACCGCCGGGCCCAGTGAAGACCTCGGTCTGGCCCGCGCCGGGCGCGCCGGGGGGCGAGACCGAGCAGATGGCCGGGAAGTGCACGTCGCCGGTGATCCACAGCACGCCCGAGATCGGGTGCTCGTCGATGAAGCGGAGGATGCGCTCGCGCTGGGTGGGGTAGCCCTGCCAGCGGTCATCCGCGGCGGCGGCGCCGAACATCGCGGTCAGATCGGTGATGGGCACGCTGTTGAGGATGAGCTTGAACCGGGCGGTGCTCGCCGCCAGCGCGTCTTCGAGCCAGGCGAGCTGCTGATCGGAGACGTAGAGGCCATCCTCGCGCTCGCCCCGGCAGTCGAGCACAAAAAGTTCGGCCGTGTCGCCCCAGCGCAGCTGGCGCCAGATCCCGGTGCCGCCCGGGCCCTCACGCTGGGGCAGGGCCTCGGCGAAGGCGGCGCGCGCGTTGGCGAATTGCCCCGCCTCGAGGCTGGACCGCGACCAGTTGTTGTCGACCTCGTGGTCGTCCCAGGTGGCGACCACGCTGGTCGAGCCAGTGAGCCCCCGCATGCCCTCTACACGCATCGCGGCCCGCCAGAACAGGCGATAATCCTCGATCGTGCGCGACCCATCAGCGTAGACCGTGTCGCCGAGCAGCAGGAAGGCGTCGAGGTCCTCGCCGGCGGCCACCGAGAGGGAGCGCCAGGGCTCGTTCCCGCCGAGGCAGCTGGTGGCGCCCAAGGTCAGCACCCGCAGCGCGCCATCGGCCAGCGCGGTGCGCAGCCGGGTGGAGCGCGACCAGCGCCCCATCCCGTCTTGGGCGGCCAAGCAGTAGGCGGTGTCGGGGCGCAGGCCGCTCAGCTCGAGGCGGATGGACTCGGCGCCGTCAGGGGGCCAGAGCTCTTCGCGCTGCTGGTCGGCCACCCAGCCGTCGCCCTCGGCCCGCACCACCTCGACCCGCAGGGGCATCTGCAGGGCGCGGACCCGCACGATCACAGCGTCGGGCAGGGCATCCCCGGTCTGCACACCCCAGGGGAAGGCGACGTCGTCGGCCGGGCCGGGGGGCTCCCAGCGCGGGGGCTCGGGGGCGCGGGTCGGGGTCGGCGCGGCGCCGCTGTCTCCTCCGCCGCTGTCGTCGTCGCCCGCGCCATCGGCGCCCCCTGTGCCCTTGGGCGCGCAGGCGGCGGCGGCGAGCGCGGCGCCCCAGCGCAGCACGGCCCGCCGCGACGAGGCCGCAGCGGGGCCCGCGCCGGTGGTGAGGGGATCGCGGGCGGTGCGGTGGGCGGCCATGACGGGCTCCAGGCGGCGCGGGCCGGCCACCTAGCACAGCCGCGGGCGGGCGCAGCGCGGCGCGCGGGGGCGGTAAAACGGACCGCGCCCCGAACCGGGGTGGTCCGAGGCGCGGGGGAGGCTCAACCCGAAGGTGAGCCTACAGGAGATGGATGCGGGGGCCGGATTTGAACCGACGACCTTCGGGTTATGAGCCCGACGAGCTACCGGACTGCTCCACCCCGCACAGGGTGCGCCGCGCTTCGACGAGGTCGATGCCGGCGGGGTCGTGCTGCTCTGCCCGCTCTCGGTGGGAGGGGCTTCAACGCAGGGCGGACCCGATGGGAGATGGATGCGGGGGCCGGATTTGAACCGACGACCTTCGGGTTATGAGCCCGACGAGCTACCGGACTGCTCCACCCCGCACAGGGTGTGCCCACCGGTGCGCGGGATAAAACCGGCACCGCGGGCGGGTCGACCGAGCTCAGCGCCATCCGGTGAGGTGGCGCGTCAACGTAGGGTCGACCGGTATGGTAAATGGATGCGGGGGCCGGATTTGAACCGACGACCTTCGGGTTATGAGCCCGACGAGCTACCGGACTGCTCCACCCCGCACAGGGTGTTGACCACAGCCCTTGAGAGGGCCCCAGTCGAGCCGCGAAGGGTGTCCGCGACCGGCCCCCACGACTATGCGCTCCCCCGCCGCGCGGCAAGGGCGGGCTGCGCAGTTTCCGGCGGCGCCCTCTGGCACGTCACTCTCGCGCAGCAGGGCGGGCCGCCCCGGCGGTGCGCGCGGGCGTGGTTCGCGGCTTGACCGGCGTCTGTGCTGCGCTATCCCGCAACCATGCCTGCCTCTCTCGCCACGCGCTCCATGCTCGGCGCGCTCATCGCCACCCTCACCCTGGGCCTCGCCGAGCTGGGCCTCCGCCTGTGGGGCGGGGTCGCCGGCGACCAGGTCCAGTCCCCCCTCGCCTACCAGTCGCTCGAGCTGGTCGAGGCCACCGTCCAGCAGCCCCTCTCGCGGGCGAGCGACCTGCAGCGCTGGGGCCGGTGGCGCCGGGCCACCCCCGTCGAGGCGCCCGGCCTGCGCGTGGTCGTGCTCGGCGGCTCGACCGCCGAAGGTGACCGCATCGGGCCCTTTCACGCCTTCGCCGGCCAGCTCGAGCGCGCCCTGTCGGCGGCCACCGAACAGCCGGTCGAGGTGATCAACGCCGGCCAGGGCGGGATCGCGAACCGACACGTCGCGCTCAAGCTCAAGCAGCTGCTCGCGCAGGGCCCGGTCGATCTCGTCGTCGTCTACAGCGGTGACAACGAGTTCCTCGAGATCCTCGGCCTCAAAATGAGCGTGCCAGGCTGGTCGGCCAAGGTCGAGCTCAGCCGCCGGCGCTTGTGGGGGCTGCACCTCTACCGGGCCCTGGCCCGCGGCGTGGTGCCCAGCCTCAACCGCAGCGAGGCCCCGCCGGGGTCCGCGCACCGCGCCCAGCGCCTCGAGGGCACCATCGCGCCCGACGAGCGCGCGCTGGTCGAGCTGCTGCACCGCGAGTCCCTGGTCTCGATGGCCGAAGAGGCCCGCGCCGCAGGCGTGCCGCTGCTCTTGGGCACGGTCGCCGACAACCTGCTCCACAAGGCCAACCTCGACGGTCGGCCTGGCGGCCGCGGGCCGGTGGGGCGGGCAGAGCAGGCCCGCTGGTCCGGCTGGACCAGCCTCTCCCCCGACGCGCTGCAGGCCCGCCTCGCCGACGAGACCGCGCTCAGTGGCCCCGACTGGTTCGCCTTGGGCGAGGTGCTGCTCGCGCAGGGCCAGCGCGCCGCGGCCGTCCAGGCCCTGCTGCACGCCGAGCGGCTCGACCCGCGGCCCCACCGCAGCAACCACCAGATGCGCGCCGATCTGATCGAGGTGGCCGCCGCGCACGGGGTCGCCGCCTGTGATGTGGCGGGCGCCTTCCAACAGAGCGGGCACATCGGTGAGGACGTCTTTTACGACGCCTGCCACCCCAACCTCGCCGGCCACACCCTCATCGCCCAGACCCTGCTGCAGTGCATCGAAGACCAGCAGCTGCTGCCGATCCAGGGCGCCGCCGGGCGCCCGATCCCGCCGCCGCCCGACCCCCTGGCCCTCGACGGCCGCTCCGATCCCCGCCTCGAGCGCGACCCGGCGCAGAGCGACGACGGTAGCTGGGAGGGCGCCCTGCGCGCCGGCCACCAAGCCCTGCTCCACATGCGGCCGGCCGAGGCGGTGCGCTGGGTCGACACCGCCGCGGCGCGGGGCGCGCCCGAGCCCACGGCCCTGCGCAGCCGGCTGGTCGCCCAGATCACCGGCGACGAGCGGGTCCAGCGGGCCGAGCAGCTCGCGCCGGCCCTCGACGCCTTGGGTGATCCGGCGCTGTCGGCCCGCTGGGGGCGCTGAGCGGCGCGGGCGCAGGTCGGGGGGGTCCCTCGCCCGCTGCGCGCCCCCCTCGCCGCGCCTCAGAGCTCCGCGGCCGCCTCGACCATGGCCTCTTCGATCATGATGATCTCGCGCGCGTCGCCCCAGTCGCCGTTGGTCACGAGCGCGATGCCGAGGCTGCCGTCCTGGCGCATGAACAGGTCAGACGCGACGCCCACCTCGGCGCCCGAGTGGCCGATCCAGGGCGCGCGCTCGACCACCGCCTCGGTGTACCAGCCGAGGCCCTGGCTGTCGTCGAGCGCCGGAAAGGCCGGCTGCATCGCCGCGACCAGGGCGTCGCGCGGCAGCAGCTCGACGCCAAAGAGGCTGCCGCCGCGGGCCGCCGTGGCCAAGAAGCAGGCCATGTCGTGGGCCGAGCTGCGCAGCCCGCCGTTGGGGTAATCAGCGAAGGTGACGTGCCCGCGGGGCACAAGCTCACCCCGGCGCCAAGCGGTGGGCTCGGCCAGCTCATCGAGCGCGAAGTCTTCGAGCCGCCAACCGCTGTGGTTCATGCCCAGCGGGGCGAAAATGGCGTCGTGGGTGAGATCGGCGAAGTCGGCGCCGGTGCTCACCTCGAGCAGGCCGCCCAGCAGCGCGTAGCCCATGTTGCTGTAGACACCGCGCCGCTCGGGGGCCGCGCCGACAAAGTTGAGCTCGGCGTCATAGTCGGCGCCCGACGGGTCGAAGTAGCGGGCGTTGACCTCGGCGAGCGACAAGGCGGGGGGCGCGCCGCGGGTCACGTAGTCGTCGATCACGTCCCAGTTGTCGTCGACGCCGCCCACGTGGGCGAGCAGGGCCCGCGGGCGGATGGGCGTGCCCGGGCTGCGCGGGTGCACCACCCGGTGCGGCATCAGCTCGTCGAGATCGGCGTCGAGGTCGAGCTGGCCGGCCTCAGCGAGCTGCAGCGCAGCGGTGGCGGTGACGAGCTTGCTCACCGAGGCCCAAATGAAGGGGGTCTCGTGGGTGACCGGCGCGCCGGTCTCAATGGACCGTACGCCGTAGGCCCCGCACCAGGCGACCGTGCCGTCTTTGATGATGCAGGCCGAGAGGCCGGGCAGGTTGCCGGCCGCCATCTTGCGCTCAATGAGGTCGTCGAGCGCGGGCAGCTCAGGCCAGTCGACGGTGGCCGCCGCGCAGGCGGTCTGGCCGGCGGGCAGCTCATCTTCGCCCGCGCCGGCAGAGGGGTCGGCGCCCGCGCCGCCCTCAGCGCCCCCGCTCCCCGGTGTTTTGCCCGAATCGGCGGGCACGCAGCCCGCGGTGGCCAAGGCGGCCAGCACGAAGGGCAGGAAGATGGCTCGGTTCGACGACATGGGCGCTCCTCTCGGTTGGGCGCCGGCGCGACGGGCCGACCGCTGCGCCGCTTCGCTGTGCGGCCTCGATGGCCAATTGCAGCGCCTCGCAGCCGCGGGGCTCACTCCGCCGGGGGAAGCCAACGCCGGGTGAGGCGCCCGAGCACCGGCAGCAGCCACAGGTCGCCGCGCCACGCCCGCCAGGCCGCGTAAAAGCGCAGCACCAAGCGGGCCATCGTCACGATCAACAAGCCGCCGACCAGCACCGCGACGCCGACCGGGTGCGGGTCGCGGCCGCCGGGCAAGAACATCAGCGGCGCGCCGACGATGACCACGCCCACGATGGCCACGCTCTCGACCACCAGCAGGCTCAGCGACTGGCGCGCGTGAAAGCGCCCCACCGCGTCATCTTTGCGGGTGAGCAGGATGAGCGCGCTGGCGAACAGAAAGATGCCCTGCATCGGCACATAGGCCGCGGTATGCCAGCTTCGACCACGCTTACCCGCGTCGAGCCCGCGGTCGAAGGCGCCGCGACCGTCCTCGACCGGCACGCCGAGGCGCTCGGCGAGCTGGCCGGCGAGGGCCAGCGCCTCAGCCCCCCGCTGCTCGGGGATGTCACCCCACAGCCGCAGGGGCAGGGTGAGCCCCGGCGCCTGGTAGGGCCCGGCCGGACGCGCCTGATCATCGACCAGCAGGGCGTCGACGGCGAGCCAGGCGAGCAAGCTGTTGGGCTTGTGCACGCGCAGCGCGCGCACCGCCGACAGCGGGCGCGCCGGAGCACCGGTCGGGCGCACAACACCGCCCGCGAGGTCAACCTCGACGACAGAGCGGCGGCTGCGGCCCTGGGCGCCGAGCGCCATGACGGCGCCCCAGAGCGCCGAGGGCCCGCCGACCAGCACAAAAAGGGCCACGCCGAAGATGGTGCCGTCGCCCAAGCGCAGCCGATCGATGAGATCGACGATGATCAGCAGCACCAGGACCATCGCGAGCAGCGCCGGCACCACCAGCCCGAGCACGGCGCCGCGCCGCAGCCAATGCGCGGGCCGGGTGCGCAGGCGCAGCAGGGGGCCCTCTTCGGTCAGCTCGGCCTCAAAACGGGGGAACATCCAACCTCCGCCGGCCACGCCTGGGCCCGGATGGCCGCCAAAATCGCGCGCGCGGCCAGCCGCGTCAACCTGAACGCCGGCCGCCTGCAACGCGCTGGAACCTGGGGCAGCCGCGCCCCCAGCTGGGCCTTCGCCTTGGTGCACCGCTGGGCGGCCCCGGCGCGGGGCGCCGGGCCGGGTGCCGGCGGGGGTTCGCTGCGCTCCGTCGGCCGGCGGCCGACCCGCGCGCCCGGGCAACGCCCGGCCGCGCGGCCCCTCTGCCCCCTGCCGCGCGCGAAGCGGGCGCGCGCGCCCCCGCGCCGGATACCCGCCGCGCACCGCAGAGGTGCGCATGATCCCGCTCTTCCCCTTCGCCCTGGCCTTGCCCGCGCTGCTCACCCTCGGGGCGGCCCCCGCGCCGGCCAAGCCCACCCCCGCTCAAAATGCCGCGCCCGTCGGCTACGGCATGGTGAGCACGCCGGGGGTCAACGGCGGCCCGCCGCTGCTGGTCGGCGAGGCCGAGGTCACCGAGGCCCTCTGGCGCGCGGTGACCGGCGCCACCCTGGGGTCTGCCGGCGACGCCGCGGCGCCGCTGCGGGGCGACAGCCGCCCCGCCCACGGCCTGAGCTGGTGCGACGCGGTGGCCTTCGCCAACGCCCTCTCGCTCAAAGAGGGCCTCGCGCCGGTCTACACCGGGGTCGAGCGCTGCGAGAGCACCGAGGGGGCCAGCGTACGTTGGGACCCAACCCAAGCCGGCCACCGCCTGCCCACCGAAGCCGAGTGGCTGGCCCTGGCCGCCGCCGGCCAAGACGGGCCCTACGCGGGCGGGGCCGGCCCGGCAGACCTCTGCGCCATCGGAAACATCGCCGACCAGGCCCTGAAGCGCACCCTGCCCAGCGCCGAGGGCGTGCTGTGCGACGACGGGGCCGCCGGGCTGGCGCCGGTGCGCAGCTTCAAGCCCAACCCCTGGGGCCTCTACGACATGACCGGCAACGTCGCCGAGTGGTGCTGGGACGGTGAGGGTGAAGGCGGCGCGCCCGCCGAGCCCGCGCCGCCGCCGCTGATCACCAGCGTTGGTGTCTACCGCGCCGTTCGTGGCGGGTACTGGGGCGCCGTTCCGGCCGAAGCGACGATATCCGTCCGAAGGACCTCCCTGCCCACGGCGCGCCGGGACGCGATCAGGCTGCGGCTGGTGCGCGGCGCGGTGAAGGCGCCCGGGGGTGCCTGACGCGACGGGGGTGGGCCCGCGCGCTGGCGCTTCGCGCTGCGGTGGGCGGGGCTCGCTGGTGCGGCGGGAATAGCTCTGGACACGTCATTTCGGACGAACGCCGTCCCGATGTACGGGAGGGGTCCTGCGCCGCCTCGCGCGCGCCACCCGGGCCGGAGCGCGGCCGCAGGCCGGTCGCGCAGCGACCAAGGGCGAGGCCCGCGCGCGGAGGACAGGGGCCGACGGCCGCAGGCCGGCGGGGCGCCCAGACCTGCCGCCGCGCGCAGGGGGCGTGTCGAGGCGCGCGGGCCGTGTTGGGAGCGCGAGACTTGTGCCCAAACGCGCAGAACACTTCATGGCGCGCCATCTTGGGCTTAGCGAAGCGCGTCGCCGCGCCTGGCCGGTCGCGGCGGTGGCCCCAATGCCCACACCCCGGGAATCCCAAGTCCGCGCGCCCGCTCTCGCTGCTCCGCTCCCCTCCTCCCCTCGCTGCTGCCCGTGCTGGCCGCCGTTGCCGTGATGGGCGTCGGCTGCGGCGGTGACAAGGCCGACACCGACGCCGACGAGGCCGACGCTGACGCAGACGCAGACACCACCAGCTCCCTCGCCGTGCGGCTCTCGGGGGCGGACGGCGCCCCCTGCCGGGCGTCACCGTCTCGGTCGGCGCGCAGGGCGAGACCACCGACAGCGAGGGCGCGGCCGCCTTCTCCGCCGTGCCGACCGACGTTGCCCAGGTCGCCCGCGCGTGGCCGCCGGGCCTCGTCGAGGCGCAGGAGTCGGTCAGCGTGCCCGCCGGCGAAGGGGTAGAGCTGCACTTGATCGTGCCCGAAGTGGTCTCGGGCAGCTACGCGGGCGACGGCAGCGCCGCGACGGTCGCGGTGGGCGACCTGCAGGTCGAGTTGCCCACCGGCGTCGGCTTCACCGACCCCGACGGCGGGGCCTGGGCGGGCCCGGTCGCGCTGCGCTTCGCCGCGCTGACCGACTACGACCTTGACCTCGCCCCCTCGATGCTCTCGCCCGATGGCAGCGGCGGCTGGGTGGCCCCTGACGTGCTGCGGGTCTTCGAGCTGTCGGCGGTGGGCGACGCGGGCGGCGCCGAGCGCGCGCTCCAGCCCGACGCGCCCCTGACCCTGCGGCTGCCGGTGCTCAACGCCGACCTCAGCCAAGACCTCGCCATCGACTACTTCGACCCCGCCCTCGGCGACTGGGTCGAGCAGGGCGTCACGGGCTGGGAGGGCGAGCTGGCCGTCGTCGACGTCGATCACTTCCCCTGGTGGCGCGTGCGCTACAACGCCGCGAGCTTCTACACCCGCTCGGGCCTGATGGTGTTCACTCGCGAGAACGGCGCGCTGGTGTCACGAAACGTCGGCGTGACCTTCACCTGCGCCGACACCCTTGGCAGCCCGGCGGGCGTGCTCTCGACCACCTTCCCCGCCCGCGGCAACTACATCTGCGAGCACTTCGTCGAGGACGCCAATTGCACCGTCACCGTCGAAGGTGGCCACGAAGCGACGGTCTTCGTCGACAACGGCTGCCGCTGCAACTCCTCGAACCAGCAGTGCCAGACCGCGCGCTTTGACGTGGGCACGCCCACGCGCGTCTGCGGCAACGGCGTGGTCGAGGCGGGCGAGACCTGCGACGACGGCAACACCACCGCGCTGGACGGCTGCGCGGCCGACTGCACCACCGAGGTGCCGCCCTGCGACTGCTGGGCGCCCGCCGACATCAGCGCCACCATCAGCGCCGCCCGCGCGGCTGGCACCACGACGCTGAGCTGCGCGCTCAACGGGGGCGTCACGCGCTTCGGCGAGCGGGTGACCGACCAGGGCAGCAGCTTCAACATCATCGCCCGCGACGCGAGCGGCGGTGTCGTGTCTGAGGCCCAGTGCTTGATCGGCTTGTTCGGCACCGACAACGCCTGCGCGGTCAACGACGACAGCGGCTTCAACGTCACCGCGCCGATCACCGACCTCGCCTATGGCAGCTGCCTCAGCAGCCTCGGGGCCGTGCTGGCCCTCGAGGGCGTCACCTGCGCCCGGAACGAGGACGGCGACGACTACACCGTGGTGGACGACTGTGACGACACCGACCCCGCGGTGGGCCCCGGCGCCTCTGAGGCGTGTGACGGCATCGACAACGACTGCGACGGCTTGATCGACGACGCTGACCCCAACCTCTGGCCGGGCTCGACCACGCCCTGGTGCCTCGACCGCGACGGCGACAGCGCCGGAGACCTGGCCACCATCACCTACGCCTGCGTCGCGCCGGCCGGCGCCGTCAACGACTGCACGGATGCGGACGACGCCGACGCGGGGGTGCGCTGAGGGGTGGAGGGGCTGAGCCCCATGCAGGCCCGGTGGGCGCCCCGCCGGCCTGCGGCCGACGGCCCCTGTCCTGCGCGCGCGGGGCGGGGCCCCTCGGTCGCTGCGCGACCGGCCTGCGGCCGCGCTCCGGCCCGGGTGGCGCGCGCGAGGCGGAGATAGAGGCGAGGTCTCGCCGTTGCGGCGCCGACGAAGCAGACGCAAGCCACGCCAATCTACTGCCGCCGCTCAGGCCCCGAGCAGCTCGGCCGCGGCGGCCTCGATGGCGCCCCCCTGCAGCGCGCCGCTGAGGCGGTGGTCGTCGTCGCGCTCCCAGAGGCGGACCTCGGGGCCAGCGCCCGCCGCCAGCCACCGGCTGTCTTCGACCGGCACCACGCCATCTTGGCGGCCGTGGATCAAGATCACCGGCACGCCCGCCGGCAGCCGCCGTGGCCCGTTGAGCTTGCCCCCGGCGCTGGCCAGCAGCAGCGAGGGCCCGCGCCAGTCGCCGGCCGCGAGCAGGCGCTCCAGCACGGCGCCCCCGAACGAGGAGCCCACGATCAGCCGCGTCTCGGGCCCGATGGCGGCCCGGGCCCGGGCCAGGGGCGTGGCGAAGGCGTCCTCGATGCTGGGCCAGTGGTGACGCCAGGGCTGGCCCGCTGCCGCGGCCTCGGCCGCCGACGCCCGGGCGGCCGAGGTGTCGAGGTCGACGGCCAGCGCGGCGAAGCGAGCGGAGAGCAGCCGCGCCTTGCTGCCGGTGGGGCCGCTCTCGAGGCCGTGGAGGAAGAGTACGGGGGCGAAGGGGTAGGCGGGCTTGGGCATGGGTTGGGCGTACTCCAAGCGGATTACGAGTCAATACATAGACACAAAATCAGTCAAGAGACGGTTCTGGCGAGCCGAAGTCCCATTCTGCTGCTATTGTCGTGGGGCTTGCTGCGGTAGCGCTTGGCGACCCGAGCGTCCTCGGCGACGTCGTTCCAACTCCCGCCGCGATGAACACGGTGCGCCCCCGAGGCAGGTCCAACGGGGTCCACCCCGCCCGCAAGGTGGCTAGAGTACCAGTCGGCACACCACTCCCGTACATTCCCGCTCATATCGAACAGGCCCCAGTTGTTTGGAAGCTTCGTACCCACAGGCTGCGTCGACTGCTCGGCATTGTACCGGTACCACGCAACACCATCGGGATCATCACTACCAGCAAAGCGATGGTCTTGACCGGCACGCGCAGCGTACTCCCACTCTGCCTCAGTGGGTAGGCGGAACCCGACGACCCGATGGTCGCAGGCGACGTTCGCCTTATTTCCAACCAAGTTCGTGTAGACAGCTGCAAGCCCACATGCTGCAGACAGCTTGTTACAGAACGCAGCGGCTTCAAACCACGACACCTTCTCGACCGGCCGACGTGAGGCAATAGGGCCAGATGAGAATCTCGACGGGTTCTCCCTCATCACCGCTCGCCATAGCCCCTGTGTTACGGGGCCTACACCAATTTCGAAGGCGCGAGTCAGGCGCACTTTTGCCCCGTTCTGGCGCCGCCCCGGCATGTCTGCCACCGACCCCATACGAAAAACTCCCGGTGACAACAGGACCATTTCGAACGAACAGCCCTCGATGGTATACTTTGTCCGGGGCAAAGCAGCGTTCGTCGCCCGCGCCCACCTCCACCCCGAGGCCCCCGGCCACCACAGCTCCTCCCCGCGCGCCCAGGCCGCCTTCGCCGCCGCCACCTCAACCCACCGCCCCGGACCCGCCCCCCCGGCCGGCCGGACCCAACAGCCCCGCGCCTCGTCGAGGCTGCGCAGGCGCGGCTCGCCACCGCGGCAGAGCTGCGTGCCCACGGGCAGCGCGCCAAAGGCAGACGGCGTGACCGGCCGCCACGGCTGACCCGCCGTGGACCGCTGCCACCACTGGGCGTCGGGATCGGGCACCAGCGCGTCATCGGGCACGGGGAAGGGCGTCATGCGCGCACCGGAGGGCTTGGGTTCAAGAGCTGAAGCAGGTGGTCCACGAGCTCGGCCAGGGGCTCACCTTTGCGCGGGCCGCCGTCATCCGGGCGGGCGCCGAGGATGCCCACGCCGCCCCTGCCCTCGCGCATCGCGTCGGCGAGCCCGCCGAGGTCCCAGGTGCCGTCCGCGTCGCCGCAGACCGGCCCGCAGGGGTGCTCGGCGTCGACCGGCACCTCGGCGAGCAGGAAGCGCTCGGGCACCGCTGCCCCTTGCGCGCGGGTGGGGTGCAGCACGACCGACCACAGCGCCGGGATGGCCTGCCCGTCGAGCACCACGCGCACCGCGTCGCGAAAGGCGTGCGCCTGGTAGGTGATCCCAGAGAGGTAGCGGTTGAAGGTGACGCGGCGGTACTTCGCGTCCCAGATCAGCACATGCCAAGCTTCGCCGGGTCTGGCCCGCACCGCGAGGTAGCCATCCGGCAGGCAGACCAGTCCCCAGGAGCGCACCGCTTGACTCCACCCTGTGGCTTTGCGCGGGTCACCCTTCATGGCGTCATCTTCATCGAGGGGGCCCGGGTCAAGCGAGGCCGCCAGGACGAGGCGCCCCCCGTCGCCCTGGCGCCAGGTGGCGCGGGTCCACCCGTCGGCGCCGTCTTCGGCGGGCGAGCCGAGTTGCGCGGTCAGCAAGGCGCGCAGGCGGTGGGCGCACCACAGCTCATAGAGGTGGTGGGCCTTGGCCAGTGGCTCGAGCACCACCTCGTCGAGCGGGATGTCGTTGGTGTAGCGCACCTCGCGCCCGATCCGATGCCAGGCCCGCAGCAACGGCTGGCAGCGCCGGTTGGCTTGCAGGCTCGGGCTGTCGAGGGCCAGGGGCGCGGCGCGGTCGACCTCGGCGAAGGCGGGGGCCCGCTCGATGGCGGTGGCGCGCTGGCGCAGATCGTCGATGAGCGCGCTGTAGGCGTGGGGCGCGCTCCCTTTGCCGAGCGCGCGCTGCAGCAGGTCGAGCTCGGCCCGCACCCGCGCGGCGAGCTGCACCGCGAGGCGGTTGGGCGGGGTGTCGGCGGTGCGCCGCACCTGCCGGTCGCGCACGAGGCCCAAGGGCCGGTCGGGGCTCCAGCCCTCGGCCAGCGACCAAGGGCCCCGGGGCCCCGCCAAGATCGGCCGGCGGGCCCGGCCCATCGGGCGCACCGGGTGCTCGGCGGTCAGCAGCACCGGGGGGTCGGCGAGCAGGGCCTCCCAGGCGTCGAGCACGCCGCCCTCGCGCAGCAGGCTCAGCAAGCGGTGCAGGCGCTGCACCGCGCGGCCGGCGTCGAGCACCGCGGTGGGGTCGACCGCGGTGGCGAGACCGGGGGCGGCCTCGGCCTCGCCGGCGACGGGCCGGCGGTCGTCGATGAGCGCCCGGACCATCTCGCGCAGGGCGCCCACCGCCGCGTCGATGGCCTCGGCGTCCACCCCCGCTGCGCTGCGGTTGCCTGCACCGGTGTCATCCAGAAAGTTGCGCGGCAGCACGCCGATCACGAGCCGAGCTCGCCCCTCGGTCAACCAAAAGGCGCCGGCCACCGCCGGGGGCACCGCGCGGTCCTCGGCGCCCTCCCACCGCAGCCCGGGGCCCTGGCCTGCGGCCGCCTCGACCACCATCAGCTCGCCGTCGAGCACCGCGTGCGACCGCAGGTCGACCGGGCCGGGCCGCGGCTGCACAAAGACGGCCTGCGCCAGCTCCTTGGGCGCGGCGCCGAGCGGCGGCCGCGCGGCCGACAGGCGCCAAGCGCTGCCCGAGCGGCGCAGCTCGAGCGGCGCCGCGCCCGCAGCGGGGCTGCCGATCACCAGCACCCGCCCCGAGGGGAAGGCGAGGCGGAGGCCCGCGGTGGCCTGGAGCGCGGAGGGGGCCTGCATCAGCCGAAGTACGAGGTGAAGCCGCTGGTGTAGGCCCGCAGCAGCATCTGGTCGATCTTCTTGATCGAGGCGGGCCAGGCGCCGCCGCGCGGGGCCAGGGGCGCGCCCGCCTCGAGCACGGCGCGATCGGCATCGGAGAGCGGCGCCTCGCAGACCGTCTCGCGCAGGTTGAGCAGCAGCGGCTCGACCGCGGCCCGGGGGCCCCGCACCCGCGGCAGCACCTTGTGGCAGAGCTGGCGGTCTCTCTCGGCCTGGGCGTCAGCGGCGAGGCCGAGCGCGCCCAAGATCTCCTCGGCGGCGCGGTAGGCGAGGTGCAGGTTGTAGGGCGACAAGACGGCGTTCAGCTCGCCGAGGAAGTCGCCGTGCTCGCCGTAGGCATGGTCGAAGCGCCCGCCCTTGTAGCGCTTGCCGGAGAAGACCACGCCGAGGTCGACATCGACGAACTCGAGCAGGGCGGCGCGGTCGAGCACCTTGGGCGCGAAGGAGAAGGTGGTCTCATCGACGTTGACCGTGCCGACAACCCGCAGGCCCGGCGCCCAGCCGATGCGCGGCGGCACCTCAACCTCGGCCTCGCCCTCGGCGCCGCGCAGCCGCACCCCGGCGCCCGCCCGGTGCAGCGCGATGAGCTCGGCCCGGGCGTCGCTGCCCAGCTGCACCTCCATCGCGCTGAGCAGGTCGCTTCCGAAGTGCTCGGGCCGGCTCAGGTTCATCTCGTCGAGCAGCACGAAGTGGGGCGTCGGGCTGGCCTTCTCGGCGGCGGGCGCCGCCGCAAAACGCTGGTGGGCGTGCAAAAAGACCCGCAGCGCGTCGGTGCCGTAGAAGCCCTCGGCCTCGGCGGGCAGGGGCACGTGGTAGCCCCAGAGGTGGCTGGCCTCGGTCCAGTCTGACTGCACCGCGACAAAGGCGTAGCGCTGGCCCAGCGCGGCCGGGTCTTTGGGCTTGAGCTCGGCCACCTGGAACCAGCCCGCGGGCCCATCGGTGAGCAGCCCGATGTTCTGGAGGGACGCGACGACCGCCGACGCCGTCGCGGGCAGCGCCGCCGCGGCCCCGCCCTTCGGCCCGACGCCGTGGAAGGCCCCGACCGCCCAGGCCTTGCCCATGCGCTTGGCGAGCTGGGTCTTGCCGCTGCCGCTGACCCCGGCGAGCAGCACCAGGGGCCGGCGCATCAGCGCGTTGACGAGCGCCTCGACCTCGACCTTCTTGACGAGGATGACGTCGTCCTTGTCAATCTCGTACCCGGGGTGCGCGGGTGGGGCGCGCCCGGGCGCCGTCGGCGCCGGGCTCGCCGCCCGCACCGCCCGCGAGACGGCGGGATGGAGGGCCCAGCGCACCGGCTCGTCGTCGCGGGGGCCTTGCACCCGGAGCGCATGCGGTACGAGAAGGTCGTCGCGACGCAGGTCTGCGCGATCCGCCGGCGAGCTTCGCCCCTCGGCTGCCGCCAGCAGAACGTCCGTGCGCTGCTCTGCGGCGAGACGCTGGCCCCCGCCACCCCCCGGGGCGCTGAGGTGCGCGATGCGCCGCGCCAGGGCCTCGAGGCTGTCGAAGCGCTCCACCCAGCGCGGAAGGAAGCTGTCTGCGTGAAGCACGCCAGGCAGGGCCGGCTCGTCGAGGGGCGGCAGCAGGCGCCAAGGCGCGGGGTCGGCGGGGTCGAGGGGCACGGGCGGGCTCCGGGGCAAGGGCGCGGCGTGGGCGCACGCTACACCAGGCGGCGCTTCGGGCGGCCGACGACGACGCCCACCCGCCCGGGCCGCGGCGCGCTGGTCGACGCGCCTCGCTTCACCCGGCGAGGCAGCCCGTCGCGCGCAGCCGCAGGCCCCCCGAGGTCCGCTCCACGACGGCCCCGGGCACGATGATGTCCGCGAGCGGAGGGGCGGGCTCCCACCCGGCGTCGCGGAGCAGGGTCGTGAGGCGCGGGGCCTCGCGCGCAGCTGCGAGGTCGTGTGCGGAAGGCGCCGGGCCAAGATCGCCCGCAGCCACCCCGCCCGGCTGGAGCGCCAGCGCCGCGGCGCCCAGCGCAGCCGCGGCCGTGCACATCGGGCGGCGCAGCGCAGACATCCTCACCCCCATCCCCGCGGCCGCGACGGTCTAGCCCACGCTCCGGTGCGCTGGTCGCGCGACCGGTGGCCTCAGCGGAGGTACAGGCCGCCGTCCGTCGTGGAGCCATGGGGACGACGTTCAACGCCGCCGCGCCGGGGAGCAGGGAGTGTGCCGAGCCGGCAGGCTGGTAAACGGCCCAGGGCGACTTGCTGCGCCGCGGGCGCACCTCACCACCGGAGCGCCCACGCAAGGCGCCCCCTCGGCCCCAGGCCCCGAGGGTCAGGCGCGACGAGCGCTGCTTTGACCCAGCCGCACCGACCCCGGGCGGATAGGCCGGAACCGCGTGCAGGACCGGCGGTCTGGCACGCCCACCGTACCCTGCCCCGCGGCACCGCACGCCCCTTCCCACACCGGGCCTCTCCATGCGCTGGCTGACGCTGATCTTCACGCTCCTCTTGGTGCTCCCCAGCTCGGCCCTCGGCGCGGGCTACCTGCGCTGGGACTATGGGATGACCCGAGAGCAAGTGCAGGCTCGATCCGAGCACGGGCCCTACTACCAGTTCCAGAACGGTGATCTGGGCTCGCAGGGTGGTCCATTCCAAGGCCACACCGTACCGATCTCCTTCTACTTTCGCGACGACAAGCTCGTCCGGATCATGCTCATCCCGTACATGGGCGACGACGCACAGGCCATGGACACCGCCGTCCGCATGGCGATCACGCAGCTTCAAGAGGAGTTTGGTGGCGTAGAGCTGCCATCCTCGGGCCAAGGCCGGGCTACGTTGGATGAGGTCATGGCAGCCTATGCAGCACAAGTCCCCCTGCTCGCCCCGGGGCAACGTTTTCAGTTCGGGGCCCACCCCATGCCCGAGGGCCATACCGTGTGGGTCTCGGTGACCGCCACAGGCCAGGGGCAGTACATCGTCGCGCTGAACTATGGCGAATCCAGCCCACCCATGCCGAGCCGCAAGAGCCTGCGGAAGGCGCGCAGGCTCATCCGAGGCGCCAGGGGCCCAGCGCCGCCCCCACAAGCGGGCTGAGGGCCCGCGGCTCAGCCCTTCGCGGGGCAGCCGGGTCGGCCGGAGGCTCCGCCCGACTGCGCCGCCGCCTGCGCCGGCCTGGACCGCCACGCGCGAGGCACCCGAGGCGCGCTGCGGCGCGCGCCGGGTCCATCACCCGCCGCTCGACGACGCCGTCACCGCGGGGGGCCCCGCAGGCCCCCCCGCAGATAGGCGCCGTGCCACATCCCACACGCTGGAGCCCGCCATGTCGACCCGTCGCTGGACCTTGAACGAGGCGGAGGGCCGCTACGCGGCCACGAATTTGACCACGCCCACGATCACCGTCGAGCTCGCCCTCAAGCGCAGCACGGGCGTGGTCGAGCCGGTCGGGGTCTTCGAGCTCGACCTCGTCGCCCTGGCGGCGCAGGGCTTCGTCACAAAACGCGACAAGGGCGGCCAGGAGGTCTTTGACGTTCAAATCTACCGCGGGGCCAGCGGCGCCTACACCCTCGGCGTGCGCCGCGCCGACCAGACCGCCCTGGGCCCCTTCGCGCGCCGGGCGCGCTGAGGCGGCCCGCCGCGACTCGGGTCGCAGAAACAAGCTCCGAGACCCTCCGCGCTGCGACTTGGGTCGCAGAAGCAGGGTCCGAGACCCTCGGCGGTGCGACTTGGGTCGCAGAAGCAGGCCCCGAGACCCTCCGCTCTCGCACTTGAGTCGCAACAAGAGGGTCCGAGACCCTCGGCGCTGGGACTTGGGTCGCAGAGGCAGGCTCCGAGACCCTCGGCGCTGGGACTTGGGTCGCAGAGGCAGGCTCCGAGACCCTCGGCGCTGGGACTGGAGTCGCAGCGGCGCAGCGCCGGGCCCCCGCCGCCGCTCGGCCGCGCCGCCCCGCCGACCGCCGCCTCGCGCGCGCCACCCGGGCCGGAGCGCGGCCGCAGGCCGGTCGGGCAGCGACCAAGGGCGAAGCCCGCGCGCGGAGGAGCGGGGCCGACGGCCGCAGGCCGGCGGGGCGCCCAGAGGAGCCGGAGCCAAAGCGCTGGCGCTCGATCAGGCAGCCTGGACCAAGATGGCGCCCCCGACAGGATTCGAACCTGTGGCCTGCAGTTTAGGAAACTGCTGCTCTATCCTGCTGAGCTACGGGAGCGGATGGTCTCGGGCGCCTGGGCCGCGGGTCGGGAGCGCTGGCCTTCGTGTGGGCCCCGCGGCACGGCCCAGCGGCGCCGCCGGCGGGCTATCGCGCCCGCCCCTGACCGGCACCTCGCCCTGAGCTGCGCCTGCCGCTGCGCGGCGTGCGCGCCCGGCCGCGACCTGTGGCATACTGCGGCCACCCGCGCGCCCCGCCCCCCGGGCCTGCGCCCTCCCGCCCTGCGCCGCCCATCTTGGAGATCCTCATGGCTCCCCTCGCCCCCAGGCACCTCTTCGTCGGCGGCCGCCTCTCCTCGGCCCTCGCGCTCGCCGCGCTGCTCTCGCCGGCCCTGCAGGGCTGCGCGGCCTGCCAGACCGAGAACAACATCGTCGACAAAGAGCCGGGCGACGAAGAAGAAGACGTGCAGCCCGACCCGGTGCCGCCGTTTACGAACGACTGGGGCCTCTGGCTCAGCGCCGGGGTGATGAGCGACGGCTCGCCCGCGCTGTCCTACTACGACGCCACGGCCAAGGGCACCGGCTTTGCGCTGGGCACCGTCAACGCCGACGGCACCGTCGCCTGGACGCACGAGCAGCCCGACGGCTACCCCGACGCTGACGGCCTCGACCCGGGCGACCGCGGCAAGTACACGAGCTTGGCCGTCGCGGCGAACGACGAGGTCTGGATCAGCTACCGCGACAACCAGAACAAGACCTTGCGCTACGCGCGCCGCGACACCGCCGGGGCGTGGACGAACGGCGTCGCCGACCCCTGCGCCGGGCCGACCCCCGACTGCGGCCTGTTCAGCTCGATCGCGCTCGACAGCAGCGGCAACCCCGTGATCGCCCACTACGACGCCGTGGGCAAACACCTGCGCATCGCGCGGTGGAACGGCAGCGCCTTTAGCGCCGTGGTCGCCGACGAGGGCGTAGCCCCTGAGGGCGTCGAGGGCGCGGTGGCCGACGTGGGCCAGTTCCCGCGCATCCGCATCCTCAACGGCGTCGAGTACATCAGCTACTACGACGTGGCCAACGGTGATCTCAAGCTCGCGACCGGCGCTTCGGGCGCGTACACGGTCGAGACCGTCGACGCCGAGGGTGATGTGGGCGCGTGGAGCGACCTGCAGATCGTCGACGGCGTCATTCACATCTCGTACCACGACGTCGGCAACGAAGACCTGAAGTACGCCAGCGGCGCGCCCGGCGGCTTTGTGGCCGAGGTGGTCGACAACGGCCAGACCGTGGGCGCCGACACCGCCCTCGTCGTGAACAGCGGCGCACCGCAGATCCTCTACCACGACGGCCGCAACAACGACCTGCGCCGCGCCTACAAGAGCGCCGAGCTCTGGCAGTCCGACCGCGTGACCGGCGAGCAGGGCGCGCTGGGCTTCCACAACGAGGTCATCAGCGCCGGCGGCCAGCTCTGGGCGGCCAGCTACAACTACACAGACCGCGCGCTCTGGTTCTCGACGCTGAACTGAGGCCGAGAGGTGCGCGTGCTGGCCCCCCTCCTCCTCGCCCTGCTCAGCCTGCTCAGCTCCTTCGGTGCGGTCGCCCAGGCCGGCACCCTGACCGTCGAGCTGCTCGACGTCGGCCAGGGCGACAGCATCCTGCTGCGTACGCCCGCCGGAAAGTCGGTGCTCATCGACGCCGGCACCGGCAGGCGCGACATCGTGCCCATGCTGCAGGCGCGGGGCATGACCGGCCTCGACCTGGTCATCGCCACGCACAACCACGCCGACCACATCGGCGGCATGGACGAGGTCCTCGAGGCGCTGCCCGTGCGCTTCTACTTCGACCAGGGCATGCCGCACGAGACCGGCACCTACGACGAGGTGATGAAGCTGGTCGAGGCCAAGGGCATCGCGTACAAGCCCGGCCGCCGCGGCCAAGTGTTCAACCTCGACGACGGCATCAAGGTCGAGTTTCTGGCGCCGGAAGACCCGCTGCTGCGCAATACGCGCTCCGACCTGAACTCGAACAGCATCGTCACCCGGGTCACCCACGGGAAGAACTGCTTCTTGTTCGTCGGCGACGCCGAAGAAGAGACCGAGCACCGGCTGCTCAAGCACGGCCTCGAGCCCTGCGGGGTGCTCAAGGTGGCCCACCACGGCTCGGCCTACGCGACCACCCACGCCTTCTTGAAGGCCGTGCAGCCGCAGATCGCCGTGATCAGCGTCGGCGAGGGCAACCGCTACGGGCACCCCACCGACCTGACCCTTGATCGGCTGAAAAAGGCGGGCGCCACCGTCTACCGCACCGACCAGAGCGGTCGGCTGCTGCTCGAGTCAGACGGGAAGACGGTGCGGGTCGGGGTCGAGCGCCCGCCGCCGGGCGGGCTGCCGCCAGGCGCGCAGCTGGCGCCCACGCCGGCCCTGCCGCTCAGCGCGCCGGTCATCGAGGGGATCGCCGCGCTGGACGTGAAGCACCGCGCCCCGGGCCACGCAGCCCCACCGCCCGGGCCGCCGCCGCCCGCGGCCTTCGCCGCCGCCGCAACACCGCGGCCGACCGCTGCGGCAGGACCTTCGGCGCCCGCCGCGCCCCCCGCTCCGGCGTCTGCACGCCCCACCGCCGGCCCGCCAGACACCGGCCCCGCTGCTCTTCCGCTCCGCCCGACCGGCGCGGCGGCCGGCGCGGGCATCGCCTCGAGCCCGGCCGAGGTCGGCGCGCTGCTGAACGCCCTCAACGCCGCCGGCCTCGAGCAGCTGATGAGCGTGCCGGGCATCGGCCCGAAGAAGGCCGCCGCGATCATCGCCTGGCGCGCCGATCACGGGCCCTTCACCAGCGTCGAGGGCGTCGCCGAGGTGCCCGGCATCGGGCCCTCGAGCATCGCCGCGCTCAAGGCCCACCTCAGCGCCTCGCCCTGAGGCGCGCTGGAGCTGCCATGGACTGGATCGTCGACCGCATCGAAGGGGAGCTGGCCGTCGTTCTCGTCGGCGAGCTCAGCGTGGACCTGCCGCTGGCCGCCCTGCCCCCGGGTGTGCGCGAGGGCGCGCGCCTGCGCCTCGAGCTGCGGCCCGCCGCTGACCCGGCCGCCGCGGCCGAGCGCCAGGCGCGCCTCGCGGCCCAGAGCGACCTCCCTGACGTCATTGACCTCTAGCCCGGAGCCCCCCATGCACCCCCTCTTCGCCCTGCTGCTCGCGGTCTGGGTCCTGATCGGTCAGGCCTGGGCCGGCGTCAACATCAACGCCGCGGACGCCGAAGAGCTCAAGACCCTCCCCGGGATTGGCGACACGAAGGCCGCGGCCATCCTCGCCTACCGGGCCCAGCACGGCCCCTTCACCAGCGTCGACCAGCTCGGCGATGTGTCGGGCATCGGCCCGGCGACCATCGAGAAGCTGCGGCCCCTCGTCGAGATCGGCGCAGGGGGCGCCAAAGCCGAGGGCGGGGCCAAAGCCGAGGGCGGCGCGAAGGCCGACGGTGGCGGCGCGGCGCCCGCGGCGGGCCCGGTCGGGCCGGCGGTGAACATCAACACCGCCTCAGCGGAGGAGCTCGACGCCCTGCCCGGCATCGGCGCGACCAAAGCCGCGGCCATCGTCGCCGACCGGGCCGCCAACGGCCCCTTCGGCAGCTGCGACGATCTGGGGCGCATCACGGGCATCGGGCCCGCGACGGTCGAGAAGCTCCGCCCGCAGTGCACCACGAAGTAGCGAGACGGGCGCTGGCGCGGCGGCCGGCTCAGCGCCAGAGCGCCTCGACCGGGAGCCCTTGCAGCGGAAGGGTCGCGGGCAAGGGCGCCGACTCCCCCACGGCCAAGGCCGGGAAGGGCACCAGCCCGTCGGCGGTGAAGGCCACGAAGCGCAGGCCCGGGTCGTCGAGGTCTTGGGCGAAGCGCGCCGCAATGACCAGCGGCAGGCCACCCTCGACCTGCTCGACCCGCACGTCAAAGCCGGCGCCGGCGATCTGCTGCCCGGCGTGGAAGGGTCGGCTCTGGGGGTCGCGGAGCAGGCCCTCCAGCGGCAGGTCGAGCATCGGGCCCTCGCCCACGAGGCGGAGCGTGCGCGCGTCGACCCGGGTCACGGTCACCCCGGTCGTGCGCGGCCAGAGCACGGCGAGGCCGGCCGGCGCGGGGGCGTCCGCGCGAATCCAGCGGATCACCGCGAGGTAGACCGGCGCGAAGTCGTTGCCGTTGACGAAGACGAGGCGCTGGCCCGCGAGCGCCGGGTCGGAGGGGCCCGCGAGCTCTGCCTCGCCGAAGACAGCGCCCTGCAGCGGCAAGGCGCCGATCTTGAGCAGGAGCAGGGCCGCGGCCAGCGGCCCGTGCAGCAGCCCGAGCAGCCGCAGCCCCCAGCCCGGCGCGCCCTCGGCGAGGGCGATGCCCAACAGGCCGGCGGCCCCGAGGCTGGGCGCGAGCAGCAGGCGCTCCATCGGGAAGGCCGCGCAGAGGGGGATCGCCGAGAGCACCGCGCCCAAGGCCAAGGCCCGGGCCGGGGCGGAGCGGCGCAGGGTGGGCAGCAGCAGGGCGGCCCCAGCCAGCGAGATCAGCGTCGCCACCGCCACCATGAGCGCGCGGGCGCCGCCGGAGGCCAGGGCCCAGGCGTCGATGGGCAGCTGCCCGAGCTGCCCGGCGACCAGCAGGGGCAGGCGCTGGCCCACCGCCCCGACGAAGCGGAGCGGCTCGCGCCCCGGGTCGATGTAGAGCGCGGAGCCCTCGGCGCCAAAGCCGAAGTGCTGGTAGCCCAGCCGCCAACACACCAGCGCCGCCGCCCAGGGCAGCAGCGCCGCCGCCCGGGCCCGCCAGCCGCCGGGGCCGAGGCAGAGCTCCCACGCCACGAGGTAGGCGCCGGCCGCCACCGCCGACTCACCCGCCAGCAGCGCGAGGCCGAACAGCCCGACCGCCGCGGCCCGCGCGCCCCACCGACCGGCGGCGCGGCCGTCGAGGTGCAGCAGCAGCGCGCCCAAGCCGAGGGTCAGCGCCACCAGGGCGTGGCGGTTGGCGAGCCAGCCGAAGCCGACGGCGTGCGCGTCTTCGACGGCGAAGAGCAGGGCGCCGACGCCGGCCGCCGCGCCCGCGCCCGAGACCCGGCGAAGGAGCAGAGCGGCGATGCCGACCAGCGCGCCGCCCCAGACCAAGGAGTGGGCGTGGGCCAAGGCGGGAGAGCCCGGCCAGAGCGCCTCGTCGAGCAGGTGGGTGGCGGCGCTGACCGGGCGGAGGAAGACCACCCGCAGGTCAGGCGCGGCCCACCAGCCGATGAGGCCCGCCTCGCGCAGGGCGACCGAGCCCGCGCCCCCGTCGAAGAAGGTGAACAGGTCGAGCAGCGGCTCGGCCTCGGCCTGCAGCCCGACCCGCCGCAGCGTGGCGAGGTGGAACCAGTCATCGCCCTGCAGCCCACCCCAGAGCGCGGGCAAGCTGAGGATAACAGCGAGCAGCGCGGCGATCAGGGGGAGCCGCTCATGCTGCAGCAGCGGATGGAGGAGCAGCGGGCGGCGCGGCGGGCGGAGGGGCTCGGGCATTGCCCAGGCTCGCATAGGCGCGGGGCGGACGGGCGCGAAGTGGGCCGGCGCGCCCGTTCCGGGGGGCGTTGCGGGGGGCGGGAGGCCCCCGCCCACCCTCCTCCCCTCCCCTGGTG
>JAEUKK010000206.1 GCA_016792625.1 Deltaproteobacteria bacterium | reverse complement strand
CTCCCCGCTCGGCCGCTTGCGCGGACCGGGCTGGAGGCCCATGAGCTCTTCTTCAATCAACGAGAGCTGCTACCTGTTTTTCAAAGACCGGCCGCTTCCGACCAGAGCCGAGGCTCTGGAGGCCGCGCTGGCGGGGAGGAGACCTAAGCCCCGTTCACCCGACTTTGGGGACGCTGTGTTGACGGAGGGGGCGCGCTCAACCGCGTCGAGCACCCACACCCTGCCGTCGCAAGCTCCACCAAGGAGCGTCGCCATCTCGCGGCTTTCACCGCGGGGCGGCGCCGCCCCCAGCCCACCCGGTTTATTCAATCCCCCGCGTGCTGGCAAGGCTCAGTCACCACCTTTTTCTTGATCTGCAGATCTGCCCGGTGCTACCAGGGCAATTCTCCCCGCATCACCGCCGCCTTGTAGGCCCAGCCCAGGCCCATGCCCACCAGGGCGGCCACCGCGAGGGGCACCTCACGGGCGAGCGCGAGTTCGCGCAGGCGGCGCCATCGACCGGCGGGCAGCAATAGGTCTGACCAGCCGACGCTGGCGAAGGCCACGGTCAGCAAGAACAGCACCACGCCGAAGGGCTGGGTGAGCGCCGCATCGACCGGCGAGAGGTGCGCCATGTGCGCGAAGGTCGTGGTCATGCCGCACATGGGGCACGGCCAACCGGTCGCGGTCAGCACCGCGCAGCCGTTGAGCCCCAGCTGCTTGTGGGTGCCCACCCCGCCCGCGGCCGGCTCAAGCCACGCAGCGAGGCCGAGCACCACCGAGGTGGGAACAGCGAGGATGACGCCAACCAGGCGATCTTGCAGGCCCGCCGGGAGCGCGCCCCACCAGGCTCGCCCCGCCGCAGCGGCCCCCCCGCTCACCCCTCGCCCTCCGCCGGGAGGGCGGCCTCGAGCATGGCCGAGAGCGAGGCGGCCTCACGGTCCAGCTCGCCGAGGCGGTCCATCGTGCGGCTGCGCAGCCGGCGAAGCTCGCTGGTCAAGTTCAGCGCGGTGAGCAGCGCGATGGTGTACTCGTCGAAGGACCGGGTGCGGCTCGCGACCTCGGCGAGGCGCGTCTCAAGCTCGGCGGCGACGCCGCGGACGTCCTCTTCCGAGTCATCGCCCCGCACGGTGTACTGGCGGCCGCGGATGGTGATGCGGACTTGCATTCGGGCTCCTGCTGCCGGTTCTGGACCGAGGGAGAGGGGCGGGCTCGACCCGCCCGCGCGGCTATCCCACCAGCGCTTCGACAAAGGCTGCGGGCTCGAAGTCCCGCAGGTCGTCGACGCCCTCGCCGAGCCCGACGAGCTTGACGTCGAGTCCGAGCTCGTCCTTGATCGCCACCACGACGCCACCTTTGGCCGTACCGTCGAGCTTGGTGAGCGCGACGCCGGTCACCCCCACCACCGCTTTGAAGATGCGGGCCTGGCTCATCGCGTTCTGGCCGCTGGTGCCGTCGAGGACCAGCAGCACCTCATCCGGCCCGCGCGGAACCGCCTTCTTCATCACCCGCACGACCTTGCTGAGCTGGTCCATCAGGGTCGACTGGGCTTGGAGGCGGCCGGCCGTGTCACAGATGACCACATCGACGCCGCGCGCCTTCCCGGCCTCGAGCGCGTCGAAGATGACCGCCGCCGGGTCGGCGCCCTCTTGGTGCGCGACCACCTGGGCGCCCGCCCGCTCGCCCCAGATCTGCAGCTGCTCGATGGCACCGGCGCGGAAGGTGTCGCCCGCGGCCAGCAGCACCTTCTTGCCGCCGCGCACATAGCGGGCGGCGAGCTTGCCGATGGTCGTGGTCTTGCCGCTGCCATTGACCCCGACGACCAAGATCACCAGCGGCGCGGCGGGCGGCGCATCGGCGATGGGCACCGCGGCACCCAGGCGCTCGACCAGCTCGGCCTTGAGCCCCGCGCGCAGCGCCACGCCGTCTGCGCCGCGGCTGACACGGCGGCGGACCCCCTCGACCACCGTGGTCGCGGTCTTCACGCCGACGTCCGCGCTGATCAGCGCCTCTTCCAGCTGCTCGAAGGCGGCGTCGGCGCCCTTGTCGCCCAAGCCGGCCAAGCGCGCTGCGAGGGCCTCGCGTGTGCGGGCGAAGCCGGCGAAGAAGCCGCCGGTCGGCTGCCTTGGGCCTGCGCCTGCCCCCGCCTCTGCCGCATCCGGCCCCCGACGCCGCCGCAGGGCGAAGGCGAGGCCACCGATCACGGCCAACACCCCCGCCACCGCCGCGGCGATCACGGCAGGGCCTTGCGCGAGAATGTCGACCGGCACGTCCATCAGACCCCCCGCCAGGCAGACTCAGTCGATCTGCACCGTGACCAGGCGCGACACGCCCGCCTGCACCATGGTCACGCCGTAGAGCGTGTCCATGCACTCCATCGTCTTCTTGTTGTGTGTGATGACGATGAACTGCGACAACGCCGACATGTCCGACAACATCGCGTTGAACCGCGCACCGTTGGCCTCATCGAGCGGCGCGTCGACCTCGTCGAGCAAACAAAAGGGCGAGGGCCGCACGCGGAACAGCGAGAAGATCAGCGCGATGGCGACCATCGCCGTCTCACCACCCGAGAGCAAGGACAGCGCTTGGGCCTTCTTGCCCGGCGGCTGCACGTAGACCTCGATGCCGGTCTCGAGCAGGTCCTCTTCGTCGGTCAGGCGGAGCTGGGCCTTCCCGCCGCCGACCAAGCGCGGGTACAGCTCTTGGAAGATCGCGTCCACGCGGTCAAAGGTCTCGCGGAAGCGGTCGCGGCAGAGCCGGTTGAGGCGGGCGATCGTGCCGCGGATGGACTTGACCGAGCGCTCGAGATCGGCGCGCTGGCCGTCAAGCTCAGCGAAACGCTCGCTGACATCTTTGTACTCTTGCAAGGCCACGAGGTTGACCTCGCCGAGGCGCTGCAGGGCCCGCTTGGCCTTGGCGAGGCGCTCGGCCCAGGCCTCTTGCAGGGCGGCGTCTTCGAGCATGGCGCCAACCACGCGAAGGTCCTCGACCTCGGCGTCCTCGTCGCCCTTCTTGACCTCGTCGAGCACCGGCGCCTGGGCGAGCCCGACCTCGGCCTCGATGACCACGTGGCCGTTGCGGGCGAGGCGGTCGAGCAGGCCGGCGGGGGAGATCTCGTAGCGCTCCTCGAGCCCCTCGCGGATGCGGGTCAGCTGCTCTTTGACCTGCCCGAGCTGCTGTTCGAGCTCGGCCAGGGACTTGCGGGCCTCGTCGCGCCGGCTGCGCACGTCGCCCAAGGTGGCCTCGTCGGCGCGCACCTGGTCACGCAGGACCTTGGCCGTGGCCTGATCTTCGTCGAGCTGCGCCCGGTGGCCGTCCTGCTCGCCCTCAACGGCGGCGATGGACTCCCCGAGGCGCAGATCGTCGGCTTCAAGCTCGGCGATGCGGGCGGTGGCCTGTTCGAGCCCCGCCGCGGCGCGCGCGGCCTGGGCGGCCGAGGTGTCGCGCTGGGTCGCCACCGCCTGCTCGGTGCGGCGCAGGCCCAGCAGGCGCTCGCGCAGGCCCGCCCCCTCTGCGGCCCGCGCGCCCACCGCCTCGCGGGTGCGGTCGGCGGCCTGGACCTCGGCGTGCAAGGCGGACTGCTCTTCCAACAGGGCCTTCTCGGCGGCGGCCTGGGCGGACTCGGCGGCGGCGCGCCGACCCGCCAGCTCACGCTCCCGCTGGTCGAGGCCGAGCTGGGCCTGCTCGACCTCTTGGGCCTCGGCCGCCACGCGCCGGGCCTCGCCCTCAAGGCGCGCCACCTGCTTCTCCAGATCAACGCGCTGACGGCCATGCTCGCGCACCGCCAGCTCAGCCTCACCGACCAAGCGGCGGGCGCCCTCGTGGGCCTCGCGGGCCGCCTCAGCGGCGGCGTGGGCGGCGTCACGGGCCGCGCGGGCCCCGACCACGGCCTCACGCGCGGCGGTGACCCGCCCCTCAGCCTCAGCGACAACAACGCCCAAATCAGCGATCTCGCGCTTGCGGGCGAGGCGCGCCGCGCCCACGGAGCCGGGCGCGCCCAGGCGCAGCCGGCCCCGACCGTCAACCGCGGCGTGCGCCCCCGCCTCGAGCACCCCCGCCTGGGCCGCCGCGCTCGCCGCGACGAGCGCCGCCACGTCGGGCACACGCGCGCAGCGGCTGACCACCGCGCCCAAGGCCCGCAGACCATCGTCGCCGACGGCCAAGGCGGCGAGCCAGGGCTCCTGCACCGGCTGCGCGTGCTCAAGCACCACCACGTCGACCCGGCCCTTGACCGCCGCGGCCACCGCCGCCGCCACCGCCCCGGTCGGCGCGACGATGGCGTCAAGCGCCTCGCCGAGCAGGCCGGTCACGGCGTGATCGAGCTCGGCGGGCACGCTGAGCAGGTCCGAGACGGTGCCGCGCACGCCCGGCACGGCGAGGGCGGCGCGGGCCGCCTCTTCAAAGCCGCTGTTGTCGGACTGCAAGGCGCGCAGCGAGTCGAGGCGGGCCCGCAGCCGCGCCTCTTCGCGCTCCACGACGCTGAGCTGGCCCTCGGCCTCGCGCACCGCGCGGCCCTGGGCGGCGCGCTGCTCTTCACCGCGCTCGACGCCCTGGCGGGCGCTCTCGACGCCCTCTTTGACTTGGACCAAGCGGCGGCCAGCCGCGGCCTCGGCCTCAACCGCGATGAGGTGCTGGGACTTGGCCTCGCTGAGCCCGCTGTCGGCGTCGACGGTGCGCTCGCCGAGGCGCGCCTCGCGCTGGCGCAGGTCTTCGCGGCGGGCCACGCAGGCCCGCTGGTCGGCCTCGGCTTGGGTGATGACGCGCACATGGCCCATCACCACGTTCTTGCCCGCGTCGATGCGCGCCCGACGGGCCCGCGCCGCCGCCTCGACCTCACGCTGCTCGGCCCGGAGCGCCTCGAGGTCGGCCTCGATCTCGCCCAGCACGCGCTCGGCCTCGAGCCGCTCGCGCTGCACGGCGGCCACCCGCGCGGCGGCCTCGGCGGCAGCGGCCTCGGCGGCGGCGCGCTGCTCTTCGAGGTTGCCGCGGCGGGCCCGCAGGTCCTCGCGCTCTTTGCGCTGGTACTGGCGGGCCGACTCGAGCTCGCGGCGGCTGGCCTCGAGCTCGGCGAGGCGGTCGCGCAGCCGCCCGATGCGCTCGTCGAGGACCTCGAGCCGGGCCCGGCCGGCCTGCACCGCCGCTTCCCGGCGCTCAAGCTCGCGGCTGAGCGTGCGCTCGTTGGCGGTCTGGTCACGGGCCTGCTCGGTGAGGGCCCGGCGGTCTTCGGCACCGGCCGCGTAGCGCGAGAGGCCGAGGAAGATCTCGCCTTGCCGCACCAGCGCGCTGAGGCGCCGGTACTTCATGGCCTTGCCGACCTGCTTCTCAAGCTCGCGGAGGCGCGCGGCCAAGTTGTCGACCACGTCGCTGGCGCGGCCGAGGTTGGTGATGGTGCTCTCGAGGTGCTGCTCGGCCTCTTTGCGGCGGGCCTTGTAGCGCGAGATGCCGGCGGCCTCTTCGATGAGCGAGCGGCGCTCTTCGGGCCGGGCGCGCACGATCTCGCCGATGCGCCCCTGCTCGATGACCGAGTAGAGCGGGTTGGCGGCGCCCGAGTCCAAGAACAAGTCTTGGACGTCTTTGAGCCGCACCTTTTGCTGGTTGATCAGGTACTCGCTCGAGCCGTCGCGGTGCAGCTTGCGGGTGACCTGCAGCTCAGAGAGCCGGGCATATTCGCCCGGAAAGGGCTCATCTTCGGCAGAGAAGTGCAGCGTGACCTCGGCCGAGCCCATCGGCCCGCGGTCGGCCGAGCCGGCGAAGATGACGTCTTGCATGGCTTGGCCACGCAGGCGGGTCGGGCGCTGCTCGCCGAGGCACCAGCGCACTGCGTCGACCACGTTGGACTTGCCGCAGCCGTTGGGGCCCACCACGCCCGAGATGCCCGCGCCAAAACTCAGCGCCGTGCGGTCAGGGAAGGACTTGAAGCCGTGGAGCTCCAGCTTTCGGATCTGCATCGGGCCAGGCGGGGTGGGCGGTGGAGGGGGCCGGGAGACGACCGTTGTCCCCTGCGCGGGCCGCGCCGCGGCGCGACCGCGACGCTATCACGGAGCCCCGCTTGGAGCCGCGCGCTGGGCGGTCTCGGCCTGCCAGAGCTCGAGCAGGCGCTGGTACTCGGCGTGGCCGTGGCGAATCCAGCCCTCGATCTCCGCTTCGCTGAGCGTGCGCACCACCTTGCCGGGCACGCCCATCACCAACGACCCCCGGGGGATCCGCTTGCCCGCGCCGACCACCGCGCCGGCCCCGATCACGCAAAAGCTCTCCACCACAGCGTTGTCGAGCACAATCGCGCCCATTCCCACCAGCACGTCATCCTCGATGGTGCACCCGTGCAAGACCACGCGGTGCCCGACGGTGCAGCGCGCGCCGACCGAGGTCCAGCTCAGGCCCTTGGTCGCGTGCGCGATGGTGCCGTCCTGCAGGCTGGTCTCGGCGCCCACCCGCAGGCTGCCCTGGTCACCCCGCAGCACCACCCCCGGCCAGATGTTCGCCCGCGGCCCGATCACCACATCACCGATCAGCACGGCGCTCCAGTGGCACCAAGCGCTCGGATCCACCGCGGGGCCGACCCCATCGAAGGGCTCGAGCACGGCGCCCCCCGGGGCGCGGGGAAGGGTCGACCAGTCGGGATGGGCGGGGTGCATCAGGCCTCCTCAAGGGGCGCCGGCGCTAACACCCGCGGCGCGCGGGGCCTGCAACAGCGCGCCGCCGGGCGGCGTAGGGGCCGCGCGGAGGCTGGCCATGCATGAGCTCCAGCGCGGCGGCGAAACGCAGCCCGTCGCCCAATTCACCAAGAACCTCGGCCTCGCGTACCTGCTCTGGTGCGCGGGCTTTTTTGGCTTGGCGGGCTTGCACCGCATCTACATGGGCAAACCCGCCTCGGGCCTGCTCTGGCTGTTCACGGGCGGCCTCTGCGGGCTCGGCCAGCTCGCCGACGTGGCGTTTATGCCGCGCATGTTGGCCGACGCCCAGGCCGGCCGGGGCTGGTGAGCGCCGTGGCACCGCTCAGGGGCGCAGCGCCCAGGCGTTGATGAAGCCGCCCTCCAGCGGGATGCTGATCGGGGCGTAGACCTCAAAAAACGTGGGGCCGAAGACGCCCGGGTCCTCCAAAGAGACACGCTGCTCGGTGTAGAGGTCAACCTCAGGCAGGATGACCGTCGGCCTCCGGGCGAACACATAGGCGTAGTCGGCCCGCTCGTGGCCAGCGATGCCCGTGCCCATGCCCTCGACGGGCGCCTTGGCGATGTGGGCGTCGTTGAGGCCCCACATGTCGATCGTCGGTAACTTGGCGTAATAGGGGAGGATCCCCGCGGCGTGCACCGCGAGCGTCGAGCCCGGGGGCAGGACCTCGGCCAGCCGCTCCCCGATCGACCGCCGCAGGCTCAGCTCGGTCGAGAAGCGGTCGGCGAAGTCGGCCATGTCGCGCCAGCCCGGCACCGCCCACGCGAGGCCGAAGCTCACCACGGTCAGGCGCCCGACCGGGGGCAGCCGGCGCAGGCCAGCGCTGGCCAACAGGCCCAGCGGCGCGAGCAGGGGGATGAGGAAGCGGCCCGTGCCCTTGAAGTCGCCGCCCACCAGGGCGATGTAGCCGAAGAAGAACACCGTCAAGGTCAATGCTTCCGCGAAGGGCGGCGCAGCCGAGGCGGGGGCCTGCGGAGGGGCGGCGGGCGCGGCCCCCGCCGGGCGCGGCGGCTTGAGGAGGCGCACGGCCACCCCCATCGCGGCGGCGACAAAAAGCGGGACCGCCGCGGTGACGCCCTCGCCGAGGTAGCGCAGGCCCCGCAGCACCGCGCCATTGGCCACGCCCTCACCCCCGCCGACCTTGGCGTGAAAGGTGTTGGGCACGATGTCGCCGTAGTAGACGAGGCGGAAGGCGAGGTGCGGCAGGGTCATCGACAAGAAGCCGATCAGCGCGATGGGCTGGCGCCGAAACAGCCACAGCAGGCCAAAGACGGCGTAGCCCTCGGGTCGGGTGAGGGCGGCGAGGCCCGCCCAGCCCCACCACATGCGCCCGCCGACCAGGGCCAGGGCCACCAGCGTGGCGTAGAGCACGGTCTCGAGGCCTTGGACTGCTTCGAGGCCGAGGCCAGGAAAGCAGGCGACCAAAGCGACGGGGCGCCAGTCGCGGCCGCACATCCTCCAAATCGAGGTGAGCAGCGTAAAGCTCAGGATGTAGCCATAGACCGTGCTCACCGGGCCCGGGTCGAGGCCGATGAGCTCGGTGGGGATGAACAGCACCGTCCACAAGAAATTGGTGTAGCCCTCGACCACCTCGCCCGGGTTGTAGACCAGACCGAGCCCCGCAGCGGAGCTCTGGGCGTACCGAAACGAGATGTAGGCGTCGTCTTGGCTGCAGAGCCCGTAGCTCGCCTCAAGGAACAGCAAGCCAAAAACGACGATCAGCAGGCCAATCAGGCCCGGCTGACCAAAGGGGCTGCGGACCACCGCGGTGCGCTCAGCCAATCAACACCCCGGCGACGCAGCCGGTCATGAAGCAGGCCAAGGAGCCCGCGACCATCGCCCGCAGGCCCAGCTCGGCGAGGTCGCCCATGCGGTTGGGCGCGAGGCCGCCGATGCCGCCGAGCTGAATGCCGATGCTGGCGAAGTTGGCGAAGCCGCACAGGCCATAGCTGGCGATGATGGCCGAGCGCTCGGTGATCACCGGCGTGGCCGACGCGGAGAGGGCGCCGAGGTTGATGTAGGCCACGAACTCGGTGAGCACGATCTTCTCGCCGAGCAGGCGCCCGATCTCGACGCAGTCATCCCAGGGCACGCCCATGATGAAGGCGATGGGCGCGAAGCCAAAACCGAGGAGCATCGAGAGGCTGAGGGGCTGGTCGCCCGGGATGGGGATGAGGCCGATGCCGGCGTCGATCAGCTTCATGATGGCGACAAAAGCGATGAGCATGCCGCCCACGTTGAGCACGAGCTGTACGCCCTCGGCGGCGCCCCGGGCCGCGGCCTCAATGACGTTGCGCGAGGTCTTCTCAATCTCGATGCTCAGCTTGCCCAAGGTGACCGGAACACCGTCCTCGGGCATCATCACCTTGCTGATCGCGATGGCCGCCGGGGCCGAGATGATGCTCGCCGTGACGAGGTGGCCGGCGATGCCGGGGATGTCTTTGAGAAAGCCGACGTAGGCGGCCATCACGCCACCGGCGACGGTCGCAAAACCCGCGGTCATCACCGCGTGCAGCTCGCTGCGGGTCATCTTCTCGACGAAGGGTTTGACCAACAAGGGCGCCTCTGTCTGCCCCACAAAAATGTTGGCCGCGGTGGCCAAACTCTCGGCGCCAGACGTGCCCATCGTGCGCTGCATGACCCAAGCCACGGCGTAGACGAGGCGCTGCATGATGCCGAGGTGGTAGCCGATCGACATCAGCGACGAGAAGAAGATGATGGTCGGCAAAATCCAGAAGGCGAAGGTGCGCACCGGCGGCGAGACGCCGAAGGGCACGGCCCGCGGCTGGCCGTTCATGTCGAGCACCTGGTGGGCGTCGATGGTGCCAAATACGAAGCTCGCGCCCTCTTCCGCGAAGCCGATCAGCCACTTGACGCCCTTGTCGACCACCGTGAAGAAGAACTCGGACAGGGCGGGGCTGAGCACCGCGGCGCCAAACAGCAGCTGCAAGGCCACACCCCAGATCACCGGCTTCCAGCTGATCTTTTTGCGGTCGGCGCTCATCAACCACGCGAGGAGCACCAGGATGGGGATGCCGCCGAGCGAGATGAGGCGCTCGACGATGGTGGTCTCGTGGGGGACGAAGGTGGCCAACATCAGCGGCTCCAGCGCGGCGGAGGGCGGCGGGGCGCCCACCCTACTGAAAGAAGGTGGGGGCGGCCCGCGGGGCGTCGCGCCCGGCCCCATGGCCCGCCGTGCGCGCCGCGGCGTCTAACCCGGCCTCACCCCCCAGCGCGCTGGCGCGCCGACGCAGCGGGTTAGCCTCGCGCTCCACGCCACGCGGGGGAGGTCAGATGGACGGGTCGTCAAACGGTGCCACGCAGGGCCAGGGCGCAGCCAGCCCGCACGCGGCGGTGCACACGCAGGGCGGCGTGCCGCCCCTGCCCACCCAGAGCAGCCTCCCGCCGATCACGCGCGACGAGCTGCTCCGCCTCTACCGGCAGATGGTGCTCATCCGCCGGCTCGAAGAGCTGGCCGCCAAGGCCTACACCCAGCGCAAGATCCTCGGCTTTTGCCACCTCTACATCGGCCAAGAGTCGGTCGCGGTCGGCGCCGCCGCCTCGACCGCCGGCGACTACTGGATGGCCGCCTACCGCGAGCACGGGCACGCGCTCGCCAAAGGCACCAGCGCCCGCGCCGTGATGGCCGAGCTCTATGGCCGGCAGGGGGGCTCGAGCCGTGGGCTCGGCGGGTCGATGCACATCTTTGACCGCGAGCACGACTTTTTGGGTGGCTACGGCATCGTCGGCGCCCACGTGCCGCTGGCCGCAGGCGTCGCCTTCGCCGCGAAGTACCGGGGCGAAGGTCGGGTCGCCCTCTGCTACTTCGGCGACGGCGCGGCCCACCAGGGCGCCTTCTTCGAGGCCCTCTGCCTCGCCCAGCTCTACAAGGTGCCCGCGGTCTTCATCTGCGAGAACAATTTCTACGCGATGGGCACGCCGCTGCACCGCCAGTCGGCCCTCGCCGACATGAGCCTGCGCGCCGAGGGCATCGGCATGGCCCGCGACAGCTTCGAGGGCTTCGACGTCGAGCTGGTGCGTGAGCGCGTCGGCCGCGCGGTCGACTTCGCCCGCTCGGGCCAGGGCCCGGTGATGCTTGAGATCGTGACCTACCGGCACCGCGGTCACTCGATGTCCGACCCGGCCAAGTACCGGCCGGCCGGCGAGCTCGAGCAGCGCAAACAAGAGTCTGACCCGCTCAAAATCACCGAGCGCCGCCTGCGCGAAGACTTTGGCGTCACTGACGCTGATCTCGACGCATTGACCGCGAGCGTCGAGGCCGAGTGCGAAGACGCCGTGGCCTTCGCCGAGCAGAGCCCCGTGCCCGATCCGGCCGACCTCTACCGCTACACCTACGCCCCGCAGGTCACGGGCATGGGCGTGGGCGCCGAGGCGCCCACCTTCACCATCCCCGCGCTGCGCGACCAGAAGGAGGGCTGATGGCCACGCTCCAGATCCGCGAGGCCCTCCGCCGGGCCATGTCTGAGGAGATGCGGCGCGACGACCGCATCTTCCTCATGGGCGAAGAGGTCGCCCACTACAACGGCGCCTACAAGGTCAGCCAGGGCATGCTCGAAGAGTTCGGCGAGCGCCGCATCATCGACACGCCCATCTCTGAGAACGGCTTCGCTGGCCTGGGCATCGGCGCCGCGATGGTCGGTCTGCGGCCGATCATCGAGTTCATGACCTGGAATTTCTCGCTGGTGGCCTACGACCAGGTCATCAACAGCGCTGCCAAGATCTACCAGATGAGCGGCGGCCAATACAGCGTGCCCATCGTGTTCCGCGGGCCCAACGGCGCCGCCGAGAACTTGGCCAGCCAGCACAGCACCGCGGTCGACAGCCTCTACGCCCACTTCCCCGGGCTCAAGGTGGTCACCTACTGCGACGCCCACGACGCCTATGGGCTGCTCAAGGCGGCCATCCGCGACGACAGCCCGGTCTGCTTCCTCGAGAGCGAGCTCACCTATGGCGTGAAGGGTGAGGTCCCCGATGAGGAGCTCATCATCCCGCTCGGTCAGGCCAAGGTGCGCCGCAGCGGCAAGGACCTCACGCTGATCACCTGGGGCAAGCAGGTCTTCACCTGCGAGGCCGCGGCCAAGCAGCTCGAGAAGGACGGCGTAGACGTCGAGATCCTCGACCTGCGCAGCCTGCGCCCCCTCGACCACGAGGCGCTGTTCCGCAGCGTCAGCAAGACCCGCCGGGCCGTGGTGGTCCACGAGGGCCACCTCTTCGCTGGCGTGGGCGCCGAGATCGTCGCCCGCCTGCAAGAGGCCCTCTTTGACGTGCTTGAGGCGCCGGTGCTGCGGGTGACCAACCGCGACGTGCCCCAGCCCTATGCGTCCAACCTCGAAAAGCTCGTGATGCCCGACGCGCCCCGCGTGATCGAGGCCATCCGCAAGACCCTGGCGAGGTAGCCCATGGCCGAATTCTTCAAGATGCCGCAGGCCACCCCGACGATGGAGGTGGGCACCATCTCCAAGTGGCGCAAGGCCGAGGGCGAGGCCCTCAAGCCCCAAGACGTCGTCGCCGAGGTCGAGACCGACAAGGCGGTGATGGAGATCGAGGTCTTCGACAGCGCCGTGCTGCTCAAGATCTTGGTGGAGGCTGGGGTCGAGGTGCCCGCGGGCCGCCCGATCGCCATCCTCGGCAAGCCGGGGGAGGACATCGGCGCGCTGCTCGCCGCCGCCGGCGCGCCCGCCGCGGCTCCCTCGGCGCCGACCACCGCTGCGCCTCCGACCGCCCCCGCTGCTCCGGCGCCGGCCCCTGCTGCGCCCGCCGCTCCGGCGGCCGCGGTCGTTGTGGCGTCGTCGGCCGGGCTCCGCCCCTATGCCTGGGCCGGAGAGGCCGTGCACGAGGCCATTATGGAGCCCCCCATCTGGGAGTTCGGTGACGAAGCCGAGGCCGCGCCGGGCCAACCCTCCGGTCGGGCCGCGCCAGCCGCCCGCCGCGCCGCCGCCGCCGCCGGCTTGGACATCGGCGCGATCAACGGCACCGGCCCCCGCGGGCGCGTGCTGCGCGGCGACGTCGAGGCCGCCCTCGCCCGGCCCGCCGCCGCGCCGGCTCCGGCTGCGCCCGCCGCGCCGACCAGCGAAGTGGTCAAGAACAGCAACATGCGCAAGACCATCGCGCGCCGCCTGACCGCCGCTTGGCAGGAGGCCCCCGCCTTCTACCTGACCGCGGTCTTCGACTGTGGAGCGCTGGTGGCCTTTCGCGAGCAGCTGAAGGCCGCGGGCGCCTCGGTCTCGGCCAACGACATCCTCATCAAGGCCTGCGCCCGCGCGCTGGTCGAGGTGCCCGAGGTCAACGCGAGCTGGGGTGAGGACGCCATCCTGCGCCACAAACAGGTGCACATTGGCGTCGCTGTCGCCATCCCCGACGGGCTCATCACCCCCGTGGTGCGCGACGCCGACAAGATCGGGCTCGGCGCCATCTCCGCCGCGATGAAGGACCTCGCCGCCCGCGCCAAAGAGCGCAAGCTCAAGCCCGAGGAGTACACCGGCAGCACCTTCTCGATCAGCAACCTCGGCATGATGGGCATTGAGCAGTTCACCGCCATCCTCAACCCGCCCGAGGCCGTCATCCTCGCCGTCGGCGGGATGCAGCGCGAGCCGGTGGTCGGCGCCGACGGCCAGCTCACCGTGGGCTGGCGCATGCGCGTGACCCTGACCTGCGACCACCGGGTGGTCGACGGGGCCCTGGGCGCGCAATTCCTCAAGGCGGTCCGCCGCTATGTCGAGCAGCCGGCCCTGCTCGCGACCTGAGGACGCAGGCCCGCCCGTCAGCCGCTCAGGGCGCAGGCGCCGCGGGCTGCTGGGCGGCCAGCCACTCCGCCTCGACCGGCCCACGCTCCATCGGGGCGTCGGGCCGCTCTTGTGTGCGCTCCCAGCGGGTCGCGGCCCCGACCGGGCCCACCCGCCAGCTGCGCAGACCCGGCCATGCCGCGCCCTCGTCGAGCTGGGGCAAGGGCACCGGCCCGCGGCCGGCCGGCGCCGCAAAAACGAGGCGCACCGGCGCGCCCGGCTTCTCCAATCCGGCGTGCTCGCGCAGCTTCAGGCCGCCGACGGCCGCTTCGAGCGCGGTCTGGCGCGCGGCCGGGGGCAGGGCGGCTAGGCGCTCCCGCAGCAGCAGCGCAGGCGGCCCGGCCAGCTCGGCGACGAGGATCCGCTCCCGGCCGCTGCCCTCGAGCGCCCACCCCGCCCGACCGGCAGGCAGGGCCAAGCCCGGCGCGCCGCCCGGCTGGCCGAGCACGGCGGCGCCCCACAGCCGCGGGTGCAGCTCTTGGGGCGCGCAGGAGCGGCAGGCCGGGTCGTAGCGCAGCAAGCCGTCAGCGGTGGGGAGCTCGACCAGCGCGGCGTCCCAGCCAAAGGGCACGGACGGATCGACCGGCGGCCCGGTGCGCAGCAGCACCGGCTCGGCAGGGAGCTTGAGCTGCCGCAGGCGGCGGGTCAGCAGGAGCGCGGCCTCCCACGGGCTCGCGACCCCCTCCCTCCGCACGTCGATGAGGGGGCGTGGCGCGAAGGTCCGCTGGTCGGGCGTCGGGGCGACCCGCAGCTCCCCCCGCTGCCAGTCGATCACCGCGTCGGCCAGCACGGCGGGCGGGGTCTGCTGGGCGTCGAGGTGCTTGAGCTCGAGCGGCAGGCCGGGCTCGGGTACGCTGGCCATCAGCGAGGCCCGCGCGAGGATCTGCACCAGATCGTCGGCTTGGTCGACCACCACCTGGCCATCCACCGCGCGCAGCCAGGCCCGGCAGGCGCCGGCGGGGCCCGCCTCCCGCCCGACCCGAAGATCGAGGCCCGCCCCAGGCGCGCTTCCCCACCCGGAGTCGGTCGGGCGCAGGGGCTGCGACCAAGCGCTCAGCTCGAGGCCGCCCACGGGCACCCGCGACCCGGGCCAGCCGGCGGCGCAGTGGTCGAGGGTCACCGAGAGGGGCAGCTCGGCGCCGATCTCGACCTGGCCGCCTTCGCCCCCGGCGACCCGACAGCCCAGCGGCTCGAGCAGGGCGGTCGCTCCAGCGGTCGCCTTGCAGGCCCGCCCGGTCGCGCCGGCGGGCCAGGGCAGAAAGGCGCCCTCACCGGGCCCGAGCGTCAACAGCAACGACCAGCGCTGCGTCCCCGCGGGTGGGCTGCCCGCGCCCGGGGCCGCGCTCGGCCGCAGATCCACCCGCAGCGGGGCCGCGGCGCCCGGGGGCTCACGCACCACCGGCACCGCGCGGGGCGCCAGCTGGGTCGGCGCCGGGGCCCCCGCAGAGATCGGCCCGCGGGGCGGCCGGGGCGCGCCGGGCGGCAGGGGGGCACGCGCGGGCAGGCGCAGTCGCGCCTGGTCGGTGGGACCGAAGGCCGCCGGGTCCCAGGACAGGCCCAGCGCCGGATCGACGCGCCAGCGCAGCCGCAGATCGAGGACCTCGCCGACCTCAAGCTCTGGCACGTCCATCACGAGCTCGGCACCCCCATCGGCCGCGCCGAGCACCCGGGCCCGCGCGCGGTCGAGGCGGGCGCCCCGGCGATCGCCGCGCCGCAGCCGCAGGTCGAGCTGCAGCAGCTCGGCGCCCGGGTCGACCGGCAGGCGCAGCTGGCGGCAGGGCACGACCCGGCCGGCGCCGTCGGGGGCTGCGCTCACGTAGATCCAGACCCGCTCGCGCTTCTCGCGCAGGTCAGCGGAGAGGCGCACGTCGTAGACGTCCACTTCGCAGGCGGCTTGGGCGGCCGGCGCGGCGAGCAGCACAGCGAGAGCGAGGGCGGGCCCGAACATCGGCGCTCCAACGAAGGGAGGGGCAGGCCGGCGGCGCCTAACGCCGCAGGGAGCCCAGCCGCCGGGCCAGGCGCAGCGGGTCCGAAGCCCTGGCGCCGTTGGGCCCTGACGGACATCGACAGGCTTCGTCAGGTCCTCGTCACCCCCACCGGCACACAACAATACCCTTCTGCAAATCATTTTGACCGAAGGAGGAGCCCCGCGGCCCTGACGAATCCGTCACCCGACACGCCGCTAAAGCATTGATCACCCGGTGGCACAGGAGCTGCACACCGCCGGCGCGGAGGTCCAATGCACACGCTCCCGCCCCTGGCCCCGCCGCTCCCGCTCGCCGCGCTCCGCTCTGCCCCCCGCGCGGAGCTGCCCCTTTTCTGCCCTGCCGGCGCACCGCCCAGTACCGCGCCCCCGCCGGCCCGCGAAGGCGCGCTGCGCTGCGGCCTGCACGCCATCCGCGCCTACCGGATCGCCCTGCTGCAGCCCGCCCTCGCCGGCCAGACCCGCCGCACCTGGGAGGCGGTGCGCGCGCTCACCCTCGACGGCGAGGCCCCGCCCGACCTGCTCGCCGAGGCGGCCCGGGCGGTCTTCGCCCTGGGCGAGGCCGAGGCCGCGGACTGGCTGCTGCGGCGGGCGCGCCGGGCGGGCAGCGCCGAGTCCGCGCTGCTGACCGAGACCCTCCGCGCGGACGACCTGCTGGCTCCCCCGGGCGCACCGCCGGTCGGCAGCAGCGGGCAGGTCGCCGACGCCTGGGCCGACCGCGCCGCGCGCGCCTGGGCCTTGGGGGACGCCGACATGGCGCGCCTGCACCTGCGGCGCGGGCTCGAGCACCGCCCCCACCACGCCGAGCTGCGCGCCATCCTCGGCGTGGTTGAGGCCGGCCTGCCCCTGCCCGAGGCCTTCGCCGCCCCGCTGCGGCGCGGCGGGGTCTCCACCGAGCGCTGGCGCCGCCGGGTGGGCTACACGCCGACCTCGGCGCCGGGGGGCGATGGCTGGACCGCGCTGCGCGAAGATGGCGTGGTGCACACCCGCCTCGCGCGACCGGATGAGCTAGCGATGCTCCCCGCCGACCACCTCGCGGTGCGGCTCGAGCGCCTCATTGACCGCGCGGTGGACGCCGAGCGCTTCGGCTACCCGGCCGAGCCGGCGCGGGCGGCGCTCCAGGCGATGGGGCTGGTGCTGCCCCTGCAGGCGACCGCCTGAGGCGGGGGCCGCCCGCTCCAGGCGCCGCGCGAGGCACCGGAGCGGGGGCCGCGCCGTCGTTCAGAGGACGAGGCCGCCGTCGACGTCGATGCAGCGGCCGGTGAAGTAGCCACACTCGGCGATGAACTTGACCGCCTGGAAGATCTCTTCGGGCTCGCCCATGCGCTTGAGCGGCACGGGGGCGACCACCTTCTCGAGCATGGCCGGGGGCATGCCCTCGAGGATGGGGGTGCGGGTGAAGCCCGGCGCGATGGCCCCGGTGCGGATGCCGTAGCGGGCCAGCTCGCCGGCCCAAAGCTTGGTCATCGAGACCAGGCCGGCCTTGGCGGCGCTGTAGTTGCTCTGGCCCTGGTTGCCGGCGCGCGAGATCGACGAGATGGAGACGATCACCGCCTCTTGCCCGGCCTTGGTCTCGACGTGGTGCTTGGCGAAGGCGCGGGTGCCGTAGAAGACGCCGGACAGGTTCACATCAATGACCTGCTGCCACTTCGCGTCGGACAGCACGCTGACCACGCCGCTGTCCTTCTCTTTCTTGACCAGCAGGCCGTCGCGGATGATGCCGGCGTTGTTGATGAGGCCGTCGGCCCCGCCCAGCGCCGCGGCGGCGTCGGCGACCCACTGGTCGACCTCGGCGCTGTTCGCGACGTTGCAGGTAAAACCGAGCACCTTGCCCGGCAGGCCCTCACCAGCGGCCACGGTCGCGGCGATGGCGTCGGCGCTCATGTCGCAAAAGGCGACGTCGGCGCCCAGCTTGGCGAGCCCGAGCGTGAAGTGTTTGCCCATGCCCGAGCCGCCGCCCGTGACCAGCCACTTGCTCCCCTCGATCTTCATGGAACCTCCCAACCCTGATTGGACCGGTGCGCTGCGGGCGGCGGGCAGGCACCTCCGCCCAGCCGTCGCGCCCCTCCCCTCACCGCGTGGGGATGCTGCGCTGCGGCATAAGGCGGCGGGGCGGCTGGCACAAGGCGCGCCACCGCGGGCGCGGGCGCTCAGCTGGCGGCGCGCAGGCGCTGGACGGCAGCGCGAAGGCCGTCGAGCGTGAGCGGAAACATGGGGAAGGTCGCACCGATCGCGCGAACGGTCGGGTGGTCCCACCAGCGCTCGGGGTCGGGGTTGAGCCAAACGCTGTGCGGCAGCTGGCGCCGCATGCGCTGCAGCCACTCCAGGCCGCTGAGCTGCGCGCCCGCGCCGCCATAGTAGCCAAAGGGCTGAAATAGCTCGTAGGTCGCCATGCTCGCGTCGCCGACGAAGACCACCCGGGTGCCCGCCGGCCAGGCGCGCAGCAGGTCCTCGATCGGGGTGCGCTTGCCGCTGCGGTAGTCCTCGGTGAGGTGGCCGTAGGGCACGTTGTGAAAGTGCCAGCTCTCGAAGCTCTTGAAACCTTTGAGCGCGCTCGCCGCGGTGAACAGCTGGGTCACGAGCTGGGCGTGGGGGCTCATCGAGCCGCCCGTGTCGAGCAGCAGCCGCAGGTGCACGCGGTTGACCCGGGCCGGCTGAAAGGCGAGGTCCACGTCGCCGCAGTTCTGCGCGGTCTTGTCGATGGTGCCGTCGAGATCGAGCTCCTGCTCACCTTCGCGGCGCAGGTTGCGCAGCGCGCGCAGGGCCACCATCATGTCGCGGTGGTCGAGCTGGCGGTCGGTGCGGTAGCTCTCCCACTCGCGGTCCATGGCGACCTGCACGGCGCTCCGGCTGCCGCCGCCCCCCGCTTGCACACCTTTGCTCGCGCTGCCATCACGCCCAAAAGGGGAGTCGCCGCCCGTGCCGATCCAGCGGGAGCCGCCGTCGTGGCGCTCCTTTTGCTCGGCGAGGCGCTTGAGGAACTCCCGCCGGAGCTCCTCGTCGCTCATGTCGATCTCGCGCCGCGGCCGCTGGGGGCCGATGCTCTGCTGCAGCCACTGCTGCATTGCAGCAGAGAGCGGCTCGGGCAGCTCGACGCCAGCGAAGGTCGCCTGAAATGCCTGATCCCAGGCATCAAACTGGGACTCTTTGTGCACCAGGATGGCCCGGCCGAGCCGGTACAGCTCGGGCAGCGTGCCCGCGAGGCCCTTCCCGATGGCGTCAAGCAGGGCCAACCACTCGCCCATGCCGACCATCACGCCATTCCGGCGAAGGTTGAGCAGCAGCAGATCGAACAATGACCCCTCCCCTGCCCCGCCGGGGCCCTCCGCTCAGGCGTCGGCGATGACCTTGCCGGCGAGCAGCTCCAGGTCCTTCTCTTGTTTGACCAGGACCGACAAGAACGGCGTCTTGCGCGCGATCTCGGCGGGGCGCACGCCCGCGCGGGCGAGCACCATCAGCCAGTCGAGCAGCTCGCTGGTCGACGGCTTTTTGCGCAGGCCCGCCACCCGCCGGATGCCGTAGAAGCGCACCACCGCCGCGTCGATCAGCGCACCCTCAAGGCCGGGAAGGTGCGCGTTCACGATCTGCTTGATCCGCGCCGGATCGGGGAAGCGGATGTAGTGAAACACGCAGCGACGCAAAAAGGCGTCAGGGAGCTCTTTCTCGGCGTTGCTGGTGATGATGGTCACCGGCCGGTGGCGGGCCCGCACCGTCTCGTCGAGCTCGGGGATGGTGAAGGCCATCTCGTCGAGCTCACGCAGCAGGTCGTTGGGGAACTCCACGTCGGCCTTGTCGATCTCGTCGATGAGCAGGACCACCCGGCCCTCGCTACGAAAGGCCCGCCCGAGCACGCCGAGCTTGATGTACTGGCGGATGTCGCGCACGTCCACGCCGTCGATGGCCGAGAAGCGGCTGTCGTTGAGCCGCTGCACCACGTCATAGTGGTACAGCCCCTCCATCGCTTTGGTCGTCGACTTCACGTGCCAAGCGAACATCGGCAGCCCGAGGCCCTCGGCGACGGCGTGCGCGAGCTGGGTCTTGCCCGTGCCGGGCTCGCCGCGCACCAGCAGGGGCCGGCCGAGCGCGATGGCCGCGTTCACATCGGCCTGAAGGTCCTCATCCACGATGTAGCGCGAGGTGCCGGCGAACTGCCCGAACTCCTCCTCCACGCCGTCCTGCGCCCGGTGCGACATCTGCCCTCCCCTCGCGCCGGGGACGGGCCCCTGCCCGCCGCACCCAACGCCCGGCGGCTTTAGCCCCTCCGCCTAGCCCTGCCGAGGGGCGGGCCCCGCGCCGCCGCCTACGGGGAGGGAGGGAGGCCCCAAGCGCGGAGAGAGTCTGCAGCACGCCAATCCCGACGGGCGACGCGCCCCAGCCCGCGCAGCGGATACCCTCCGCATCAAACCTGCGCAGCCCCGGCCGCCCGGCGGGGCACGCGCGAACCTGGACGGACCCGCTGTGGAACACAAGCTCTGCGTGCTCATCGATTTTGAGAACCTCGCCGCCGGCACCGAGAAAGAGGGCCTCGGCCGCTTCGACGTGCGGGCGGTCTTCCGCCGCCTCAAGGACAAGGGCCGCATCCTCGTGTCGCGCAGCTACGGCGACTGGGGGCGCTTCGCCCGCTTCAAGCAGAAGCTGCTCGAAGAGGGCGTCACGATGGTCGAGCTCACCAGCTACCGGGGCGCCGAAAAGAACCGCGCTGACATCGCTCTCGTCGTCGACGCGATGGAGATCGCGTACACCCGGCCCCACGTCGACACCTTCGTGCTGCTGAGCGGAGACAGCGACTTCACCCCGCTGGTCATGCGCCTCAAAGAGCTCGACAAGCGGGTCATCGGCATCGGCACCCGGGGGAGCACCAGCCGCCTGCTCGTCGAGTGCTGCGACGAGTTCATGTTCTACGAGTCGCTGCGCAAGGCCGCCCAGCTCGAGGCCGCCGAAGAAGAGGACGAGGGCGACGAGCTGCCCGCCCGCGCCCGCCCCGCCAGCTCGATGAGCCGCGAGGTCGCCTTCGCCCTGCTGGTCGAGACCATGGCCGGCGTGCAGAAAGACGAGCCGGGCCCCGTTCAGGGCGGGCTCATCAAGCAGGGCATCCTGCGCAAGGCGCCGGCCTTCGATGAGAATGAGCTCGGCTACCCCACCTTCGCCCGCTTCCTCGAGCAAGCGCAAGAGCGCGGGCTCGTGCGCCTGATCCGCGACGGCAAGGGCGGGGGCTACCGGGTCGATCAGCCCGGCTCGACGATGATGGACGCGCCGCCCCCGGCCGCGCCGCCGGTCGAGGTCGCCGAGGACGACGACAACAACGGCCCCCTGATGGATCTGCGCGGCGAGGCGGCCCGCTTGCAAGCGCTGCTGATCGAGGCGGGCGTCGTCCCGGTCGGCCACATGGCCCGCCACACGGTCGTGCACGAGTTCGTCGACCACGTGGTCGAGCGGCAGCAGCGCAAGAAGCGGAACACGCTGACCTATGTCTACGGCGACATCGCCCGCCGCTGCCGCAAGACCGACCCGATGGTCCCGGCCCGCGTGGTCCGCGCGGTGATCAACGCGCTGAAGATGGCCGGCGAGCTGGTGCACACCAGCGGCGAGCCGGTGCGCAGCGCGACGGCCAACTTTGTGCTGCAGCGCGACGCCGACGACCTGCTCAAGTCGATCCGCCAGCTCTATGTCAGCACCCTGCTCGAGAAGGGCGAGCGGCTGGCTGATGGGCAGGCCCTGTCGATGCTGCTCTGGAATGACGACCAGCACGAGGTCGACGCCGGCGAGCTGGTCGCGTTCACCCAGCGCAAGATCGAGCTCGGGCAGCTCCGCCCGCCCGTGGTCTTCGACCCGGCCGACGAGGCCGCGGCCGAAGCCCAAGAGGAGCCCGCGCCCCCCGCCGAAGAGCAGAGCGAGGGCCGCGGCCGCCGCCGTCGCAGTGATCGCCGCGGGGGCCGCTCCGAAGCGCCCGCCGCCGATGCCCAGCCGAGCGAGCCCACGCCGGCCGCGACCGCGCCCGAGGCTGCGCCGCAGGGCGATGAGAACGCCCCGCAGCAGGCTGCTCTGGAAGAGGCCTCGCCGAGCGAAGAGGCCCCGAGCAGCGGGCGCCGCCGGAGGAGCAGCGGCCGCTCGGGGAGCAAAACCCCGGCCGAGGGCGCTTCCGACGAGGCGAAGGCGACGAGCGGTCGCAGCCGCAGCAAGGCCGCCCCGAAGGAGGGGGCCGAGACCTCCGGTCGGCGACGGCGGGGCGGCGGCAGCAAGAGCTGAGCGCCTTCGCGAACCGACACGGGGCCGGGCCGGGTCAGATGACCTTGGCCCGGCCCTTTCGCGATCCACGGCAAGGCCCAGCGGGTCAGGCGCCCGCCCCAAAGAACAAGGCCCCCGCGCCGAAGCGAAGAGGCCTCGATGCCGTGGCCCCGCACACCCGCCGGGCGAACCCGACGGGAGCGCTGGGCGCGCGAACTACTTGCCGGGGACCGCGTCGGCGGCCTTGTCCTTGGCGGCGTCGACAGCGGCGGCGCCGGCGCCCGAGGCGATCGGCTTCAGCGCGCCAGCGGCCTTCGGCAGCTCGGTGACGGCGCCGACGACGGTGGCGAGGGCCGGCACGATGGCCTTGGCGATCTTCGGCACGTCCATCGGGTTGGCAGCAACGGCGGCCGGGTTGGCCTTGATCTTGTTGATGCTCTCCTGGATGGTCTTGATCTCTTCGCCGAGCTTGGTGAGCACGGGGATCAGATCGGTGGCGAGGGCCTTGGCCTCGTCGCCCTTGCCGGTCTTGTTCAGGTAGCCGATGTAGGACGCCATGGTGATGGCGCCGTCGATCTTGGCGACCGAGGCGAGGACGGCGTCGACGTCCTTGCTGCCGGTGGCGATGGTGCCGACGTAGAAGCTGTCCTGGTTGAAGGGGTTCTTCGCGTCGTCATCGAGGCCGGCGAACTTGTCGCTGAGCATCGAGGGCTTGAAGAGGGTGCTGCTGGTGCGGGCCTTGGCGACGCGCTTGGCCTCGGTGGCGTTGCACTTCTCCTTCTTCTTCTCGTCGGTCTCCTTCTCGCACTTCACGAAGTCGGCCTTGGCCTCCTCGGCGAAGGCGGCGGAGGAGAAGAACAGGCCGAGGCCGAGCAGAGCGTACTTGACGGTCATGGTGACTCCCTGATGGGTGGCTGATGGGTGCCTGAGGGGCGGTGAGGACCGCCGGATGATCCGGAGCGAGCAGGCTTGGGGCCTAGCGGAGCTCGCACGCCGAACCCGAAGGTTCAACGGCGCCTCTCATCGCCGGGAAGGACGAGGCGGGTGCCCGGACTAGCCGCCCGAAGGCGGCGGGTCGAGGCGAGACCCGGGTTTGTAACGGCCCGCAACACGGCGTGCACCGCGGCCGGGCCATGGAATCGCGCGCCCCGCGCGGGGCGGGCGCCCGCTGGCCCCCTCGTTCTCGGCGGCCGGCTAACGCGAGCGAAGCCCAGCGTCGTCCAGCGTGAGGGCTTACAAAGGCCTTGCGAGCCCCGCATCGACGGGGATCGGGTCGGTGATCCCTTCGACAATACCCTCCAGCACGCGCAAGACCGCGCGGTAACTTCCAAAGGGCGGGTAGACATAGACCCCGCGCACCCGCGGGTGGGCCTTGACGGCCGCCAGGGTCTCCCGGGCCACCTCGATCCCCACCTCACGCTGGGCCTCGCGGCTCGGGGCGGCGCGCATCGCGGCGAGGACCGGCGCCGGGATCTGCATCCCGGGCACCTCGTTGTGCAAAAACTCCGCGTTGCGGGTCGAGACCAGCGGCATGATCCCCACGAGGAAGGGCACGTCTGCGTGGGCGGCCGTCCGGTCCAAAAAGCGCAGCAGCAAGTCCTGATCGAAGACGGGCTGGCTAAAAAAGTACTCCGCCCCCGCCTCGACCTTGCGGCCGAAGCGCGCGGCCTCGAGGCCCACGTCGACCGCGCCAGGGTTGCAGCCGGCGCCGACGAAGAGCGCGGTCTGCCCGCCGACCGGCTCGCCGGCGAAGTCGAGCCCGCGGTTCAGCAGCTGGATGAACGAGATGAGCCCGATGCTGTCGATGTCGAAGACCGCGGTGGCGTCGGGGTAGGTGCCCATCTTGGGCGGGTCGCCGGTCACGGCGAGGATGTTGTGCAGCCCAAGCGCGTGGGCGCCGAGCAGATCCATCTGCATGCCGAGCAGGTTGCGGTCGCGGCAGCAGTAGTGGACCACCGTCTCGAGGGCCGGCGTACGGGCGCGCACCAGCTGGCTCAGCGCCGCCGGCCCCATGCGCGCGACCGCGCGGGGCCCATCGGCGATGTTGACCACGTCGATGCCCGCTTGGTGCAGCATCGCCGCGCCCTCGACCGCCTTGTGGGCCTCGACGCCTTTGGGCGGATCAAGCTCGACGCTCACGCAGAACTTGCCCGCCTGCAGCTTTTTGGCGAAGGAGCTGCGCTCAGCGACCGGTAGGGGCGGGCTGCCCCGGCTCAGCAGCGCGCCCTCGGCGTTGGCCACGGGAGCGCTGACCGCGACGTGCACCGGCGAGATGCTGCGCAGGTAGGTGCGCATCTCTTTGATCATCGCCGGGGTCGTGCCGCAGCAGCCCCCGATGCCCCGCACGCCGATCTGGGCGAGGCGCCGCGCGTACTCGGCCATGTACTCGGGGCCGGCGAGGTAGATCGTCCGACCCTCCACCACCTGGGGCATCCCGGCGTTGGGCATCGCGATGACCGGGCGGGAGGTGGCGCTGAGCAGCGCCTCGGCCTGCTCGAGCACTCCGCGCGGCCCGTGGCTGCAGTTGACGCCGATCCCGTCGAGGCGCCAGCCGTCCATGACCTTCGCCGCCTCTTCGGGGGTGGTGCCCCGGTAGCCCTCGCGGCCCAGCGGCTCGGGCGGGAAGGTCACCGAGCCGATGATCGGCAGGTCGCAGACCGCCCGCACCGCGCGCACCGCCTGCCACATCTCGTGCAAGTTGGCGAAGGTCTCGAGCAGGAAGGCATCGACCCCGTTCTCGGCCAACACCCGCGCCTGATCACGAAACACCGCGAAGATTTCGCCCGGGCTCAGCTTGCCCACCGGGGCCAGCGCCGCGCCGACCGGGCCCATGCTGCCCACCACCCAGGCCCGGCCGCCGGCGACCTGCCGTGCCAAACGTGCGCTTGCCGCGTTGATCTCATCGGCGCGCTCATCCAGCCCAAAGGGGGCCAGGCGCATCCGGTTGGCGCCAAAGGTGTTGGTGGTCAGCACCTCGGCGCCGGCCGAGAGGTAGGCTTGGTGGATCTCGCGCACCAGATCGGGCTGGCTGACGCTGACCTCGTCGTAGCTGCGGTTGATGAACACCCCGCGCTTGTAGATCTCGGTGCCCATCGCGCCGTCGAAGAGCACCGCCCGCGCGCCCAAGGCCTCGGTCAGCTTGTCGGTCCGCCGCTGCATCTCGCCCCCGTGCCCCAGCGTCGGCCCGGGCCCCCGCCGCCTAACCCCGGCCTGCGGCCCTGCTGTCGCCGACCCTTGCGCCGGCGGATCGGGCGGGGAAAGGGGCGCCACCCGCGCGGATCAGCGGCAGGTCGGCCCAGCCCGAACCGCCGCCCGCCCGCGCCGCCCCGCGCCGAGGAGCCGAGATGAAGCGCCTGACCCTGCCGCCGCTGGAGATCCGCTGCCCGGTGCACGGCGCGATCGCCGTCGACGCCGCCGAGGCCGCGATCGTGGACCACCGCGCCGTCCAGCGCCTGCGCGGGGTGCGCCAGCTCGGCTTCTCGCACCTGCCCTTCCCCGGCGCGACCCACACCCGCTTCTCGCACAGCCTCGGCGCGATGCACCTCGCCGGCGCCGCTTTCGACAGTGTGTTCCGCGACCAGCCCTTCCCCACCGAGGCCCGCCGCCTCGCGCTCCGCCGCTGCGTGCGCATCGCGGCGCTCTGCCACGATCTGGGCCACGCGCCCTACTCCCACGCCGCCGAGTTCGCGATGCCCCCCCTGCGCGCGCTGGGCCTCCGGGCCTACGCGCCCGCGCGTGTGCGGGCCCGCCTCGACGAGCGCGCCCACCATGAGGACTACACGGTCGCCATCCTCACCGAGAGCAGCCTGCAGGACGCCATTCAGCTGCACCTCGGCTGCAGCGCCACCCACGTCGCAGCGCTCATCTCCGACGATGTGGGCGTGCCCGACGACTTCTTCGTCCAGGATGGCTACGACCTGCGCGGCCTGCTCAGCCAGCTCATCAGCAGCGAGCTCGACGTCGACCGCCTCGACTACCTGCAGCGCGACAGCCTCTACACCGGCGCCCGCTACGGCCAGATCGACGCCACATGGCTCATCTCACACCTCGCGCGCCACGTCGACGACCGCAACCAGGTCGGCCTGGCCCTCGACAACCGGGCGCTCTACGCGCTCGACGACTTTTTGCTGAGCCGCTTCCACATGTTCCTCATGGTGTACTTCCACGGGAAGAGCGTGGTCTACGAGGAGATGCTCAAGCGCTGGGTGCTCGAATCAGACACCGACCTGCGCCTGCCCGCGGCGGCCGAGGACTACCTCGACACCGACGACGCCTGGCTCTGGGCGCGGCTGCGGGCCTCAGACAGCGGCTGGGCCCGGCGCATCACCCGCTACGCCCCCTACAAGGTCGCTTTTGAAGAGCACGGCAGCGCCGAGCAGACCGCGCTCGACCGCCGCGTGGAGGCCCTGCGCCACGCGGGCCTCGACCCCATCCCCTCGACCGCCTGGGGGCACGTCTTGGGCAAGGGCAGCGGCGAGAAGGCCCCGCTGTACATCATCGGGGAGACGGGCCGCAACGAGGTGGAGGCCCGCACCAGCGCCCGCCGCCTCGCCGATCTCACCCCGGGCCGCCTCGGTCGCCCCGAGGGGGCCGGGATCTGCCGCATCTACGTCGCCCCCGAGCAGCTCGAGCTCGCCCGCGCCCAGCTCGCCGCGGTCTGGCAGCAGCAGCCCCTCTTGCTCGGCAGCTGAGCCGACGGCCCCTCAGGCCGCGGCCTCGTTGATGACCTCGCGCACCTCGGGCACCTCTTCCATCAACAGGCGCTCGATGCCCTGCTTGAGCGTGGTGATCGAGCTCGGGCAGGTGCCGCAGGACCCGATGAGCCGCAGCCGCAGGGTGCCCTCAGCGAAGCCCAAGTAGATGACGTCGCCGCCGTCTTGGGCGATGGCGGGGCGGATCTCTTCCTCGAGCAGGGCGAGGATGCGCTGCTCGACGTCGCTGCGCTCGACCGCGGCGTTGGCGGCGAGGTCTTCGTAGACGGCCATCTCGCCGCTGTCGAGGAAGGCCTCGAGGCTGGCCCGCACCTGGGGCTCGAGCCAGGCCCAGTCGGCGCCCGCCTGCTTGCGAACGGTGACGAAGCGCGGCGCGATGAGGACCAGCTCGACGCCATCTTGGCGAAGCAGCTGCGCGGCCAGCGGGGCGTCATCGACCCGGCCGCCCCGCCGGACCTCGACCGTGCCGCTGGGGATCAGCAGCTCATCGGTGCGGAACATGAGCGCGTCAGGGTTGGGCGTGGCGGCGGTCTCGACGAGGGCGGACATGGGGGCTCCAGGGAGGGGCAGCGCGCCGCGCCGCCGAGGCCGGCGCCCTAACCACGGGGAGGTGCGGGGCGAGGCCGGCGGGGCTATGCGGCCCGGGAAGGGCCGACCGGAGCCTGTTCTGGCCCGCGCGTCCATCCTCTGGGGCGCCGCCGGTGACCGCGCCCGGCCGGCCCCTCCCCTTCCCCGACCGCGCGCCCCGCGCCTGGAGCCCCCGATGTCCGTCTCCTTCCAGCTCAGCGACGAGCAGGCCGCCCTGCGTGAGCTCGCCCACGACTTCGCCAAGTCCGAGATCCGCCCGGTGGCCGCGCACCACGACGTCACCGGCGAGTACCCGTGGGAGGTGCTCAAGAAGGCCCACGCCCAGGGCCTGCTCAACACCCACGTGCCCACCGAGTACGGCGGCCTGGGCCTCAGCGCGCTCGACGGCGTGGTGCTGGCCGAAGAGCTCGCCTGGGGCTGCACCGGCATCGGCACCGCGATGGAGGCCAACGGCCTCGCGCAGCAGCCGGTCATCCTCGGCGCCAGCGACATGCTCAAGCGCCGCTACCTCGCGCCCATGACCGAAGAGCTGCAGATGTGCGCCTATGCGGTCACCGAGCCCGGCGCGGGCAGCGATGTGCAGGGCATGCGCACCACCGCGGTCAAGAAGGGCGACAAGTACGTCATCAACGGCCAGAAGATGTGGATCACCAACGGCGGGGTCTGCGAGTGGTACTTCTGCGTCGCCCTGACCGATCCCCAGAAGAAGGCCAAGGGCGGCATGTCGGCCTTCATCGTCCCCCGGAGCACCCCGGGCATCACGGTGGGCGCCAAAGAGCAGAACATGGGCCAGCGCGCCAGTGACACGCGCGCCATTACCTTTGACGAGGTCGAGGTGCCCGCTGACCACCTCGTGGGTCGTGAGGGCGACGGCTGGCTGCTGGCCATGGCCGCCTTCGACTACACCCGCGCCTCGGTCGCCGCCGCGGCGGTGGGCTTGGCCAAGGCCGCGATGGACTACGCCATCCAGTACAGCCAGGAGCGCCAAGCTTTTGGCGGCCCCATCGCCAACCACCAAGCGATCAGCTTCCTCATCGCCGAGATGGCGATGAACATCGACGCCGGCCGCCTGCTCTGCTGGCAGGCCGCCCAGCTCAAGGACGCCGGCCTGCGCAACACGATGCAGAGCTCGATGGCCAAGGCCTTCTGCGCCGACATGGCCATGAAGATCGCCACCGACGCGGTGCAGATCTACGGCGGCTACGGCTACAGCAAGGAGTACCCGGTCGAGAAGCTCATGCGCGACGCCAAGATCTTCCAGATCTACGAGGGCACGAGCCAGATCCAGCGCCTCATCATCGCCCGCGAGCTGATGGTCCGCGGCCGCTGAGCACCTTCTCGGCGCAGGAGGGCCCCCATGGAGGTCTTGCTCACCGGAGCGACCGGTTTTATCGGGGCCAACGTGGTGCGGCTGCTCCTCGCCGAGGGGCACCGCGTGCGCTGCGTGGTGCGGCAGCCCAACCGCTGCACCGCCGGCCTCGACCTCAGGCTGCTGCCCCTGCCCCTGCGCGACCAGCCCGCAGAGATCGACGCGCTGGCCCACGCCATGGAGGGCTGCGACGGCGTGATGCACCTCGCCGGGCTCTTTGACCCGAGCCCGGGCGGGGCCGACCGCATGCGCGAGGTGCACGTCGACGCGACCCGGGCCCTGCTCGCCGCGGCGCAAAAGGCCGGTGTGCCGCGCTTCTTGACCTGCAGCTCGTCGATCACGGTGGGCTTCGGCCCCCTATCGGCCCCGGGCGACGAAGACAGCCCGCTGGACGCTGATCTCATCTATGGGCGCCGCGGGGCTCTGCGCGCCTACCACGACAGCAAAGCCGAGGCCGAGGCCCTGACCGCCAGGTGGACGGGCGGGGTGGGCGTCGTCGTGAACCCCGACTTCATCATCGGACCGTGGGACACCAAGCCCACCTCGGGCCAGCTCATCTTGAGCATGGGGAGGGGGTGGGTCCCCGTGTTCCCGCGGGGCGGAAAGTGCTTTCAGGGCGCGGAGGACTGCGCCCGCGGTCACCTGCTCGCCCTGCAGCGGGGCGCGCACGGCCGCCGCTACCTGCTGGGCAGCCACAACCTGAGCTACCGCGAATTCATGCAGATGGTCGCCCGGGTCGTGGGCCGCCGCGCGCCCCTGCTGCCCCTGCCGCGGGCGCTCAGCGCGGCCGCAGGGGGCGCCGGCGCCCTGCTCCAGCGGGTCGATCCGCACCGCTTCGCCGGCCTCGACCGCCGGGTGCTCGGCGCGATGCATCAGGCCCGCCACCGCAGCGACGCCCGGGCCCGGGCCGAGCTCGGCCTGAGCCCCGGCCCCTTGGAGCCGGCGATCGAGGCCTGCTGGCGCTGGTTCGTCGACAACGGGATGGCCGGGTGAGGGCAGGCCGCGCGCTGGCCCTCGCGCTCTGCGCCGCCTGCGCGCCAGCGACCCTCGGGCTGCCGCCGCCGCGCACCGGCCTCGACGCGCTGGATCCCGAGGCCCTGCGCCACGAGGCATGGGCCCTGCGCCGGGCCGGAGAAGCCGGCCCCGACGCGCTGCGCGCCGAGCTTGAGGCCCGCGGGCGGGTGCGCGGCCTCGACCGTTGGGCGGCGCTCGCCGGGCTGAGCTGCCTCGGCCGCACCGGCGGCGGCCCGGCCCTGGTCGTCTGGATCAGCGCCGCAGAGACCACCCTCGAGCTGCAGGCCCTGAGCGGGGCGGCCGCGCTGCAGCTCGCGCTCGCGCTCGACCGGCCAGACGGGGGCCCCTTCGCCGCCTGCCTCGACCTCGGCGCGCGCTCCGCCGCTGGCGAGCACGCGGTGATCGACGGGCTGGGCGGCGGGCCCCGCCTGCGTTTGGGGGCTCCGACCGCGCCGGTCCCAGCCGCGCCCTGGTCGGGGGGCCCGCCGGGCGCGCTGCGCCTCGATCCCCCTGCTGGCCCTGCGCCCGCCGCTGACGCGCCCGCGGAGTGGGCGCCGCCCCTGGCCGCCCTGCAAGGCGCCCTGCGCGCGGTCGAGGGCCTGCGGGGGCACACACCGCCGCCGCCCGCCGCACGAAAACAGCCTAAGGCGCGCTGACCTCGGTGTAGGGCAAGGTGCCCGGCTGGATCGGCGCGCCCTGCCCGCGCAGGTGCAGGTCGAAGAAGGTGGTCGGCACGTGGCGCACTAGGGGAGCGCTGTCCTCGAGCGGCAAGAAGCCGCCCTCACACTCGCTGCGGGCCACCGCGGGGGTGCCGCCGCTGCAGCCATCGCTCGCGAGCTGCAGCAGCCCCGCGTAGATGCCCTGGTTGAGGTCATCCCGGCCCTCGAGCTGCCGCTCGGCCACCCCGAGCAGGTCGAGCGCGCAGAGGTCGGCGAAGGCGAGGTGCCCCGCGCCGAGGATGGTGACCTGCTGGGCGTCGGCGAGGCCGTCGAGCGAGCCGCTCACGTCCTCGATGGTGATGATGCCGTCGCAGGAGCCCGCAAAGAGCATCATCGGCACCTCACGGGCCACGTCGCCGCCCGCCGCCATGCTGAGCAGGGCGTCGGCGCGGAGCTCGACCTCTCCAAAGGTGCTGGTGCTGCCGCCGCCCGCGCTGTGCCCCGAGACGCCCAGGGTGTCGGGGTCGATCTGGCCGGCCCAGCCGCCCGCCGCCTGGGCATCGGCCCAGGCCAGCGCGGCGGTCAGCCCGGCCGGGCCGGGGTCGGAGCTAAAGCCGGTCAGATCACAGCCCTCGAGCGCCGGAGAGAACATGCAGGGCAGCAGATCGCCCATGCTCCGCCCGACGTGATCGGCGGCGATGACGACGTAGCCGCGGCTGGCGAGGTGCGTGGCGTAGTCGAGCGACTGCAGGCGGGTGCCGCCAAAACCGTGGCTGAACAAGATGACCGGCCAGGGGCTATCGGTGCGGCGCAGGGGCGCGTCGCGCACGGCGACCGTGGGCAGCAGCGGGAAGTCGACCGGGCCGATCACATCGGTGACCGAGCGGGGCACGAAGACCGAGAAGTCGACCACCTCGCCCACCTCGCCGGTGACGCTGTCGCTGGCCGGGTACCAGATCTCCAGCGTCACGCCGTCTTGGGTCGCCGTCTGCACGCCGACCGGCACGCCGGGCAGGGCCGGGTCGGCGGGCAGCTCGAAGGGCTCAGGGCCCTCGTCGACCACCGCGCCGCTGTCGTCTTTGGGATCAGCGCCGCAGGCGGCCAAGCCGAGGGCCAAGCCCACCAAGGCCAGGCCCGAGGAGGCCAATCGGGAGAGGGAGCGGGCGCGGCTCATGGGGACTCCGGGCGGGCGCGGCGGAGCAGCGCGTCGAGGGATGGGATGGGCTCGCTCAAGACCTCGCCGAGCAAGCCATAGTCAGCGCCGCCGAGCCGCGAGAGCGGCTGGTTGGCGGCGCTCGAGATGAGGGGCGTGTCCGCCGCGCGCAGCAGCGCAGGGTCGACGTGGAAAAGCACGATCTCTACAACAAAGAGGTGCGTGCTGCCCAGGTCGAGGTGGCTGTGCAGGCGCCCCTCCATCACGAGGCGCGCGCCGGCGGGCCAGCAGGCCTCGACCCGGGTCGCCGGCACCTTCTCGAGGCCGAGCAGCGCGAACTCCGACAGCGCGGGCGGGGCCGCGGCGCCCGAGGCCGCGACCAAGCCGAGGTCCCCCGCCTGGGGGAGGGTGATGGTGCAGTCCCGCTGCGCAAGCAGGTTGCGGGCGGTGTCTTTGAGGGCGCCCCCCGGGCCGCGGGCGACCGAGAGGGCGACCATCGGCGGCGCGCTGCCCACGCCCATAAAGAACGAGAAGGGCGCGAGGTTGTCGACCCCATCCGCGCCCCGGGTGCCGACCCAGGCGATGGGCCGCGGCGTGATCATGCCGATCATCAGCCGGTAGAGCGCCGACGGCGCGTGGTCTTCCGGGGTGACGGCCTGCAGCACAGCGGGGGACGGGGCCATGGCACCTCCGCCGGGCCGATAGCCCGCCGCCTGCGCGCTGCCTGGGCGCATCGCCGGCGATAGGCGCGCCCCATGCGCCGCCTCTCCTCCCGCCCCTCGGCTGTTGCTCCCCTCGCCCTGCTCCTCGCCGCCTGCGCGGTGGGCGGCGATGACCCGGCGCCTCCCGACAGCCCCGCCGCCGCGCGGGCCGCCGCCCTCGCCGCCCTCGCGGTTGAGGCCGAAGCCCTGGCGGCCAAGGCCAATCAGATCACCGCCATGGCCGACGCGGCGCGGGCCGAGGCCGACGCCAGCCCCGAGCAGCGCGCGGCCCGCATCGCCCAGGTGCAGGCGCTGGCCGCCGAGCTGGTCGCCCAAGACGCTGCGCTGCAGGTCAAGATCGCCGAGATCGAGGCTGGGCTGCACGCCGATGCGGGTGACCCGGCGCCGCCGGTCCCTCCCACCCCGCGCAAGCGCTGAGGGCCGCGTGCGCAAGGACCTCCCCCTCAAGGCCGGCGACCGGATCGGGCCCTACCTGCTGCAGCGTGAGCTGGGCCGCGGCGGCGCCGCGGTCGTGTGGCTGGCCGAGGCCGCGCCCGACGCCGCCCCGCACGCGAGCCGGCCGGCGGGCCCGGTGGCGCTGAAGTTGGCCAACACCGAGGACCGCGAGCAGACCCAGCGCTTCGGCCGCGAGTTCGAGCTGCTGCGCACCGTGCGCGTGCCCGGCGTGGTGCGGGTGCACGAGGCGGGCCTGCACGAGGGCACCCCCTGGTACACGATGGATGTGGTCGAGGGGCGCCGCTTCACCCACGTGGTGCGCGAGCCGGCCGAGATCAGCCTGCGCTGCCGCCTCGCCTGCCGCCTGGGCGCCCGCCTCGCCACCGCGGTCGCCGCCCTGCACAGCGAGGGCTTCGTCCACCGCGATCTGAAGCCCACCAACGTGCTGGTCGACGCCAACGGCGCGCCCACCGTGCTCGACTTTGGCGTGGTGCAGCTCCCCTTCGGCGCCGAGCGCTGGACGCGCCCCGGCACCGTGCTGGGCACCCTGCCGTTTATGGCGCCCGAGCAGGTGGCCGGCTTGCCCACCGGGCCCACCGTCGATGTCTTCGCCCTCGGCCTGATGCTCTACGAGGGCATCCTCGGCTCGCGCCGCACGCCCGACCGCCCCGGCGCCTGGGTCTCGCTGCAGTGCCTGCAGCGCATCCCCCCGGCGGCCCTGTCTGAGCCGCGGGTGCCCCCGGCGCTCAGCGCCCTGCTCGAGCGATGCTGCGCCTTCTACCCCGAGGATCGGCCGAGCATGGCCGAGGTCGCCGCCGCCTTGGCCGACCCCAGCGTGCTCAGCGCCCCGGCCGCCCCGCCGACCTGCCCGGTCTTCGTCGGCCGCGAGCGCGAGCTGGCCACGCTCCTCGAGCGCGCGCTCGGCGAGAGCCCCTCGCTCACCTTCATCGAGGGGCCCTCGGGCAGCGGCCGCCGCCGGCTGGTCGAGCAGGTGCACCGCCGGGCCACCGTGCGCGGCGCGCGGGTGTTCCGCGTGGTCGCCGGCCGGGATCGACCCGGCGCCGCCGCCGAAGACCTGCTCCGCCAGCTGCTCTCGCGCCCTGACGACCCCGCCGAGCAGGCCCGCGTGCTCGGGCCCGACGCCGCCGCCCTGCGCGCAGCCTGGCCCGGCCTGCCCGGCCCGCCGAGCGCCGGCCTCGCCGCCGGGGTGCCCGAGGTGGCCGAGCTCTGCCAAGCGGTGGCCCGCACCCTGTCCCGGGCCGCCCAGGCGCACCCGCTCGTGCTCTCGGTCGAGGACCTCGAGCTGGCCGACGCCCTGAGCCTGCAGCTGCTGGCCGCCTTGCCCCGCCACTGCCAGGGCCCCGTGCACACCCTGGCGATCGTCGATGAGCAGCGGGTCGCCGTCGACGCGCGCACCTGGCTGCGGCGCCTGCGCGAGGCGCCCGGCGTGCACCGCCTGCCGCTGGGTGACCTGCCCGCCGGCCCCTTCGCCGAGCTGTTCACCGCGCTCGCGCCCGGCACCGCCCCGCCCGCCGAGGGGGGCTCACCCCAGCGGGCCACCGAGCTGGCCCACCGGCACACCGATCCGGCGAACAACCCCGCGCTGAGCGCCGACGCCCTGCCCTTGGGCCTGCTCACCGAGCCGGTGCCCACCGCGGTCATCGACGCGCTCGGGCCGCGGGCGGCTTGGGAGCGCGCGGGCCTGCTCTGGCAGCGCAGCGAGGACCGGTGGAGCCTGCGCCACGCCGGCCTCGCCGCCCAGGCCCGGGCCCTGCTGCCCGACCTGCAAGCCGCCGAGGACGCCCTCGCTGACGCGATCGCCAAGGGCTGGCCCGGGGTCTTCGGCCGCGCGCCCGAGGCCCGCCACCGCGCCCGCGGCCACCGCCCCGCCGCCGCCCGCGGGCCGGCCATCCTCGCCGCCGCCGCCGCCTTGGAGGCGGGTCAGCTCGCCGAGGCGCGCCAGCTGCTCCACCTCGTCGATCACCTCGCCCGCGACCCCAAAGACCCGGTCTACCGCAGCCGGCGCTTCACCCTGGCCTGGGCCCGGGCCGAGCTCTCCCTGCTCGGGGATGGCCCGCTGCGCGCCGATCTGGTCGAGCAAGCCATGCGGAGGGCCCAGAGCCCCGAGGACCAGGCCCTCGTCGCTCTGCTGCAGTGCCGGCTGGAGCAGCGGGCCGGCCGGGCCCAGGCCCTGCGGCGCTGGACGGCCCTCTGCCGCGCCGCCGAGACGCCGCCCGAGGTCGCGCTGCGGGCAGGCGCGGCCTTGGCCCACCTGCTCGTCGATCTCGGCCGCGAAGATGAGCTCGACGCTACCGTGCACGGCCTCGGCGAGGCCGCCCGCCGCTGCCGGGCGCCCTGGGCCGCGCCGCTGGCCGCTGACGCCCGGGCCCGGGTCGCCGAGGCGCGCGGGCTCTTCCGCCTCGCCGAAGAAGAGGTGCACGGGGCCCTGCAAACCCCGGCCCTGCCCGCGCCGCTCCGCCTGCGCTTGTTGCTCAGCCGGGCCCGCGCCCGGGCGGGCCGCGGCCTGATTGACGCCGCAGAGGACGATCTCCGCCAGCTGCAAGGCGCGCTGCGCGAGCCCGATCTGGCGCTGGCCCTCGCCGACGTGCACGGCGGCGGCTGGCTGGCCGTCGAGGCGGGCCGGGCCGCCCTCGCCCTCGACCAAGGTGAGGCGAACACCGCCCGGCGGCTGCTCATCTCGGCCCACGCCCGGCTCGGCGCGCGCACCCCGCCCGAGCCGATCGCCCGCTGGACCACGCTCAGCCTGCGCCTCGCCACCCGCGGGGGTGAGCGCGCCCCCGCCGCCGAGCTCGCCGCGCGCCCGCTGCCCCCCTGCGGCGCCGAGCGTGCGCGCGAGGCCTGGTGCGCCCGCGCCGAGCTCCAGCTCTGCCTCGGCGGCCCCGATCCGGGCCCGCCGCCCGCGCCCCGCCCCGGTCCGGCCACGCCAGCGATGGCCCGGGCCGCGCTGCTGCGGGGTGAGTCCGCGCTGCTCCGCCGGGCCTGGGCCGAGGCGGCCAAGTGCGCCGAAGAGGCCCAGCAGGCCGCCGAGGTCAGCGAGTGCGCGCCGCTCTCGGCCGCGGCCACCCTGCTGCGGCAGGCCTCGGTCGGCGAAGCCGCCGCCGCTTGGCGCTATGCCGCGCACGCCGCAGATGGCGCGCAGCACGTCGATCTCCAGATGTTGGCCCTGGCTTTTGGGGGCTGGCGGGCCCTCCGCTTGGGCAAAACACCAGACGCCCGCGCCGCGGTCGAGGCCCTCTCCACCTGGGCCTGGCGCCACGCCGACCACCGCGCCGCAGGGCGGGCCGCGGCCCTGGCCGAGGCCGCCGGCTGAGGCGGGCCAGTGGAAGCGGGCCGGTTGAGCCCAGCGCTCCCTCCCGAAACGACGCGCCAGAGGCCGCTTAGCCCCGCCAGCCCAAGCCCGGCTGCCCCCGCTCCACCGGGCGGTAGGCGCGGGCCGCGGGCACCGAGAGCAGCGCCCCGCCGAGCGGATCATCGAGCTGCACGCGGTAGCCGGTGAGCGCGCCGCCGTAGACGCAGCCCGTGTCGAGGCCGAGGCTGCGGGGCCGGTGGTCTTGCAGGCCGCGGGCGGCGTCGTGGCCATAGACCACCAGCGGGCCGGGCGAGAGCAGCTCCCACCAGAAGGGGGCGGCGCGGTCGCGGTCGTCGGGCCAGCGCCGCACCGTGGTGGCGAGGCGGCGGTTCGTGCCCGCCTCGCGCTCCACCGGGTGTAGACCGGCGTGCACCGCGGTGATCCCGCCGAGGGCCAGCGTCAGCGGCAAGGCCGAGAGCGCGTGCACCGCGGCCATCGGCAGGCCCAAGGCCAGCGCCTCAGACGGGTGCTCGAGCAGCCACTGGTCGTGGTTGCCGAGCACCGCCCGCGCGCCCTCAGCCTGCAGGATGCGCCAGACCCCGGGGGCGTTGGGCCCCTTGGTGTAGAGATCGCCGACCAGCACGAGCTGACAGGGCCGGGCCCGCGCGAGCAGGTCGGCCAGCTCGTCGGCGCAGCCGTGCACATCGCCGACCAGCAGCAGCGGCGCGGCGGGGCCCCCGCTCACGCGCGCGCGGCCGGCCGCAGCTCTTGCATCGAGACCGCCTGCAGCTTGTCGGCCCGCAAGGCGCGGACCGCCTCAATGACCGCCCGGGCGGCCCGCATCGTGGTGATGCAGGGCACGCCGAAGCGCAGGCCGGCGAGGCGGACCGCGGCCTCGTCCTGCACACCCTTGCGGCCCATCGGCGTATTGATCATGAGCTGCACGCGGCCGTTCCGCACATGGTCGCGGATGTCGGGGCGGCCCTCGCGCACCTTGTGCACCACCTCGACCGGCACACCCGCGGCGAGGATGGCCGCGGCGGTGCCCGCGGTGGCCAGCAGGTGGAAGCCCTGGGCGTGCAGGGCCGCCGCCAGATCACCGGCGTGGGGCTTGTCGGCGTCGCGCAGGCTCAGGAAGCAGCCGCCGTGGGTGGGCAGCTTCATGCCCGCGCCGATGAGGGCCTTGGCGTAGGCCTCACCGAAGCTGCGGCCCACGCCCATCACCTCGCCGGTGCTGCGCATCTCGGGCCCGAGCATGACGTCCTGCACGTTGAAGCGGCGCCAGGGGAAGACCGGGGCCTTGATGAAGTGCATGCCGCCGAGGTTGGGCACCAGCGGGCCGAGGTCCTTCAGCTTGGCGCCGAGGCAGAGGCGGGTGGCGAGGCGGACCAGGGGCAGGCCAGTGGCCTTGGCCACATAGGGGATGGTGCGGCTGGCCCGCGGATTGACCTCAATGACGTACACCACGCCATCTTTGACCGCGAACTGCACGTTCATCAAGCCGACAACGCCGAGGCGCTTGGCCACGCGGGTGACCACGCTGACCATCTCGGCCCGCTGCGACTCGCCCAGGGCGGCGGCGGGCAGCACGCAGGCCGAGTCACCCGAGTGGATGCCCGCCTCTTCGATGTGCTCCATCACGCCGGCGACGAAGACGTCTTCACCGTCGCTGAGCACATCCACGTCGTACTCCACCGCGCCCTCGAGGAAGCGGTCCATCAGGACGGGGTGCTTCTCGCTGACCTCGAGCGCCTCGTCCAGCGCGGCCACGAAGTCATCTTCGCCGTAGCAGATGGCCATGGCCCGGCCGCCGAGCACATAGGACGGCCGCACGAGCAGGGGGAAGCCCAGGCGGGCCGCGGCGGCGAAGGCCTCTTCGCGGGTGTGGACCATCGCGCCCTCGGGCTGGCGAATGCCGAGCGCGCCGAGCAGCTTGTTGAAGCGCTCCCGGTCTTCGCAGACGTCGATCGCGTCGGCGGTGGTGCCGAGGATGGGCCCGATCTTGTGCGAGAGCTTGAGCGGGGTCTGGCCGCCGAACTGCAGGATGACGCCCCGGGGCTGCTCGCGGCGCAGCACCTCGCCGACGTGCTCGGCGGTGACCGGCTCAAAGTAGAGCTTGTCGCTGGTGTCGTAGTCGGTCGACACCGTCTCGGGGTTGCAGTTGACCATCACGCTGCAGAGGCCCTGGTCGTGGATCTCAAAAGCCGCGTGGCAGCAGCAGTAGTCGAACTCGAGGCCCTGGCCGATGCGGTTAGGGCCATTGCCGAGAATGACCACCCGCGGCCTGCTCTCATCGCCGGCCTCGTCTTCGTCTTCGTAGCTGCTGTAGAGGTAGGGCGTGTGGCTCTCAAACTCGGCGGCGCAGGTGTCGACCCGCTTGTAGACCGGGTGGTTGCCGTCGGCCCGCCGACGGGCGGCGATCATGGCCTCGCTGGTGCCGAGGATGCTCGCGAGGTGCTCGTCGGGGAAGCCCATGCGCTTGGCGCGGCGCAGCTCCTCGGGCGAGATGGTCGAGAGGAAGCGGCCGTCGAGGGCCTGCTCGACGGCCACGATGTCCTGCAGCTCGGTGAGGAACCAGCGGTCGATCTGGCTGAGCTGGTGGATGTGGGTCGGGTCCATGCCCCGGCGCAGGGCCTCAAAGATCGCCGGCAGCCGATCCGGCGTGGGGATGGAGATGCGCTCACGCAGCTCTTCATCCGACCAGCCCGCGGCGCTGGCGTAGCCGCCCTCAAGGCTCGAGATGGCCTTGAGCAGGGCCTCTTGGAAGGTGCGGCCCACCCCCATCGCCTCGCCCACCGACTTCATCTGCGTGCCCAGGGTGCGGTCGACGCCCCGGAATTTCTCGAAGTTCCACCGCGGGATCTTGCAGACCACGTAGTCGAGGGTGGGCTCGAAGCTGGCCGGCGTCTTGCGGGTGATGTCGTTCTTAATCTCGTCGAGGCGCAGACCGACGGCGAGCTGGGCGGCGATCTTGGCGATGGGGAAGCCGGTCGCCTTGCTGGCCAGCGCGCTGCTGCGGCTGACCCGGGGGTTCATCTCGATGACGATGACCTCGCCGTCGGCCGGGTTGACCGCGAACTGCACGTTGCTGCCGCCGGTCTCGACGCCCACCGCCCGCAGCACGGCGAGGGACTGGTCGCGCAGGGTCTGGTACTCGCGATCGGTCAGGGTCTGGGCGGGGGCGACGGTGATGCTGTCGCCGGTGTGCACGCCCATGGGGTCGAAGTTCTCAATGGAGCAGATGATGATCGAGTTGTCGTCGAGGTCGCGCATGACCTCGAGCTCGAATTCCTTCCAGCCGAGGATGGACTTCTCGATGAGCAGCTGGCGAATGGGCGAGAGATCGAGGCCGCGGCTGACGATCTCGCGGAACTCGTCGAGGTTGTAGGCCACGCCGCCGCCCTCGCCGCCGAGCGTAAAACCGGGGCGGATGATCGCGGGCAGGCCGACCTGGGGCAGCAGGGCCTCGGCCTCGGCCAGCGTGTGGGCGACCCCGCTGGGCGCGACCCGCAGGCCGATCTCAATCATGCGCTCTTTGAACAGCTGGCGGTCTTCGGCCACCTCGATGGCGTCGGGCCGCGCGCCGATGAGCTCGACCCCGAACTCGGCCAGCGTGCCGGACTTGTGCAGGTCCATCGCGAGGTTCAGCGCGGTCTGGCCGCCGACCGTGGGCAGCACCGCGTCGGGCCGCTCTTTGGCGATGACTTGGCGGGCGAACTCAAGGGTCAGGGGCTCGATGTAGGTCGCGTCCGCCATGTCCGGGTCGGTCATGATGGTCGCGGGGTTCGAATTCAGCAGGATGACGCGGTAGCCGAGCTTCCGCAGCGCCTTGCACGCCTGACAGCCGGAGTAGTCGAACTCGCAGGCCTGGCCGATGATGATGGGGCCAGAGCCAAGGACGAGGATGCTCTTGATGTCCTGACGGGCAGGCATGGGCGCTCCCACGTGGGGTCAAAGGGGTCGGCGCAGCTAACGCCCTCTCCCCTCGCCCATCGTTACGGCTGTGCAACCACCGAAGACAGCGCGCAGCACGCCATCCTCAAGGTGGTCGGCCCCTCCGGTCCATGCCCGGGGAGGTGGGCCCGCCCCTCGCGCCCCCTCCCTCGGCCTCAATCGCCGGGGATCAGCCGCAGCAGGGTGATCTCGGAGGGGGAGCCCAAGCGGTTGGGCGGGCCCCAGTAGCCGGTGCCCCGGTTGGTGTAGATCCACATCGAGCCGAGGCGGTGCAAGCCGACCGCGAAGGGCTGAAAGAGCCCGATGAAGAAGGAGAAGGGCGCGAATTGCCCACCATGGGTGTGGCCGCTGAGCTGCAGGTGAAAGAACTCCAGCGCCGCCGCCGGGTAGGCGCTGCGCGGCTGGTGGGCGAGCAGCAGGCGCAGGTCGCCGTCGGCCGCGCGCCCGGCGATGGCCGCGGCGGGGTCGCTGGCGTGGTCGGGCCGCACCCGGTGGGCCGAGCGGTCGGTCACCCCCGCCACCAGCACCCGGGCGCCGTCGTGGTCGAGCAGCTGGTGGGCGTTGAGCAGCGGGCGCAGGCCGAGGCCGGCCACCGCGTCGACCCAGGCGTCCACGCCGCTGTAGTACTCGTGGTTCCCCGTGCAAAAGAAGGCGCCGTGGCGCGCGCGCAGCTGGCCGAGGGGGGCCACGTCATCGGCCAGCGCGTCGGCGTCGCCGTCGACCAAGTCGCCGGTCACCGCGACCAGATCAACGTCCAGGTCGTTGATCACGTCGACCACCTTCTGCAGCCAGGGGCCCTTGATCGTCGGGCCGATGTGCACATCGCTGATCTGGGCGATGCGAAAGCCGGCCAAGGCGGGCGGCAGCCCGGCGATCGGCACCTCGACCTCGGTCACCGCGGGCACCCGGGTGGCGGCCCGGTAGCCCCCGGCGGTGAGCGCGCCGCTGACCCCGACCACGCCGAGCTGGGCCCAGCTGCGCAGCAGCGCCCGCCGGCCCGGGTCGGGGGCCCCGCCGAGCCCCGCCCGCTCAGCCAAGGTCACGAGGCCGCTGGCCAGGTCAACCAGCAGGGTGCCGACGAAGACCAGCGCCACCACGCCAAAGAGCACATAGGCCGACCAGAAGAGCGCGCCGGCCACCGGGCCCGAAAAGCCGCTGCGGGTGAGCGAGAAGCTGAGCAGCTGCAGCAAGAACAGCGCGCCGACCACCCACTTGAGCGCAGGGGCGGCCCGGGGCGCGAGCGTGGCCGCCGCCGCGCGCAGCCGCCGGTGCAGGTAGATGAAGCCGCTGACCTGCACGCTCATCACGAACAGCAGGAAGCCCAACAGCCGCCAGTCGAACGCCCCAGACATCGCCGCCCCCCGGCGGCCCGCGGGGCCCGCCACCGCCGGGCTACCCGACCCAGCGCCCGCGGCCAGCGCGCCTTGACACGGGCGGGCCCCGGGGCGAACTTGCCGCATCCCTCGGCAAGGAGCCCCCGTGAGCCGCCTGTTCGCCCCCGCCGTCCTCTCTGCCGCCGCGCTCAGCGGCTGCGCGTCTGACCTCTCCGGTGAGTGGGTCGGCAGCTGCGACTTCCAAGACGCGCGCTATGGCTACACGAGCGCCATCACGGTGAACGTGGCCGACGGCGAGGGCGCCACCCTCGAGGGCGAGGTCGCCGTCGACATGTACGACGGCACGGCCTTTATCGGCGAGATGGACGGCGACCGCGCCGACAGCAGCGTCGAGCTGCGCTCTCCCCTGCGCGTGGCCGAGACCGCGGCGACCGACTCCACCGTGGCCTTCGATCTGACGCTCACCGGCCGGCTCGAAGGTGAAGACACCGTGCTGGTCGGTGACTGCACCTTCTCCTACCCCGAGCAGGCGGGCGGGCTGCGCGGCGAGCTGCGGCTCGAGCGCTGAGGGCCTGTAAACGAACCCCGGCACAACTCCCGCAGCCATACCCGTGCGTATGGTGAGCCCCGCCACGCGCTCGGTGTCTGGTACGCCGGCTGTCATGGCCCTTGATGCAGCGCCCGCGCGCGGCCTCGCGGGGCGTG
>JAEUKK010000204.1 GCA_016792625.1 Deltaproteobacteria bacterium | reverse complement strand
AGATCAAGGCGCTGTACAGCACCACCCGCGGGCGCACCCAGGTGTGCGCGCCGCCCCGGTCGAGCTCGACGGTGCTGTAGCGCACCAGCGAGGGCTGGTTGAACTTGCTCATCACGCTGGTGCATGCGTCGACACACTTGGTGCAGGCGATGCACTCGAGCTGGAAGCCGTTGCGGATGTCGATGCCCTGCGGACACACGGCGACGCACTTGTCGCAGTCGATGCAGGCGCCGCTGTCGGGCGTACGTTTGCCCTTCTTGCGGGGCTCGCCGCGGGCCGCGTCATAGGTGACCGTAAAGGAGTTTGCGCCCGAGAGCGCGCCTTGGAAGCGGGCATAGGGGCAGAGGAAGTTGCAGAACTGCTCGCGGAACCAAGTGAAGTCGAGGAAGGCGGCGAGCGAGAAGACGCCGACGAAGGCGTAGGCCACCCCGCTGGCTTGGCCCATCCACAAGGCGGCGGTGTCGGTGAACCAGCTCACGCCGGTCAAGCCGAGCACCAGCGACATGACCGCGAAGGCGGCCCACTTGCCGCCCTTCTTGGCGATCTTGGCCCCGGTCCAGGGGGCGGCGTCGAGCTGGCGGCGGGCCGGGCGGTCGCCCTCGATCCAGCGCTCGACGTTGGCCACCCAGCCGTCGAGGAAGACCGTCTGCGGGCAGGCGTAGCCGCACCACACGCGGCCCCAGAGCGCGGTCATCAAGAAGAGCGTGAACGCGCTGGCCAGCAGGCCGAGCAGGATGAAGATCGTGTCCTGCGCGGTGAAGATGTGGCCCAGCGCATACAGCCGGCGCTCACCCAGCCGCAGCTCGGCCACCGGCAGGCCCTTGTAGCTGAGCCAGGGGGTCACGAAGAAGAAGGCCTGCAGGGCGAAGAAGGTCCACCGGCGGATCTTCGCGAACTCCCCGAAGATGTGGAGCGGGTAGACCCACTTGCGCTTGCCGTCGATGAACTTGGGGCCGCCTTCGCCCACCTTGACGCCGTCTTCCACCACAGCCCACCCCTCGGTCGGTGAGGGCGCGGCGCGCCCTCAGGGGTCGGCCGGGTGCAGGATCTGTGCCAGGGCCCTGAGGGGGCGGGCTCAGCCCCGCTTCTTGAACCAGCGCAGGGCGCGCCCGATGGTGTGGTAGATGGGCGTCGGGCTGTCTTCGGCCTTGGTGGCCAAGGGCCCCGTCTGGTAGGGCACGTACATGGACCGCCGCAGGCTGCGCCAGCCGCTGTGCGGCGACTGGGCGACCCGGTGCCAGAGCCGCCCGTCGTGCACGGTCAGGTCGCCGGGCTGGGTCTCGACCGCGATCTCGGCCGGATCGGGGCGGTGATCCAAGAAGTACAGCTTGCGGAAGGCCATGTCCCACAGGCCTTGGGTGTGGCTGCCGGGGATGAGGCGCAGACCGCCGTCAGCGGCGCTGATCTCGTCAAAGTGCAGGCCCACGTTGAACATCGCCTGGGGCTTGCGCAGGTAGGCCACGTCGCGCAGGCCGTCGGTGTGCCAGCCCAGGCGCGGGTAGACCGAGCCGGGCACGTTGATGTAGCGGTTGATCACGACGCCGTCGTGCTCATCGTGGCCCACCCGGGCCTCGGGCCCGACCATCTGCCGCACCGGCTCAAAACGGGGGTCGAGCACGAAGCGGCGCAGGGGCTCGGAGAACATGGACGTGAAGGTGAAGCGCTGGACGAAGGGGCGGCCGTCCGGGTCCTTGCCGACGAACAGGGGGATGCCGTTGATCTTCTTGCGGTCTTCGGCGATCCACCGCGCCTGCACCGCCTCGAGCTCGCTCAAGATGAGGTCGAGCTCGGCCCGCTGGGCCACGCCGCCGAAGACCAAAAAGCCGTGCTGGGCGAAGAAAGCGGCCTGCACGCCGCTGATCTGCTGGCCGAGCGTAAAACGGTGGCTCAGGGGCAAGGCCGCCGCCTCGGCCCGGTCGGCCGCGCGCACCGGCACATGGTGGACCAGGGCGGGCTCCTCAGCGGAGGAGAGGGGCGCGGTGGTGGTGGGCATGGGTCCTCCAGGGGGCCGCCGAGGGTAGCGCGAGCGGGCCCCGTCCGGCGCTGTGCCCGCTCACACAGGGGCGGGTCAGCTGACCCAGGGCAGGGGAGGGGGCGCGCCGCCCAGGCCGCTCAGCCGGCGGGCCCCCCGCGCCAGAGCAGCAGGGCCACCCGGGCGCGCTGGGGCAGGGCCGCGGTGGCCGCATACAGCGCAGCGTGGCTGGGGAAGGCCCCGCCGAGGTAGTCGAGCTGGTGCAGGTTGCCGACGAAAGCACCGCCGGTGTCGGCCAAGACGACGAGGCGGGGCCCGTCGGTGGCCTCAATGGCGAGCAGGGCGCCGAGGCCGAGGTTCATCACGTCGCCGGCCACCACGGCCCCGGCCTCGAGCGGCAGCTTGTCGCCCGCCGGCCCGTAGCCGAGCACCGCCTCGACCCGCCGAAAGGACCAGTAGCGCCGCTGCCGCGCGGGGTCGTTCTCGCGCGGATCATAGGCGTGGCCGTTATTTTGGTCGACGTTGTAGAGCGCGGTCGCGCCGTCGGGTGTGCGCACCTCGACCGTGCCCTGCAGCAGCGCGTCGTAGAGGCCCGCCTCGGTCAGGTAGACCAGGGGCTGGGCCCCGGCCCGGTCCCAGGCGCCGGCCAGCACCTCGGCCCGGGTCGACCCGGCCCGCACGGCGGGCCCCGGGTCGGCGTAGAGCGCGCAGCGATAGGCACCCTCGGGCTGGGGGCGGCCGTCGAGCTGGCGCACGAGGTAGCGGGTGATGCGCAGGTTGCCGTCCTGCACGTCACTCGCCGCGCGGGGCGGCGCGCCGGCGGCGCCCGGGCAGAGCTGCAGGGCCTCGAAGTGCGCGGCGAGGAAGGCCGGGTCGCGCAGGCGCGGGCGGTCCAGACCGGCGTCGGCGGCGGCGAGGGCGGCCACCGCGGCGAGGGTCTCGGTCAGGCGGGCCGGGGCCACGCCGGCGGCGGCGAGCAGGGCGGGCGTCGCGGCCGGATCGTCGGGGTGGCGGGTCAGCCAGGCCTGGGCGCCCGCGGCGACCCGGCCCAGCGCCGCGGGGTCGGTGAGCGCCGGTCGCGCGCTGACCCAGGCTGCGCCGGGGCGCAAAAGAGCCTCAGCGGCGATGGTCTGGGTCAGGGGCAGGCCATCGGCCCCGCGCAGGCGCACGCGGGGCGGCGGCGCGCCGGCCCGGGCGAGGGCGGGCAGCAGGGCGAGGCCCAAGCCGAGCGCGCGGCGGCGCGTGAGGGGGGCGGAGCGCAGGGCGGCCTCGGGTCGGGCGGCGCGGACCGGTCGGCTCAGATCCGGTGGAAGAGGCGCTCGACCAAGCTCATCGTCGAGCCCTTCTTGCGCACGATGAAGACCGGGCCCTGGCTGCGGCCGGCGGTGCGGTCGGCGCTGCTGCCGAGCAGCAGGGCGGCCAGCGGGGTGAGGCCGCGGCTGCCCATCACGATCGGGTCGGCCTTGGCGTAGGCGATGAGCACGTCGGCCACCTTGCCGCCGCTGTGGCTGATGAAGTTCGGGTGGCGGCCGGCGCAGCCGATCTTTGGCAGCGTGTCTTCAAACCACTCGCGGGCGTGCTGGTGCAGCTTGCCGCGGAACTCTTCGTGCTTGACGCCCGAGTCGCCCAGCGTGTCGGCGTCGTACTGGTAGACCGCGTCGATGCCCTTGGCGACGCGGCAGGCCACGGCCATCGACATGGTCGCGTACTGGCTGAAGTCCATGCCGACGACGACGCGCTCGAGGTTCATGCGGCTGCCATAGGGCACCACGAGCACGCTGCAGGTGGTCAGGCGCAGCAGCTTGCGGCGCGCGCTGCCCCAGCCGGGCTGGCCGTCGACGCTGGGGTTGCGGCCCATGACCACCAGATCGACGTCGTGGTTGTCGATCGCGGCCCGCAGCTCGACCTCGGGCGTGCCGATGAGGAAGAGCGTCTCGACCTTCGAGTCGGGCAGCGCCTCGGCGAGCCGGGCGCGGGCCGCCTCGAGCTCGGCGGGCTCGGCCGGCGCCGGGCGATCAGCGTTCAGCGCGGCGAGGGGCGCGGGCAGCGGGTCGCGGTTGTGGACGTTGAGCACGATGATGCGGCCGAAGCCGAGCAAAGGCGCGCTGTCGACAACGGCGTCGAGGATGCTGTTGTCACGATGATCGAGCGCCAGCATGACCAGGACGGTGGGGAACATGGGGTGCCTCGGGGCGGCCCGGCCGGCGGGGGCGGGCACATCGAAAGGAGGAGGGGAGGGGTGCAGGGCGCGCGGCGCGCCACGTCACAGCGCTGCCGCGGCCGCGTCACCGGCCCGTGGGGCGGACCTAACCAATCCTTTGCCAACCGATGAGGGCCCCGCGTCCCGACTTGTCTCGGCGCGGTACGGCTTCGGACCGAGGCGCGGGGCCTTGAGGGGGCACGGGCGTGCGCTCCACCGCGGCGGGGACGGCGCCGCTGTCGTCGGTTAGGCGCGCGGCTCCCCGTTTTTGTGGGTCGGCGCGTGTCGGCGCGCCCCCCGGAGCCTGCCCATGCCCCGCCACTTCATCGCGCTCTCGGACCACACCGCCGAAGATCTGCGCCGGTACCTCGATCTCGCCAAGTTGATCAAGCTCAACCCGCGGGCCTTCTCCAAGGCCTGCGAGGGCCTGACCCTGGCGATGATCTTCCAAAAGCCCTCGCTGCGCACCCGGGTCAGCTTCCATGTGGGCATGTCGCAGCTCGGCGGGCAGGCGATCAACCTCGGCCCCAAAGACATCCAGCTACACCGGGGCGAGAGCGTGTCCGACACCGCGGCGGTGCTGTGCCGCTACGTCGATGGCGTGATGGCGCGGCTCTTCGCGCACCAAGACCTGCTCGACCTCGCCGCGGTCAGCCGCGTGCCGGTGATCAACGGCCTCACCGACTTCAACCACCCGGTGCAGGTCCTCGCCGACCTGCAGACCATTGAAGAGAAGCTGTGCCGCTTGGCAGGCCTCAAGCTCGCCTACATCGGCGACGGCAACAACATGGCCCACAGCCTGCTGTCAGGCGGCAGCATCATGGGCATGCACGTCGCGGTCGGCCACCCCGAGGGCTACGCGCCTGACGCCAATGTCGTCGCCATGGCCCGCGAGCAGGCGGCCCACGCCGGCGGCAGCGTGCTCATCACCAGCGACCCAGCCGAGGCGATCGCCGACGCCGACGTCGTCTACACCGACACCTGGACGAGCATGGGCCAAGAGGCCGAGGCCGCCGAGCGCCTCGCCCGCTTCCAGGGTTTTCAGATCAACGAGGCGCTGCTCGGCTACGCGCGCCCTCGCGCCATTTTCATGCACTGCCTGCCCGGCCACCGCGGCGAAGAGGTCAGCGCCGAGGTCATGGATGGCCCGCGCAGCGTCATTTTTGACCAGGCTGAGAACCGTTTGCATGTGCAGAAGGCCATTTTGGTGCACTTGATGGGCCATAAGCGGTAGCTGGGCGCCTGCACGCCCCCGCCTTGGCGGCGCCGGGGCCCCGGGCGCCGCTCCGCCGAGGGCGGGATCGGCGCCCGCCCGGCTTGGTCGCTGCGCGACCGCGGCTGTGCCGGCACAGCCGCGCCGGCGGTCGCGTGGGCGCAAGTTTTCTTTTTTTGGGGCTTGCGCTGCGGTTTGGGCTTGGCTCCGGTGGCGTCTTTGGCGTCGTTGACGACTTTGGCGTTGTTGACGTCTTTGGCGTCGCTTGGGTGCGTTGACCTCGTTGATGTCGTTGACGTCGTTTTGGTGCGTTGACCTGAGGTTCGCTGCGCTGGCGCTCGGCTGTGGGCGGTTTTGGGTGCTGGGCGGCCTTGGCTCTTTGGCGACAGCGCGCTGTTCGGTGTTTTCGTGGTTTTGTGAGCCGGGGGCGGTCCCCGCCCCCGGGCCCCCTGGGCAAGGGGCCCGCGGGGCCCCTTGCATCCCCCGCCAAGGGGGGCCCGTGGGCAGGCTTCGGGCGGCGCAGGGCAGCGCCGCGCGCCAGCCCACACCGGCCCCCCTTTGGAAACCCCCCAGGGCGGCGCGTTTTGGGGCTTGGGTGGGCGATGAAGGGGTCGCCGCGAAGGTCTGGGCTCTCGTTCTGTCGGGAGATCGGCCGCTAGGCGTCGTCTTCGTCGCTTTCGTCGCCGGTCAGAACCGCAGCGACGGCGAACGCGGCGAGCCCCGCCAGGCCGACCGCCCCGGCCACGGCCAGTGCGCTTTGCCACCACGGCGGGGAGGGGTCGCGCGGCCTCGCGCCCATCGCGCTCGCCGCGGTTTTGGCTGTCCGATCATAGGCTTGATCGATGTAGCGTTGGAGTTCTTCGGGCGCGAGGTCTAGCGCCTGGGCGATCGACCTTTGGGTGTAGGCCTCGAGTGCCGCGTGGCCCGCCTCGATTCGGCTGAGCCCGGACTGGGTAATCCCAGCCTTCGCGGCCAGTTCCCCCTGGGTCAAGCCCGCCCGTTGTCGGAGGAGCGCGATGACCTTGCCTGAAACGATCAGGTATGCAGCTCGCTCGTCGTGACCCATTTGCGTCCTCCTCTTGAAATCAGGGTGAAACTGGGAGAGCTTGCGCGACCGTGCCAGAATCGCATAATATGCCAATGGGTAGGCTGCCTGCCCGTTCAACTATAGCCCCGGAGCGTGCAATGACCCGTCTTTCTAAGTCCTCTCGTGACCTCGCCACTCGGACTGCCGGTCGTGTGGTTCATCATCAACTTCTTGCGGAGGCTGAGCATCGCGGCCATCGCGCCGAGTCCACGGCAGCCGCTGCAGGGGCCGGTATCGGCGCCCTTTGCGGAAGCTTCGCTGGGCCTGTCGGCGCCGCGTTCGGCGGCTTGGTGGGCGGCTTCCTGGGCTACACGTTTGGTGCCGCGCGGTGAGGGGCCGGCGTGCGCGCGCCCCTCAGCTCGGCAGCATCCGCGCGAGGGCGGCGGCGACGGCGGTCTCGGCGCGCAGCACGGTCGGGCCCAGCGACATGGGCTGGGCCCCGCGGTCGAGGGCGGCTTGGACCTCGGAGGGGGTCCAGCCGCCTTCGGGGCCGATGAGGGCGGCGGCGGGGCCTGCGGGCGCGGGCAGGGGCTCGGCGCCGGGCAGGCAGATGCGGCGCTCGATGTGGGCGGGGATGGCGTCCAGCGCGTCGATCAGGCGCATGGGGCCGCGCAGGACCGGGGCGGCAGCGCGGCCGCACTGGGCGAGGGTGCCGGCGCAGACCCGCTCCATGCGGTCGAGGCGGTCGCCCTTGGCCACGCTGCGCTGGGCCTCGATGGCCCAGATGTGCGTGGCGCCGAGCTCGGTGGCCATGCGCAGGGCCAGCTCCTGCGCCGGGCCCTTGAGCTGGGCGAGCAGCAGGTGGCGCTCGGGCAGGGGCGGCGCGGCCTCCTCCTCTTCGATCTCGACGTGGGCCACGTCGGCTTCGCCGTGAAGCAGGCGGGCGGTGGCCGCCCGGCCTTGGCCGTCAAAGAGGCCCAGGCGCTCGCCGGGGCGCAGGCCGACCACGCGCAGCAGGTGGCGTGAGGCGGCGGGGTCGAGCTGCAGGCGGGCGCCGGCGACCAGGGCGCCCTGGGCCGGCGGGCAGAGGAAGCGGCGCACCGGGCTCAGGCCCCCGCGCGGCGCAGCACCATGCTCACCCACTCGCCGGCCTGATCGCGCCGCAGCAGGCTGAAGTCGTGGGCCATGGCCGCGGCGACCCGGTCGGCCCGGTCGGCGAGGATGCCGGCGAGCACGAGGTGGCCGGCGCAGACCCGGGCGAGGTCGGGCGCCATCTCGATGAGCACCTCGGCGAAGACGTTGACCACGACGAGGTCGAAGGTTCCGGGCACCGCGCTGAGCGGGGTCTCGTCAAAGCGGGCCAAAAGGTCGTTGCGGGCCGCGTTCTCGAGCGCGGCACGGGTGCACTCGGGGTCGATGTCGATGCCCCAGGCCTCCATCCCGGCTTTTGCGGCGGCGAGCGCGATCACGCCCGAGCCGGTGCCCACGTCGAGGCAGCGCTGGCCGGGCTGGGCCAGGGCCCAGGTCTGCTCCAAACAGGCGCGGGTCGAGGGGTGGTCGCCGGTGCCAAAAGCCATGCCCGGCTCGATGACCAGATCGCCCGCCTCGGCCATCCACGGCGGAGAGATGACCAAGCCCGGCGCCATCGGCATGCGGCGGAAGCTCGCCCGCCAGGCGGTGGCCCAGTCCTCGGGATCGACGTCGCTCAGCGCCATCACCTCTGCGTCGGGCACCTCGGCCAGGCCCTCGCGCAGGGTCTCGATGAGGCCCACCGTGGCCTCGGCGGGCCACCAGCCCTTGAGCAGCAGGCGCGCCGGGGGCTCGGGCTCGGGGCCCTCGTCCCAGGGCTGGCGGGGCGGCGGGCGCTCGCCGGGCAGGTAGTCCTCCTGCACGCCCTCGGCGCCCAGGGCGAAGAGCAGCGCGCTGACCTCTTCGCTCAGCTCCCGGGGGATGATGACCCCGAGCTCGCTCCACTCGTTCATGGCGACGCTCCTGCCCGCGGGCGGGCCTGCGGTGGGGAAGTCGGGCCCCGCGCGCGGCGGCGGCCCGCGCTCAGTTGCCGCCGGCCGGCTTCTTGAGGGCAGCGCCACCCTTGTGTGCGCGGATCAGGGCGTCGAGGTCTTCGGGGCCGCCGGGCACGAACACGAACTCGCCCGGCCCGAAGAGGCCCGAGATGAACATGGCCGGCGTGCCGTTGACCCCGGCCGCGTTGCCGTGCTGGGCGTCGGCCTTGACCGCCAGCTCACTCTCAGGGCTGGCCATGCAGGCCTCGTAGGCCGGCAGGTCGAGGCCGACCTGGCCGGCGATGAGCTTCAGGTCCGCGGCGGCGAGGAATTGCTGGTTCATGAACATCACGCGGTCCATCTCCCAGAACTTGCCCTGCACGCGGGCGCACTCGGCGGCCCGGGCGGCGCCGCAGGCGTCCTTGTGGAACTCGTTGGAGATGGCCTCGTTGCAGAGGTTGCTCAGCGGGTAGTGCTTGAACAACACCCGCACCTCGGGGTGATCGGTCACGAGCTTGTGCAGCTGGGGCGCGACCTTGCCGCAGTGGGGGCACTCGAAGTCGGCGAATTCGACCACGGTGTACTTGGCGCTCGGGTTGCCGTCGATCGGCTCGGTGCCATCCAGCGTGAGCGGCCCGCTCATCGGGGCCATCAGCGCGCTCAAATCGGCCGGCGCCCCGTCGGCGCCGCGGCCGCCCGGGGCCTCGCCGCCGAGGCTGCGGTACCAGAACATGCTCAAAACAACGGCTAGCACGCCGGCCCCGAGCATCCCACCGATGGAGCGGTCATCTTTGCCCAGCAGGCCCAGCACGAGGCCGCTGCCGAGCGGCTCGCCGCTGTCTTTGGCGGCGAGCAGGCCGCCGGCGAGCAGCAGCGCGTTGACGCCGTAGAGGCTGATGCAGAAGAGGCACCACGAGCCGAGCTGGCTCGAAGCCCAGGCCAAGAAGGCTGAGTAGAGCACGGCCAGCACGCCGCCGGCGACCACGACGTGCGCGCCGCGCTTGTGGTGGGCCGGCTCGCGCAGCAGCATCACGCCGACAAAGAGGCAGGCGGCATAGAAGCCCGCGCCCAAAAACGCGATGGGCAGGCCAAAGAGCTCGCTGTACTCAGAGCGGTTGACCACGTCGCAGTTGAACACGTCGTCGACGCTGCAGAAGCTGCTGCCCGCCGAGGGGTGGTGCTGGCGCCCAAGGTAGAGCGAGACGCCGAGGCCGCCCGCGCCGGCCGCGGCGATGCCCGCCGGGCGGCGCCAGAGCAGCAGGCCGAGGATGACCAGCCAGCCAGCCACGATGCCGCCGACGATGGGGCCCATGCCCGCGGCGGCGAGCAGGGGCTGCAGCAGCGGCCCGGTCGCGGCAGACGGCGCGCCCGCCGAAGACAAGAGGCCGACAACAGCCTCGCTGACGGTGATCCCGTAGCTCATCGAACAGACCCCAAGGCGAGAGCGCCGGCGCGGGGCGGCGGCCGCCGAGGCCACCCTCAGCCCGCGCGCCGGGAGCGTCGGCTGGCGGACCTAAGCCGCGCCGGGGGCCCTCGCAAAGCGCCGGGCCGGCCTCTAGCGGCGGCTGGCGTGGCTGCGCTGCAGCTCGCGGTGGTCTTCGCGCTCTTTGATCGCGTCGCGCTTGTCGTGCAGCTTGCGCCCCTTGGCCAGGCCGATCTGCACCTTGCACCAGGGCCCCGAGAAGAAGAGCTTGAGCGCGATCACCGAATGGCCCTTCTCGGCGACCTTGCGCTGCCACTTCTCGATCTGCTCGTTGCGCAGCAGCAGCTTGCGCTCACGCCGGGGCTCGTGGTTGAACTGGTGGGCGTGCACGTAGTGGCTGATGTGGGCGTCGCAGAGCCACGCCTCGCCGTCGACGAACTTGATCCACGCCTCGGCGATGTTGCCCTTGCCGTTGCGCAGCGACTTGACCTCGCTGCCGCAGAGCACCAAGCCCGCCTCGAGCGTGTCGAGCACCTCGTACTCGTGGCGCGCCTTGCGATTCTCGGCGACCAGCTTGATGGCCTTGGCATCACCCTTGGCCTTGCCCTGCTGCGGGCCCTCTTGCTCGTTCATCTCGCGCCCTCGGTGGGCAGGGTGGGCGGCGCGCTGGGCACCACCTCGACCTGCTCGATGGGGTGTTGGCTCAGGCAGCGCTGCTCGCAAATCGCGCGCTCCTCATCATTCCCAGCGCAGGCCCCGATGCAGGCGGCCCGCTGCTGGTCGGCCGCGGCCAGCTCTTCGGCCGTGCGCACGGGCAGGTTGCCCGGCGCCTTGACGTCGGTGCGCGGGGCCGCCGCCGGCGGCGCCGGATCGGTGCGGGGCGCACAGCCCCAAGCCAGCGCGATCACCGCCGCCAACAACCCCGCCCGGACTGCGCCCATCAGCACCTCTGCGCCGGGCCCCCAGGTGCACCGGATGCGCCGCAGCGGCGCGCCTTGCGCCTTCCTGCGGCCGTCGGTGGGGCCCGGGCGGCCTCTAATCGCCTCGGGCGGGCCCCGTCGGCCCTTGAGCCCCGCGGGCCTCGATCCGTCCCCCGGCGGGAGGGCCTGCGGCGGCCCTCGGCCCCCCACCGGAGCGAGCGCCCGTGCACCCCCATCCCCAAGGCCCTGCGCCCACCGCCAATGAGCGTCGGGGCGCCCTGTTGTTCGCCTTCTGCTGCTCGATCATCGCGCTCGTCGCCCTGCAAGACCGCGAGGGGCGCCGCTCCGAGCACCGCCGCTACCCGGCCTTGGCCCGGTCGGTGCACACCCGCACCGGCGACGGGGGGTCGAGCGAGGCGCCCATCCCGGCCGACCTCGAGGAAGATCGCCTGCAGCACGCTGTACCCGGCGAGGTGATGCTCAGCTTCGCCCCCGGCGTCGACGTCGACGCCTTCGCCGCGGCGCACGGGCTCGAGGTCCGTGGGCGGCCGCGCAAGGCGGGCCCCTACCTGCTCGGACGCACGGGCGGCGACGCGGGCCAGATGTTGGCGGCCCTGCGCGCCGACCCGCGGGTGCTCTCCGCCGATCTCAACGGGATCATCCAGGGCGCAGGCTTCGCCTACGTCGGCTTCCAGACCCACCGCCAAGAGGTGCGGGCCTGGGGTGAGCTCGTGGGTAGCCGGTACGTCGGCGTCGCCGTGGTCGACAGCGGCGTGGCGGTGGGCACCACCGGCTGCAGCCCGCGGCGCGCCGTCGCCGGGATGCGGGCCCAAGGTGGCTGGGACTACGTCGACAATGACGCCTGCGCGCATGATCTCAACCAGCACGGCACCCACATCGCGAGCACCATCGCCAGCAACGGCGGTGAGGTGCTCGGCGTGTCCCCCGGGGTCACCGTGATCAGCTACCGCGTGCTCGACGCGCAAAACCGCGGGTCGGAGTGGGCGCTGGTCCAGGCCCTGTGGGACATCGAGGACGACGACCGCGTCGACGTCGTGAACATGAGCTTGACCTTCGCGCCGGGTTTTGTGCCGAGCGACGATCTCAAGTGGGCGCTCGACGCGGTGGCCGACGAGGGCAAGCCGATGATCGCCGCGGCGGGCAACAGCGGGCTGCCCGAGGTCGGCTGGCCGGCGGCCCACCCCGAGGTCATCGCCGTCGGGTCGGTCTGCCGCAAGGCCGGCGGCGGCTGGGAGCGCGCGCCCTACAGCAACTTCGGCCCGCAGATCGACGTGGTCGCCCCGGGCGGCTGCCTGGACCGCGACCTCGACCGCAATGGGTACCTGGACGGCATCCTCGCCGCGACCATCGGCGCACAAGACGCCGGCTCGACCGGCTGGTGGTGGATGGCGGGCACCAGCCAGGCCGCCGCGGTGGTCACCGGCGCCGTGGCCACCATCCTCGCCCAGGGCCTCGACCCGGCCACCGCGCGCTACGACCTGCACCGTGGCGCGGTCAGCCTGGGCAGCTCGAGCTGGGCCGATGGGAACGGCGCCGGTGTGCTCGATCTCACCTCCTCCTCGGACCAGGCCTGGGGCGCGCCGTGGAGCGGGCACCACTACTGGGCCCGCTTCCATGTGGGCATGCTCCCCCTCCTCCAAGACATGAACGACGGCACCGTGCGGCCCCGCGCAGAGCTGAGCGTGATCGACGAGGCCGGCGCGCCGGTGCCGGGGGTCAAGGTGGTCGGCGCGTTTACCGGCACCACGGGGGGCGGCTTCGCCTGCACCACCGACGCCCAAGGCCGCTGCGTGGCCCAGGGCCCGGCGGTGGCCTCGGGCAGCAGCTCGGCGCAGGCCTGGCGGGTGCAGGTCGGGCGGGTGGTCGACCCGGCGGGCTTCGCCGTGCCGGCCCGGGCCGTGCTCTTCGTGGATGACGACCTGCAGGCCATGTACGCCGCCTTGCAGTCCAGCGGCCGCGGCGACGCGCTGCTGGCCTACGAGTGGGCCGACGAGACCACCGCCGGGGTGCGGACCCGGGCCAGCTTCACGCTGAGCAACACGGGCACGGGCATCTCCACCAGCCCCTTTGGCCTCATCCTCACCCCGCCGGCCCTCGACGTCGTCGCCTCCCTCTCCACCCCGGCCACGGTCAACGTGCGGCTGAGCCAGCTCGGGGGCAGCGGCATCTCCACCAGCCCCTTTGGCGTGCGGGTCATCACCCTCGACGTCGGCGGTCAGATCGTCGCGCTCGACGGCAGCGGCATCTCCACCAGCCCCTTCGGCGCGCGGACGGTGCAATTGCCCGACACCGCCGCCTGCTCGGCCTGCGTCGTGCGCACCAGCCTCGCCGCAGACCTCGAGACCGGCGAGGTGGCCGGGGCGAGCGCGACGGTTCAAGCCTGGTCGGTCACCGACAAGATCGAGTGGGGCGGCTGGATCGACAGCTTCGGCGCCTCGGCGGCCGACGCGGTGGCCTCTTCGCTGACCGACCAAGCGCCGGTGCCGATGGCGGCGTCGATCGCGCCGGTCCGCTTCCGCTGAGGCGCCGGGCCGGGCCGCGGAGGGGAGGGGACCCGCCGCGGCCCGCCGGTGTTAGGCTGCAGCAGGAGGTGCACATGGCCTACGACCCGATGGTCCACCCGGGCCCCCGCCTGCCGGCGGTGGGCGCCGAGCAGACGGCGGTGCGCATCTACGAGGTCGCCCCGCGCGACGGCCTCCAAAACGAGGCGCAGGTCGTCACCACCGACGACAAGGTCGAGCTGATTGAGCGCCTCGTCCGCTCGGGCCTCACCGACATCGAGGTCACCAGCTTCGTCCGCGCGGCGTGGATCCCCCAGCTCGCCGACGCCGCCGAGGTCCTCGCCCGCCTGCCCCGGCGCGAGGGCGTGCGCTTCTGGGCGCTGGTGCCCAATGTGCGCGGGCTCGAGCGCGCGGTCGAGAGCGAGGTGCGCTGCGTCGCCACCGTGATGAGCGCCAGCGAGACCCACAACAAGAAGAACCTCAACCGCACCCGCCGCGAGAGCTTGGCCGGCCTGCGCGAGGTCATCGCCACGGCCAAGGCCGAAGACATGCGGGTGCGGGCCTACCTCTCGACCGTCTTTGGCTGCCCCTACGAGGGCGAGGTGCCAGTCGCCGAGAGCGTGGGTCTCTGCGTTGATCTGCTCGAGGCCGGCGCTGATGAGCTGGCGCTGGGCGACACCACGGGCATGGGCAACCCGGCCCAGGTCTTCGCGATCATCGAGGCCCTGCGCGGCGCGGGCGTGCCGCTCGACCGCATCGGCCTGCACATGCACGACACCAAGGGCACCGCGCTGGCCAACGTGCTCGCCGGCTGGCAGGCGGGCGTGCGCACCTTCGACGGCAGCGTGGCTGGCGTGGGCGGCTGCCCCTATGCGCCGGGCGCCTCGGGCAACGCCGCCTCTGACGATCTGGTGCACCTCTTCACCGCGATGGGCGTGCAGACCGGCGTCGACATTGACGCGCTGGCCGGCGCGGGGGTCTTCCTCGCCGACCGGCTCGGGCGCAGCCTGCCCGGCCGCTACCACCGCTTCCACCTGGGGGCGGCCCCGGCCTCCCCGGCGGCAGAGGGCGGTCCGAGTCGGGCCCGCCACACAGCCTGAGGTTGACGTGTCAGGCGCCTTTCTCAAGGTTGTGAGCGGCTCGCACCAGGGCCTCAACGTCGCGCTAAACCCCAACGAGCCGCTGATCATCGGGCGCAAGCGGGGCGACCTGCTGCTCGACGACCCCCTGGTCAGCAGCACGCACGCCCAGCTCGTGCCCCGCGACGATGGCTGGGTGCTGCAAGACCTCGGCAGCACCAACGGCACGATGGTCGACGGTCGGCTGGTGCGCGAGGTGGTGCTCAAGGCCGGCGCCGAGATCAGCATCGGGCAGTCACGCCTCGTGCTTTTTGTGGGGGCCGACGACGAGCCCGCGCCGCCCGAGCGCGCCACGATGGAGCTCGCCTGGCTGCTCGACGAAGAGCTGGTCGAGGTCCGCGGCAGCCCCGAGCGCACCGGCAGCGCGGTCGACGTCATCGATCAAGACCTGCGCCTGCCCCCGGGCCTGCAGGCCACGGTCGAGGTGGTGGCCGGCGCGGCCGATGTCGGCAAGGTCTTTCGGTTCCAGCGCGGCAACGTGACCATCGGGCGCAAGGCGGGCGAGGTGCCGCTCAACGACACCGAGGTCAGCCGGCGGCACGCGGTCATCGAGGTCTTTGGCCGCGAGATGATCTTCCTGCGCGATCTCGGCAGCACCAACGGCACCTACCACAACGGCCGGCGGGTCTCGGTGGCCGGGGTGCGGGCCGGCGACACCATCGGCGTCGGAAAGACCGTGCTGCGGCTGCAAGTCGCGCGCTGACCCAGGGCGCCCCGCGGTGACGCCGCTGTGTCGTCGCCGTGTCGACGGTGGCCGGGCCGCGCTGTACCTTCGCCCGGCTCCGCGCCCCCGGGCGCGCCGATGACCCCTTCGCCGAGGCCCTCATGTCCGTCCGCCGCGCCCTCCGACCCGCCTGCCTCCCCCTCGCGCTGGGCCCGCTGCTCCTGTCGACGGCCGCGCTGCCGGGCTGCGGGGGCAAGGGCGAGGCGGCCGACACCAGCGCCGAAGAGGCCGACGCTGACGCTGATTCCGACGCTGACGCAGATGCCGACGCTGACGCCGATGGCGATGTCGAGCCGGCGCTCGTGCTCAACGAGTTCTTGTCCGACTCCGACAGCATCAGCGAGTTCATCGAGATCTACAACGGCCTCGACAGCGCCCAAGACCTCTCGGGCTGGTCGATCACCGACGGCTACGCCACCGGCCTGACGCCCTTCGCCTTCCCCAGCGGCACGGTGGTCGAGGCGGGCGACTACCTGGTGGTCTGGGCCGATGACGGGGTGGGGTCTGAGCCGGGCCTGCACGCCGACTTCAAGCTCAAAAAAGACGGCGAGATCGTCACCCTGCTCGACGCTTCGGCCACCGTCTTCGAAGAGGTCAGCGTGCCGGCCCTGGGGCTCGACCAGACCTTCAGCCGCCTGCCCGACGGCGGCGACTGGGCCATCGTCGACGGCTCGACCCCCGGCGGCCCGAACCCGAGCTGAGGGTGGGTGTGCCCAGGGGCGCCCCGCCCTGCGGGCGGCGGCTGTCGGCCCTGGCTCGGGCTGCGCCCTCGGTCGCTGCGCGACCGGCGCTGCGCGCCGCCCGGCCGCCCGCCTGGCGCGCGCGAGGCGAAGGCGGGCGTCTACACGCGCGACCCGACCCCTCGCCGCGGAGGGCGCCGTCACCCGGCCGCCCCAGCCCCGCCGGGGGCCCGGGTTAGCCCGCCCCCATCGGGCGGCGGCGCTGCCCGCGTGGGGTGGGCATGGGCGTAGATCAGGGCCAGGACGTCATCGCCGCAGGGCCCCGGCCCGCGCGCCGGCTGCAGCGGGCGGCGCTCGTCGCCGGCCCACCTTTTGACGGGGCGCTGTGGGCCCACGCGGCGAAGCGGCTCGGCCAGCACGGCTGGGTGGCCCGGGTGCTCGAGCTCGGGCCCGAGGGTGGTGCGCCCTCGGGCTGGGCGGCGGGGCTGCGGGCGGCCCTCGCCCCCGACGAGCTGCTGGTCGCGCACGGGGCGGCGCTGCGCTTCGCGCTGCGGGCCGCCGCCGCGGCTGAGGTCGAGGGCGCGCCGCTGCCCGGGCTGGTGCTCTGCAACGGCGCGGCGGGCGCGGTCGACCCGGTGAGCCGGGCGCTGGGCGCGGCCTGCGCCCGCCCGGGCTTGGGCCGGCTGCTGTGCCGGCCGGCCCTGCTGCAGCGCTACCTCTGGTCTTCGCTGGGCCTGCGGCGGGCGGTGGTAAACCCCTACGTGATGGAGCGTGACAGGGTTGTCGCGGTGACCTCTCGCTGGCTGGGGGCGGGCGCTTCGACGTCGGCCCTCGCCGCCGCGCTCGTCGAAGGTGGCGTAGTTGAGGCTGTTCCCGCGCTTCCTCGAACGCCCGTTCTGCTGCTGTGGGGCGACGAAGACCCGCTCTTCCCGCCGGCGGTGGCCGAGGCGGCCCGGGCGGCGCTCGGCCAGGCGCTTCATCACCGGATCGCCGGCGGGCAGCACCTTCACATCGAAGAGAGGCCCTGGGCGGCGGCCGACCTCATCCACGCCTGGGCGGGCGTGGAGCCTGCCTCCATCGTTCCACGCGGGTGATCGAACGCTTGTTATGCGCGACTGCGACAGTGGTGCCCTGGTTGGGGGCTTCTCGGTGGTGCCCCGGCCGGTTTTTCGGGTGATTGTGGTTGAGAATGGCGTGATAGTGTTAGTTTTGAGTTTTGAGAGGGGGTTGGCACGGTCTGTGCTAAGTGGGCTGCGGAGACGCAGAGACGGTCCGGCAGGTAACCCCCGCCCTCACCGCCCAGACGCCCGGCCGGTAGCCCCGTCCGGGCGTCTCCTCTTTTTTGGCTGGCGCCAGCCTTTTTTGCCGCCGGGTGCGACCGCATCGCGGGGGGTTTCGCCGCCGGGTGCGGCCGCGCCGCCGGGGTTTTCGCCGCCGGGTGCGACCGCATCGCTGGGGTTTTCGCCGCTGGGTGCGGCTGGGCCGCTGAGGTTTGTGGGCGGTCTGCGCCGCGGGGCGGTCTTTGCCGCTGGGCGCGGCTTTGCCCTTGATGCCGGGGGCCGCCGGCCCCCGGGCCCCCGGGCAAGGGGCCCGCGGGGCCCCTTGCATCCCCCGCCAAGGGGGGCCGGCGGGCAGGCTTCGCGCGGCGCATGGC
>JAEUKK010000167.1 GCA_016792625.1 Deltaproteobacteria bacterium | reverse complement strand
CGCCGGCCTGCGGCCGTCGGCGCCCGTCCTGCGGGCTCGGCCGGTCGGCCTCGGCCGCGAGCGCGGCCCGACCTGCGGTCGGCCCTGCGGCCGGGCTGGCGCGCGCGAGGCGGTGTCGCAGCGACACGATCCCCCCCCTGACGAACACCTGACGGATCCGTCACCCTTGGTCAGTTTTCCGTCACCCCCCGCTCCGGTGGCCCCGACGCGAACAGCCTCCAGCGCGCCATCTTCGTTGTCGGAGTTCAAGGCGTTCCCGCGGCACAGCCCTTGCTGTGCCCCGCGCGGAGGCCCCCATGTCCCAACCCACCGCGCCGTCCCCGCCGCCCCCGCGGCCCCCCATCGACCCCCACGCGCCGATCGGCGTCTCGCCGCGCGTCGACATCGTCTTCCGCAAGCTCTTCGGCGAGCCCGAGGGGGGCGCGGCCCTGCTCGCCCTGCTCAACGCGGTGCTGCAGTGGCCCGCGCCGCTCACGCGGCTCGTCCGCATGCCCGACGCGCTGCTGCCCGAGCAGCCGGACAACAAGGTCGTGATCATCGACGTGCTCGCCGTCGACGACGAGGGCCGCGCCTACCAGGTCGAGATGCAGGCGACCGCCGAGCGCGACTTCGCTGCCCGGGCGCTCTACGGCGCGGCCGGGCTGGTGCGCAGCCGGCTGCAGGCGGGCGCGGACTACAGCGAGATGCGGCCCTGCATCTCGGTCTGGCTCTGCGACCAGGACGTGCTGCCGCCCAGCCCCGGCGCCGATGGCCAGCCGCGGTCTCGGCGCTGCTTCCGGCTGAGCGATGGGCAAGATCCGCGCCCGCTCACCGATCTGATGCAGCTGCACGTGGTCGAGCTCAGCCGGCTGCGCCGCACCAAAGGCCGCGCCGGGCCGGTGCAGGGGCCCGACCTTTGGCTACACTTCTTGGCAGAGGGCGAGACGTGGTCGCGCGCCACGCTGACCGCCGCCGCCGCCGAGAGCCCCGCCCTGGAGTACGCGATGCAGGTCCTTCACCGCTTCACCGAAGACGAGATCTTGCGGCGCCAGCTCGAG
>JAEUKK010000159.1 GCA_016792625.1 Deltaproteobacteria bacterium | reverse complement strand
GAGTCGGGGAGCTCCCTGGGCCATCGATCACCACGGGCAGGTGTTAGGCGCGGAGCATCACGCCGCCGGCAGGATCATTATCACCCGCGGGCCGGCGGCTCACTTACCGACAATTGCCGAGCGAGGAGCCGCTTCGCGCGCGGCAGGGGGCAGAGGGGCCGCGCCGGCGGGCGCGGGTCGGCCGCAGGCCGACGGAGCGCAGCGAACCCCCGGCCGCACCCGGCCCGGCGCCTGCGCCGGGGCCGCCCAGACCCCGCGGTCAGGACCGCCGCTCAGGCCCGGCGCCGGCGCAGGGCCGCCGCGAGGAGCCCGACCAGCCCGGCCAGCCCGCCGATCGGAGCCCCGCCGCCGCAGCCGCAGCCGCCCGGCTTGCCGCCCCCCTCACCACCAGGCACACCTTGCGCGCCGCTGTCGTCGGCGAGACCACCGTCCCCTGAGCCATCCCCGTCGGGGGTATTGGTGTCGGGGGTGTCGGTGTCAGGGGTGTCGGTGTCGGGGGTGTCGGTGTCAGGCGGGGCGGCGTCTTCGCCGTCGCAGTCTTGATCGACGCCGTCGGCGGGGCTGTCCTCGAGGCCCGGGGCGCGCGCGGGGTCGTCGTCGTCGCAGTCGCCCACCGGGGCGGCGGCGGTCGCTTCGCCGGGACCGTCGCACAGCGCGTCGTCGGAGGCCACTGGCGCGGCGCCCTCGGCGACCACCCCATCGCCGTCGGCGTCGGGCAGGCAGAGCTCGGCGCCATCGCAGTCCTGATCGATCTCGTCGCCTACGCCCTCTTCGGCTTCGGGGTGGCGGGCGTCGTCCTCGTCGTCGCAGTCCTCGCAGGCGGCCCAGCCGTCGAGGTCGAGGTCGGCGAAGCCGGTCGATCCATCACAGTTGCGGTCGGCGGGATCGGCGCAGTCGGGCTCCGGCGCGTCGGGGTAGGTCAACAGATCGCCGTCGTCGCAGTCGCCCCCGACGGTCACCTCGCCCGGGCCCGGGTCGCAGGCCGCCCGCACCGCCGCGCTGTCGCCAAAGCCGTCGAGGTCGGCGTCGGCGTATACCTCGATCTGGCCGGTGGCCGAGGGGTCGGCGTCATCGCTGAGCCCGTCGCAGTCCTCGTCGATGTCGGCGCCGTCGCACAGCTCGGCCATGCCCGGGTGGCGGGTCGGGTCGGCGTCGTCGCAGTCCTCACAGGCGGCCCAGCCGTCGAGGTCGAGGTCGGCGAAGCCGGTGGAGCCGTCGCAATTGCGGTCGACCGGGTCGGCGCAGTCGGGCTCGGGCGCGCCGGGGTAGACGGAGAGAGCGTCGTCGTCGCAGTCCCCGGGGGTGGCCACAAAGCCGGCCGGGGGCAGGCAGCCTGAGGCCGTGGGCGCGGCGGCGCCGAAGCCGTCGCCATCGGCGTCCCAATAGAACTCGGTGAGGCCGTCGACGGTGGGGTCGTCGTCATTGACCAGCCCGTCGCAGTCTTCATCGACGGTGCCCCCGTCGCAGACCTCATCGGCGTCGGGAGAGATCTCGGTGCGGGTATCGTCGCAGTCACCCGCGATGGCCACGTGCCCGCTCGGCGCGCTGCAGGCGAGGGTGGTGAGGCTGGGATCACCGTAGCTGTCGCTGTCGGCGTCGCGGTAGTAGGTGCTGCGCCCGCTCACCCCGGGGTCGGCGTCATCAGCGAGGCCGTCACAGTCCTCGTCGCGGTCGTCGGCGTCACAGACCTCGCTGCCCGCCGGAGAGACCGCCGCCCGGCTGTCGTCGCAGTCACCTGCCACGGCGACGTGGCCCGAGGGTGCGCTGCAGGCTAAGGTCGTGACGCTGGGATCACCGTAGCTGTCGCCATCCACGTCGGCGTAGAAGGTGCTGCGCCCGCTCACGCCCGGGTCGGCGTCGTCGGCCAGACCGTCGCAGTCCTCGTCGCGGTCGTCGGCGTCACAGACCTCGCTGCCCGCCGGAGAGACCCCGGCGCGGCTGTCGTCGCAGTCACCCGCGGCGGCCACGTGCCCGCTCGGCGCGCTGCAGGCTGAGGTTGTGACGCTGGGATCACCGTAGCTGTCGCCATCGGCATCGGCGTAGAAGGTGCTGCGCCCGCTCACGCCCGGGTCGGCGTCGTCGGCCAGGCCGTCGCAGTCCTCGTCGCGGTCGTCGGCGTCACAGACCTCACTGCCCGCCGGAGAGACCCCCGCGCGGCTGTCGTCGCAGTCGCCGGCCACCGCCACGTGGCCCGAGGGCGCGCTGCAGGCTAAGGTCGTGACGCTGGGATCACCGTAGCTGTCGCCATCTGCGTCGGCGTAGAAGGTGGAGCGCCCGCTCACGCCCGGGTCGGCGTCGTCGGCCAGACCGTCGCAGTCCTCGTCTCGGTCGTCGGCGTCACAGACCTCGCTGCCCGCCGGAGTGACCGCCGCCCGGCTGTCGTCGCAGTCACCTGCCACGGCGACGTGGCCCGAGGGCGCGCTGCAGGCGAGGGTGCTGACGCTGGGATCACCGTAGCTGTCGCCATCGGCATCGGCGTAGAAGGTGCTGCGCCCGCTTACGCCGGGGTCGGCGTCGTCGGTCAGCCCGTCGCAGTCCTCGTCCAGGTCGGCGGCGTCGCAGACCTCGCTGCCCGCCGGAGAGACCGCCGCCCGGCTGTCGTCGCAGTCACCCGCGGCGGCCACATGCCCGCTCGGCGCGCTGCAGCCTAGGGTGCTGGCGCTGGGATCACCGTAGCTGTCGCCATCTGCGTCGGCGTAGAAGGTGGAGCGCCCGCTCACGCCCGGGTCGGCGTCATTGGCCAGACCGTCGCAGTCCTCGTCTCTGTCGGCGGCGTCACAGACCTCGCTGCCCGCCGGAGAGACCCCCGCCCGGCTGTCGTCGCAGTCACCCGCGGCGGCGACGTGGCCCGAGGGCGCGCTGCAGGCTGAGGTTGTGACGCTCGGATCACCATAGCTGTCGCCATCGGCATCGGCGTAGAAGGTGGAGCGCCCGGTGACGCCGGGGTCGGCGTCGTCGGTGAGGCCGTCACAGTCCTCGTCGACGTCGGCGGCGTCACAGACCTCGCTCCCCGCCGGAGAGACCGCCGCGTCGCCGTCGTCACAGTCACCGCCCACCGCGGCCACGCCGCTGTCGCCGGGGCAGGCCAGGGTCGGGGCCCCGCCGTAGCCATCACCGTCGGCGTCGGTGAAGGCCGGGCTGCCGGCGCCGACCAGCGCGTCGTTGTCGTCGCAGTCCTCGGCTGCCGACACGCCGTCTTCGTCGGCGTCCCCGTAGGCGAGCATGGCGTAGACCACCCCGCCGCCTTCGCCCCATACATAGGCTGAGGCCACCAGATCATCGAGCCCGTCGCCGTTCAGATCGGCCGCGGTCAGGGTCTTGGGCGAGGTGTCGCCGATGGTCGGGCCGGTCCAGGTCTCGACAGGGCTGGCGCCGAGCGCGCCCGCCGCGCCCGCGTAGAGCCAGACGTCGTCGGCGGTGTAGGCCGAGACGGCGAGCTCGAGGGCGCCGTCGCCGTCGATGTCGAGCCAGGTGAGGCCCCGACCAAAGCCGTCGCCGGCGGCGAGCGCGCTCAGGCTGACGCTGGGGGTGCTGCTCAGGCCGGTGGCGCTGCCCCGGTGGACCTGCACCACCCCGCCGCCAGCGGTGTAGGGGCCGCTCATCGCGAGGTCGCTGAAGCCATCACCGTCCAGATCGACGCCCCCGGCGAGGGAGAGGCCCAAGCGCGCGGCGGTGGGCCCGGTGATGGTCGTGGCGGCCGTGCTCGAGACGCCTGCGGGCCCGCCGTGGTGCACGGTCACCCGGCCGGCGTTGCTGCTCGCCCGAGAGGCCCCGATCGCCACATCGTCGTAGCCGTCGCCGTTGACGTCGCCCGCCGTTGAGATGTCGGTGCCGAGGTAACTGCCGCTGCTGCCTGTGATGGTGGTGACCGCGGTGGTCGAGGGGCTGACCGCCCCGTGATAGATGCGCACCGCCCCCGCGCTGCTGCTGGTGTTTGGCGCCGACACCATGAGGTCGTCATAGCCGTCGTTGTTCACATCGCCGGCCGAGGCCACGGTCGTGCCGAAGGCCGTCGAGGTGGCGGCGCCGGTGTAGGTGACCAGGGGCGAGGCGCCGAGGCCCGCGGCGCTGCCCGCGTACACATAGGCGCGGCCGGTGCTCGAGCTGTAGGCTGAGGCGCCGACGATGACATCATCGTAGCCGTCGTTGTTCACGTCGCCTGCTGCCGCGACCCCGATGCCAAAACGGTCGCCCGCCGCCCCGCCGCTGAGCACCCGCGCCGCGGTGGTCGAGGGGCCGGCTGCCGCCCCGAGGTAGAGGTAGGCCGCGCCCGCGTCGCGGCTGACCCCGGGCGCGCCGACGATGAGGTCTTCGTAACCGTCGTTGTTGACGTCGCCGGCGCCCGAGATCGAGTAGCCATAGTTGTCGGTGGACTCGATGGGCTCAAGTGTATACGCGGCGGTGGTGCTCGGGGTGCCCGTGGTGCCGGGGAAGACCGTGGCCCGACCCCATGCGCTATACCCGCTGGAGCCCACGAGCATGTCGGAGGTGCCATCACCGGTGAGGTCGACCCCGCCCGAGACCGCTTCGCCCAGGCGGTCGGTCGAGGCGCCGCCGGTGTAGATGGTCGTCGCCGAGGTCGAGACCCCAGTAGAGAGGCCGCGGTGCAGATAGACCCGGCCCCGGCTCGACAGGTAGTTGGGGCCGCCGACAATGACATCGTCGTAGCCATCACCGGTGACGTCACCGACGCCGGCCACCGCCCAGCCGAAGTAGACCCCGGTGGTCGTGGGGTTGAGCGTGCTGACGCCGGTGGTCGACAGGCCCGCCGCGCTGCCGAGGTAGACGAAGGCCCGGCCCGAGACCGAGTTGGCACCCCAAGACCCCACGATCACATCGTCGTAGCCGTCGTTGTTGACGTCGCCCGCATGATCGATGGCGCAGCCGAGGTAGTTGCCCGCGCCCGAGGTCACCGTGAGGCTGCCCGCGGCGTCGACGCCGCTCGCGCTGCCGGGCAGCCACTCAAAACGGGGGACGATGGTCGCGTTCGCCCCGGGCCCGCCCACGACCATGTCGGCGTAGCCGTCGGCGTCGCTGTCGCCCACGCCAGAGACAGCGGAGCCGTAGCGGCCGTTGGCCACCGTGCCCACCTTGGTCCAGCTGGGGGTGCTGGAGATGCCGCTGGCGCTGCCGTAGTGTACGGCGACCGCGCCGAGGCTGCTGCCGCTGTACGGCGCGCCCACCGCCACATCATCGTAGCCGTCGCCATTCATGTCGCCGACGCCCGCCACGGCGAGGCCGAAGCGGTCGCCTGCGGCGCCGCCGCTGAGCGTGACCGCCGCGCTCGCCTCGATCCCCGATGGCCCGCCGCGGTAGAGGAAGGCCGCGCCCGCGTCTGCCGAGCTGCCGGGCGCGCCGACGATGAGGTCGTCATAGCCGTCGTTGTCGACGTCGCCGGCGCCGTCGAGGGCCGTGCCCAGGTCGGCGCCGTCGACGCCGGGCAGGCGGCGGTTCGCGCTGGCCCCGAGGCCGGTCGCGCTGTTGTGGTAGACATAGGCCCGGCCGTTGTCGCCGCCGAAGGTGGGCCCGCCCACCGCGACATCATCGTAGCCGTCGCCGTTGACGTCGCCGATGACCTTGACCACGAAGCCGAAGTCGCCGCCCTCGGCGAGGCCCTCGACCCGCCAGCCGGCCGGCGTGTAGATGGGGTCGATCTCGACCGGGTAGCGCGCCCCGGCGTCGTCGACCTCGACCACAAAACCGCCGGTGGAGGGCTGCAGCCGCGCGGGCAGGGCCCGACCCTCAGCGTCCCAAGCGGCGAGGCCGTCGATCGTCCAGCGGTCGCCTTGGCCGTCGCGCATCGTGAGCGTTTCACCGCCGCCGCTGAGGGCTTGGTGCCCCTCGACCGCGACCATGACCGTCAGCGGGCCCTCGCCGGGCGGCGGCGCCCCCACCGTCCAGCCGTGGGCCAGCGCGCCGCCCTGGCCGACCCACCACTCGGTCAGCGCGCCGTCGTGGCGCTCGAGGCGGGGCACGCAGGCGCCCAGGGCGTCGATCACGTCGGTGCAGGCCCCCGCGGCGGGCGCGCCCTCGGGGAGCGGGGTGCTCTGGCCCGGCCGGCCGAGCGCGGCCGTGCGCAGCCGCAGGCGCCCGCCCAGGTCGGCGGTGCGGCCCTGCCAGCGCACGGTCAGATCGGCGACATCGGCCTGCCAGACGCCGTCTTCGAGGCGGATGGCCTGGGCTTCGGCGCGCAGCCGCCGGCCCACCTCGGCCTGCCAGACCGCCGGATCGGGGGGTGGGCTCAGGGCAGCCGCCGGAGCCCCGGCAGGCGCGGTCTCGGGCGCAGGCGCGCATGCGGCGAGGGCGAAGGTGCCGAGCAGGAGGGCGCGGGAGAGCGGGCGGCGGGGCATCGGTCCTCCGCGCGGGGCGGGGCGCCCGCGCGTTTTCAGCTTAACCAATGGGCGAGGCTGGTCGGCGAGGATGACGTACAGTGCGTCATCCTGGGGGATCCTGTCAGGGCAAGCCCGCTGCGCGGCGCGCTCTTGGGCCGCCTCGCGCGCGCCACCCGGGCCGGAGCGCGGCCGCAGGCCGGTCGCGCAGCGACCAAGGGGCCGGCAGGCCCCGCGCGCGCAGGACAGGGGCCGGCGGCCGCAGGCCGACGGGGCGCCTGAGCTGCCGGTCGCTGGTCGGGGCCTCAGGGATCGCTGCGCAGCACCTCGACGCTGTCTTCGCCGAGCACCGCCCCGCGCAGGTCGGTGGCGACGAGGCGGAGCGTGCTCGCCCCGGTCGGTATGGGGAGGGTCAGGGCCCAGGTGGTGGGGCCCGTCCACTCCGGTTCGGCGCTGAAGCCGGTGCTGTCTTCAGAGATCACGCGCACCGACACCCCGCCCCTGCCTTCGATGCTCACGGTGGGGGTCGTGACCTCGACCCTTGCCCCATCGCCGGTGGTGATGACGAAAGGGGTCGGTGGATAGATTGAGTCGACCGCGTCGCCCGGCCCTGACCGTAGCCAATCGGCGCGGGTGTCGATGAACGCGCAGTGGCCGGCGAAGTCTTGGTCGGGCAGCAGCGCGGCGAGGCGCGCGCACCAAGGCGCGAGGTAGGCGCTGGAGTAGGCCCGCCGCAGCGCGTCGTCGAGGGCGGCGTAGTAGCGGCGGTGGTAGAGGCTGTCGGTCAACAGGCGCGCCAGGTCACCGTTCCCGACGACGGGCATGGCGTGGTGGCCGTAGAAGTCGAGGTCGTGGGGGAAGTAGAGCAGCCGCCGGTCGGCCGGCCGCAGGTAGAAGCGGGCGTTGTGTTGGGCGCCATCACTGCCATAGTTGTCGACCGCGCCTGACAAGGTGGCGAAGGCGAAGGCCCGCAGCCACTGCTCGACGTCGATGAGCTCGTCGGCGCGGGCCAGCAGCGTGGCGTCATCCGACGAGAACAGCTCACCCAAGGCGATCAGCTCATCGTACTCATCTTGGGCCGTGTTGTTTTGGATGGCGAAGTTCCAACGGTAGGCCTCTTTGTCTTCGCCGAGGTAGCTGACCGGCACGCCAATCACGGCGTCGGGCTGGGGCAGCTTGGCCCCCTCGGGTGTGCCGTCGGCCGAGGTGTAGGGGAAGTAGATCAGCTCGTAGTCCCATTGGGTGCCCGCGCCCCCGTCTTCGAATTGGGCGTCGAGCATCAGGCCGCCGAAGCGGTCGAGCTGCAGCTCGACGGGGCCGGTGTGCTCGGGGCGCGGCGCGACCACCCAGGCGAGGTCGTTGAGCTCGGCGGACTCGAGGCCCAGGCGCGCGGCGACCACGTTGTGCAGCACCTCGCGCTGGCCGAAGTTCACCCCCTCAGAGCGATCGAGCAGCACGGTGCTGTGCACGCCGCGGAAAGGCGCGTCGTCGAGGAAGCGCAGGCCGTAGCCCAGGCGCAGCACCTCGGGCCGGCCGCGCTGGCTGCCCTTGGCCCGCACGCTGACGTCGAAGTAGACCTCCTGCTCGGCATAGACGACGGTGGCGCCCACGCCCTCGTTGCTCATCAGGTTCACTGGGTCGTGAAAATAGGCGCTGTCGGCGGCGGTCATCAGCAGGCGGAGGGTCGGGAGGGCGCCCGCCCCAGACGCGGCCTCGGCCCACTGGATCAGCGCGCGGCTCTCGGCCCCGGCGGCGGGGGCGGCGCTGATGGCCCCGCTCGCGTCTTCGGCCTCGACGTAGAGCTGCACCAGGGCGCCGGCGGCTTGGCCGGGCAGGGTGGCGGTGTAGATGCCTGGCGCCGACTCATCCATATCGGTGGAGGAGAATGTGGTGGCGCCGTCGAACCGCCACCGTACGGCCAGAGAGGAGATCCCATCCGGGTCGTCTGCCTGCACGGTGATGGTTACGGGCTCCCCGGGTGCGGGCACCGCCGCATCGGCCCGCAGCCCGACAAGGGTGGGCCCCAGCGCCCCGGCGTGGCTGTTCGGCGCGCCCGGCGTGCCCGCGGTCGCCGGCTGGGGCAGCAGGTGGGTGCGGGGCATCCGGTTGAAGTACAGCCGGGTGTGGAGCTGGTTGCTGCCCGAGACCCAGCGGGCCCGCAGCGAGACCTCGGTGCGGACGCCGCGCAGCGGCCGGTCCAGCGTCGTCTCGGCGTGGTTGTGCATGTGCTCGGTCGGGCCGGTGGCGACGAGGCGCAGCACCGTGTCGGCTGGGTCTTCGGGGTCGGGCACCCGCGCGCTGCGGCGGTGGTTGCCGATGGTGCGCCAGTCGCCGTCGCGATCAAAACCCGGATCGCGCACGAGCTGAATGGCCTCGCCGTCGGGGTCCTCGATGACCGAGACATCGTCGACCAGCACCTCGCCGGCGTCGAGCAGGCCCATGACCAGCTCGTTCCAGACCCCGTCGGGGCCCACCGCGCTGGGCGCGGCCTCGGCCGTCCAGCGCAGGGTGGTCCAAGGGGCCCGACCTGCCTCGTCGCTGGCCGCCCAGGCGCCCGGCGCGGTGTTGTCAGCCCAGGGGTCGATCAGCTCGAGGCTCGACCCCCCGCCGTCGGCCGCGGTCGGCCAGCGCCCGCCGTCGGCGTAGCGCACTTGGTCGGTGGTGTTGCCGTTGGCGTCGAGCAGCACGATCTGGTCGCTGGCGTTGCTGAGGCTGCCCTCCCAGTCGCCGATGATCGGGGCGTCGGGGTGCAGCGCAACGAGCGCGGCTGCGTCACGGGCCACCACCAGCAGCCCGCCGGGCGCGAGCACCGTGTCGGCGGGGAAGGTGAAGCCGACCGCGTCGACCAGCCGCCAGCCGCCGAGGTCTACCGGGGCCTCGCCGCGGTTGAACAGCTCGATCCACTCCTCAGGGCGCTCTTCGAAGGGCAGGCCCTCTTCGACCCGGGGGTTGCGGTGGTACATGATCTCGTGGATCACGATGTCTTCGGTCAGCTCGACCAGGTTGGGCGCGCCCGGCGTGGGCGGGGTCGGGCGCAGCGCGGGGCCGAAGGGCTCCAGCCGGGCCCGGGGCGCCGCGGCCACCCGGCCGGCGTCGAGCACCGCGCCCGAAGCACCGTCGGCCAGCCACAGCAGCTCGCCCTCTTCAAGCGGGTCGAGGCCATCGAGCAGCAGCAGGTCGCCGGCGCCGACCGCTCCCGCGGGCAGGGGCAGGTCGCGGCCCCGGTCGGTTCGCAGGCGCAGGTCGGCGGGATCGACGTCGGCGAGGGCTTCGAGCTCGACCCAGTCCTCGCCGGCGGCGCCCCACTCGGAGAGGTGCAGGGGCGCCTCTGCCGCGGGCGCCTCGTTCGCCGCGCCCGGGCTGCCGCCCACCGCCGCGCTGGCCCCCCAGGACTCGGCGCGGGCGCTCGGGTCGGTGGGCCGGGCCTTGGCCAGGGTCAGCCCGCTGCCCCCGGGCGCGACCGGCCAGGGCGCGTCGACCCCGTAGCGCAGCGCGTCGATGCGCCGCCCGCCGTTGCTGCGCAGCTCGACCTTCTCGCCGTCGTCGGCCAAGCGCCCCGCCCAGGGCCCGAGCACCGGCCCGGCGGCCACCCCGCCCAGCGCCGCGGGGTCGGCGGCCACCACCAGATAGCCGCCCGGCTCGATGAGGGTGCCCTCGGGGAAGCGATAGTCGACGCCATCGACCAGGGCCCAGCCCGAGAGGTCGATCGGCAGGACCGTGGGGTTGTGCAGCTCGAGCCACTCCGCACCGTCGCCCTCGGGCGGATGGACGTGCAGCTCGGTGAAGACGACCGGACCAGGGCTCAGGTCCTCGTCGCGGACCCAGGGGGCCTCGGGGTCGGGGCCGCCGCCGTCGGCGCCGTCCGCGCCATCGGCGTTGCCGTCGCCTGCGCCGTCTGCGGCGCCGTCTCCCGCGCCGTCATCGCCGTCCGCGCCGCCATCGTCGCCCTTGGGGATGGTCGGGGCGCAGGCGGCGGCGAGCAGGGCCAGGGCGGCGGGGAGGAGGGGTGGGCGCGGGGTGGACATGGGGAGGCTCCGCCGGGATGGGGGAGCCTCGCGCGGGCGGGCGGGAGGTGCAAGTGGGGGAGGCGGCCCGCTACCAGCTCTCGACCTCGATGCCGATGGCGCGGACGTGGCGTCGAGGTTGGCCATCTGGCGGTCGGTGTAGACATAGACGTAGGGGCCGCAGTCGGCGACAGCAACCGCTGCTCAAATTGCACGTGCCGACTTCGGTATCCCTAAGTCTCAGGTTCCGTTGGGCCCCGAACCCACGGGTCAGGGTTCCGTTGGCGGCGGGGTATCGGTGTCCGGCGTACGGTCTTCAGGCGCGTCCGGAGTCGTATCCGCCTTCACCTCGCCCTTCTTTTTCTTCATCCCCGACCGAATCGCGCTGGTGGGCGAAATCGCAATATACAGGCCGCCCTCGGTGCGCTGTTCCCAGGTGCCCCTCCCGTTCACGAACTCGGAGTGAGGTATCCCAGTAATCTGCACCCCTGCAGCAATCCATCCGTCGAAAAACCCGAGGCCCAGCGCCACCGACCCGTTTGTGAAGACGTCATACTTCGGGTCGGCTACCACCGTCGCGTCCGATGAACTGTCCTGGGGGGCGTTGGGGAGCAGCTTCCGCTTCGCAAACTTGCTCGGTGTAAACGTCACTTCGCTCGGCGCGAAGTACAATGCCTGCATTGAAATCCAGGCACGCCAGAGGTTTACCTCCAAACCTAAGGCGGGCTCGAGTTTCCCAAGGTCCGTCTCGAAGCCTTGTCGCCCAAAGTCTACGTAGTAGCTCGACCGCGCCTCGACCAAAAAACGCATACCTGTGAAGGCATTCGGCGCCCCTTCGTCGTCTTTCGCTACCGTTTCTGGGTTGGCCTTCCAACAAACGGTCATGGCGTCAGCACACCAGTCGTTGGTCCCGAAACCGGGAGCACGAGACGACCACTTCTTGCCGTCGGTGGCGTTGTCGGACTGTGCGAGGGCCACCGACGGCGCGATGACGAGAATCAATGGAGCGAGCAATCCAACCATGGTTTCACCTCGAGACGCTCGTGGCGCTCTTCATAGCTTCGTTACTGTTCTACGTTGTTGTGTTCACCCAACCCTAACCCAACACCCCACTCACCCCCACCCGCCACCCACCGCTCCCCACACCAGCGCGACCGCGCCGCCCAGCTGCTGCAGCGCCGGCCTGATCACCGCGGCGGCAAGGGCCAGCTGTCCGCACCCGGAGAGGTGAGAGCACACGAGCACACGGACCTCCAAGGACGGGGGGCAGCACGGCGACGGGTTGGTCCGCGCAGGTCGCCCGCGGCGCCTCGGACCATCCGTTGGTACACGGATGAGGCCACGGGCGGTGCCGACGCGCAAGCCCCTCGCATCAGGGGGGGAATGTATAGCCAAATGGTGAGTGTCCCCATGGGGACGGGTATACGATGTCGCCCACGCCGGGCCCCGCCGACCAGGTCTCTGGCGCCCACCGTGCGATGGGCCGGTGAGGGTGCCGTGCTGGTGCGCGCCCTCGCCCGCCCGCCTGATCCACAGCGAGGGTGCGCGGGACCTGTGCGCCGAAAACGGCGTCCCCATGCTGTCCCCAGGGTGTTGGCGCGGCGCGAACCGACGGCCCGTTGTGGTGCGGCGGAGCTGAGAATGTGCACTGCAGGGCCAATCTCGGTGGTCGTGCTCGGTGTGCCTGAGGTTCAGGGGTGCGCGAATGTCAGGGAATTGTCAAGGGTGGTTGATCGACCCTCTTCCGCCGCGGGTCTGCGATGGTGGTGTGCGCGCCCACACGGGCGCCCCATCGATTTCCATGATTACAAAGAAATAGTCGTGAATGTGCGGAGTGGCCGCGCCCTCCCCCTGGCCCCCCTCCTCCCGCCCGATTACCCGCCACCCCTCCAAAACCCCCTCCACTCCACCAACCTCACCCAGGCCCCTCCCATGCACCCCATCCAATGCCGCTGCGGCGCCCTGCGCGGCGCGGTCACGCCCGACGGCACCAGCAACCGCGTGCGCTGCTTTTGCACCGACTGCCGCGCCTTTGTGCGCCACCTCGGCCAGGGCGAGGCGGGACTCGACGCCCAGGGCGGCGTGGGGCTCGTGCACGTGGCCCAGGCGCGCCTGCGCTTCACCGCCGGGCAAGAGCAGCTCGCGGCGCTGCGCCTGAGCCCGCGGGGCATGCTGCGGTGGCACACGCGCTGCTGCGGCACCCCAGTGGGCAGCACGCTGGCCGACCCCAAGATCAGCTTCATCGGCCTCAATGAGCTCGCGCTCGACCGCGGCCGCCTCGACGCCGACTTCGGGGCCGCGGTCGCCCAGGTCAACACCGACACCGCGCTGGGCGCGCCCAAGCCGGCGGGCAGCGGCCTGTTCATGACGATGGTGCGCGGCACGGTGATCATCGGCGGCGCGCGGCTCAGCGGCGCCTGGCGCCAGAGCCCGCTCTTTGATGGGGCCGGGGCGCCGGTCGTGCCGCCGGTGGTGCTGGCCAAAGATGAGGTCGCCCGGCTCAAAGGGATGGACGGGGCGCCGGCGGCCTCGGCCTGAGCGGGGCGCGATAGCCAGCGCGGAGGGAGCGCCGTGATGTCGCTGCGCTCCCCGCAGGCAGGGCCCCACCGCGGGCCGACGCAAGAGGGTGCTGACGATGGCTTTTCACTACCTCGACGAAGAGCGCGGCAACCGCGACGAATGGGTGTTCTGCTACACGGGCGCAGAGCTGGCGCCCAAGGCCCGCGCCAAGGCGACCACCCTGCTCGACGAGGAGCGCGGCATTGAGCAGGCCCTCGCGGCCTGCGAGGCGGGCGCGGCCTACTCGGGCCGGGGCGAGGACCTCACGCGCATCCGCAAGCGGCTGCAGGCCAAGGGCGAGCAGCGCGAGCGCTGCGAGCTGCTGGCGCGCGAGCTGGAGCGCGCCGGTGACACCGTGTTCGAGCTGCAAGTCGCTGACATGGTCTACTTCGGCATGGACGAGCGCATCAGCGATCCCATCCGCCCCGCCACCGTCGACGGCTGAGCTGTGGGTTCGGCGGGGCAGCGCCGCGACCCTCGCTGTCCCGTTGTGGTATCGAGACTTAGAACGCCTGAGCTCCCCCTCTGGGCGCCCCGCCCGCCTGCCGGCGGTCGGCGCCCCCCCTCCGGGCTCGGCCGGTCGGCCTCGGTCGCCCGGGCGGGGCCCGGTCGACCCGCCTGCGGCGGCCCTCCGGTCGGGCTGGCGCGCGCGAGGCGAAGGTGGGTACTGCCCCGCGGCCGGGCGCGGCCCGCCCTCCTCCGGCCCGCCCCTCCCCGCCGTCAGCCCGCCACCCTCCCCCTCAAGCCCGCCGCACCGCCTGCCGCTCCACCGCCCGCTCGATCATCTCGATGAGCACATCCGCCGACACCCCCATGCCCGCCGCGCGATCGATGAGCTGGTCGATGTCGGCGGCGAGCAGCTCGGCGGCGGCCTGGGCCGCGGCGGCCACCCGGTAGGTGTCGCCCCGCTGGCGCTCGAGCACCCCGTCGCGCTCGAGCAGCTGGTAGGCTTTGGCGACCGTGTGCACGTTCACACGCAGGGCCGCGGCGGTGTCGCGCAGCGAGGGCACGGCGTCGCCTTCGGCGTAGCTGCCCGCGGCGATGTCCTCTTGCAGGCTGCGGGCGACCTGCAGGTAGAGCGGCAGGCCTGAGGCGGGGTCGAGCGGCCTCATGCCGACACCCAGAGCAGCAGCTCGTCAAGCGGCAGGGCCTGCTCGTCGACCCGGGCCCCGGCCACCCGCAGCTGGCGCTCGGCCATGCCTGCCGGATCGTCGACCAGCACGACCGTGCCGCCGCCCTGGGGCTCGAGGTGCACCACCAGGGCGCCGAGCGCCGCCTGCACGTCGACCGGGCCGCTCACCCGCAGGCGGCGGTAGCGCGCGCGCCACGCGTCGACCGGGGCGCACCAGAGCAGGGCGCCGGCGCGCAGCAGCAGCAGGTGGTCGCAGAGGCGCTCGGCGGCCGCGGCGTGCTGGCAGCCGAGCAGCACTGTGGCCTCGGCCGCCCGCTCCGAGATGGCGCGCTCGACGATGACCTGGGCCATCGGGTCGAGGCCGAGGAAGGGGTCGTCGAGCAGGTAGGTGCGGGCGCGGCGGCCGAGCGTCAGGGCCACGCCGAGGCGGGTGCGCTGGCCCATCGACAGCGCGCCGATCCGGGCCTTGGGGTCGAGGCCGAAGCGCTCGAGCAGGGCGCCGCCGACGGCGGGCTCCCAGCCGGGCAGGCCCGAGAGCAGGGCGACCGCGGCCTCGACCCGCAGCAGGCCGTCGAGGCCCAGGCCCTCGGGCAGGTAGGCCACCGGGCCGCCGCAGCGGGCGCGGCCGGTGTCGGGGCGGAGCGCGCCGGCGAGCAGGCCGAGCAGGGTGCTTTTTCCGGCGCCGTTGGCCCCGATCACCGCCGAGCAGCTGCCCGCCGGCAGGTGGAAAGAGACCCCCCGCAGCGACCGGCCCAGCGACAGACCCTCGACCTCGATGGCGCTCATCGGCGCACCGCGGCCGCGTCGACCGGCCGGCAGCCATCCGCGTCGAGGTGCCAGCGCTGGCCGCTCGCGTCGAGGGCCTCGGCCTGCAGGCCGTCGTCAGAGACCCAATGGGGTCGCTGGTCGGGGCCCCAGGCCCGCCCGGGGCACTCGACGATCTGCCCGTCGGCGAGGCGCACGCCGTCGACGCTCGCCGCCTCGCGCTGCGCCCAGAGCTCGGCGGCGCCGACCTTGCTGCCCAGCGCGTGGGCGAGGAGGGGCGCGCTGTGGTGCACGGGGTCGACCCGCCGCCAGCTCACCAGGCCCGAGGGGTGCTCATCGACCGCGGGGAAGCCCCCCCGCATGGGCAGCCGGCGCGGAGCCTCGCCCGGCGCCGCCCACCACAGCGCGCCCGAGGCGCCGCTGCCCCCGCCGGGCACGTAGAGGGTGCCCAGCTGCTGCACGCCGCTGCGCGCCTCGAGGTCGCCGGGCTGCTGGGCGCCGAGGATGGGCACCGCGAGCAGGCCGGCGAGGGCGCTGATCAGGTAGGTGGGGCGCGCCCGACCGCGACCGGCGGCGGATGCGGGGCAGCGGTGGGCGAGGCCCAGGCGCAGCAGCAGGCCGCTGAGCGCGGTGAGGCCGAACACCCACTGCAGCACCGCATCGGTCGTGCCGAGGCCGGTGAGGTCGGTCACCACCGCCGCGCCGACCGCGCCGAGGGTGACCCCGAGCATGCGCGGCAGGCGCAGGGCCTCAGACGGCGCCGAAGACCGGGTGCCCGCCGCGACGCCATAGACCAGCAGGCCCAGGCCGCCCCAGAGGGCCGGGGCGCCCATCACATCGACGCCGAGCAGGCCTGGCAGGCCCCAGGCCAGGGCCATCGCCCCCAGATCGAGGCCGACCGCCCCGAGCTCAAGCCCGGTCGGAGAGAGGCCCATGCCCACCCAAAAGGCCGCGTGGCGGCTGCGGCCGTCGATCCCCCGCAGCGCGGCGAAGAGGCCGAGCGTGATGCCCAGCACCGCCCGCCCCACCGCCGCCGGGAAGCTGCCCGGCAGCTGGGCCGCAGCCACCGCGACCAGGGCCGCGACGGCCAGCATGAGGAACAGCAGGGCGCGGCTCTGCAAAATGAGGCGTGCGCCGGTGGCCACGGCCGCCGAAAAACGCGGGGCCTCGAGCGGTGCGCGCAGGGGCGGCAGCGCGACCAGCGGCGCGGCGGCCGGCGCCTGCGCCTCGGCGTCGGTGGGTGCGAGGGGCGCGCCGGGGCGCGCGCGGCGGAGCAGGGTGGGCTTGTGCATGCGGTGTTCTACACCCATAGAACACCGGTGCGTCCCCGCGGCCGGGTCATGACCTGTCGCGGCGCGCGCATCCCCGCGCCTTCACCGCCCCCTGCGCCGCGGGGCCGGGCGTGGCGCCTGCCCCCGCCCCGGGCCCCCCGCCGCCTCGACCCGCTGGTAGAGCGCGTCGACCTCCAGCGTGAGGGCCGGCTGGTCGAGCCGCACCACCCCGCCCGGGCCGTGGGCCTGCAGGCGCCAGCCGCCGGCGTCGAGGCGGTCCCGCTGCTCGACCCGCCACTGGTCTTGCTCGATGAACAGCACGGTGCGCAGGCCGGGCAGCTGCGCGTAGAGGTCGAACTTGCCGCCGCGGTCCCAGGCCGCGGTCGAGGGCGAGAGCACCTCGACGATGACCGTCGGGTTGCAGATCGCGTGCGGGTCCTGCGGGGGGCGGCGCAGCGGCGGGCAGAGCACCACCGCGTCGGCGTAGGTGGCGTTGTCTTCGTCGATAAAGAGCCGCTGGTCGCCGCTGGCGGCGAAGCAGGGGCTGGCCGCGAGCGCGTTGCCGAGCAGCCGCAGCAGCTCGGCGGTGAGCACGGCGTGGGCGGTCGAGCCGCCGGTCATGGCGTAGACGACGCCGTCGTGCAGCGCGTGGCGCTCGGGGCTGGCTGCTTCGGCCTCGAGGTAGTCGGCGTAGCGGAGCGCGCGGCGGCGGCCACCGGTCATGGTTCACCTCAACCTGGGCGGGAATCGCCCGGCCCGGGGCCCGTCGCCCCCGGCGGCGCGCCGGCGTCTTCGGCCACCCGCTCGGCCCAGCGGCGCAGCAGCGCGCGCTCGAAGCGCCGGGTGAATTGGTCGGTGTCAAAGAGGCCGCCGGGCGTGGCCGCGACCGCCCCCGCGGCGGCCCGCCACTGGGCCCGCAGCGCTGGATCGGAACCCCAGGCGAGCACGGCGCCGCGCAGGGCCGCAGCGTCGGGGAAGGCGAGGTGGCCCAGACCGGCGTGCGCGAGCAGGCTCCAGCAGACGCGGCTGGCGAAGTGCCGCCCGCGCACGGTGACCACCGGCACCCCCGCCCAGAGCGCGTCGCTGGTGGTCGTATGCCCGCCGTAGACCAGTGGGTCCAGCGCCAGATCGGCGTGACAGAGCCGGTTGAGGTGCGCGGGGCGGGCGGCGAAGGGGGCGAAGACCAGGCGCTCGGCGGCCACCCCGCGGGCCTCGGCCGCCGCGCAGAGCCGCCGGCGGGCTTGGGGGCCGTAGTCGAGCAGCCAGAGCACCGCGCCGGGCAGCGCGACGAGCAGGCCCATCCACAGGTCAAAGGCCTCGGGGTCGAGCTTGAACAGCTGGTTGAAGCTGCACAGCACGAGGCCCTCTTCGGGCAGCCCGTGGTCGGCGCGGCGGTCGGTCGCCGCGGCCTTGGGCTGGTCGCCGTCGGTGGGCTGATAGGCGCCCTCAAGGCAGAGCACAGGCTCAGAGAACTGGCTCGGATCGGCGCCGATCACGTGATCGACGATGATCCCGTCGAAGAAGTCGGCCCCCGTGCTGCCGGGGTAGCCGAGGTAGCTGAGCTGCAGGGGGGCGAGGCGGCGGGCGAAGAGGCCGAGCCGGTGCCCGGTGGTGTGGCCCATCATGTCGATGAACAGGTGGGGGGCCTCGGCGCGTACGGCCTCAGCGAGGGCATTTTCGCTGAGGCCCGCCCCTTCGATCCAGCGGTCGACCCCCGCGGCGATCTGCGCCCGGTAGGCGCTGCCGTCGTCGGGGCCGGTCGAGAGCATCGCCACCTCAAAGCGCGCCCGGTCGATGCGCCCAAAAAAACCCGCGGTCAGGTGGCCGATCGGGTGGTTGCGCAGGTCGTGGCTGTGGAAGAGCAGCCGCAGCGGCCCCGTGGCGGCCACCGCGCGCGGCCGGGCGCCCCGGGCCGGCGGGCAGTGGGCGCGGGCCACGGCGAGGTTGCGCTGTGGGTCGTCAAAGCTGCTGATCTCGTGGATGGGCAGCAGGGGCGGCCGGCGTCGGCAGCGCAGGGCCTCGTCGACCTTGGCCGAGGCCGCCTTGCGAAGCGCGTCGAGCTGGCCCCAGTCGGCGACCATCCGGGTCGGCTGCAGCAGCAGGCTGGCCAGCTCGGCCATCGGCTCTCCCCGGGCGAGCGCCGCCCGCAGCAGCACCACCGCCTCTTCGACATGATCGAGCAGCAGCATGCAGCCGGCGACCCGCGCCCGCAGGCCCGCCGTCTCGGGGGCCAGCGCCAGGGCCCGCTGGTGGGCGGCCAGCGCGCCGGGCAGGTCGCCCCGCGCCCGCCGGCAGAGGCCGAGCGCGTCCCAGGCGGCGGCCAAGGTCGGCTGCAGGCGCACCGCGGTCAGCAGCGCGTCTTCGGCCTCGCGCGGGGCGCCGGCCTGCCGCAGGGCCTCGCCCACGAGCTGCCAGAGCGCCGGATCGGTCGGCACCAGGGCCACCGCCGCGCGCCCGATCTTGGCCGCCACCAGCGGATCTTTGGCCTGCAGGGCCAGGGTCATCGCCCGGCGGGCCACCACCGGCGCCCCCGGGCGCGCCGCCAGCGCCGCCCCGAGCGCCGCCCGCTCAGCCGCCCGATCCCCCGCCGCGCGGGCCCAGTCGGCGGCGAGCAGCTGGCCGTCGAAGTCGCCCGGCGCCTCGGCGAGCAGGGCCGCGAGCAGGCGCGCCGCCCCCGCCGCGTCGCCGGCCCCGCGCAGGCAGCGGGCCTCGCCGAGCTGGGCCGCCCGGTCGCCCGGATCGAGGGCGCGCGCCCGCTGGTGGGCCGCCCGCGCCGCTGGCCAGGCGCCCTGCAGCTCCATCGCTTGGCCGAGGCCGCGCCAGGCCCGGGCCCGCTGGGGGTGGGCCGCGCAGAGCGCCCGCCAGGACGCCAAATTGGCCCGCGCCTCGGCGCTGCCCGGCGCCGCCCGCAGCCCGGCCTCGGCCGCCGCGAAGGGGTCGACGGCGGCCGCGCCCGCCGCCCCCTCGACCGCCGTCGGCCCTGCGCCGCCCGCCCGCTGATCTGCGCCGCTCATCGTCCCCTCCGCCGTGCGGGCCTCGCCCCGGGGCGCCGCCGCGGGCTACCGTCCGACCCGGAGGTCCGATGCGCCCCCTGTCCGCCCGCCCGCGCCTATCCCTGCCCACCCTGGCCTGCGGCGCGCTGTTGTGCGCTTGCGGGGGGCCCACCTCGACCCCGGCAGAGAAGGCCGCCGCCGACAGCGCCCCGGCCGCCGACACCGGCCCGAGCGGCCCCCAGCCCTGGACCCGCGCCCTGCCCGCCTCGGCGCTCAGCTTCCCCGCGGTGCGCGGGTGGGAGACCCGGCGCCTGATCGTGCACCTGCACTCGCCCTGGTCGCACGACGCCTGCGATGGGAACGGCTTTGAAGAGGGCGTGCTCAACGAGCCCTGCTTGCAGGACCTCCGCGCCGGCCTCTGCGACGCGGGCGTGGACCTCGCCTTTGTGACCGACCACCCGGCCCACGCGGCCTACCAGCCCTATGACCAGCTGTGGCACAGCCGCGACGGCGACCAGCCCCTGCTCGACGGCGGCGCGGCGATCGGCAACACGATCAGCTGCGCCGACGGCCGCCCCCTGCACTGGATGCCGGGCATCGAAGATGAGCTGATGCCGATCGGGCTGCGGGCGCACGTGCGCGCTGACCCGGTCGAGAATGACGTGATGTACAATCGTTTCGACGCAGAGGCCATCGACGCGGTCGAGGCGGTGGGCGCCCTGCCCTTCATCGCCCACACCGAGCAGCGCCAGCTCGACAGCCTGCGCGCCCAGGTCGAGGCCGGCGTGGTCGGCGTCGAGCTGTTCAACCTGCACGCGGCCTTCGACCCCGACCTGCGGGACGAATTCCTCGGCTTGGAGCGCGCTGACTGGCTCGGGGCCATCGCGCCGATGACCGCGCCCACCGGCACCGCCGAGCCCGACCTGTTCATGCTCGCCGTCCTGCGTGAGCAGACGCCCAGCGTGGGCCTATGGGACGCGCTGAACACCGAGCTGGACGTCGTCGGCGTCGCGGGCACCGACGCGCACCAGAACGTGCTGCCGACCAGCCTGCGCGACGGCGAGCGGGGCGACAGCTACCGCCGGATGTTGCGCTGGTTCAACAACGAGGTGCGCGTGCCCGCCGCTGAAGCCGACGATCCGCTGGCCTGGCGGCGGGCCCTGGCCGCCGGCCGCGCGGCGGTGGTCTTCGAGCTGCTCGGCACCCCGGTCGGCTGGGATGTGCGGGTCGAGGGCAGCCGCACGCTGGAGCTCGGCGAGACCGCGCCCTGGACCGACCACCCCGGCGCTTCTTTGCAGGTCGACTGCCCCCGCCTCGCCGCGGCCAGCCCCAAGGGTGACGAGGCCCCCGAGATTGACGCGGTGGTCTTCAAAGACGGCGTGGAGTGGGCGCGGGGCTGCGGCGCGCACCCCCTGGATGGGCCGGGCGCCTACCGCGTGCGTTTTGATGTGGTGCCCCATCACCTGCGGCCCTTCCTCGGCGATGATCCGGCGCCTTGGCTGATCGCCTACCCCTGGATCTACACCAACCCCATCCGCCTGCGCGCGGCGGGCCGCTAAGCCATGATTGCCCTGATTTACGGTATTTTCGGCAAGGGGGCCCGGGTCGGCCACGCCGCCCTGGGCCTGTGCGCCCTGCTCGCCGCCTGCGGTGGGTCGCCGCCTGCGCCCCCTCCGCCGCCGGTCACCGAGGTCGCGCCCGCCGCGGCCCCTGCGCCCACCCCGGGGAGCCCCATGCCCGACGTGGGCTCGGCCGCCGCGCCCCCGATCGACGCGATGCCCGCCGCCCCGGTGCGCTTGGTCACGGGGCGGGTCCAGCCCATGCCGCCCGGGGCCCCGGCCACCGCCGCCTACTTCACGCTCGAGCGCACGGCGCCCGGCCCGCTGGCCCTGGTGCGCGCGCTCTCGCCGGCCGCCGCCGCGGTCGAGCTGCACGAGCACACCGCCGAGGGCGGCATGATGATGATGCGGCCGGTGCAGGGGCCGATCCCGGTGCCCGCCGAGGGGCCGCTGGTCTTTCAACCCGGCGGCTACCACGTCATGCTCATCGGCCTGCGCGCTCCGCTGGCGGCGGGCGACACCGTGCCCCTGAGCCTGCTCTTCGATGACGGCAGCGCGGCCCGCCTGCAGCTGACCGTCGCGGCCCCCTGAGGTGGACCTGCGCCGCGCCCTGAGCGCCGCGGCCTGGGGCCTCGCTTTTGGGCTGCTGGGCCTGGTCGCGCTCGTCCCCGACCTTCCCGCCCGGATCACCGCCCTGCGGGTGACCGAGGGGCGCTGGGTCGACCCCGCCTGCAGCCCGGCGGAGCGGCCCTGCGCGCTGCGCTGGCCCGACGGCCTCGCCCTGCAGGTCGGGGTGGAGCCGCGCCTAGCTGATGGAGGCGCCCCGGCCGCGATCCCCACCAACACGCCGATCACGGTGTGGGTGGAGGGGGAGGCCGCCGCCGGCCAGCGCGGCGAGCTGGTCTGGACCGGCCACGACATGAGCATGGGCCGCCTCGCCCTGCCGCTGGTCGAGGTGGCGCCCGGCCGCCTCGAGGCCCGCGGCCCCCTGCCGGCCTGCGTCCGCGGGCAGATGATCTGGAGGATGGACGTTCAGCTTGAGGGGCCCGGCGGCCCCCGCGGTGCGCACGCCCTGCTGCCGAGCCGCGCCCCCGGCGGATAGCGGCCGCCGGGGCGCCCGCCCCGAGGAGCCGCCGATGGACCCGCGCCCGCCGCCCGCCCGCCCGCGCCCCTGGCCGCTGCTGGTGCCCCTGGCCCTGATCGCCGCGCTGGTGGGCCTGCTCATCTGGGGGCCGGCCCGCCCGGCCTGGCTTGGGGGCGCCGATGGCCCGCGCTTTGGCGACTTCGCCCTGCAGAGCGCGGCGGGGCCCGTCCGGCTCTCGGATCACGCGGGCAAGGTCGTCATCGTCTACTTCGGCTACGCGTCCTGCCCCGACGTCTGCCCGACCACGCTGCAGACCGTGCAGGGCGCGCTCAAGCGCCTGCCGCCCGAGGACCGCGCCCGCATCGCCGGCCTGTTCATCAGCGTCGACCCCGAGCGCGACACGCTCGCCCGCCTCGCCGAGTACGCGGCCTTCTTCGACCCGAAGATCGTCGGCGTCACCGGCACCGAGGCCGAGGTGCGCGCGGTGGCCGAGGACTGGGGCGTCGACTTCGCCAAGGTGCCCCAGCCCGAGAGCGCGCTGGGCTACGCGGTTGACCACAGCGGCCTGCTGTTCTTGGTCGGGCCCGACGGCGAGATGGCCAAGGCCCTGCCGCATGGCCTGCCGGTTGAGGTGCTCTTGGCCGAGCTGCGCGATGTTCTGGCCAAGGCGCCGCCGGCCAAAGGCTGAGGCCGCGCCCGGCCGACCGCGGGCGCGGCGCAGCCGCGGTCGGCGCAGCCGACCGAGCCGGGCGGGCGGCGATCCCGCCGCAGGCGGAGCGCCGCCCGGGGCCCCGGCGACGCCCAGCGGGGGGCCGTGGGCGCCCGACCGCCTCAGAGCGTCGTGGTGACGAAGGCGACGACGTCGGCGATCTCTTGGTCGGTCAGGTCGCCGTCGTAGGAGGGCATCTCGTCTTCGCCCTCGAGGACGACGCTGGCCACCTCTTCCTCGCTGTCTTCGCCCGGATGTTCGGGCCGCTGCCGCCCCCGCCGTCGGCCCCGTGGCAGCCCGCGCAGTTCACCGCGTAGACCTCGGCGCCGCTGGTCGCGTCGCCCTCGAGCGCGAGGACCTCTTCGACCCGGCCCTCTTTGCCGCCGCAGGCCACCAGCCCGAGCGCCAGCGCCGCCCAGCGCCAGCGCGCTGACCGCTGCACCACAACGCCTTCATTGACAATGTTCTCAATCATCGTGCTGTTCATCTGCGCCTCCAGCCGCGCCTCGGCGGCGGGTCGAGGGTAGCGCGCCGCCCGGCCATGCGCGGGGCCCCGGGGGATCAGCGGCGCCTCTGCCTGCTGCCCATCGTGGCCAGCGCGGCCGTGCCTCGCCCGCGGGGAGAGAGCGTGCACAGCGCTGAACACAGCCTCGCGCGCTTGGCGCACGGGGCGTTTCAGTCGGGCAGATAGGCGGCGAGCAGCGCGTGGATCGCCGGCGCCTCTGCGGCCAAAAAGGCGCGCTGGGCGTCAACCACAGCCCGCACCCGCGCCCGCTCGGCGGCTTGTTCATCGGGGCTGAGCGGGGTCGGCGTGCACGCGGGCGGGGCGCCGTCGCCCAGGTAGGGCCCGGGCACGCAGCGGCGGAGCTGCCCGCCGGCCAGGGCGCGGTCGACGGCCTCGACCAGGCCGACCAGCTGGGCGTCGCCGGCCCGCTGCAGGGCGTCTGGGCTCGCGCGCAGCAGGCGCGCGGCGCCGATGGGATCGGGCGCGCCGGGCAGGGGCACCTCGACCGCGCCGTCGGCGATGGGCCAGCGCAGCACGTCGCCCAGCCGGAGCAGGGGCGGATCGTCGGGGGCGCGGGGCGCGCGCAGGACCTCGACCTGGAGCTGATCGCCGATGACGCTGCGGCCGCCCGACACGAGGCTGAGCGAGAGGCCCAGCCCCGCGGCGGGCAGGTCGAGGACCTGGTAGCTCAGGCCAAAGCGCACGCCGCCCGGCTGAAAAGACAGGGTGGAGAGGCGCAGCACCGCGTGATCTTGCCGCGGCGCGCTGGAGAACTGCCCCGCGCGGCAGTCGGCGGGGCTGATCGGGGCGCGGCACCAGCGGCGCTCGATGAAATTGCCGAGCTGGCGCTCACCTGCGTCGGCCCAGCCCGCCGTGCGCGCGGCGGCGTGGGCGGAGAATTGGGCCCAGCGCTCGGCTTCGGCGGCGGTCTCAAAAGGGGGCGGAGCGGGCGCCCCGGCCACCGCCGCCCGCGGATCGAGGGCCCCCAGCGCGGCGGCGATCAGGCCCGCGCCGAGCAGGGCCGACGCGCGCAGGGCGGCGCGCTGCAGGCCATCGTCGAAGCGGCGCGCCCTCACTTGACCCCGGTGACCGCCCAGCTCTGGTTGGCGCAGTCGTAGCACCAGGAGCCGCCGGTAAACGTCGCGGTGAGCGTGCCCACAAAGCTGTCGTCGCTGTCAAAAGCGGCGATCAGCCGGTACTCTTCGGTGCAAGCGCCGGGGATGTTGTTCACCACCTCGAAGTTGGTCGCGCTCGCGTAGGCCCCGGTCATCGTGCCGGGCTGCGCGCTGCCCGAGGACACCGTCAGGGTCGGGTAGGCGTCGGTGACCGCGAGGGTGCGCGGGTTGACGTTCACGTAGCCAAAGGCGCAGGAGTAGGCCGTCACGCCGCTGATCGTGTAGATGCCGCTGCGGTCGATGTCGCAGTCTTCGTCGATAAAGCCGTCGCAGTTGTTGTCTTTGCCGTCGTCGCAGACCTCGGTGACCCCGGGGCGGGTCGAGCTGTCGAGGTCATTGCAGTCATCGCAGGACAGCACGCCGTCGTCGTCAAGGTCCTCGCCGTCGGCGGTCTCGGCGTCGCAGTCGTTGTCGATGCCGTCGCCGCAGACCTCGTCGCCGCCCGGGAAGATCGCCGCGTCGAGGTCATCGCAGTCTTCACAGCTCGGGGCGCCGTCTTCGTCACGATCTTCGTCGTCGATCGTCGCGGGATCGCAGTCGTCGTCGATGCCATTGCAGCCCACCTCGGCCGCGCCGGGGTGCACCGCCGGATCTTGGTCATCACAGTCGAGCCGGGCCGCCGCATAAGAGGCCTGGCAGTCGAGGTTGTTGGCGTCGTAGAAGCCATCGCCGTCGAGATCGAAGGGGGCGTCGACCCGCCCCTCGGCCGTCTGCTGGGCGCCGTCGCAGACCGCCTTCTCGACGACGCTGAGGTCGGAGTTGCAGGCGCAGGCCAGCAGGGCCAAAGCGAGCGGAGCGCGGCGGAGCATGGAGACCTCGGGGTCGGCGGAGCGCCCGACTATACGCCGAGATCGGGGCCCGCGGCAGCGGTCGCGCCCCGCAGGCCGCCCGGCGACCACAGGCTCAGGTCGGTTCGAGTGCCTTCCCTTGCGGCGTCAACGGTGCTACGGTCGCAGGCCCGTCCGCGCGGGGCTGGCTGATCGGATCTTGGCCAGCATCCGCCACTCCGGATCGGTCAGTGTTCCCCGCGATGTTCCCCACGGCCCAGCCTTGACGCTGCCTGCGTCGCCGCGCGGCGCCCCCGCGCGATGCCGTGGACCATCCCCGCTCCCCGCCGAGGCCCCCATGCAGCCCCTCAGCTCCTCGCCCCTCGCCGGTGACCCCGCAGAGCCCGCCCCCGTGCACGGGGCGCCCGAGGGGGGCGCGGCCGGCCCCGATCCCTTCCACCCCGTGCTGCGGGTGCTGGATCGGTACCGCCACGACGTGCACCACCTCGCCGCCCCGCCCGCGGGCGACGCGCTCAGCCACGCCGCGGCGGCGCTGGGCGGCCCGCTGCCCGCCGATCTCCGCCGCTTTTTGACCCGCTGGAACGGCGCCTCGCTGTTCCGCGGCGCCCTGCAGGTGCGCGCGGCGGCCGAGCTGGCCCCGGTCTCGGCCGAGCTGCCCGAGGTGATCCTCTTCGCCGACGGCCCCGGGCCCGAGGATCGCTGGGCCTTCGCCGCCCACGAGGGCGGGGTGCGCTACGGCCGCTGGATCTTGCCCGCCCAGGCCCGCGAGCCCGGCCGCTTCCTGCCCCTGCACGCCCGCTTTGAGCGCTGGCTGACCGCCACGGTCCGCATCCTCGATGAGAACCTGCGCGATCCTGAGGCCCAGCTCGCCGCCCGCCTGCAGGTCGACCCGACCAGCGTCGATCTGCTCGTGCTCGACGCCGATCGCCTCGCCGCGGCTGGCCACGACGAGTCGGCCCGGGGCCGCCTGATGCAAGCGGTCGAGGCCGATCCGAGCCACACGGCGGCGCTGGCCCGCCTCGGCCAAGCCCTGCGCGCCGAGGACGAGGTGAGCGCCCGCGACGCGCTGCTCGCCGCCCTGCGGGCCACCCGCCTGCCGCGGCCCTGGCCCGAAGAGGGCGCGCCCGGCCCCGAGCTGATCACCGCGCTTGAGGCCATGCTCGATCTGAGCGACCCCGCGTGGGAGGCCGAGCTCCAGCGCTTCTTGACCGAGAACCTCAGCGACTGCCGCAGCCCGGCCGAGGGCCTGCTGGCCGAGGCCGCCGCCCAGGCGCTGGCCCGCGCGCTCTGCGCCCGGGGGGAGCGGGCCGCGGCGCAGCGCGCGCTGCAGGCCTTCCTCGACCGCGCCCTCTCCTTCTCGAGCCCGCTCGATGGCCACGAGGCCAGCCTGCAGCTCGTCGCTCTGCTCACCGAGCTCGGTCACCACGACGAGGCCGAGCGGCGCCTGCGCCGGCTGCGCGACGCCAAGGGCAGCCTCGGCGGTCGGGCCCGCCTCGCGCTGGGCCGGCTGGCCGTGCTGCGCCAAGAGCCCTGGGCTGAGGAGATCTTGGAGGAGGCCCTCGTCGAGCTGGCCCCCCGCCGGCGCGGAGAGGCCCCCCTCGACCCCGCGGCCCGCGCCGAGGCCCAGGTGCTGCTGGCCGAGCGCCACCGCATGAAGGACCGCCTCGACGCCGCGGCGGGCCTGCTCACCGCGGCCCAAGACGCCGTCGAGGCCTGGGCCGACGTCGAGGTGCGGGGCCAGTACGCCCTGGTGGCCGGTGATCTGGCGCGGCAGCAGGGCGATGGCCCCAACGCCGAGGCCTGGTACCGCCACGCCCGCGGCCTCGCCGAGGGCGCGCCCGAGCTGCTGCTGCGCGTGCTGCTGCGGCGGGGCGATCTGTTCCGCATGACCGGCGACGAGGGGCGCGCGCGCGCCGACTATGGCCGCGCCGCCGCTGGCTTCGACGAGCTTGGGCTCCCGCTGCGCCAGGCCTGGGCCCTGCTGCGCCTCGCCGCCCTGGGCGAGCCCGGCGCCGCCGACGAGGCCCGCCACCTGTTCAAGGCCGCCGATCTGGCCGCGGGGGTGGCCGCGGCCGACGCCATCGGCGGCGATCCGGGGCGCAGCATCGACTGGCACCTCGAGCGGGCCGCCGACCACGCGCGCGACCGGGTGAACGCCCAGCGCGCGCGCCCGCCGCTCATCCGCGCCGACGCCGACCGCCCCGAGCGCCGGCTGGGCGCCCACCGCATGGCCGTGGCCGCCTGCGATGTGCGCGTGGTCAGCGTGCTCGCCGCCCAGCTCGAGCAGGGCGCGCGCCTGCTCGACAACACCGTGCCCCGCACCTCTGACCCCAACCTCGCCCGCTACGTCGCGGCGGCCGACCTGTTGGCCGGGCACCGCAGCTACGAGGCGGCCGAGGTCCTGCTCCGCCACCTGCTGCAAATGCAGCCCGACGGCCCCGCCGGCCGGGCGCTGATCGCGGCGATGGCCCGCAGCCCCAACGCCGCGCTGGTCGATGGCCTGCTCGATGCGGCCAGCCGCCACCCCGATCCCTCGGGGGTCTCGGCGGCGGTCGAGGTGCTCGGCTGGCGGCGGGAGCAGGGCGCGGTCGAGGTGCTGCGCAAGCTGCTCAGCGGCCGGGCCAGCAAGGTGGTCAAGCGGGCGGCCATCGTCGCGCTCGGCCGCATCGGCGACCCGAGCGTGGTCGATGAGCTGCTCAGCTGCATCGACGACGGGCACTTGGCGGGTGAGGCGAGCACGGCGCTGCTGCTGCTCGGCGAGTGGCGCGGGGTCGATGAGCAGGCCCAGCGCCTGGCCTCGCGTGTGCGCAACGCGCCGCGCACGCTGGGCGAGATCGTCGGCCGCTACGGTGGTCCGAGCTACCTGCTGCTGCTGTATCGGGTGGCCGAGCAGGAAGATCCGGCCGGCGTCGGCGCCCTGCAGGGCCTCGGCTACCTCGGCGATCCGCGGGCCGTGCCTCGGCTGCTCGACCAGCTCGGCAGCAAGGACCGGAGCCGCCAAGCGGTGGCCAACGGCGCGCTGGAGCTGATCACCGGCCACCACGAAGACCCCGAGGAGAGCCTGCTGCGCAGCCGCTGGGTGACCTGGTGGTCGCACAACGGGCCGCGCTTCAAGGACGGCCTGCGCTACCGCCACGGCCAGCTGCTCGACCCCGGCCAGCTCATCGAGCGCCTCGACCACGACGATGCTTTTGTGCGCCGCTCGACCTACGACGAGCTGGTGATCTCGACCGGCTGCCGGCTGCCTTTTGACGCCGAGGGGCCCTACCGCGTGCAGGTCGCCCACCGGCGGGCCTGGGCCCAGTGGTGGCAGGACAACGCGGCGAACTTCCCCGCAGGGCGGTGGAGCTTCCACGGCGAGCTGCTCGGCTGAGGGGCAGCCCTCCCATGAAGCACGGGCCTCAAGGGGATAGGCCGCCGGCCCGCAGCGGGGCCGCGTGGCCGGCCCGTGCGCGCCACCGGAGGACGCCCATGCCCCGCCGCTTCGCCCACGCCCCTCGGACGGCCGTCATTGGCGCGCTGGGGCTCGTTTTGGGCTGCGGTGGCGCAGAGGGTGAGGCCGAGGGGCCGCCCCCGCCGCCCCAGGCCGAGCTTGAGGCGGTGATGGCCTCGGTCGACGCCGCGGGCGGCGCGCCGGGGGTCCCCTTGGGCGCCCCGCTCAGCAAGTTTGGCCTGCTCGACACGCCCACCGTGCTGTACCTCGAGGGGGGCGGGCGGCTGCAGATGTACACCAAGCCGCGGGCCCCCTTGACGCTCGGGACGCACAAGCTGGCGGTCGCCCTCGGTTTTGACCGCCAAGAGGCCCTGCGGCGCGTCGAGGCCCGCAGCCGCACGCTCAGCGCCGCCGCGTGTGATGAGGTGCGCGAGGCGGTGGTCGCGCTCTACGGCGCGGCCGACCCCGAGGGCGCCGCCTACCGCTGGCGGGGCGCCAAGATCTTCGTGCGCTGGTCCTACGCCGAGGAGAACCGGCAGCCGACCTGCCTCGTGACCTGGGACCTGGTGGCCCCGTGAGCTGGGCGCCCAGCGCGGCCGGGCGCGAGCGGCTGATCGCGGCCGACCGGGCGGTCTGCGCGGCGGGCAAGGGTGTGCTGGTGCTCGGCGAGCTCGACTGGCCGGCCCAGATCGAGCGCGACTTCCTCGCCGCCCCCGCCGCGCCGGGCCACCAGGTGCCCCGCCCCGACGTGGCCGACGACCGGGCGCGCATCGACGGCGCCGCCGCGGGCCTCGACCCCGATGACCCGGGCGAGGCCTTTTTGCAGCGCACCGCCCAGAGCTTGCGCGACGCGGTCGACCTGCTCGACAGCCTGGGCAGCCCCGAGTTCGTGGATCGTTCCCTCGACCTCTATGGTCGGCCCAGCGATCCGCTGCACACGGGCGCGCCGACCATCCTTGAGGCCGCCCAGCACGTCATCTCGGCCACCTCACGCCTGCGCTCGAGCCCGCCCGAGGCCACCCTCGACGCCGAGGCCGCCCGCGAGCGCCTGCAGGCCTGGCTCGACCCCTGGTTCGCCGACCCACCGCTCAGCGTCGAGCTCGACCCCGAGCTGACCAGCATCGCCAGCGCGGGCAGCAAGCGGGTGCGGCTGCGGGCCGACGCGCGCTTCTCTGAGCTGCAGCTGCGCCAGCTGCTGCACCACGAGGCGCTGGTGCACGCAGCCACCCGCCGCAACGGCGCCGGCCAGCCGGTGCTGCGCAGCTTGGGCCTCGCGACGCCGCGGACCGCGGCCATCCAAGAGGGCCTGGCCACCCTCGCCGAGCTGATCACCGACACCATGGACCTCAGCCGCCTGCGCCGCATCGCCCTGCGGGTGGTCGCCGTCCAGGCGGCCCTCGACGGCGCCGACTTCATGGAGGTCTACGAGGTCTTCCGCGCGGGCGGCCAGCCCCCGCAGGAGAGCTTCGCCAGCGCCCAGCGGGTGCTGCGCGGCGGGGATGGTGCGCGCCACAATGGCGTCTGCTGCGGTATCTTCGCCAAAGACCTCGCCTATGTGCGCGGGCTTTGGCAGGTGCACGGCTTCATGCTCGCCGCGGCCAACGAGGGGCGCAAAGAGCTGCCCCTGCGCCTGTTCTCGGGCCGCCTGACCCCGGGCGACACCGTGGCCCTCGACCCGCTGTTTGCCGCCGGCTGGATCGACCCGCCGGCGGTGGCGCCGCGCTGGGTGCGGGAGCAAGACTGCCTCGCCGCCTTCCTGGTCTTTGGCGCGCTCAACACCCGGGTCGACCTCGCCTTGATGGAGCCGGGCCTCGCCGACTGGGCCTGAGCGGCGCGGCGGGCCTCGGCTGTGGGCAATGCGCCGTGGCCCCACACATCGCCAGGCGTGGGGGGTGTCGGCCTCCGCCGGGTTCAGCTCGCCTCTGCCCGCGGTCGGTCGAAGGACAGCGCGGCACGCCGCACGCTCGGGGCGCTGAGCGCCACGCCGATCAGCTCCCAGAGGTGGTGCAGCACCTCGGGCTCGAGGCGCAGGCTCACGCCGCCGACGTGCAGCGAGATGGTGTCACAGTGGGCACAGCGGCTGATCGACAGGGCGCCGCGCCGGGCCAGCGTCTCTTCGTCACAGCGCGGCATCGGGGGCCCCCGCAGCAGGAGAGAGGGGGGCAGACAGAGCCGGCGCCGGGGCATCGGGCAGGCCGGCGAGCAGCGTGCGCCAGGCAGGGTCCTCGGCTTGGCCGGGCTTCCGTTTGCCGAAGAAGCGCACCACGGGCTCACCCGCAGCGTCGATGAGCTCGAGCGAGCTCACGACCCCATCGGCGGTCGGCTTCTGCACCACCCAGGCCGCCTCGACCCGAGACTGGTCGAGGTGCAGGTTGAAGTCGGCGTCCAGCACGTTGATCCAGGCGCCCATCGGCGCGATCTTGCGCACCGGCCCGGTGTGGATCTGGATGCAGCCCGGGTTCCCCACGAAGACCATGATCGGCGTCTCGGTCTCGGCGGCGGCGCGCAGCAGGGGCGCGGCGGCCTCTGCGCTGACCCGCCGGGTGAAGCGGCCGGCGGCCAGGGCCAGCGCTTGGCCATGACCTGCCCCGAGCTGCCGCAGCAGGCCGAAGAACTGGTGGGTGTCGGTCAGCGCCGCCCAGCCGCTGAGGAGCGCCGCTGCGTCGACCGACCGCTCGCGCTGCGCGGCCCGGGGCTGGGCCTGGACCGGCGCGGGATCGGGGTCGGCGAAGCGCTCGATCAGGTCATTCCAGGCGGCCTGGGCCGCCGGCGTCGGCTGCACGGGCAGGTAGACCTTGTGCACGGCCTCTCCGGCGGCGTCGAAGGCCTGCAGGCTCCACCGTGGGCCCTTGGGCGTCTCGACAGGCGCGGCGAAGAGGGTCTTCCACTGGCCCAAGAACAGCCGCAGGTCGATGGTCTCGCCGATCACGAGGCTGGCGTGGGGGCCGATCTCGACCCCGGCATAGACCCCCACCCGCTCGGCCACCGCGGCGTGGTTGCGGGTGAGCGCCATCACCTCGCCGAGGCTGGGCAGCGCTACGATCAGCTCACCGACGCTGTTCTTGTCGGCGCGCAGGCGGCGGGTGCCGGGCACATCCTCGAGCGCGACCAGCTCCGCTTCGCTGATCCCCAGGGCGGCCGCGCGCTCGCGGGCCCGCAGGCGGGTGGGGCGCGCGGGGGTGCTGCCATCGACAGGGAGGGTGGAGGGTTGGGCGGCGGTGGGATCCATGTGGTGCGCTCCGGTTGGGTCGGGTGGATTAGCGTGGCGAGAGGGGCGAGAAGAGGGAGGGGGAGGAGAGGGAGACGGAGGCGCTCAGGCCGCGGGGGCCCGCAGCACAGGGGAGATCAACAGCGGCGGCCCGCCATCGGCCCGGGGCAGGGACTCGATGGCGCAGCCCCAGACGCAGGAGAGCAGCGAGGGGCAGAGCACCGCGGCCGGGGCCCCCAACGCCCGCAGCCGGCCGCCGTCGAGCACGGCCACTCGATCTGCCCAGGCGGCCGCCATGTTCAGGTCGTGCAGCACGGCGAGCACGCCGGTCCCCGCGCGGGAGAGCGCGCGGGCCTGGGCCAGCACCTCGGCTTGGTGGCGCAGGTCGAGCGCGCTGGTCGGCTCGTCGAGCAGCAGGTAGCGCGCCCCCGCCTCGGGCCCCGGGCTGAGCTGGGCGAGGCAGCGGGCGAGGTGCACCCGCTGGCGCTCGCCGCCCGAGAGGGTGGTGGCGTCCCGGCCGGCCAGGGCTTCGGCCCCGACCGCGCGCAGCGCCGCCCCCACCGCCGCCCGCTCGGCGGCCGCCGACAGCCGCCCGGCGTGGGGCAGCAGGCCGAGCGCGACCACCGCGTCGACGCGCAGGGGCAGGCTCAGCTCGAGGTCTTGGGGCAGCACCGCGCGGCGGCGGGCGAGCTCCCGCGGGTCGAGCGCGCCCAGCGGCCGCCCATCGAGGCTGACCGCGCCCGCGGTCGGCCGCAGCTCACCCGAGAGCGTGCGCAGCAGGCTCGACTTGCCGGCCCCGTTGGGCCCGACCACGGCGAGGCGCTCGCCGGGCAACAGGCGCAGATCGACGTCCTCCAGTACCATCCGGGCGCCCCGGCGCAGGCTGAGGCCCGCGGCGGCGAGGCCGCGCTCCTGCGGTTCGGGGGTGGTCATGTCGCCCCTCCCGCCCGGCGGTCGCGCAGCAGCAGGCCAAAGAACAGGGGCGCGCCGAGCAGCGTGGTCAGCACGCCGACCGGCAGCTCGACCGGGGCCAGGGCGAGGCGGGCCAGGGTGTCAGCGGCCACGAGCAGCCCGGCGCCGAGCAGCGCGCTGCCCGGCAGGCCGAGGCGGTGGCTGGGGCCGAGCAGCAGGCGCACGAGGTGCGGCGCGGCGAGGCCGACAAAGCCGATCATGCCCGCCGCCGCCACGGCGACCCCGACCAGGGCCGCCGACAGGCTCAGGCCCACGGCCTTGACCCGCTCGACCCGCACGCCGAGGTGGGCGGCGGGCCCCTCGCCGAGGGCCAGCGCGTCTAACGAAGGAGCGAGCGGCAGCGTGAGCGCCAGACCGATTGTCACGACGGGTAGGGTCAGCCCGACCACGGGCCAGGTCGCCCCGCCCAAGGCCCCGAGCATCCAGAAGCTCAGGTCGCGCAGGGCCACCTCGTCGGAGATGGCCATCAGCAGCCCCAAGCCGGCGCCGCACAGCGCGTTGAGGGCGACCCCCACCAGCAGCAGCTCGCTGACCCGGGTCTGGCCGCCCCGCCGGCCCAGGCGCAGGGCGAGCAGGCCAGCCGCCGCCGCACCGGCGAAGGCAGCGCCAGGCACGCCAATCAGGTCGAGCAGCACCGCGGCGGCTGGGGCCAAAGCCACGGGCGCCCGGGGCAGCACGATGACCAGCGCCGCGCCGAGCGCCGCCCCCGCCGAGGCCCCGACCACGCCGGGGTCGGCGAGCGGGTTGCGAAAGACCCCCTGCAAGGTCGCGCCTGCGCCGGCGAGCGCCGCGCCGACCGCGAGCCCGAGCAGCACGCGGGGCAGGCGCAGGCTCCACACCACGGTGGCGGCGGTCTCGAGGCCGACCGGCGCCGTGGTGGGCCCAGCGGCGGCGATCTGCCAGAGCTCCCCCGCCGTGATGGGCAGGGCGCCGAAGCAGAGCCCCGCGCCGGCGGCGAGCGCGGCGCCCGCCCCGAGCAGGCCGAGGCCCACCGCGCCCCGCCCGGGCCCGGTGGTGGGCAGGGCGCGGGCCCCTTCGCCGACGGCGAGGCCGCTCACGGCGCGCCTCGGGTCGCCTGGGACAGCTCGGCGCGCAGGGCCGCCGCCGCCGAGGGCGCGCGGGGGCCGAAGCCGAGCAGGGTCAGGTCATCGACGGTCAGCACCCGGCCTGCCTTGCCCGCCGGCGTCTGGGCCACGCCGGGGACAGCGCGCAGCGCGTCCATCCCGCCGAGGCTCTGCAAGCCGCCCGCGGTCAACAAGACCACGTCGGGCCGGGCCGCCACCACCGCCTCGGCGGTCAGCGGCAGGTAGCCCTGCTGGGCGGCGAGCACGTTCTCGCCGCCGGCCAGCTCGATCATCGCGTGGGCGGCGGTGCCCGCCCCCGCCACGTTCAGCGTGCCGCCGCCGCGCGCGTAGATGAACAGCACCCGCGGGCGGGCCCCGGTCGGCGCGGGCAGGGCGTCGAGCTGCCGCTGCAGGGCCGCGCGCAGCTTCGCCGCGGCCTCACCTTGGTTGAGGATCGCGCCCAGCAGGTCAACCCGGGCGAGCAGCGCTGGGGCAGAGGCCGTGCCGTCGACCACCAGCACGGGCAAGCCCGCCGCGCGCAGCTGGCCCAGCACCGCCGGCGGGCCCGTGTCGGCGTGGGCGATCACCAGATCGGGCCGCAGGCTGAGGATGCCCTCGGCGGACGCTTGCCGATAATACCCCACCTTGGGCAATGCGGCCGCGGCCTCGGGGGCGGTGCTGCTCGCGTCGGTGCCGATCACCAACGGTCCCGCGCCGAGCGCGAAGGCCAGCTCGGTGAGCCCGCCGCCCAGCACGACCACCCGCTGTGGCGCGGGAACATTGACCTGGACGCCGTCCACGCCGGTGCCCGTGCCCGCCTGCGCCTGCCCGATCAGCAGAGCAGCCGCGAGCAGCACCGCGGGGATGGTGTCCCACAGCAGGCGAAGGGCGCGGCTCACCGCGCACCCCACAGCAGGCTCAGGTGCCCCGAGGTTCCGGCCTCGTCGTAGTAGTCCTCTATTTGCAGGGCGAAGCGGGCGCCCTCGGTGCTGCGCAGGGCGTAGACCCGCGCCTTGGGGCTCAACGTGTGGGCGGCGCTGTCGTAGTCATACCACTCGTTCAAGGCGTAAGCGGGGATGCCGTCGCCGTCGTCGTCCTCTTGGTCGCTGACCCAGGCCGCGGCGGGCAGGGCGTCGAGGGCCGCGGCGTCGACCCCATCCAGGGTCACGCCGTCGAGGATGGCGACCTGCACGCCACCTTCGCCGCTGACCCCGCCGTTGAGCGCGATGAGGTAGCGGCGGGCCTGCAGGTCCCAGCCGCCGTCTTCGGGCTCGGCGCCCGTGTGTGCGGCGTCGAGGTCGAGCGGCGCCCAGGCCTCTTCCGAGCTGGCGTCGATCACCGTGCGAAAGACCTGCGGCGCGCCGGTGTCGCCGCCGCCGACCGCCTCGGTGTCGGTGGGGCCGCCGGTGTCGGCGATCCCGTCATCGGTCTGGGTGGTCGCGCGCAGGTCGGCCGCGCAGCCCCCAGAGATGAGGATCAGGGCCAAGAGGCCCAGGCGGAGAGGGGTCGCGTCGACGGATAGAGGAGCGGGGGATATCATGGGCGCCTCGGCGAGGTCAGGGGGAGGGTTGCGTGCGCTGCAGGCGCGGCAGGCCGCCCGAGGCGCCGACAACCAGCTGGCGGGGCCGCAGCGGTGAGGCGACCGCATCACCGGCGTTGAGCAGGTTCTCGGCGCCGAGCCAGACCGCGCCGCCGCCCGGCCAGCGCCAGCGCAGCCGCGCGTCGAGGTTGAGGGTCGACGGGGCGATCACCGTGTCTTCCACACCGTCGCCGTCGTCATCTTCATAGAGCGGGCGCGCGCCGACAAAACCCAGGCGGGCGTCCAGCGCGGGGCCCGCCGCGGGGCGCTCGAGCCCGGCGCTCGCGGTGGCCATCCAGGTGGGGCGGTTGGCGAGGGGGCGGCCCTCGGCGCGGTCCACGGTCCACCCGTAGCTGAGACCCGCCTGCCCCCAGGCCCAGGGCGCCGGCCGGGCCCGGGCGTCGGCCTGCGCCCCGGCGGTGATCGCCTCGGCGACGTTGACGTAGGAGTAGCGGGCCGCCTGCCCGGCGCTGGCCGCGCTGGTCAGCGCCGGCTGGATGAGCCCGGTGACCCGCTGGCCGTAGCCCTCGAGGCCCAGCGCGAGCCCGCGGGGGCCGAACCAGTCGGCGGCGAGGTTGGCGCCGAGCGCGCGCTCGGGGCGCAGCGCGGGGTTGCCCTCCACCGCGTAATTGGCGGTGGGGTTGGCGAAGCGGATGTAGAGGTCTTTGAAGTCGGGCGCCTTGTAGCCCCAGCCGCCCGAGAGGCGCAGGGCCAGCGCCGAGGTGGCGTCGAGCTTGATCGCTACCTTTGGTGAGAGGGCCTGGCCGAACTGGGTGTCGTGGTCGAGGCGCAGGCCCGCCGCGGTCGACAGGCGGGGGGCGGCGGCCGGGCGGAAGGTGTGCTGGGCGAAGGCGGCCCCGCGCAGGCGGTCGGCCTGCCCGCCGGCGAGGCGGTCGGTCCACAGGGCCTCGCGGGCGCCCTCGAGGCCGGCGGTGAGCAGGTGGCTCGGGCCCGCGGCGTGGTCGAGCTGCAGGTCGAGCTCGGTCCACAGGTCGCGGGTGTCTTGGTAGGCGTCTTCGGCGGTCGCGCCCCGCTGGTCGAGCAGGTATTGATCGCGGAAGAAGCTCGTCCAGCTCGTGATTTGCAGCTGGGTGTCGGCCCCGAGGCGCAGGGTCGGGCCGAGGCTCAGGCCCACGGTCTCGGTGAGGTGGCGGCGGTCGTAGACGGCGCCGGTCTCGGCGCTGTCGACGCCCTGGGCCCGCCGGCGCAGCGCGCTGCCCCGCAGCGTCCACCGCTGGGCCTCGTTGGGCCGGTGCCAGACCTGGCCGGTCAGCTCGAGCTGGGCCTGGGCGTCGGCGCTGGTGGCCACATCGCCCGGATCGAGGTCGAAGGCCGGGAGCTGCTGGGCCGAGGCCCCGAACCGCTGACCCCACCGGCTGGCGCCGCGCCCGACCGAGGCGTGGGCGTGGCCGCCGGTGGGACCGAGCGGCAGAGGCAGACCCGCAGAGGAGGTGGCGGCCGCGGTCAGCGGCGCCCCCAGCTCGGCGGAGGAGGAGAGCGCGGGGCCGCGGGGCGGCTGCGCGGTGATGATGTTGATCACGCCGCCCATCGCGTCGGCGCCGTAGAGGGTGGAGGCCGGGCCGCGCACGATCTCGACCTGCTCGACGCCCCCGGTGGGGATGCGGCTGAGGTCGATCGCGCCATCCACGCGCCCGGCCACCCGCTGGCCGTCGATGAGCACGAGCACATGGTCGGGAGACATGCCCTGCAGGCTCAGGTTCGCGCCGCGCAGGCCGCGCACGAGCTGCAGCCCCGCCTGCTGCTCGAGCAGGTCGGCGAGGTTGCCCGCGCCCGAGCGCGTGATCTCGTCGCGGGTGATGACCGTGGTGCGCACCACCGCCCCGCGGCGGGTCTCGGGGGCGCGCGACCCGGTCACGACGATGGTCTCGCCAGGCTCAGAGCCATCAGGGGTGGCCTCGGGGGCCGTCGCCCCGCTCGGGTCGGCCTGGGCGGGGCGCGCGGCCCCGAGCAGGCCCACGCAGAGCGCGGCGGCGCGGCGCACGGCTCAGCCCCCGACCAGCGCGGCCCAGCGCAGCTGGGGCCGGTGAACGGTGCCCTCGGCGTCATAGTAGGAGAGGATCTGCAACTTGAAGGCCGCGCCGTCGGGCCCGCGCAACAAGTAAAGGTGGGGGCGCGCGGTCAGCGTATGGGTCGCGCCGTCGTAGATGTACCAGTCGCCGAAGACAGCGTCTGCGTCGCTGGTCCAGCCATCGGTGGGCGCGGTGCTCACCGCGTCGAAGGCCGTGTCGGGCAGCAGTTGGGCCTCGACGCCCGCGCCCAGCGCCACGGTCCACTGCTGCCAGGCCATCGTGTAGGCCGCGGTGCGCTGCGCGCCGTCGGTCAGGCCGAGGCAGGTCCACGTCGCGTCGTCTTCGGTGTGCAGGCTGGCCGACCAGACCCCGTCGGCCTCAGCCGCGCTGACCCGGTCGCTGCCCGGCGCGCAGGCGAGGGCCGCGCCGCCGTCATCGCCCCCATCGGCGCCGTCTGCGCCCTCACCGCCGTCTGCGGCGCCCTCGCCACCATCGGTCGCGCCGTCGGTGCCGTCTGCGCCGTCTGCGCCGTCTGTGCCGTCTGCTGCGCCGTCGTCGGCGCCGTCTGCGCCATCGTCGGTGGAGCCGTCGGCGCCGTCAGCGGCGCCATCATCAGCGGCGCCGTCGTCGCCCGTGGCGGAGGTGTCGGCCGCGTCGGTCGCGGCGCTGTCTTTGGCGTCGCCGCCGCAGGCCGCCAGCGCGAGGCTGAGCAGCGCGGGGCCGCGCAGGGTGGAGAGGAGGGCTTGGGCGCGCATGGGGGCTCCGGCGGGGCTGGATTGAAAGCGATACTGATTATCGATTTCAGTTGATCCCTACCGCTGGCTGGGGGAGGCCGCAAGCCCCCCGGCGCACATTTTGATTTCGATGTTCAATCTCAACGTGGGCTGGCGCCTTGCGCGCGCCAGCCCGGCCGGAGGGCCGCCCGCAGGGCGGGCCGCGCAGCGGCCAAGGCGCGCCGCGCCGCGCCCGGAGGAGGGGCGCCGGCGGCCGCAGGCCGGCGGGGCGCTTGGAGGAAGCCGGGCGGAGGCCTGGGTTCAGCCCTCGCCGCGCCGCAGCTTGCGCCACAGCGTCGTGCGGTCGACCCCGAGCAGGCGCGCGGCGGCGGCCATGTTTCCCTCGGACTGGTCCATCGCGCGCTGGATCGCCCGCTTCTCAAGCTCTTGCAGCGAGACCGGCTCGGGCTCGGCGCTCGGGCGGCTGGTCGGCGCCGCCACATGATCGGGCCCGATCAGCGCGCCCTCGGGCACGCGGATAAAGGCCAGCCGCAGGACGTTCTCGAGCTCGCGCACGTTGCCCCGCCAGTCGCGCCCCACCAGCTCGGCCAGGGCGTCGGCGCGCAGGCCCGGCGTGGTTTTGGCGCGGCCGCGCTGGCGGGCCTCGTCGGCGAAGCGGTGCAGGAAGTGCTCGGCCAGCAGCGGCAGGTCGCCCTTGCGCTCGCGCAGCGGGGGCACGTGCAGGCGCACGCCGGCGAGGCGGTAGTAGAGGTCCTCGCGGAAGTGGCCCGTCTGGACGTCGGCTTCGATGTCGCGGTTGGTCGCCGCGATCACCCGCACGTCGACCGTGCGCGGGCGGTCTTCGCCCACCCGCTGCAGCTCACCCTGCTGAATGACGCGCAGCAGCTTGGCTTGCAGCGAGAGCGGCAGCTCGCCCAGCTCGTCGAGCAGCAGCGTGCCGCCGTGGGCCTCTTCAAAACTGCCCCGGCGGTCGGCCACCGCGCCGGTGAACGCGCCGCGGCGGTGCCCAAACAGCTCACTCTCGACCAAGCTTGGGTTCAACGCGGCACAATTCACCTTGACGTAGGGCTTGCGTGCGCGGTCGGACAGGCCCACCAGCGCGTCGGCCACCCGCTCTTTGCCCACGCCGCTCTCGCCGGTGATCAGCACGGGCAGGTCATAGGGCGCGACCTGCTCGAGCAGCTCGTAGAGGCGCTGCATCGGTGGGGCCTGGCCGATGATCCCGTGCAGGCTGCGGCGGTCGCCGAGCGCCTTCTCGAGGCGCCGGGTCTCGGTGAGGTCGGAGAACATCTCGATGCCGGCGATCGGCCGGCCATCGGGGGCCCGCACCACGATCATGCGCGCCCGGGCGTGCAGCAGCGGGGCGCCCTCGCGGCCCCGGTAAAAGACCTCGGACTCCCGCGGCGCGCAGCCGGCCTCGGCCCGGCCCTCGGCGCGCAGGCCCTCGGTGAGCAGGCAGGCCGGCTTGCACAGCGGCGAGTTGAGCGCCTCGCGGCAGAGCGCGCCGCTCACCTCATCTTCGCTGGCCCCGAGCAGCTGCCGGGCGCGGCGGTTCATCGCCAAGATGCGCCGGCTGCTCACGTCGATGACGACCGCCCCATCGCTGATCTGGTCAAGCAGGCCGACGACCAGCGGGTTGCTGAGCAGGGCGGAGAGGTTGTCTTCGGGGAGCGTGATGTCCATCGATGTGGCCTCAGGTGTGACCTACCGGCGCCTGTGGCATCCTGCAACGCTGCAGGTTGCAACTTTCAACGCTGTACAAACCGTATGCGGTTGTGTATAGTGACTGCGTCTGCAGCGATCCGCGGCCCGACCCGGCCCGTAGCCCTGGCACACTGCTTGCTTGAACTGGCACGCCGCGCCCTGCGCCCCCTCTTCCCCGCGCCTGCTCCTCTCTTGTGCCTCAACCCAGCCCCGGGCGCCCCGCGCGCCCACCGATGGAGGGCCCTATGCTCCGCATCTCCGCCGAAGAAGAGCGCGATCTCGCCCACCGCATCCGCGTCGCTGAGCGCGAGGCCCGCGAGGCCATCGCCGGGATTGACGAGGCTGAGCGGGTTCTGCGCCGGCGGCCGACCCGCACCGAGCGCACCCGCGCCGGCGCGGTGGATCGCCTGATCGAGGCCGTCGAGGCCTGCGCGGTGATCGCCAAGACCGACCCGAGCATCCGCGGCGACGTGACCAAGGCCCACCAGAAGTTGGCCGATGCCGAGTCCCTGCGGTGGGAGCTCGGGATGTCCGCCCGCCGCATCGCCCGCGGCGAGGCCCGCAAGCTGGCCTGCTCGCTGATGAGCGAAGAGGACCTTGTGCAAGAGGGCTACATCGGCCTTCTGCGCGCGGCCAAACGTTTCGACCCCGACCGCGGCATCCGCTTCTCGACCTACGCGCGGTGGTGGGTGCGGGCCCAGATGACCCGCGCGCTCGAGACCTCGGGCCGCATGGTGCGCCTGCCGGGCGGGGCGGTCGAGCAGATCCGCAACCTGCAGCAGGCCGCCGAGCGCCTCGACCGCATGGGCGAAGACTGGACCCTCGACGACCTCGCCGAAGAGGTGGGCGTCGAGCGCGCCCGCGCCCAGCTGCTGCTCGCCCAGGGCGGCGTGGTCAGCATCGACCAGCCCGATGATGACGGCCTCTGCGTGGGCGACCGCCTCGCCGCCGAGGGCCGCGACATCAACCCTGACAACAACGCGATGAAGACCCAGGCGCTGGGCCTCGTGCGCGGGGCCTTCGGCGAGGTGCTCGATGACCGCGAGCGCTACATCCTGGTCAACCACTACGGGCTCGAGGGCGTCGAGGCCCGCACCATGGCCGACATCGGCAAGTCGATGGGCCTGAGCCGCGAGCGCGTGCGCCAGATCGAGGTCGGGGCCCTCGGGCGCCTGCGCGCGGTCATCTAAGCGCGGCGCTGCCCCGCATCCTCACCGCCCTCGCTGCGCGCCGCGCCCAGCGGGGGCCTCGTGTTTTTCGGAGGTCGATGCAGCCGGGGTGGAGGTGTTGCGCACTGCAACACGCCGCGGCGCCCTGCGCGCTGCGCCTGGAGGTGCCTGCACAGGCCTTGTGCACAGCCCCGAGGCGCCGGGCCTCACCAGGGCGCGGCAGCCGGCCCCGCGCCCAGGCCCCCGGCGCGCAAAAGAGCGCCAGCGGCGGCGAGCTCGGGGTGCATCACCCCATCGTCTTCCCAGAAGTGGACGACGGCGCGCACCTGGGCGCGCAGGGCCTCGATGGCCGGGGCGATCTGCCCGCCGCCCTCGCCGAGGCCACGCTGGCGCAGGTCGAGGGCCTGCGCCGCCAACATCGCCTCGATGGCCACGATGTCGGCCACGCACTCGATGAGCATGAGCGCGGTGCGGGCGGCGATCGGGGCCATGCTCACGTGGTCTTCGTGGTGCTGCACGGTGGGGATGCTGTCGACGCTCGCCGGGTGGGCGAGGCCCTTGCACTCGCTGGCCAGGCTGGCCGCCGTGTACTGGGCCAGCATGAAGCCCGAGTTCAGGCCGGTGCCGGGGACGAGGAAGCTCGGCAGGTCAGAGCTGAGCTGCCCATAGGTCAGGCGGAAGGTGCGCCGCTCGCTAATCGTGGCCACCTGGGTCAGCGCAGCTTTGAGGTGGTCCATGGCCAAGCCGAGGCTGGCGCCGTGGAAGTTCCCCGCCTCGATCAGCGCGGGAGGGCCGCCGTCCGCGGGCCAGAGGCAGAGCGGGTTGTCAGAGACGGCGCCCAGCTCGGCCTCGACCACCGCCCGGGCGCTGGCCGCCGCGTCGACCGCCGCGCCCAAAACCTGGGGGGCGCAGCGCACCGAAAAAGCGTCAGGCGGCCTGCCTTCGACGACCAGGGTGCTGCCTTCGAGGCGGGCCCGCAGGGCCGCGCCCACCTGGGCCACGCCGGGGTGGCCGCGCAGGCCCAGCGCCCGCGGGTCGAGGCAGCCGGGGGCCGCGCGCAGGGCCTCGAGGCTCATCGCGGCGGCCTCGACGGCGGCGGAGAGCACCCGCTCGGCCCGGCTGATCGCCACCGCGGCGAGCGCACAGGAGAGGCTGACGCCGTTGATCAGCGCCAGCGCCTCTTTTTGGGTCGGAGAGAAGGGCCGCAGGCCGGGGATGGGGCCGTCGAGGGCCGCCGCCACCCGGGCCACGTGGGCCATCGGCGCGAGGTCACCCGCCGCGCCCACCGAGCCCTGGGCGGGCACGACGGGGTGCAGGCCCGCGTTGAGCATGTCGACCAGCACGTCCACACAGGCGGGGCGCACCCCAGAGCAGCCCTGCAGCAGCACCTGGGCCCGGGCGGCGATCGCCGCGCGCACGACCTCGCGGGGCAGGGGCGCGCCGACGCCCGCGCAGTGCCCGAGGATGAACAGCCGGGGCAGGTCGGCCTCGGGGTGGGCGGCGGCGTGGGCGCCGACCAGCCACTGGCGTTTGTCGCGCAGCACGGGGCCGTCCCAGCCGCGCAAGGCGGCGCGCGCCTCGGGGTCAACCTCGACGGGAGCGCCGTGGGCCACGGCGATCAGGTCTTCTAAGGGCAGGGCGCCGGGGCGCAGGGTGACCGTGGGGGCGCCGGCCAGCGGGCCGCGGGCCTCGCGGTGGTACAGCGGCAGGGCGGCGGCGCTCATCGGCTCACCTCGACGTGCTGCGGGGCGCTCTCGAAGGCGCGGCGCAAGGGGCGGTCGACCGGCCCGACCGGCAGCAGGGCCGGCAAGGCGGCGCGCCAGTCGTCGGCCACGAGCAGGCCGTCGATGGCGGCGATGGCCTCGGCCGGCGCGCCATCGGTCGAGAGCGCGCCGGGCAGGGCGCTGAGCTGGTCGAGCAAGGCGCCGGTGCCCGCGCCGAGCCGCACCCCGGGCTCTTCTTCGCGGCGCATGGCCAGGGCGTGCGCGGCGCCGAGCAGCTCGATGGCGACGACCCGGCGGCTGTTCTCGAGCACGGCGGCGGCGCGGCGGGCGGCGGTGGTGCTCATCGCCACGTGATCTTCTTGATCTTCGCAGGTGGGGATGCTGTCCATGCTGGCGGGCCAGCCCAGGGCCTTGTTCTCGCTGACCAGCGCCGCGGCGGTGGTCTGGGGGAGCATCAGGCCGAGGTTGGGGCGGTCGGCCCGCGCGAGGCCCGGGGGGAGGCGCTGGCTCAGCAGGCCGGTGGTCAGGCGGTACAGCCGCCGCTCGGACAGGCTGGCGATCTCGGCGGCGGCGATCTTCAGCGTGTCCATCGCCATGCCCACCGGCTCGCCGTGGAACATGCCCGCGCTGTAGGCCCGATTCGAGGGGTCATCGGGGAAGCCCTCGTCCATCGGGCCGGCGTTCATCAAGATCAGGGGGTTGTCGGTGGCCGCGTTGAGCTCGACCGCGACCTGGCTGGCGGCGAAGCGCAGGCTGTCGCGGCAGGCGCCGAGCACTTGGGGCGCGCAGCGCAGGGCGTAGGCGTCCTGCACCTTGCCCGGAACGCTGTCGACCAGGGCGCTCCCGGTGAGCAGGCGGCGCAGGTTGGCCGCGGTCTGCTGGGCGCCCAGGTAGGGCCGCAGCTGGTGCACCGCCGGGTGCAGGGCCCGGGTGCAGCCGCGCAGGGCGTCAAAGCTCATCGCCGCGGCGGCCTCGGCGGCCTGGGCGAGCAGGTCGGCGTCCCAGCAGCACAGGGCGGCGATGCCCGTGGTCAGCTGCGCGCCATTGGTGATGGCGAGGCCATCTTTGGCCTCGAGGCGCACCTTCTGCAGGCCGGCGCGGGCCATCGCCTCGCCGGCGTCGAGCTCCTCGCCCCGCAGCACGGCCCGGCCGCCGCCGCTGCCCTCGGCGAGCACGAGGCCGAGGTGGGCCAGCGGGGCGAGGTCACCCGAGGAGCCGCAGCTGCCCTGGGCCGGCACCACCGGGGTCAGGCCGGCGTTGAGCATGGCGAGCAGGGTGTCGACCAGCAGCGGGCGGCAGCCCGAGGCGCCCTTGCTCAGGGCGTTGGCGCGCAGCAGCATCATCGCGCGGACCGCGGGCACGGGCAGGGGTGCGCCCACCCCGGCCGCGTGCGAGCGGATGAGGTTGAGCGAGAGCAGGGCCCGGTCTTTGGCCGCGATGTTCACCCGGGCCAGCGAGCCAAAGCCGGTGGTGACGCCGTAGACGGTCTGGTCACCCGCGCCGGCCGCCTGGACCCAGGCCGCCGAGGCCGCCATGCGCCGCCGGGCCTCGGGGTGCAGGCGGACGGGGCGGCCAAAACGGGCGACCTCGACGAGGTCAGCGAACTGGAGGGTGTTCCCGTCGAGGAGCAGCGCGCCATCCTCGTCGGCGGGCGCGGTGACGGGCAGCTCAGCGTGGGGCACGGCGGGCCCTCCTCGGCGGCGCGGCTATCGCGCCGGCCTCGAAGGCGGGGGGCGCAGCTGGCCCGTGGTCGCCGCGGGTCGAGAGCGACGTGCCGGTCGGGGTCGCTTGCGTCCCGCGGCCGGGATCTGTAGGGTTTGCCCATCCCCCCGCCGGGCGCGGTCGCGCGCCGCGGGCGGCCGCGCACGCAAGGAGCCTCCTCGATGCCCCGCACCTCCACCGGCCCCCGCGCCGGCCTGACCTCCGGCGCCCCTGCTCGGCCCGCCGGCCTGAGCCCCCGCTCCTCCATGGCTGTCGGCGCGCTGGCGCTGCTGTTCGGCCTGGTCACCGCCTGCTCCGAGCCCACCGAGACCCCGATCGCCTCGGGTGAGGCGGGCACGCCGGCCCCGGGCGGCCCCGGTCAGCCCCCGCCTCCGCCGAGCGGCGAGGGTGGTGGCGGCGGCGGCAGCGGCGCCCCCGACCAAGCCACGCTGGCCACCGCCGAGGGCTCGATCAAGCTCGGCGGCACCGTCGAGGTCCCCGGGTGGGAGAAGGGGCAGATCCAGATCGACGTGCACACCGCCACCGCCAAGCGCGCCAACGGCGACGCGCCGGTCGCGGTCATCCGCATCGCCCAGCCCGGGCCCTTTGAGCTCTACTTACCCAAGGGCACCGATGCGATCCAGCTCTCGGCCATCCTCGACTACGAGAGCAACGGCCCTGACGCCAATGACATCAGCATGGACTATCCGGGCAACCCGGTGAGCCTGGCCGATGGTGTCCCCAGCATCACCATCACGATCAACCGCGACACCACGCCGAACCCGAACGCGGGCGCGGCTTCGGGCAGCCCGGCCCCGACCGACCCGGCGGCGGCGGGCGGCGCGGCCCCGACCGATCCCGCGGCGGCGGGCGGCGCGGCGCCCACCGATCCGGCGGCGGCGGGCGGCGCGGCCCCAGCGCCTGCTCCGGCGGCGCCCGCCCCGGCTCCCGGCGGCTGAGCGCCTCTGTTCAGTGGGTGGAGCAGCGGCCCGAGGCTATGCGCCCCGGGCCGCTGCACTTTTGGCGGCACCGGAGCACAGATGAGCCCCCAAGTCCCCGCCCACCCGGGCCGCAAGCTGTTCTTGAACCTGCCGGTCGCTGATCTCGACCGCGCCGTGGCCTTCTTCACCGCGCTCGGCTTCACCTTCAACCCGATGTTCACCGACGAGACCGCCACCTGCATGTTGGTCGGCGACGACGCCTTTGTGATGCTGCTGGTGCAGCCGCGCTTCGACGGCTTCTGCGCCCGCCCGCGGCCTGAGGGCCACGCCACCACGGGGCACATCACGGCCTTCTCGGTGGGCAGCCGCGAAGAGGTGGATCAGGTGGCCGACGCTGCGTTGGCGCTGGGCGCGACCCAGGCGATGCCGGCCACGGATCATGGGTTTATGTATACGCGGACGTTCTTTGACCTCGATGGCCATCATTGGGAGGTTTTCTTTATGGATATGGCGGCCTTTCCGGCGGGCTGATGCCCCTTTTCCGCTGCGCGCGCCGGGAGCTTCTGCGGAGCTGGCTTTTGCGCTTTGGCTGCGCTGGGCTTTGTGCGCCGGTTGCCTGATGCTGCGCGGGGGCGGTGTGGTCGCTGCGCGGGGCGCGCGCTGGCCCGGTCTTTTGGGTTCGTGGGAGCCGGGGGCCGCCGGCCCCCGGACCCCTCGGCCAAGGGGCCCGCGGGGCCCCTTGGATCCCCCGCCAAGGGGGGCCGGCGGGCAGGCTTCGCGCGGCGCATGGCAGCGCCGCGCGCCAGCCCGCAATGGCCCCCCTTTGCCGGTTCTCCAAGATCCGGCCCCCGGCTTGGCGCGTTTTGGGGCTCGAGTGGGCGATGAGGTGGGGCGCCGCGAAGGCCTCGGCTCTTGTGGGTGCGCGACGGCGCGTTTTGGGGCGGCGTTGGGCGAGGAGGGGGCTCGCCGCGAAGGCCTGGGCTCTCGTGGTTTTGTTACGGTCGATGATCAATGTGTTGCAGTTGTCGGATCGGCGGGCAGCGCGAGGCCGGCCGCCCGCAGGGCGGCGGCACCGGCCGCGGAGGTGAGGCGCAGCAGCGCGGTGTCGGGGCCCTCGGGGCTCAGGCGGGCGTAGGCGACCGCGCCGTTGTGCTCGATTTGCACGTCGTCGACCTCGGGCTGTGGGGCGGCGAGCTGGACCACGAGGCGGCGGGGGCCCGCGGCGCGCAGCAGGGCCTCGATGGCCTCGGCGTCGAGCTCCTTGCCGCGCACGGCGCGCAGGCGCAGGGCCTGGGGTGGGGCGGGCGACAGGGTCTCGTCGGCGCCGGGCAGGCGCTGGCCGTCGAGGCCGAGCAGCTCGGCCACCTCGATGGGCGCGGCGCTGCCCTTGGGGCGCAGGCTCCGCCGCGCGCCGAGCTGCAGGCCCTCGCCGGCCTGGGCGAGGGTGGCGGCGGTGGCCAGCACCTGCCCGCCGACCGTGGCCGACTCGACCCGGGCGGCGAGGTTCACCGTGGTGCCCACCACGCCGTACTTTTGGCGCTGGTCGGCGCCGATGTTGCCCACCACCGCCTCGCCGGTGTGCAGGCCGATGCCCATCTCGAGCGCGGGCAGGCCCGCGGCGGCGGTCCAGGCGTTTACGGCGGCCATGCGCTGCTGCAGGCCGATCGCGCAGCGCAGCCCCCGGCGGGCGTGGTCGGGCTGGTCGGCGGGGGCGTTCCAGATGACCAGCAGGGCGTCGCCGATGATCTCGTCAATGGTGCCGCCGTTCTCGAGCACGACCGGCACCATCTCGCCCAGGTAGTGGTTGAGCAGGGCGACCACCCGCTCGGGCGGCAGGCCCTCGGCGAGGCTCGAGAAGCCGCGCAGGTCGGTCATCATCACGGTCAAGGTGCGGCGCTCGCCGCCCCGGCGCAGGCCGTCGGGGTCATGCAAAAGATGGTCCACCACGTCATCGTGAAGATAACGGCCAAAGATGTGCACCACCCGGGCGCGCTCGGCGCTGGCCTGCAGGGCCGCGGTGAAGCGCTGGCGCAGCTGGGCGGCGACAAATGCCGCTGCTCCGCCGGTCATCAACAGGTAGAGCACCCGCATGGCGTGGGTGGCGAGGTCCTGCTCCAGCGGGTGGTCGACCCGCCCCGCCGACAGCAGCGCGCCCGCGACGACCGCGTAGGAGCCCGCGGCGAGCACACCCGAGAGCAGGCTCAGGCCGGGGTCGAGGCGCACCGCGCTCGGCCCGATGAACACGGCGTAGAGCAGCAGCTGGGGCGCGGTCAGGGCGTGCTCACCCGGCAAAAAGGCCCCGATCAGGACCAACACGAGGGTCGGCGCCATCGCCTCGAGCGCGACGAGCAGGCGGCCCGGCCAGCGCGAGAGGCGGCGGCCCGCCCGGGTCTCGCGGCGCACCGTCCACCAGGCGGTGGCCTCGATGGCGAACATGACCACCGAGAGGCCGAGCACCGCGGCCACCACGCCGGGCCGGGCGGCGACCCGGTCGACGAAACCACCGACGGTGCGCATCAACACGAAGATGGGCAGGATGCCGACGGCGATGAGCAGGGCCATCCCGCCGGCCTTGACGCCCTCGGCCTTGTCGAGCTCGACCTGGAGCAGTGCCGCCGGGGCGTCGGGCCCCCGCGCGCTGGGCGGGGCGCTCACCGCGGCACCGGCCATGTCGCGCGCGGGGTGGTCACGCGGTCAGCTCCACGATGTCGACCGCGCCGATGCGGGGCAGCTCGAGGGCCTTGAAGCGGCTGTACAGCGCGCGGTTCGAACCCCAGCCCGTCCCCGCGCCGAAGAAGGTGGCCTCGAGCTGAAAGTGGCCGTCTTCGATGTAGTGGTCGCCCCGCATGCCCAGGAAGGTGTACCGGGCGTAGCGGCCGCGGGTCATCAGCTCGACCTCGCGCACGGGCACGCCCTCTTCGGGCCCGTCCGGCGGGAAGCGCCGGGCGTCGGGCACGAGCCGGGTCGTGTAGCGGTCGGCGAAGGCCGCGGCGATGTCCTCGAGGCGGGCCGGGCCGCTGAACTGGCACCACAGCACGCTGCGCAGCAGGGTGGGGGCCTCGGGCGGCAGGAAGGCGGCAAGCTCGGCGTCGGTCAGGCCAATGTCGTTGAGCACCCGGGGGCCGGCGCTGCCGCGCAGCGGCAGGCCCTGGGGGCTGAGCGGGGGAGGCGAGCGGGGCGGCATTCGTCCTCATGGGCAGCGGGGCGTGGCGTCTAACCGGCGTGATCTGCCCACGGCGGCGCCGGTTCCCTCGGACCTGCCCGGGCCTCTTCACGGCCCGTTCACGGGCGGACGGTACCGAGGGTGTGTGAACGGGAGCTCCCTGGTCACGACCGCCCGGCCCTCCGGGCTGCCCCTCCCTCGGCCCCTCGGGCCAGCGAGCGCGCCATGCACAGCCCCTCCTCCTCCTCCTTGTCCTGTCCCCCCGTGCGCGGCGCCTTCGCGCTGCTCGGGCTTCTCTCCCTCCCCGTGGGCTGCGTGGACGGCGGCAAGCCCGACAGCGGCGGCGACACCGGCGCAGGCTCTGGCGGGGGCGACGCTCCGCTCATCGACCCGACCCTGGACGAGTGTCTGCCGGTGGCCGCCGAATCCCTCGCCGGGGTCATCTCCACCCCCATGGAGCATGCCGGCGAGCTGCTCACGCCCTTTTTCGCGCCGGCCGACCGCCTCAGCGGCCTGCTGACCTTCACCTTGGTCAGCCCGCGCTCCGACGATGACCTGGTGACCATGGGCCTCACGCTGGAGCACCCCGAGCTGAGCACCTTCCAGATCGAGCTTGACGTCGGGCCGGGTGAAGATGTCGTCCTGGCCGGTGTGGCCGCGCCCGGCGAAGAGCTGGTCATGGGCCTCGCCGAGTGGGGCCGCGGCTTGCCCGGGCCCGAGGAGCCCTACACCGCCGAGGCGCGCTGGACCTGGACCGAGTACGACGACTGCTACGAGCCCAACAACACCGCCGCAGAGGCCCGTCACGTGCCGACGGGCGCCGAGCACAGCGCCTGGATGGTCTCGACGCTCGGCGAGAGCGACGAGCCGGTCGACTGGTACCGCTTCACCATCGCCGAAGACAGCGTGGTGAGCCTGTCGATGGCCTTCCCCGAGACCATCCCCATGTGGGTCGAGCTGTTCGCCGGCGACCGCAGCGAGCAAGACCGGCTGTTCACATCCTCTTTCTCCGAGGTCCCCGGTGAATTCGCCTGGACCTCGGACGGCCCGCTGCCCGCCGGCACCTACTCCCTCCGCTTCGCGCCCTTCATCGGGCTGGCGGTCTACGATACGCCGCTGCGCTCCGAGGCCCCGCACCTCTATGAGCGCTACACCTTCCGGGTCGACGCCAGCCCGGCGCGCTGAAGGCGCCTGACCCCGCGCTAGGTCGGCCTACATCAGCACGCCCGGCGGCTGCACGGCCACCGGCGCGGGCAGCGCGGTGTGGCCGAGGGCCTCGCGCAGGTTGCGCTCGATCTTGATGCTGAGATCGTGCAGCGGCAGGCCGTTGTAGAAGAGGTTGAACGGGTCTTCGAGCACCCGACCCGCCTCGCTGATCAGCGCAAAAGCGAGGCAGACCACCACGTTGACCGGCACCGCCACCCAGCCCAGGTCGTGCACCAGGGCGAAGGGCAAGAAGATGGCGAAGGTGTTGATCAGCAGCACCAAGATGAAGCCCACGCCCCGCGGCAGGGGCGTGCCTTGGATGCGCTCACAGCCGCCTTGCAGGCCGATGAGCTCGGTCAGCGTGCGGTCGAGCGAGGCGAGGCGGTGCGGGTCGAGGCCGCCCCGGTCGGACAGGGCGGCGAGCGCGCGCAGCTGGGCCAGCAGCAGGGCCGCGGTCAGGTTGGTGCTGCCGCGCAGGGCGGGCGTGTCTTCGCCGACCCGGCGGAAGTCCGGGTCCTCCCAAGGGGTCTGGCCACGCAGGCGGCAGCGCAGGGCGTGCACAAAAGTGACCTGCCGCAGCACCAAGGCCTCGGCCAGCGGGGCCTCGTCGGCCGGCAGGTAGGCCAGCACTTGGCTGGCCCAGTGCCGCGAGGCGTTGACCAGGCCGCCCCAGAGGCGCCGGCCCTCCCACCAGCGGTCGTAGGCCTGGTTCGCGCGGAAGGACGCGAAGATGCCGATGGCGGCGCCGACCACCGAGATGGGCGTCACGGGCAGCTGCAGCTCCTTGAGGCCAGCGGGCACGATGAGGGCCCAGGCCGCCGCGCCGGCGATGGCGTAGTAGAGGGCGTTCCGCCACTGCCAGATGAGGACGGAGCCGGGGTTGGAGCGAAAACTCTCGGTCATCATGGCGGGGGGCCTCCGGCCTGTGCGCCTCGCTGCGGGCGCGCGCGGGCCGGGCGGCGCTAACGCGGCCGTCGCGGTCGGCTGGCCTGGGTGGCGGGCTTCTGGTCGGGCGGGCGGGCCGCGGCCTCAGCCCACCTCGGCCCGGCGCAGGGCGCGGCGGGCGGCGGGGCCGGCGGGCAGGCTCAGCTCGATGCGCAGGCCGCCCTCGGGTTGGGGGATCGCCTTGATCTGACCGCCGACCTCTTCAAGCTCTTGGCGGGTGATGGCCAGGCCGAGCCCCGTGCCCTGGGCTTTGGTGGTGTAGAAGGGGTCGAAGGCTTGGCGGGCGGTCTCGGGGTCCATCCCTGGGCCATCGTCGGACACAGCGACCTGCACGCTGTCTTCGTCGATATGCACCCAGACCTCGGCGCTGTGGGCGCCGGCCTCGGCCGCGTTCTTGAGCAGGTTGCGCAGGGCCCGGCGCAGGGCCTCGGCGTCCAGCTCGACGGGCCCCGAGGGCCCTGAGGTACGCAGGCTGGCCCGCAGGCCCGCCCGGCGTAAGGCCTCCTCCTCCACCCGCAGCACCTCGGCGCAGAGGGCGGCGGGCGCGGCGAGGCCGAGCTCGGGCCGCCTCCCCCGGCTCAGCTCGAGGTAACGGCCGGTCACCGCCTCAATCCGGCGGATCTCCCCGGTGATCGTCCGCATCATGTCGAGCTGCTCGGCGTCGGTCAGCTCATCGCACAAGATCTCGGCGTGCAGGCTCATCGCGTTGAGCGGGTTGCGGACCTCGTGGGTGACCTGGGCGAGCATCTGGCCGACCAGGGCCAGGCGCTCGCTGCGGGCGAGGCGCTCGCGGTCGCGAATGCGGGCCGTGACGTCCTCTCCGACGAAAAGAAGCCCCCGCGGGCCATAGGGCACGACCTCGACGTCGATGAGGCGGGCGGCCACAGGCAGGGCCTCGACCCGGCCGGCGCCCAGCCCGCGCAGCTCGGCGGGCAGGTTCCCGCCCTCGCTGGCCATGAACAGGCGGCGGGCCGCGGGGTTGACCACCACCGCCGCCCCGCCCTCGGCCACCACGATGCCGACCTGGATGGTGTCGAGCACGCTGCGCAGGCGCAGGCTCAGCCGGTCGAGCACCTCGGCGCGCTCCTTGAGGCGCCGGTCTCGCTCCGAGACGGCCTCGGCCATGGCGTTCCACTCGCGGGCGAGCAGGGCGAGCTCACCCTCGGCCCGCAGCTCGACCCGGCCGGGCGTGGCCGCCGCCCGCTGGCGCAGCACTTGGGCGACGAGATCGCTGACCGGCCGCAGCGTGTTGAGCGCGCCCACCGAGAGCAGGCCGCTGAGCAGCAGCGAGATGCCGGCCAGCGCGCCGCCCACCGCGGTCGCGCGCCGCTGGGCCCGCGCGGCCCGCGCGCTCAAGGTCTCGATGCGGTCCTCGACCAGGGCGGCGAGCCGGCCCACCCGGTCGACGAGGTGCGCCCGGGCCTGCTCGGCGGGCGTGGCCGGCGGGGCGGCCCCCTGCGCGGCGCTCCCCTCGCTCGCTGGGGGCCCCCCGGCGGGCGCGGCGGCGGGCGCCGTTGTTGGGGTGGTGGACGACGAAGACGACGACACAGACGCTGCTTTGCCCTCAGTTGGTCCAGAGGCAGGCGCGGCTTCGGATGCCGCTTCGGCGGTGAGCTCGGCCTCGACCGCGGCCTCCCACGCGGCGCGGGCCTCGTCGGCTTGGCGCAGCTGGGCGTCGAGCAGGGCCAGGGCCGTGCGCTCCTCTCGGCTCTCGGCTTCGGCGGTGGCCGCGTCGACGATGCTGTGGCCGCGCTGCACCGCCGCGCTGAGCCCGGCGGAGAAGAAGGCGGCGCTGGCCCGGCGGGCCGAGGCGCCCCCGGCTCGACCCCCGCGGGCCTGCTCGCGGTCGAGCTGGCGGGTCAGCGCGCCGAGCTCGGCGGTGACCGCGGCCAGCGGCAGGTAGCTGCGGTCGAGCGCGTCGAGGCGCTCGCCGATCGTGGCGAGCTGGCTCACCGTGTAGGCCAGCGCGCCGCCCGAGGCCCCGACCGAGAGCAGAAAGGCGAGCAGGACCGGCGTGCGGACGGAGCGGTCGGCCACGGCCACCTCAGGCGTGGCCTATCCCGCGGCGGAGGCGGCTACTTCGCCGTCCAGGCGCCGGCGCGGCCAAAGGTCTCGGGCAGCTTGCCCTCCTGCACGGTGATCGCGAGGTCATCGCCCGGCCGCAGGTCGAGCTCCCCCCGGGCCCAGACGGTGAGGTGGTCGACGCTGCGCAGCTCGACCTTGTGCACGCCGACCTTGAGGCTGTCGAGGCGCAGGGGCTGCTCAGGGTGCAGCTCGCCGGCGCGTTTTCCGTCGATGACCAGGCCGAAGCGCTGGCCGGCCACCGCCTTGAGCAGCACCCGCGGCCCCACCGCCGGATCGGGGGCGGTGGGCGCGGCGTCGGTGGTCAGCGCCGCTTCGCCGATGAGCAGGCGGACCTCGCCCTGCTCGGGCACCTCGACGGTGATCAGCTCGGAGCGCCCGCCGCGGAAGACCTCGAAGCTGTGCGGCCCGGCGGGCACCTCGGGCAGGGTGACCGTGCCGGGGCCGTAGGTGCGCACCACGGGGACGCTCTCGAGCAGGACCTCGGTGGCCACGCCGGCTTCGACACGCACCGCGCCGGCGCGGGCGAGGGCGGAGAGGCCGAGCAGGGGGAGGGCGGCGAGGGCCCAGCGGGCGAGGGCGGCGGGGGACATGGCGGCTCCGAGCAGGAGGAGGCCCCCGCATCGGCCGCTCCGCGTTGCCTTTGAGGGGGCTGTGCGCTAATCCGGCCTGCCCCCTTCGCCCCTTTCCTCATGACCCGGCTGGTCCCGGCCCACACGACCAGCGCGCTGATCGGGCGGCCCCCCAGTCGCCCCCGGAGATCTGACATGCGCTCCCCTGTGCTGCTCTTGACCTCGCTCCTGGCCCTGCTCACCGCGTGTGAAGACGGCGGGACCAGCGGCAAGCCGACCGGCGAGGCCGCTCCCCAGCAGGCCGTGATCGACATCGGCGTCGAGATCGCCAACGTCGACGGGGTGCCGATCGGCGACATCGAGTTCAAGCAGGCCGCCGCCCGCAAGGCCCCCGCCAACGGCGACACGCTGAGCCTCGAAGAGCGCAAAGAGGTGCTCGAGCGCCTGGTCGAAGAGAAGCTGCTCTACAAGAACGCCCTGGCCAAGGGCTTCGACAAAGACCCCAAGGTGCAGAAGGTGATGGTCAACACCCTGCTGCGCGAAGAGGTCTACCGCCAGGTCAAGAACAGCGACTTCCCCGACGACCAGCTCCAGGCCTACTACGAGTCGCACAAAGAAGAGTTCGTCGTCCCCGAGAAGGTGCAGATCAAGCGCATCCTCATCAAGGTCGGCGACAAGCGCACCGAGGCTGAGGCCATGGCCGAGGCCCAGAAGGTGCACGCCGAGCTCAAGGGCGACATCAACAAGTTCAAAGAGATCGCCGGCCGCGTCTCGGAAGACCCCTACCGCCGCCGCGGCGGCGACGTCGGCTTCGTCCCCAAGGACGGCAAGCCCGGCCTCGACCAGCCGGTCGTCGACAAGGCCTTCACCATGGGCGAAGGTGAGCTGTCTGAGCCCTTCCGCAGCCCTGAGGGCATCAACATCATCCAGGTGAGCAACAAGCGCCAGCGGGTCGAGCGCACCTTCGCCCAGATGAAGGGCTCGGTCATCCGCAAGGTGAAGAACGAGAAGCTCACCCAGGTGTACGACGACTACGTCGCCAAGCTCAAGGTCGGCGCCAAGGTCACCATCGACGACGCCAAGCTGATGGCGGTCGATCTCAAGGCCGTGACCGCGGCCGGCGCGATGAAGGGTGAGCTCGGCGAGGGCCCCGGCATGGACGACGGCGGCGATGCCGAGGTGCCCGGCGGCGAGCTGCCCGGCGCCCCGATCCCGGCCGGCGGCGCTCCGGCGGGCGCGCCCCCCGCGGGCGGCCCTGAGGCCGGCGGGGACGCCAAGTGAGCCTGCGGCGGGCGGGGCAGGCGCTGCGCGCGCTCGGCGCGGCGGCGGCGCGGACCTCTCTCGCCGCTGTGGCGGGCGCCCTGGTCCTGGGTGCGGCGGTCGCGGGCGCCCAGCAGCCGGGCCCTGCGTTGTCCGATGCCCCTGCTGTGGCCCCGAGCCTCGAGATCGACCGGGTGGCGGCCATCGTCAACGACGACGTGATCACCATCTCGGACGTCTACGAGCTGGGCCGCGACGAGATCTTGGCCGCGGCCCGGGCCAAGGCCAGCGACCCGGCGGCGGCCAAGGCGGCGGTGCGCGAGCTTGAGCTCGAGGTGCTCGACGTGCTGATCATGCGCCGGCTCATCCGGCAAGAGATCGTGCGCCTCAACCTCGACGTGACCGACGCCGAGCTCGAGCGCACGATCGAGGACGTCGCCAAGCGCAACAACCTCACCGTGATCCAGCTGCGTGAGGCCGTCGCCCAGCAGGGCATCAGCTGGGATCAGTACCGCGACGAGATGCGCGAGGGCCTGCGCGAGTCCAAGTTCAGCCAGGCCGTGATCCAGCCGCGGGTCACCATCTCCGACGACGAGCTGCTCGCCGCCTACAAAGAGAAAGAGGCCGAGAGCCGCGCCCCCGCCGAGCGCGACGTGGGCGCGGTCTGCTTCAAGATCAGCGGCGCCGACCCGGCGGCCGGGCTGAGCGCGGCGGTCGAGAAGGCCACCGCCGCCGCCGCCCAGATCACTGACCCTGACGCGCTCATCGCCGCCGCGGCCAAGCTCGATGAGTGCGGCACCGGGGGCAGCCTGGGCACCTTTAAGATCGGCCAGCTGCCGGTCGACGCCGAGCGGGCCCTGCTCGAGGCGGGGCTGGGCAAGCCCACCCGCCCCGTGCAGATCAAAGACCGCGTCTTCGTGCTCATGGTCGTCGCCCAGCGCGCGGCCGGCCTGCCGCCCTTTGAAGAGCTGCGCGAGGCCCTGCTCGACCAGGTCTACGGCCAGCGCGCCCAAGACGAGATGGACCTTTGGTACCGGGCCCAGCGCCGCCAGGCCGCGGTCGAGGTCAAGCTCGAGGTGCCCGGCGGCCTCGGCGCGCTCTGAGGGCGCCGTGTCGCTGCACCGCCCGCGCACCCTGCTGCTCACCCCCGGCATGGGCGTGGGCCCTGAGCTGAGCCTGCGGGTGCTCCACGAAGATGGCCACCACGACGTCGTCCTCATCGGTCGGCGCCGGTCGGTCGAGGCGGCGGGGGCCTTCGCCCGCGCCCTGCGCTTGGTCGAGCTGCCCCTGGCCGAGGCCCGCGCCTATGCCGGCGCCGGGCTGCCCTTCGTGGTCACCGAGGACGGCGAGGAGCCCGCCGAAGCCGCCGCGGTGCGCCTCGCCGCCGAGGCCCTGCTGCGCGGCCCGCCCGGCGCCCTGGTCACCGGCCCCATCCACAAGAAGCGCTTGGCTGAGCGTGGTTTTCGCTTCCAAGGCCACACCGACTTCTTGGCCCACCTCTGCGGCGTGCCCGACGAAGAGGTGATGGCGTTTGTGGGCGGCGAGCTGCGGGTGGCGCTGGTCACCACGCACATCCCGCTGTCGGCCGTGCCGGCGGCGATCACCGCGAACCGCCTGCGCCACGTCATCACCACCGCGACCAGCGCGCTGCACACCGAGCTCGGCCTGCACCCGCGCCGGGTGCTGGTCTGCGGCCTCAACCCGCACGCCGGCGAAGAGGGCCTGCTCGGCCGCGAAGAGCTCGACACCATCGGGCCGGTCTGCGCCGCGCTGGCCGCCGAGGGCTGGCCGGTCGAGGGCCCGGTCTCGGCCGAGACCGCGTTCATGGAGGCCCGGGCCGGCCGCAGCGAGCTGGTGGTCGCGATGTACCACGACCAGGGCCTCGCCCCGCTCAAGGCGGTCGACTTCGGGCGCTCCGTCAATTGGAGCTTGGGCCTGCCGATCGTCCGCACCAGCGTCGACCACGGCACCGCCGACGCCCTGGTCGGCACGGGGCGCGCCCAGCCCCACTCGACCCGGGCGGCCCTCGCCCTGGCCCGCCAGATCGTGCGGCAGCGCGGCTGGGCCTAAGGAACCGGCGCGCGCGCCGGTGGTCCCGCACCGGGATGGAGGTTCGATGCCCCGCCGCGCCCTCGCCTTGGCCCTGACCCTTGGGGCCGCCCCGGCCGCCGCCGCCCCCGCCGACCGCTGGGTCAGCGCCGGCGCCCTCGCCGGGGACGCGGCCTTGTCCGACCTCGCCCGGGGCCAGCGCGGCCCCGCCCTGCGCCAGCTCGAGGCCCGCCTGCGCGCGGCCGAGGACCCGGCCGACCGCGCCGCGCTCTCTTGCCTCATCGGCGCGGTGCTCTTGGCCGACAAGCAGTACACCCGCGCGATCAGCGTGCTGGACGCTGTGCCCGACGAGGCCGCCTGCGCGGGCCGGGCCCGCTTCGACGCGGCCGAGGCGGCCTGGGCCCAAGGTGACCAGGCCGGCGCGACCGCGCGGCTGCAGGCGGCCAGCGCCCGGGCGCTCGGCCCGGCGCGGGAGCTGGCCTTGGCCCAGCGCCTCGCCGCCCTCGCCGATCAGCAGGCCCGCCCCGGCGCGCGCATGGGGCCCGAGGAGCGCCAGCTGCGCAGCCTCGCCCTGTCCCGCGAAGCGCCGATCGCCGAGCTGCGGCCGATCGCCGAGGCCACCGCCCGCCGCCTGATGGTGCTCGACCCCGGCGTCGGCCCCGAGGCCCGGGCCGCCCTGCCCCACGACGCCCTGGCCGCGCTCTGCGCCGCCCGCCTCGTGGAGGCGTGGGAGCAGGCCCCCGCGCCGGCCTTGCTCTGGCTGGCCGCGCCGCTGGCGGCCGGCGGTCTGGCCGACGACCTGCTGCCCGCGCTCGGCAGCGGCCCGGCCGATGACTGGGCCCGCGCCCAGCTGCGCCTGCGCGTCGATCTCGCCCAGGCGACCCTGCTGATGGAGCGGGCGATCGCCGCCGCCCCGCCGGGCCCCGCCGCCGCGGCTTGGCGCCTCGAGGCGGCCGCCTGGCTGCGCCGGGCGGGGGAGCTCGGCCGCGCGCAGGCGCTGCTGCTCCCTCTCGTCGAGAGCACCGTGGTGGACGACCAACGCGCCGCCCTGCGCGCGCTGCTCATCATCGAGCCCGCCCTCGCCCCGACGCCCCGGGCCGCCGCCGAGGCCGCCGCCCTGCGCCGCGGGGCCCTGCTGGCCCTCGACCCGGGCTCACCCGAGCGGCCCGCGCTGGAGCAGGCCCTGCGCCAGGACCACCTCGCCGCTGCGCGCGCCCGCGCGGCCGAGGTCGGGGCCGAGGCTTTGCCCGCCTACGACGCCATCCTCGCCGAGGCCCCCCGGGGCCCGGCCCGGTCGGCGATCGCGGTCGAGGCCGCCGCGCTCGCGCTAGACCGGGCGCCCCCGGCGGTGGCCGAGGCCCGGCTCGCCGCCCTGCTCGCCGATGGGGCCGACCCCGACTTCGCGCTGCGGGGCCTGCACCAGCTCCGCGCGGCGCGCGACGGCGGAGAGGCGGCCCTCGCCTGGCTCGACGCCCTGGCCGCCGCCCCCGGCGGGGCCCCGGCCGCGGCCCTCGCCGCCGACCTGCGCCAGCCCCGCCTGCACCTCGAGGCCGGCCGCCGGCCCGAAGACCCGCCCGCGGGCCCGCTCCCGGCCCGCCGGGCCACGGTCCGCCTGCGCGCCCGCGGCGTCGACGCGCTCAGCCTGCGCCTGCACACGATCGACCCCGAGGCCCTCTTGCGGGCAGGTGGCCAGATCACCGATCTGGAGCAGCTGGACGTCGGCGTGGTGCGCCCCGACGCCGAGTGGGCCCAGGCCCTGCCTGGCGGCCAGCCCGGGGTCGAGCGCCGCCTGCCCCTCGAGGTGCCCGTGCCCGGTTTTGGGCTCTACGCCCTGACCGCGGCCACCCCGACCACCGAGGCCAAGGTGCTGCTGCTGCACGGCGAGGCCGAGCTGCTGCTGCGCGGGGTGGGCGAAGAGCTGCTCATCGGGGTGCTCGCCGGCGGCCAGCCCGCCCGCGGCGCCGCGGTCTGGGTGCGGACGGGCGCGGGCGTCGCGGAGCACCGGACCGGCCCCGACGGCCTGCTGCGCCTCGTCGTGCCGGAAGGTGAGGCGCAGGTGCTGGCGATGACCGCCCGCGGTCCTGCCCTCGCCGAGGTGGCCTGGCCCGCGACGGCGGGGGAGGGCGCCGAGGTGCAGCTGCTCGCCCAGACCGACCGCCCGGCCTACCTGCCCGGCGAGCCGATCGAGCTGCTGCTCGTGGGGCGGCGCCAGCCGAGCAGCCCACGGCCGGGTGAGCCGGGCCGGGGCCCCCTGCGCGGCGAGGTCGAGGTCTGGCTGCAGCATGACCGCTCTCGTTTCACCAGCGTGCGTGGCACCTTCGGGCCCGACGGCGGCCTCGCCCTGCGCCTGCAGCTGCCCACCGGCCTGCGCGAGGTCGGGGTCGAGCTCTGGGCCCAGGTCGAGGGGGAGGAGCGGCCCGTCGTGATCGGCACCGTGCAGGTCGCTCCCGCCACGCCGGCCGATGGGCTGGTGCTGGACTGGGCCGGCGGCCAGCCGCGGGTGCGCGATGGCCTCGGGCGGCCGGTGGCCGGCGCTCCGGTGCGGGTGCGGGCGGTCCCCCGGCGGGCCGAGGCCCCGTCCACCGCGCCTGATCCGAGCCCCGTGCTCTGGACGGGCCCCGATGGGCGGGTGGCCCTGCCCGCGAGCGGCGCCCTGCGGCTGCAGGCCCAGCTCGCCGACGCGGCGAGCAGCTGGCTGAGCGCCCCCGGCCGGGCCCCAGACCCCGCGGCGGCCGCGCCGCAGATCGAGGCCCAGCTCGTCGGGAGTGACGCCGCAGACGTGCACCTGCGCGGCCCGGCCGGCGCCTACACCCTGCTCGTCTCGGTCGCCGCCCCGGCTCCCACGCCCGCGCCGGCGCCAGAGCCCCCCGACCTTGACCCGCCCGAGGGTTTTGTGGCCGGGGCCGGCTGGGCCGGCGCGCAGCCCGAACCCGAGGGGCCCGCCGCGCCCCTGCGCCTGCTGCGCCGGCTGCCGCTCACCCTCGGCCCCGACGGCGCGGTGGCCCTCGACCTGCGCGGGCTCGAGCTGGCCGACCTGCCCGAAAATAGTGAGCTGGTGCTGAGCCTCGTGCCCGAGCTGGGGGTGAGCGCTGACCGCAGCCCCGCGCTGCGCCTGCCCCTGCCGCCGGGGCCGGGGGCGCGCGGCCCGGGGCTGCGCCTGCTCCACCCGGCGGGCGCCCCCTTGCCCGCGGGCGGGTTGGTCGAGGCCCAGCTGGTCGGCCCCGCGCTGCTCAGCCTCGAGGGCGTGGGCGCCGAGGGCCTGCGCCTGCTCGGCGCGGGGCCCCAGCGGGTGGCCCTGCCGCTGCCGGCGGTGGACGGCGCGCTCGGCTTGGTCGCGACCCGCCCCGACGGCACGGCGGCCGCCGTCGAGGTCGAGGTGCAGGCGGCCCTGCAGGTCGGGCTGGAGCGGGGCGCCGACGGCGCGCTCGAGCTGCGCGTGCGCGACGCCGCTGGGCGGCCCACCCGCGCCCGGGTCGCGCTGCGGGCCCACGACCCGCGGCTGCCCGGCCGCGGCCTGCCTACCCTGCACGGGCTGGGGGGCAGCCCCACCGGCGGGGGCGCCGGGGTGGGCGGCGCGCTCTGGTCGGCGGCCCACGCGGCGCCGATCGCCGCGGGCCTGCTGGCCGAGGCCGAGCGCGAGGTGCAGGCGGCCCGCGCCGCCGCGGCGGCCCGCGGCGAGCTGCTCGACACGCCGCTGGCCGATGCCTTTGACGGCCAGGAGCCGATCTTGCTCGGGTCGATCGGCACGACGGGCCGAGGCTCGGGCGCCTCGGGCTATGGCTCGGGCGGGGGCGGTTTTGGCAGCGCGGGCGCGGTGGGCAGCGGGCGGGCCGGCGAGCCGACGCGCCGCAGCTTCCCGGTGGCCCGGCGCGCGCGCCTGCTCTGGGTGGTGGCCGAGACCGACCCGGACGGCCGCCTGCGCGTGCCCCTGCCCGCGCTGGATGGCCTGCCTGAGGGCGTGGTGGTCGAGGCCCTCGCGCTCAGCCCGGCGGCGATGGGCTGGGCCCGGCTGCGCCTGCCGGCCGAGGCCGCGCCCCGCCTGCTCGTGCACGGGCCGGGGGCTGCCGAACCGCTCCTGCCCGGCCTCGCGCCCTATACCCCCGGGGCAATGGGGCAGCTCGGGCCCGAAGACCAGCTCGCTCCCCAGGTCTGGGCGCACAACCCCAGCGAGGCCCCCCGCCAGCTTCGGCTGATCGGCGACGGCCCGCCGCGGGAGCTGCGCCTCGCCCCGGGGGAGGCGGTGCTGGTGCAGACCTCTCCCCTGCGGGCGGGGGAGGAGCGGGCGCTGCGCCTCGAAGAGGAGGGGCGCACCCTCTCCACGCTGCTGCTCAGCGCGGCGGTGGCGCCGCCCCAGCACGCCGACCCCGCCGGCCGCTTGCTGCGGGTGCGGCGCAGCGCGGCGGGCGGGCTGCCCTTGTGGGCGGTGGCGACCGAGGGGCCGCCGGCGGAGGAGCTCGGGCCGCGGGAGGGTCGGGCGGCGCTGGTCGCGCGGGGCCGGGCGCTGTTGGCCGCGCTGCCCGGCCTGCCCGAAGCGGAGGGCGCCCTGGCCGCCGCCGATCTGCGCCAGATCGCCGCCGCGCTGTGGGGGCCGCCGCCGCACAGCCGCCCGGGCGGCGCGATCTCCGTCGAAGAGCTGGCCTTGGCCGGCGGGCTGGCCGCCCTCCCCGGCGGTCCGCCGGTCGCCCGGGCCACGCTCGAGGCCATGGCAGCGGCGGTCGAGCGCAGCGTGGATGGCAGCGGGGCGCGGGCGGCGGCGCTCTGGGCCCAGGCCGTGGCCGGCTTGGCGGTCGACGAGCCCGCGCTGGGCCGGCTGCTGCGCGAGTCCGACCAGCTGCTGCCCGCGGAGCGCGCGCGGCTGGGCCTCTGCCTGCACGCGCTGGGCCGCCCCGTCCCCGCCAACCTGCGCGGAGACAGCGATCTGCTCAGTGTTCTGCTCGAGGCGCGCCTCGGCTCGCGCGGGCCTGCCCTCGCCTATGCCCGCGCGGGCGCCCCGCTGCCGCCCCCGGGCGCGCCCCTGCGGGCCGAAGCCGTCGAGCTGCTGCGCCTCGCCAGCGCCGACCGGGCCCTGCGGCCCGACCGCGCGCCGACCGTGGTGCTCGTCAACGGCGTGGAGCAGGGCGTGCTCGACGCAGGCAAAACACGGGAGGTGCGCTTGGTGCTGCCCCCGGGCGCGGTCGTCGCGCTGCGCGGCGGCCCCGCCCTGCTCGAGCGCGGAGCGGAGGTGGCGCCCGCTGCGCCCGCGGCGCCGGCCCTCTGGGCAGAGCGGCGCGCGGCCGGCCCCCTCGGCGGCCCCCTCGCCGCCCCGCTGCTCGAGCACCGGGCCCGCGAGGGGCGCGCGCCGGCCTGCGGGGGCCCGACCCAGCCCTGCGTGCTGCGCGAAGGTGACGCGCTGGTCGTGCAAGTGGCCAGCGGGCCCTTGCCCTTGGCCCTCCCGGCCGGGCTGCGGGCGAGCGCGGGTGGGCTGCGGGCCGACCAGCCCGGGGCCTGGACCCTCGACGGGCTCTGGGCGCCCGGGCCCGACGGCCAGCCCGTCCCCGCCGCGCCCCTGCACCTCGTCGCCCTGCCCGCCGACCCCGCGTCGGGTGCGCCCGCGGCCCTCCCGCTGGAGCGCGCAGCGGCCCTGGCCCTCGCCCGCGCCCAAGCCGCCGTGGGCCAAGACCCGCGCCCGGCCCTGTCCGCTTGGCCCGCCTTTGACGCCTGGCCCGCCCAGGAGCGCGCCCAGGTCATGCGCTTGCGCTGGGACGCGAGCGCGGGCGCCGGCCCCGCCGAGCGGGTCGCCGCCTTCGAGGCCCTGCGCGACGCCGCGCCCGACGCGCACCTGGGCCTCGGCGAGGTGCAGGCGGTGGCCGCGGCCTACGCCGAGGCCGGGCAGCTCTCCCGCGCCTGGACGGTGCAGCGCGCCGCGCTGAGCGCGGCGTTTGTGGCTGAAGCCCAGCCGATTCGCGAGGTCGAAGGCCAGCTGGGCGCCTTGCTCGGCCTGCGCCTGATGCGGGAGCTGGCCGCCCGCTCACCCGCCTTGCCGGCGGTGGTCGAGGCCGAGTCGCTGCTCTCGGGGGAGCTGAGCCGCATGGCCGACGCGGGCGCCCCCGAAGAGCTGCAGCGGGAGGGGCTGGGCGCCGCCGACCTGCGCCTGCTCGCCGCCGCCTGGGACCGCGAGTTCCTCGCCCTGCACCCCGAGGCGCCCGAGCGGGTGCAGGTGGGCTTTCAGCTCGCACGCGGCCTGCTGGCCTTGGGCGCCCCGGCCGAGGCGGCCCGCTGGGCGGCCGAGGTGGGCCAGGGCGACCCCGCCGACCCTGCGCTCGACGCGCTGCGCTTCACCGAGGCCCTCGCCCGGCTGGAGCTCGGTCAAGACCACGCCGCTGGCGCCATCCTGCGCGAGCTGCGCGACGGGCAGTGGCCCTTGGGCGATGGGTACGGGGGCCCCTCTCCGCTGGCCCATGACGCCGCCTATGGCCTCGCCCGCTTGCACGAGGCGGCCGGTCGGCTGGACGCCGCCGCCGAGGCCTACGCTGAGGTGGGGGCGCGCTTCCCCGAGGCCGCCCAGGCCGCGGCCCTGCTGCGCCGCACCACGCTCGAGGCCTCGACGCCCTTGCTGTTCAGCCCGGGCCCCGACGTCCGGGTGCCCGTCCAGCTCGCCAACCTCGACGAGGTGGCCATCACGGCCTACCCGCTCGACCTGCGCACCATCTTCTTGCGCGACGGTGGGCTGAGCGGCGCGCTGACCGTGCCCGTGGCGGGGGTCAGCCCGGCCTGGTCGGCCCGCGAGCGGGTGCGGGCGGGCCCCTACGTCGCCGAAGAGGAGCTGCGCCTGCGCCTCCCGGGCCCGGGCGCCTGGCGGCTGCAGCTCAGCGGCGGCGGGCAAGAGACGGCGGCCCTGGTCGTGGTCAGCGCGCTGCAGCTCAGCGCCGAGGAGGGCCCGGCCGGCCTGCGCGTGGCGCTGCGGCGCGACGGAGGGCCGGCGGCCGGCGCCGAGCTGCGGGCCCAGGGCCCGGGTGGGCTGGTCGCGGCCAAGGCCGACGCGCGCGGCGTTGCCGTGGTGCCCGGCGGCTCGCAGGTCTTCGCATGGCAGGGCCCGCACGTGGCCTTCAGCCCGCTGCAGCAGGGCGGGGGCGGTCGACCCGCCCGCGGCGCCCCCGCGCCCGCGGCGGCCCCGGGCCTCTTCCAGGGCCTCGACCAGCGCCTGCGCGAGCAACAACAGCGCAACTCCACCGAGTACGACGCTGTCTTCGACGAGCCCGCAGGCGGCGTGGACGCGAGCGCGCTCTGAGGTGCGCCGGGCCGGACCGGGCCGCAGGCCCGCCCTCCCCACCTTATGGGCAATCGCCGAGATCACCGACGGCGAGGCTGACCTCGACGCCTCCGCCGGTGTCGGCGCCGGTGTCCGCCGCGGCCGGCGCGGCCTCGAGCGGCACCGGGCAGCTCGGCACGTCCTCCCGCCCCGCAAAGACCCCGGCGGTGTCGCCCTGGGCCCGGCAGTCGGTCCAGACGGTGGCCTCGGCGTCGCTGACGAAGACCGAGACGGCGAGGTCTTCGAGGGAGTCGCAGGTGAACCGGGTGCTCACCCCGGCCACCGCCTCGGTGCGGTCGGGCTCGACGCCCAGGCTCAGGCTCAGGCAGTCGGCGCTGCCGTCGGCGTCGGCCTGCACGCTGCCCAGGCTGTGCACCTCGACCGCCGCGGGGTCGGTGCCCCAGAGCAGCAGGCCGGTCGCCGCCCAGGCGTCGGTGCGCACCCGAAGCGTCCACCGGCCGGCGTCGGTGGCGCAGGCCAGCGACAGGCCCTCGATCTGCCCTTCGCCGGGGTGAAAAGGCGCGGGATCGCGGGTGGGCAGCTCGACCGAGGGCGGACCGCAGGCGGCGAGGCCGAGCAGGGCCCCGGGCAGCAGGCGGAGGGGGCGGGCCCGCATGGGCGCTCCGGTCGCGGCGGCGCCGCTCAAAAGGTGGGGGTGGTCGCGACGCAGCCGGTGGGCACCGCGCCCACGCCGCCCCAGGTGTGGCAGGCGAAGGGGCTGCTCGCGCCGTCGGCGTAGAGGCGCAGCGTGGCCCGCAGCTCGGCGTCGGGGTCGGCCGGGTCGCAGGTGAACAGCGTGTTGACGCCCAAGGTCACCCGGTCGCCGCAGCTCGCCAGCGGGAAGCAGCCCTCGGTGTCGAGCACGACCAGCTCGTCGCCGCGCTCCTCCCAGAAGCCCTGGGGGTCGCGGTCGATGATCGGCAGCGGGTGGGTCTCGACCCAGGCGTTGGCGGTGAGCCCGCCCGTGCGCAGCTCGAGGGTGGCCCGGGTGAGGGTGCCCTCGCTCACCGCGCTGACCCACCAGGCGCCCTCGACGCCGCAGGAGGGGTCCTCCGACGGCAGGCAGCAGCCGAAGCTGAGGGTCTCCAGCGAAGGCTCCCCCTCGTAGACCTCGAGCTGCCGCGGCGCGACGCAGGGCCGCACCACGCAGGTGGTGTCGACCCCGCAGCCCCCGAGCAGAGCAGCGGCCAGGGCGCCAATCCGAGGGGCGGCCCTCACCTGGCCTCGGCTTCGGCGCCGAACACGCCCGGGCCCAGCGCTTCGGCCTCGACCTCGGCCTCGACCTCGAGCTCTGCGACGCTGAGCAGGGTGGCGGCGGCCTGGGCCCACGGCTGGCGCCTCCACCCGCCGAGGGCCTGCGGGCGGCCGGCCTCGGCGCGGGCCGCTTGCAAGAACAGCCGCCGCTCCACCTCCACCAGCAGAGCCGCGGTGCCCTCGCCGGTCTGGGCGCTCACCGGCAGGGCGCCCAGGCGCTGGCGCAGCTCGGCCGCGCGGGCGGCGGGCACGGCGTCGACCTTGTTGAGCACCACCAAGCGGGGGGCGCCCGCCTCGATCTGGTCCAGCGTGCGCTCGACCTCGGCCATGTGCAGCTCGAGCTCAGGGCTGGTGGCGTCGACCACATGCAGCAAAAGATCGGCCTGCACGCTCTCTTCGAGGGTCGAGCGGAAGGCGTGCACCAGGGCCTCGGGCAGGGCGCGGATGAAGCCGACCGTGTCGGTCAGCACCACGTCGCGGGCCTCGGGGAAGCGCAGGCGGCGGCTGGTCGGGTCGAGGGTGGCGAAGAGCTTGTCTTCGGCGTCGACCTCGGCGTTGGTCATCGTGTTGAGCAGGGTCGACTTGCCGGCGTTGGTGTAGCCGACGATGGCGACGTGGGGCAGGCCCACCCGGCGGCGGCGGGCCCGGCGCAGGGCGCGCTGGCGGCCGAGGTCTTCGAGCTGGTGCTCGAGGCGGGTCTCGCGCTCATCCGCGCGCCGGCGGTTGATCTCGAGCTTGGTCTCGCCCGGGCCGCGGCCGCCGATGCCGCCGGTCAGCCGGCTCATCGCGGTGGGCATCAGCGCGAGGCGGGGCTTGCGGTAGCGCAGCTGGGCCAGCTCGACCTGCAGCTTGCCCTCGCTGCTCGTGGCGCGCTGGCTGAAGATGTCGAGGATGAGCTGGGTGCGGTCGATCACCTTCAGCTCGGTCTCGGTGGCGATGTTGCGCAGCTGGCTCGGCGAGAGCTCGGAGTCGAAGACCAGCACGCTGGCCCCGAGCTGCATCGAGCGCACGAGCACCTCTTGCAGCTTGCCCGAGCCGAGCACGGTGCGGCCTTCGAAGACCTTGCGCACCTGCAGCACGCTGTCTTTGACGTCGAGGCCAGCGGTCTCGGCGAGGCGGGCCAGCTCGGCCAAGCTCGCCTTGGCCTCTTCGGCGTCGCCGAGCGTGACGCCCACGAGCACGCAGCCCTCGCCGTCGCTGACCCTGCGCGTGCTCTCGACCTTGGAGAAGCGGCCCTCGAGCTCTTTGATGAACTCTTGGAAGTCTTCCGACCACTGGTGCACGTTGGCCCGGCGCTCGGTCTGCCAGGGCAGCTCGGCGCCCGGCAGGTCGGCGCCCTCGATGAGGGCCGCGCCCCGCTCGGGGTCGATCTCGGGCCGCACCCAGCCGAGCTCGACCCCGCCGGGCAGGCCGTCGGGCTGGGCCTGGATGACCAGCACCAGATCGAGCCGCAGCAAGATGAGGTCGGTGAGGTCATCGCGGCTGAGGCCCTCGCCGCGCAGGTGGGTGTGCACGAGGCGCAGACCGCGGAAGCGCCCCGCGCCCGCGCGCGCGCGGCTCAGGTCGGGGATGAACAGGCGGTGGGCGTCGCCGACCACCACCAGCTCGACCTCGCCGCGCCGGTCGATGAGCAGGCCGATCTGGCGGTTGAGCAGGCGGGAGAGCTCAGACAGCCGCCGGGCCAGCTCGGGGCTGACGAAGGCGGCCGGGGGCACGCGGCGGTCGTAGAGGGCCTGGAGCGCGCGGCTCTCGCTGGCGCCCAGGCCCTCGGTGTTGCCGTGCAGGGTGCGGATGGGGCCTCCTCGGCGGACGTGGCCGCCGCTCGCGCCTTATCGCAGCCTGTCGGAGCCCACAGGCGGGGCCCCACAGCGGCAGCCCCGCAGGAGGAGCGGCCGGCGCTCAGCGCGCGGCGGGGGCGGCCTGCGCGGGCTCGTCTTCGGCGAGCAGGCGGATGGCGCTGTGCTGGGCCGGGTACTTGCCCTGGACGTTGGCGTACACGGCGCGGAGGTGGTCCATGTCGCGCTTCACGTCGCCGGTCAGGGTGTACTCGCCGAGGATGCCGCCGCGCTTCTGCCTGTAGTCGAGAAAGCCGAGCACCAGCGGCACGTCGGCCTTGCGGGCCATGTGGTAGAAGCCCGAGCGCCAGTGGTCGGCCTTCTTGCGCGTGCCGTCGGGCGCGACCGCGAGGTACATGCCCTCGGCTGCGGCGAAGGAGTCGGCGACCTGGGTGACCATGTCGCTGCTCTTGCTGCGGTTGACCCCGATGCCGCCGAAGTAGGTCACGAAGGTCTTGAACGGGAAGCGCAGGGCCTCTTGTTTCGTGATGAAGCTCAGGCGCACGCCCAAGGTCCACGCCACGAAGATCATGATCGGGCCATCCCATAGGGTCGTGTGGGGCGAGGCCACGAACAGCGCCTTGGGCACGGTGGGCATGCTGCCCACGGCCTGCCACCCGAGGAGCTTGAGCATCATCCGGGCGAACCACCGGCCAAAAGCCGGCGGGCGCGGGCCCGCGTGGGCCTGGGCGCTGGTGGGGAAGGTGAGGACGTTGGCGGTGGGCGTGGTCGTGGCCATGGTCTGATCCTCTCTCGCGGGCGCCGCGCGGCGTGTCCCTCCGCGGCGACACTTCTGTCACCGTTGTGTCTGCGGGGCGGGGCCCGGCGCGCCTGCGCCCGCTCATGCCGCGGAGCGCCCGCGCCGAAGCCCCAGCCATGACCGACCGCGCCCCCCTGCGACCCCTCCCCTGCGCCGCGCTCCTGATCGGGCTGGGCGCGGGCTGCTACAGCCCGACCCCGCCGCCCGCAGACAGCGGGGCCCAGGGCGGCGCAAGCCCCGTCGACCGGGATGGTGATGGGGCGCCCGCCGACGAGGACTGCGACGACGCCGACGCCAGCCTGCGGCCCGGCGCGGTCGAGATCTGCGACGGCCTCGACAATGACTGCGACGGCCTCATCGACGACGCCGACACCAACATCAACCGCTTCACCCAGCTTCGCCTCTACGCCGATGTCGACGGCGACGGTTTTGGGGCCGGCCGGTCGGTGGGCTACGCCTGCCTCGCCCCCGCCGGCCAGGCGGCCAATGACGCCGACTGCGATGACGCCGACCCTTCTGCCCACCCGCGCCACGCCGAGGTCTGCGACGGGGTCGACAACGACTGCGACACCCTCGTCGACGACGCCGATCCGAGCGTCGATCTCCGCACGGCCCGCGACTGGTTCACCGACCGCGACGACGACGGTTTTGGTGCGCCGGGCACCGCAGCCCTGGCCTGCGCCCCGCCCAGCCGCAGCGCCGACAATGACCTCGACTGCGATGATGCCGACGCGCTCAGCCACCCAGGCGCCCCCGAGCTCTGCGATGGGCGCGACAATGACTGCGACGGCGCGCTCGACCTCGCCAGCCCGGGCCTCGGCAGCTGCCCGGCGGCGGTGGCCACCCACCTCGTCGAGGGCGGCGAGGCCGGCGACCACGTCGGCGCCGCCCTGTCTTGGGTGGGCGACATGACCGGCGACGGCCTGCCCGATCTGGGGGTGGGCGCGCCCGGCGTCGATGGCCGGGGCGCAGAGAGCGGCGTGGTGGCCATCATCCCCGGGCCACCGCCACCTTCGGCCAGCGCGGCCCGCGCGCCCCTGCGGGTGGTCGGCGCCGGCCCCGGCGACCAGCTCGGCCCCCTGCGCGGCCTCGGCGACATGAACGGCGACGGCTTTGACGACCTCGCCGTGCAGGCGCCCGGCCACGACGGGGGCAATGGCCTGCTCGCCGTCGTCTACGGCCCGATGAGCGTGGCCGAGCGGGTCGACGCGCTGCCCGCCCGGGTGGTCGGCCTCGGCGCGGGCGCGGGCCGGGCCCTGCCGATGAGCGGCCCCGGCGACGTCGACGGCGACGGCCTCGCCGAGCTGCTCGTGGCCGACCCGGCCGCAGACCGCGGGGCCCGGGGCGGCGGGGTGGTCTGGCTGTTCGGCGGCCCGGTGTCTTCGCGGCAGACCCGCACCGACGCCCGCGCCGAGCTCTGGGGCGCGGCGCCCGGCCTCGGCCTGGGGGCCCTGCCCGCCCCAGGCCCTGACCGCAGCGCGAGCGATCTCAACGGCGACGGGCTCGCTGATCTGGTCTTGGGGGCGCCGGGTGACGGCGTCGAGGCCGCCGAGGGCGGCGCGGTTTTTGTGCTCCTCGGGCCCGTCGATGGCAAATACGACGTCGCTGACGCCGATCTGGTGCTGCGCGGTGGGGTCGAGGCGGGCCGGGCCGGGGCCGCCCTCGCCCTGCCCGGCGACGTGGACGGCGACGGGGGCGCCGATCTGGTGGTGGGGGTGCCCGGCGCCGAGGCGGGCCGGGGCCGGGCCCTGCTGCTCACCGCGCCCCTCAGCCGCGCGGGGCTGGGCGGGGCGACGGCCAGCCTGCGCGGGCGCAGCCCCGGCCTCGGGCTCGGGGCCGAGGTCGGCGGCCCGGGCGACCTGGACGGCGACGGTCGGGCCGAGCTGACCGCGGTCAGCCTCGGCTGGGGCGAGGGTGCGGGCGCGCTCTGGCTCTGGGCGGGCCCGGTCGACGGCGCGCACGAGGTCGACGAGGCGGCCCCGACGCTGTTTGGAGAGGCGGCGGGCGCCCAGGTCGGGGCAGCGCAGGCGGGGGTCGGCGACCTCGACGGGGATGGCCGGGGGGAGCTGCTGCTCGGCGCGCCGGGCCTGCCCGACCGCCGGGGCGAGGAGCTCGAGATTGGCGTCGCCTACTTGTTCTTCGGGCGGGACCTCTGAGCGGCGGGCCGGGCGCGGCGGGATGCTCGACCCTGCCTGCGCACTGGTCTTGACAGGTCATCTGCGCCGCCGGTAAAGGTCGGACAGCGGCCCCACTCCGCCCCACCTGCCTGCGCCCGGGCGGCCCCCTGACCAGGATGAGCGCCCGCTTCTGCCGGGTCGCTGAGCCGGCAGCCCCTGCGCTCCGACCCTCCCTCCCCCGGACCCCGCCATGACCCGCCGGCACCCCCTCCTGACCCTCCTCGTCTGCGTCGCCCTGGCCCCCATCACCATGGCCAGCTCCTGCAAAGACAAGGACAACACCGACCAGAACGGCAACGGCACCGGCAACGGCGAGGGCGCCGATGGCGTCGGCGTCGAGAGCACGCTGCAGGTCATCAGCATCGACCCGGCGGGCGCCGAGCCGAACCAGAGCCTCAGCGCCCAGGTCTTCGGCAGCGGCTTTCAGGCCGACGCTGAGGTCTACGTCGGCACCGTCCGCATCGCGAGCGTGACGCGTTTTGACGAGAACACCCTGCAGATCACCGTTCCGCCGCTTGAGACCGGCAACTACGACGTCAAGGTCCGCAACCCCAACGGCGAGAGCAGCACGCTCTACGGCGGGCTCACCGTCCGGGTCGGGGCCAGCGGCCAAGGCGGCGAGGCCGGCGCGGGCAGCGGCGCCAGCGGCGCAGACGCGGGCCCGACCGTGCCCCCGGGGGTCGACTGCGGCCGGGTCGTGGTCAACTTCGGCTTCGACGCCTACACGCTCAGCGAGGGCGCGCGCAGCACGCTCGGCGCGGCCATGGGCTGCTTCCGCGGCGCCGGCGGCGCGGTCACCATCGAGGGCCACTGCGACGAGCGCGGCACCACCGACTACAACCTCGCGCTCGGCCAAAAGCGCGCCGAGTCCGTGCGCGGCTACCTGACCGCCCAGGGCGTGCCGAGCAGCCAGCTGCGCATTGTGAGCTACGGCGAAGAGCGTCCGGTCGACAAGGGCGCCGGCGAGAGCGCTTGGGCCCGCAACCGCCGGGCCGAGGTCAAGGCCCCGCGCTGAACTCCGCGCGGAGCCCGGCGCGGCCGCCCCCTCTCTCGCTGCGCCCCGCTGCAGCGCCCGTCCAGCGTCTTCGGAGCCCTCATGTCGCCCCGCACCCCAAGCCTCCTCCGCCTGCTCCCGCTGCTCGGCCTGCTGTCGGGCTGCGTGCTTGACCGCACCGGCCAGTCCGCCACCGAGGAGTACAAGAAGCAGATGCGCCTGCAGGGCGCGCGCATCGACAACCTCGAGAAGCAGGTCGACAAGATGGACGCCAAGCTCGCCGAGCTCGACGCCCTGACCCAGTCGCGTGGCGAACAAGAGGTCATGCGCATGGACACGATGGAGCAGCTCCGCGGCGAGGTCGCCCGCCTGCGCGGCGAGACCGACGCGATGAAGTTCAGCACCGAGCGCGCGACCGCTGATGAACAAAAGCGCCTCGAAGACGCCGCCTTCCGCCTCGAGTGGCTCGACCTGCGCGCCGCCCAGCTCGAGCGCACCCTGGGCGTCAAGGCGCCGGCCCCGCCCGCCCGCGACGCGACCGCGAGCAAAGACCCGGCCGCCAAGGACCCCACCGCGAAGGACCCTGCCGCCAAAGACCCCGCGGCCAAAGACCCCGGCGCGGCGCCCGAGGTCAAAGACCCCGCCGAGCTGGTCAAGTTGGCCAACGAGCACATCAAAGCCGGCCGAAACGAGGCCGCCGAGGCCGTGCTCAACCGCATGCTCAAAGAGCACCCCACGCACGAGAAGGCGGCCGAGGCCCGCTACCGCCTCGGGGAAGTGGCCTACAACAGCAAGAATTACCCGCTGGCCGTGCTGCGCTTCCAAGAGGTCATCGACAGCCACAAGAAGACCAAGTGGGCGCCCTGGGCCATGCTGCGGCAGGGCGAGGCCTTCGCCGCCCAGGGCCAAAAAGACAACGCTGAGCTATTTTACGAAGAGCTGGTGAAGAAGTGGCCCGACTCTGACGCGGCCAAAGAAGCCAAAGAGAAGCTCAAAAAGAAGAAGTGAACGAGGGCGGGGCGCCCCGCCGGCCTGCGGCCGTCGGCGCCCGTCCTGCGGGCGCGGCGCTCCGCGCCTTGGCCGCTGCGCGGCCCGACCTGCGGTCGGCCCTGCGGCCGGGCTGGCGCGCGCGAGGCGGGGGGAATGGGTGGCACGCTGTTTTCGGTCAGTCGTGCAGCTGCCTCGCGCCTCTACGCGCCACATCGAGCGCGGCTGGGCCGGGGCCGGTGGTCCGCGCGGCAGCCGCCCCGGAGGTGGGTAGGTTTGTGGCCGCACGCACTTGCACCAGCGTGGTCCCGAAGGTTGGGTGGTCGAGCGCCAGGTCGTTGCGGCGCGAGATGCTGACGCTCTGGACCGCCGCCTCGGGCGTGGCGAAGACCTCGAAGCCGGTGATGTCGGCCTGGCCGTCGTCGGTGAGCGCGCAGGCGAATAGCCCCGCGACATAGGCTGCGCTGTCGTCGCGCAGCGCGCCATCGACGATCACCAGCACCTCAATGATCGCGGCCGGGTCGTCGCCCGGCTGCCAGGCGAAGCGCAGGGCGCCGTCCTCGGCGAGCGTGGCCCGCTGCGCCGACCAATCCCAAGCCGCGGCGAGCTGCACGGGCGCAGGCAGCGTCGGCCCGTCGAGGTCGAGGGTGCGGAGCTGCGCGCCAACGGCTGGCTGCGCTTCGTCGCCCTCGGGGAACCAGATGTACTGCGGGCCAGAGCGGCGGCTGTCGTAGCGCAGGGCGTCGCCGGTCAGCGCGCCGATGCTGAAGGGCAGCGCGTCGCCCAGCTCGACGTCCATCGCGGGCGGCGCGATGTTCATCGCGATGCAGCGCTCGATGGCCGTCCAGTCGCCCTCACGCCAGCCCTCGGCCCGGCCATAGGCCCCAAACTGCTGGTAGACGCCCGGGTCACCCGGCGCCCAGCCCTCTTCGCCGGCGAGGGTGTACCCCGCGATGAACTGCAGCCGCGCGTCAAGGCGGGCGTCGATGTCGAGGGGCACCGCGCCGGGCGTGGGGGCGTCGGCGCCGGTGTCGTATGCGCCGGAGTCGGCGCCGCCGGTGTCTGCTCGCGCCTTGTCGGCGGGATCGTCACCCCGGCAGGCGATGGAGAGAGAGAGAGCCACGGCGAGCAGGCTGGCGCGGGGTGGGGTGGGCATGGGGTCACTCGAGTGTACGGGTAGGGGCGCCCAACCGGTGCGGGGCAGGGCGGCGCTGGGGTGGGGAGGACTGGACGCCGGTCATCGAGGTCCTAGAGTCCGAGTCGCCTTCAAGCCAAGTCGTCGCGTAGGCAAAAAGCGCAACATCGCCGACCTCGGCGACTGCGGAAACCGTGGCGCGCTCCCGCGACAGGCTGATGTACTCGCCGAACTGAGATGCGCCCAAAACCGCAGGGCTCGCGGTCAGCACCACGCCGCCGTCGTCCTCGAAGGTGCAATGATACCGCGACCTGATGTCTGTATCGTTCGCTGGGTCTGTGATTGTGGTTGTGAAGCTGATGGTCAGGTAGTCATCGGTCTGCGGGCTCGGCTCCCACCCGATTCGCAGGCGCCCATCGGTGACAAACGCGGCCTTTCGAGCGTCCCAGTCCCACGCTTCGGTCAGTTGCACCGCCTCGGGGACCGTTGGCCCCGCCTCACCGAACAGCGAGAACGTCGCACCTACGGCGAGCCGAGCCTCTCGCAGCGGCGCAGGCTCCCACATGTAGTCAACTTCGCCGTCGCCCCATCGGGTACGGCGGGCGGTTAATTCTCGGTTCCCCACCGTGAACGGCAGCTCTCGCCCCAAGTCCATGGTGGGGTCTGGGACTTCGACTGCACCGCTGGTGCAAGCCTCTTCACCCGTGTACTCCAAGACCGCGATGGGGTGGGGAAACCCAGCGCCGTAGAAGAACTCGTCGCGCACGGTGTGTGGGCCACCCCACCCTTCGTAGCCGTAGATGCCGTAGGCAGCGTTGAACTTGACCTCAACGAGAGCGCCCAGCCCCTCGTCGTCGATGGACAGCTCACTCCAGTCGATGGGGCGTGTGTCGGGGTTAGCATCGCCAGTGTCGGCGAACGCTGTTTTGCCCGTCGACGAGCCGACGCGGCAGCCAGTGCTTGGGAACATGCAGCTGAGCAGCCACAATCGGAGGAGTATCGCCATCGATTTACTCGAAGCTGGGTGTGCGGGTGGCTCCCGCGCCGGGCGGCCGGACACTGGGTTGCGATGGCCCGACCCCTATTGGTGTTCCGTTATCATTGGTTAGCCACATCGTTGTCGATGTTTGAAACCTGACGATGCCGAGGTCTGGGTGGTCTACGTCGTTGACTCGGGCCCTGCCGATGTCAACCATGTCTACGAACTGATAGGTGCTGTCTATCCCGGGAATCTGTATAACCTCTGCCATACCATCATCGGCGAAGGAACATCCAATGTGGTGATAGGCAACGTCCTCCGGATCAGTGCTGTCTCCGGTGGAGTAAACTATCGTAAGATAGATATAAGAGTCGGGGTCGTCACTGCTGGTCCAGTCGAGACGGAGTCGTCGGTCCCGTACCAGTTCCTGCCTCTTGGCCTCCCAGTCCCAGCGGCTCACCAGGGCTACCGGGTCGGGTACTGTCGGGCCACTGAACCCCATTGCGGCCAAGCCCTCTCCTACTCGGTATCGGCGGTGAGCGTCTCGGGACCAGTAGTATTCAACCTCGCCCTCTTGCCAGGCAACGCGGCGCGCGTCGAACGCGCGCTCACCCACCGAAAAGTCGAACTGCGGCCCGAGGTCTACGGTCATTGGCGGGAAACCGGTGTCAACAGCAAGGCAGAAGTCCTGCCCCGACCAATCGAGTACACCGAACCCTTCGGGTCGGCCAAAAGCGAAGAAATCTTCACCGACGAAGGTGAGCCGGTCGTCCCAGCCCTCAGGCCCACTCATGCCGTATCCCACGCTGAAGTGAATCAAGCCCTCTTCCGGAAGGTGGGCGCCGACGGCGACTTGGTTCAACCCAATTGCCCCCGAGTCTTCAGTCGCTCCGCCGTCGTCAGCTGAGTCTCCAGCCTTCGCCTTCTGCCTGTCAACAGGGCCACGGCAGCCGCCAACCAGGAGGCTGGCGGCTGCGATGGAGTGGCAGATGTGCTTTCTCACGATCACAGACAGGTGCCAACCCACGGCGCGGTGTTGCAGGTGGCGAAGGTCGAGATGCCCGAGCCTGGTGCGGAGTGCGACCCGTCCACGTACTTGTAGGGGAAGAAGAACACCCCCATGACAGAGTCTGCGACCCAACCGTCGGTATCGGAGTCGTACAGCGATTCGGAACAGCCGGATTTGCTCACGGTGCCCGACACAACCACGCTCCCACCTCTGGACCAACTGCCACCGCTGTTTTTGGCGTACCGCTTCGTGCTCGCGCCGAGCGCGTTGTAGGCGATCGTCGAGACCCAGAAAGACTTGCCGCGAACGCGAATCGTCTCAGCTGAGTTGTAGCGTGTCACCACGTTCTCGCAGGACGAAGGTGGGGGCGTGATTGGCGATAGCAGGGTGCCCCAGAACGGGCTCGAGTCGGGCACGCCGTTCGGCCATCGCTCGTCTTCCCACGCTTCTGCCATCGCGACCAAATCAGCGTCACCATTCGCTTGAATGACCGCCGCGCTCTTCTGCGCCACCGCGTCGTACCAGCGGTCACAGACGAACTCTTCGGCGCGATCTTGCCCCACCTCTGAGCACAGGCCGCCGAAGTTTGCACACTCGAACGGCGCTTCAAGCGTATCGAGCGCCATCGCCAGCGGGATCGAGCTGCTGTAGTAGGTCAGGGCGGTGCTGATCTGGGTCGAGGTCAGGCCGCAGACATAGGCGGCGCTCGCGTCGGGCGTCGCGAGCCCGATCGCCAACAACAGTGGGTACATGGTGCCTCTCATAGGGAGCGGCGCGCCAGGGAGCGGCGCGCCAGGGAGCGGCGCGCCAGGGAGCGGCGCGCCGGTCGAGGCAGAGCTTAGCGCACGGAGCGGGTCGCCCGTCATCGTAGTTGGCGTCTTGACATGGTAATGACATATCGAAAACAACGACCCTGAGCACATTTCATACGATTACTTTGCCCTTGACAGGAGAGTAGAACGACAGCAGGGGGTGGCGGGGTCGGGTGCACTACATGGTCGATGTTGGGACGTTCCAGGCGAGATGGCCGCCCCAACCCTGGGGGTAGGCGCTTCGGCCGCTCGGCACCGATCACCAGCCAACGGCGCCATTGGTTGTGGGTTCGGCCGCGCACCCCGCGAGCGGTAGCCCCGCCCTCGCCCGCAAGGAGATGCGCGAGGCGCCCCGCCCGGCGGCCGCAGGCCGGCCGCGCAGCGGCGGAGCGGGCCCGCCGCGGACCTGGGCCGCGGCGGAGCCAGCCCGCGACCCGGGCGGGGGGCCGACCCGGCGCGCAGCGCCGGGGCGCGCCCGACGCGGCTCGCACACTGGGCCTCCGCCGGGCCATGTGGGGGCGCAACCGGAGCCCCATGCCCACCCCGCCCGCGCCACCCCCCGCTGATGATGAGGCCCTGCACGCCCTGCGCGCGGCGGTGGTCGACGCGGTTGACGCGGTGGACGCCCTCCTCGACCAGGCGGGCGACGCGCTCGACCCGGCCGCCTCGGCCGAGCTGCGGGCCTCGGCCGCCGCCGCCCGGGCCCGCCTGCGGCAGCCCAAGGTGCACCTCGCGGTGGTCGGCGAGCGCAAGTCGGGCAAAAGCACGCTGCTCAACGCCATGCTCGGCGCGCCCATCCTCGGCGTCGGCGCGCAAGAGCACACGGGCACCACCGTCGAGATCACCTGGGCCGCCGCGCCCGATTTTGAGGCCATCGGCGAAGATGGCGCCGTCGAGCGCTTCTCAGACCGCTTCCCCGACCCGGCACCCCCGCTGCGGGCCGAGGAGCGGGCCCTGGCCGCCGCGCTCTCCGCCGCGCGCGTCGAGGCCCAGGCTGCCGAGGAGCTCGAGCGCCAGCGCCGGTCGGCCCGCGACGAGCGCCAGGCCGCCCTCCTCGCGGCGTTGGGGGCCCGGGCCGAGGCGGAGGGGAGGGCCTCCCGGGCCTCTGCCGCTGCCGCCGCGGCCTCTGCCGCCGCGGGGCTCGCCGCGGCCCAGGCCGGGGAGCGGGCCGCCCAGCTGCCCGCGCTGGTCCGCGCGCCGGGCGCCCCCTGGTGGGCCCGGCCCTGGCGCGCCCTGCTGGGCTGGTGGCATCGGGGCGCTGTCGCCGAGGCCGCGCGGCTCTCGCTCGGCGCCGCCGAGGCCCGCGCCGCCGCCGAGGCCGCCGCCACC